>CBETBW010000001.1:0-249010 GCA_965534715.1 uncultured Parasphingorhabdus sp.
GGGTTCACCTGTTGCGGGCCCATGCACTGATAGTGCGGTTCATCCGGCTGAAGTCGTACGACCCCTTCCGCTACGTGATTGCTTCAAGCCAAGTAGGTTAATTACATCGACACTCACCTCGCACACCATACTGAAATCGGCTATCAAACAAATCTCGATAGATCTGGAATTAATAACGGGAGGGAATTTTGGGAAGGGTTCAAGCGGCTCTGGCTTTTGGGACTGTCGGAACAACGGCGATGGTCACTATCGTTTTGATGTTTATTTTTGCCAGACCTGTGGATGCAAATATTGGTTTCGCAAGAAACACAGGCCTTTCCTGTTCGGAGTGTCATTCCAATTCTTCTGATCCTGGAGCAGGTGCGTTGACCGCCCTTGGCGCCGCCTATCGTGCATGCCTTTACAACCCTGCTCCAAACCAGACCGATTGCAACGTCGAAGCGCAAAATCAGCACCAGACGGAAACCATCTCAAATCCGTCATTCGCTGCACCAGTCAACTCTGCCTACAACGCGTCTCAGACCGACACCAACCCGCTCATTTCCGATCCTGCCGCGGGCGACCAATCTATTCAAAATGCGAATGATACAACCTACCCCAGCTCCCCAGCTCTTGCCCAATCGTCGGCGGAGTCTCCACAAATTCCGCACGAAAAAGCGGGCGTCGACGCCTCGCCGGGTCACTCCGGTGAAGCTATCCTGGACCAAGCCTATAGACCACCACTGAAAGTTGAACCCCCGCTGCCAGCCTTGCCCCCGACTCCTGTATTGTTGCAACGGGACTATCCCGATTGCAGAGAAAACCATCAGCAACTTCCGGACCCGTTGGACAAAGCCAAGGACATTAACCGCTGCACTTCACTTCTTGATGCTTATTATGAAAATGTGTTGAAAGACTATCGTAGGCGAATGAATCATTATCAGGATGAAATTTCCAAGATCTTCACCGAAAATGTAGCAGGAAGAATGGAATATTCAGCAACCACTAGAAAAAATTTCTTCAATAAAATCAGACAGGAACATGCGGCCTCGGATCAGGACGGAAAGCATATGGCTGCCTATCGAGGCGCTGTCCAACTCTACCAATTGGATCGCGATTACTTGAGCGACCGCTATTGCTACAACACCGGCTGCGGAGGATATCCCGTGCCGTATAACTACGGATTTATGAATATTCCGGGTAAAGAAGGCCGAGCGGTTGATCTTGCAGGATCGAGCGGGAAATCAAAAGACAAATCCTGTAAAAAGTCACGAGGACGCGGCCAATTGTTGGGCGGCATTTTTGCTGGTATAGTCGGCGCAGCGGCCGGGCTAGATGGCACAGAAACATTGCTGGCTGCCACCGCAGGTGCGGTACTGATTGGTGAGATTGCATGTAAATTGAGCGAAGACGAACAGGAGAAGGCTTCTGAGGCGACGTTTGCTGTAGTCGCGCAAGAACGGGTCGGGGCGGTCAGTACATGGCAGAGCCCGACCCGTGGTGGTGTCACTGGGTCCTCCACGGTAACCGCTTTGAATACTCAACCTACTGGCCGGAAATGTCTGAGCATAACCGACGTGATTATCATTGATGGAGAGGAAACGCGGGTATCCAAACAAATGTGTCGCGGTGATGGGCAATCGCAATATGCGATTATGGCTTAAGTGATTATGTCGTCGCCCGGTTCATACAGTAGAACAGTGGTCGGTTTCTCGCTCTCCGGCAAGTTTCCATGACAGCAGAAATAAAATGGAAAACCGGGTTTGAAATCGAACTGGTCGCGCCTCGCGGCAGGACGAGAAAGGATTTGGCGGATGTTCTGGCGCTGCAATCCGGCGGAACCGTTCAACGGATTTTCCATTCTCAATCGGAACCCAGCAAGGTCCCTGGCCGACCAACATTTGAAAATTTGACTCCAGGATTTCAACTCTTCGATTCCTCCGGTCAATGGGTCGCCAGTTTTGTCGATGATCTCACGCTCCAGGCAGACTTTGACAAGCAGACCCCATCACAGTCGGGCTGGTACCGTATTATTGCCGATGAAGCCCGTCTCCTACGATTGGTGATCAGGCATTGTGATCCGGCGTCGTCCATCGACAACGTGCTTGAGCCCCTTGCAGATCTCTTTGGCACCAAATTACTGTCCCATGATTCAGGGATGTTCAGAGTTGTCGATGATCGCGGCGTTTCGGTTGCTATTTGTGCACCTCTGCCTGGGGAACGCGAAAGGCCATGTGAAATAGTGACCGCTCCGATCAGTTCAGGCCATTTCGAAAAGCTGTCGCAACTACTCGACGAAGCCAATGCGCAGGATTTTGCCATTCCTGTTGAAGGTGCAACCCACATCCATTTTGATGCTTCCCCTCTTTGCTCCGCCCCCGCCATCGCAAAACTTGTCAGCATATTCGAAAAGTTCAGCGCCGAGTTAAAGAGCCTGATCGAAGTGAATAGGCAGTGCGTTCGCCTGGGGGCCTGGCCGGATGCCCTCCGAGATGCGACCGGTAGCAAAAAATTTCAGGCGCTCAACTGGCCAGAGGCCAAGCAGGTGCTCAGCAAGCTTGAGCTCTCCAAATTTTGCGATTTCAATCTGCTGAACATTGCAACAGGCAATGGACAAAAACATACTTTTGAAATCCGGATTTTGCCGTCCACGATGGACAGCAATAGGATAGTCGAGGCTACGGCGCTGTTCGAAGGCCTGCTCGGTTGGTGCATTGATCCAACGACGAGCCCGGCGAGGATTCCGAACAGTTTAAGCCTGTTGCTGGACAGTGCGCCAGTTACCCGGACGATGAAAAAGCACTGGCAACGAAAGATTGCTGTAAAAAGTAGAATAACCACAACCACGGATATCTGATAAATATTATCGATATAATGATTGTTCATTGGAGAGATTTAAGATGTCGACCGGGAACAAGGATTTGGGGGTTAAACGCTAAGCAACTGCGCTTTTTCTGACGACAGCGCTCTCAACCGTGGCTGTGAATTCTCCCGCTTTTGCGGCAATATTCGATTGATCAGGCGTTTTATGCCTATGCCGCATCGTGATATAATTATTGCGACGCCAAAACGGTGGGTTTGCTGTGGAATAAAGATGTGGTCGGTGGCAAGGCTACGATCGGTCAGAAAATCCTGAATGGCATTGGCAGCGATATCCCGTTGCTGCTCAAAGAAAGCCGCGCAGCGCTCAAGAAATGCGAGTGGGGTGACACGGGCGATAGCTAAGATGATGCACTGGCATTGGCTCGTGCCTGGAATATCGGCAGCGTCTCAGAAGCAAAATGGACCATCGCGATTAAAATGACCGATGGCTATTCTGATCTGCTCCAGCAAACGCGAGGTCGCTAGACTTTATTGATAGATCCGGTCGCCTGAGACATTCGATTGCCTAGCGATGGTCGGGTCAAGGGTTAAGTCGATTTGACCAGTCCTTATTCTCTTACGCCTGTTAAGATAACATAAATTGTGAGCGCCCATCTGCGTGCCCGGGATCACCCGATCAGTCAAAAATGACCATAAACCGATATGTTCGGCAAGCAAACTGTCCAGATCGTTCGTTCGACCGTGCGCGATTGAAATTATCGCGACCGGAACAACAATAGTTTACCCGGACCCGATGCCGCCATAGTGATATTATTCGCCCATACGCCGGGCCATGTTTGTGCGTTGATCTGCTGCGGATATCCAGAATCCGCACGGTTCGCAGCAACATCATAGCGCAAATAGCGATTGCCCGAGAAGAAATAGATTTTTCCATTGCCCGCATTGACCGCGGATTCTATCCGTCCGAGTGCCTGCAATCCTGGCCAGGTACGGTTGTCGACGGGTTGCGGATAACCGGGGTCGACGCGATCAGCAGCAATATCATAGCGCATGAACTGACCGCTTCTGAAGAAAAAGACCTTGCCGCCCCCGCCGTTGACGGCAGCATCGATTCCGTTGGTCCAAAGTCCCGGCCAAGTCTGGTTGTTGATCGTTTGCGGGTAGCCGGGGTCGGCTCGATCCGCGTTGATATCATATCGAATATACTCATTGCCCCGGAAGAAATAGGCCTTGTCGTTACCGCCATTATACACCGCAGTCGCTCCTTGCGGCCACACTCCGGGAAAGCTGTTGGAATCGACGGCTTTCGGAAAGCCGGGGTCCGTACGATCACTCGCTACGTCGAAAAGCAGAAAGTCCATGCCTCCCGATCCACCTGCAGGGACAAGAAGCGGGCCACCCGTCGGTGCCGATGCTACACCGCTGAATTGACTCACATTCGATCCTGACCACGTCAGATTGCCCGCGCGCTGGTTGGTCGTTCCGCCCAGCACCATCCGGCCATCCGTGGTCATTTTTCCCGTGTAGATTGTACCGGTGCTTTGCCGCCGAAAGGAAACCTGGCCGTTGCGGATACCGTTATATGTGACGATGTCGTTCGTCTGTGCGTTCGTCTGGCTATCAATATATACAGCATCAAATATATTGGAGCCGGTTCTCTTGGCCCAGACACTGTCCAGCTTTCTGCCGCCCCCCAATTGTTCCGAAACAGCCCACTGTTGACCGATATCAAAATTCTGCGGCGGAATGAATATCCGGTCCAACGGATTGTTGCCTGTGGGTTGAACATAGCCGGGATTTCTCGACCCGTTGTTGCCAGGATTTGCATTGTTGCCTACCGACGCGCCCAGTAGTCCCAAAAGGAAGTCGCGAACGCCGTTGCTCTTGCTTTGCTGGACTGGCGGAGGAGCAGGCGCAGCATTATATGTCGACGTGGTGCCCTTGGACCCGCCAAAACCGCCAGTGCTATTGGTGCCGGGATTTGAACTGTAGACCGGTGGATTGTTAAAACCCGGTGTGTTGTTGTAAACCGAAGACGGCGCAGGCGTCGGAACAGCAGCTCTGGTCTGATTCTGCGCTTGGACATTGCAGTCAATGCTGCTCGCAGTTGGATTGTACAGGCATGTACGATAGCTGTTTCCCACACTTGTCAAAGCTTCCTTGCGAGGATCGGCTGCATCGGAATGACAGCTGGCACAGGATAAGCCCGTTTTTCGGGCAAAGCCGACATTTGCCTCTACCCGATCCGGCGCAATGAAAGATGACGCGATCGCCAGTGCGGCCAAGGATCCTGTGACGACGGCAACCGACGCCATTTTGACTTTGTTCAAGCTTTCCTCCAGTAATTAACGTTTGATCGAATTGTCACCCCCATGTCTTGTGGCGGCGGACAATTAGAAAATAGATGCCGTCCAGCTGTCATTTGGCCCCGAGTCTCCGCCCACAATCCTGCCATTGAATATATAGTTTCCGTTGGGGGAGGGTGTACCGGTAAATCTGGTGTTGAGTTCCGCACTGTAAAAACTGACCTGCCCATTGCGGTAACCTTCGTAATTCATGACATCTGCAAAGCGAGTGCCTTCCAGATGCCACAGAACATCGAAGCTGTTCGAATTACCGCGCTTGGTCCAAATCATGTCTGCAAACCGACCGCTGGTTTCACGAAGCTGGACGATCCAGACCTTGCCTGGCTGAAAGCCCGCACCTGTTGCGGAACCCGCAAAATTTCCGGTAGAAGCCTGATAGTTTGGTGGCTGGGGAGCAGAAATGCCGGGAGATAAATTGCCCGGTCCACAATTTAATATATATCCGCAACGGACAAATTGCTGACCCGTAGAAGTCAAATTTCCCGCGCTGGGAGCTCCACTCATATGATGACAGGTTGCGCAGGCCTGGCCAGTCTGCCCCGCGAAGGCAGCGTTTGCCCTCACCGGATCAGCATTCATAAAGTAAAGAAGAAGTAATATAGCAGCTACACCAATAATTATAGGCCAGCCAATAGTATGCCTTGATGTCATTATATTCTCCCCTCATTTAAATATGGCATATTGCAAAAATAAAGTCAACGAACATACTTTTGCAAATTGATAGATTAAGTCCTTCAGATTATCTGGTCTCCTCCAAAAAACTCTCGCATTTCAGCGCGTGTTCTGATTTATTATTGTGATGAGGAGGCGGTGATGAAGCAGGCAGGTTTGTTTGGATCAACGGATCATTTGAGGCTGCTGTCGGCGAACGGCAATCCTCTGGAGGAACTGGGTCGGATTGTTGACTTTGAGGCGTTTCGTCCGATCCTGGATAATGCGCTTGGTTACCCCCGCGGAGACTGTCATTCTAGTAGCCAAGCGCCTGATTAATATCGCCGGTGTCACCCATAGTAGCCAGCCATGCCATTTTTGATTTGGCCTCTTCGACACTTGATAGGCCCCACAAACTTGCGATGTTTTCGGCATCTTCATACCCGAATCCGGTTTCGCTCCAGTTGCATTGATTCCCGTTGTCCCTTGAAGCTTGGAGTTTGCCGGGAATATAGTCACCCGACCCGAGAAGGATTCGCGCGCCAATTCCAGCCTTAGCTTGCCAAATACTCTCACCCCAAAAATCGGCCATAAGTTTCGCATCACAATAATGATATTGAGATGCGGAAAAGGCATCAATGGACTGTTGCTCAGAAACTTGAGCAACAGCCGGGGAGCTCGCAGCCATCGTAACCAGCGCAGTGGAAAGAAAAAGGCTTGCGGCGAACCCCTTTTGTCGAAGATTTTTTCTGTCAATCAGCATTGCAATTCCTCTATAAATATATGCTCTTCAAAATGGTTGATCTTGGGTGCACCCAAATTGATAAACCTTGTTCTCTGGATCTGGAAAACAATGGGCGACCATCGCTTGGCCCGCGCTGAGCTGTGTCGCTGTCATTCGGTCGGTGATTTCAGCAAACTTTTTATCTGACTCATTTTCGTTTCCCGGCTCTGTCGAGATCGCAAGTCGAAGCCATGCATAGGCTTTCAATAGGTAATCGACCGAAACGTCACCGTTGCTATGTTTCTCGTCATAAAGAATTGCGAGAGCAATTTGTGATGGATGAAAGTCGTGCTGAGCGGCAACCTTATACAATTGAATTGCCTGGTCGGTGCTCTTAGCTACACCCAGCCCGGTTGCGTACATTTTTCCTAGTTCGTTTATCGCGAAAACATCGCCCTGGTCGGCTGCAAGCTGGTATAATTTTGCTGCTTGGGCGAAGTCTTGTTCAACGTCCATACCTTGAGCGTACTTACTGGCAAACATGAGTTGCGCGTCAGAATAACCTTGCGCAACAGCAAGCTTATAAAGCCTTATAGCCTCGATTTTATTTGCCGAAATGCCGCGGCCTTGATCATAGGCCATCGCGAGTTTGAATTGTGACTCAGCATTTCCTTGATCAGCAGCCAATCGGAACCACTTTATGGCAATGGCCTCTCTTTCTGTATTAGAATAAAATGAACCGACAGCCGACTGTGCGTCGGCATCCCCCTTCGCAGCAGCGGATACCTTGGTACTGTCGATAACAGCCCATGATGGGGCTGTCTCGATGTCAGTCTTTGCCGCCGCAACCAATGCCGGATCCATATCCGCCCATGCCGCGGATGACACGCTAGATAGAAGCAAGGAGGAAATTAGTAACATATAGCGCATTAGAGTCTCCCAAGGAAATTTGACTATGGCTCGACAGCAAGTCTGCTCCGCGATCCGACCATCAGCTTGATGCTTTTTTGGGGTTCACATCGTGGCGATTGTGCAATTTATAAACCCAATACGTTGTGCGGGGGGTTATCTTGAGGAAGAATTACCTGCTCTTTTGAAAGCAAACCCATAACGAAGTCCGGGTCGCAAACGCCCTTGTTGAAAGAACCGCACAAGGCAACTCTATGCCCGCAACCGGTAAACCCCTAACTTATAATATATTTTTCGGTTTCTCGCTCGGCAACTGCCCCGCTTGTTTTTTGAGTCGCTTTTTCAATCGGCCGTTACAACTATTGTTACCGAAGGCTCCGTAATTCGACTGATAATTGTCTACATCCGGTTGGTTGATATTTAATGTCCGATTTTATCTGTGTTTGATAGGCGGTGGGACAACCGTTTTTGGGGCGGAAGCTGACATTACAATTGCTCCGCGTTCAGTGTCCGCTAGTTGGGCCGGCTACCCAGAACCGGACAGTCCGCAAACGGCCCAAAAGCTGTCGTTTAGATCGCATTTATCGAACGTCAGTTTCCCACCCAGCTACGGACATTTGCATGAAAAATGTGCGAAACTAAAAGCCGACGCTAAACGCGTCCATCGCGTACGGCAGAAATTGGGCGCGAAGCAGACATTAGCCAAAAGATCCGACATTCTCATATTTCCGACCAATCGTATTGCACAGGCAGCACCAGCTCTAACTCCATAAATTTCAGAGCCTGGTGCGTCGATGCCGCCTAAATCCCTGCCGCATCCGTCCAATCTACCATCGTAGGAGCAACCTGCCCGGCCGCCGGGACAGAAAATCAGCAGCACTCTTGGCCGCCATGCCCGCAAAATGCCAACCTCACGCCGAAATCGCGCTTGTTCGAGGTGGCCGAAAACGCTCCCTTTTTCAAAGGATAGGTCATGAATACCGTTAATAACCTCTACTTTTCCAATACGATACTCGACGCCGTTGAAGCCTGAACCCCTCCCCTTGCGGGAACACCAAGTCGAAGACCTCACATATCACATTGCAAATCCTAAATCCCTCAACCTCTCTGAACCATCTACCGGTAAAACTCCCACCGTCTGTGTCTTGGCCTACTACCATTGGGCAAGGCACGGACGGAAAACTATTTGGACCATGCCGGTCTCTCTCATGGAGAAGAACAAAGCCGAGATGCTTGTCTTCACCGACTTTGAACCGGACGACATCTTCATCTTCGAGAGCGCCTTCGGGAACCTGACGAAGAAATGGACCGGGCCGACCACGAAGATCATGAAAAAGCGCAAGATCAAGACCGGCATCAACGGTCCTGATGGCAAAGAGATCATCAAGTGGGAACGGTATGAAGACGAAGTCAAAGACCTGATTGCCGCGGCGAAAAACGCCAAGGTCTTTATCTCCAGCTTCGCTTTCCTCCGGGATAACATCCAGCACCTGTTCAAGACCATTCCCGAGCTCGATCTGTTCCTCGTCGACGAGCTGCACATGGGGTATGGTGGTCCCAAGAGTAAGCAAACCGAAAGCTTCTGGTTGGCTGGCCGCAAGTGCAGCCAGTTCTGCGGCATGACTGGCACACTGATTGATGGCCGGCTGGACAGCGCCTACCCTGCCATCCACCTGATCGAGCCAAACTACTACGGCTCGTATGAGGGCTTCGTCGATAGCCACGCTGCGTGGATCGACGACTACGGTAACGTGGACAGCTGGAAAGATCATGACAAGCTGCGTCAGATCATTGGCCGGCACTCTGTCAGACACACCCGCAAGGAAGTCTACGGTGATCAACCCATCCATTATCAGACCAAACTGATCACGATGGGTCCACAATGCCGCGAACAATATGACCTCTTCCACTCCCAGGCGATGCTTGAGCTGGAAGACGAAAACTTCCTGGATGGAGCCCTCCCCGGAGTGGCCACCATAAGAGCCAGACAAATCATGGCGCATCCTGAAACCAATGCGATCGCCAAAGGAGAAACCACCGGCAAGGATAAATTCCTGGCCGAGGTTGCAGCTGAAGGTCAGCCAATGCTGGTCTTCGCTGCACTAAAACCCGAGCAGAGGCGATGCCTCGAAGTGCTCAAAGCATGCGGTTTGAAAGCCGCTCTCATCAACTCGGATACTTCGACCAAGGATCGAAACCTCATCGACATAGCCTTCTGCGCTGGAGAACTGGGCGCCATCGTGGCTTCTGGTCCGACAGCAGCAGTGGGTTACAACTGGGAACGCGCCGACCACGTGGTCTTCATATCGATCGACTACAAAGACGTGAACGTCTCCCAGGCCTACCTCCGTGCTTCGAGAGGAACACGAACAACCACCCTACTCGTGACATTCGTACAGTATGAAGAATCAATAGATCAACGTCAGTATGAAATAGTCAAATATAAATCCATAGAAGCCAATAAAGTAGACCCGACAAGAGATATCTTGAGGTTCGAGTAAAACCACCGGGTGGTTCTTGTCTTAATGGGTGAATTTCCCTCAACCACAACGTATCTACAATTTAACGGAAAATTCCTGATCGTTTTTTGGAGGCAATATATCATGAATGCACTTGATAACGTAATGAACAATGCCGAAGCCGCTGCTGCCAACTATGTTTCCCCTGCCGCAACCCAGCCGTACTATGCTTCGAACGCCCCCGTAAAACCGACCCTGCAGGACATGTCAGATGCCAGCGGCATTCTTGTCGATGAATATATCTTGTCCAAGCCGGAAGGTTTGAAAATCTCCCGGGACATGAAGGGTCTTTTGGATTCAATCGACGTTCAGATCGACATGAGCGATGTCGTTCCTATCATCCAGGTCCGTGCAAACTCCGGTGGTAACACCACGTTTGTGAAGAGCTATGATGGTGTGACCACCTCAACCGGTCAAAACCTCTATGCCGAAATTGACCGCCTGACTCGATCTCATGAAAAAGTCGACGGCCCCTACCCCAGCGTCGAAATCCCGGTAACTCTGATCAAAGACGTCAAGGACCCCAAGTCCACGCTGACGTTCGAAGCTGACACGGAACTGGGTTATACCCCTTCCATGACCGGCTTCAAGGAGTTCCAGAAGTTCATGAAGGCGATGAAAAAAGCTGGACGTCCTTTGACGGATACCGTGAATGTTCGTCTCCACGCGGAGAAGAAAACCAACATCAACAATAACGAGTGGGGCGTGATCCGCTTCGAATTGTTGGCCGACTAGGTTGGGACCTTCCAACTCAATTATAGGGCGGGCTCCCCCAGTGGGAACCCGTCTTGCTATCTTGGCCAGCGAGTATTTTGATCTGGACAACCCCGGTCTCTTATTCGGCCAAACCCGTATGCCAAATGTGTCCCGCGCCCGGTGGGCGATCGCTCATGTTCTCAAAGAGGACATCGGCTGGGGAAAGAAACGCATCGGTAAATTTCTATCCAAAGACCCCCGCGCCATTCTCCGTGCTTGGGAACGAGCACACCAACTCTGTCGCAGTGATCCACTTTTCTATGAGGGTGTCGAGATGCTGCGCGAAGAGGTTTTCATTGATCCACATTTACGACGGTAACAACGTCCGCCTTCGGGCGATGACCATCCCAAAAATGCCGGGTCAGCACCGCCTGTCCCTTCGTCAGCAATATCAGCGGATCACAGCCTTCACTGGAGTTTTCCATGAAATTATCCCTGCCTAACGGAGCCGATGTCGAACTCCTGGGAGACCCTCATCTTGGACGCAAGTTCGAGAACGGGGTCCCTTTCCACCGTAGAGGTGAACGTGAAGCCCAGCAGATGGTGACGTTCGACGAACGCCTCAAAAATACCGAGGCTGAGTATTTCATCATGGTTGGCGATCTGTTCGATCACCCCCACGTTGGCTACGCCGTCGTTCAGAATACCTATTTTGCAATCGTCAACGCTGTGGCCCTCCGTCCTAAGACGATCTTCATATTCATGGCCGGCAACCACGATCTGCCGAGGAATATTCAGACCATCGGTGCCTTCGATCTTCTGGCCACAATGTTGGCCACTATCGATAACGTGATGGTCGTCACCACACCCATTGTGGTGGACGGTATTGCTTTGTTTCCATGGGAGTGGGACCGATCGGCGGAGGCTCAGGTAGAAGACCTGAAGGATTACACCGATCTGGCCATCGCTTTGGGGCACTGGGACCTCAAGTCCTTTGGAGGCGACGACAGCCACCTCGCACCCACAGAGCTCCTGAGGGAACTCCTGGGGGACGATATCGTGCTCTACTCGGGGCATTACCACACCCCCGGCGAGTATAAGGTGGGCAACGTCATCGTCCACTGCACCGGGTCGATGGAACCATACAGTCATGCAGAAGACCCTGACGGTACACGGTACGTCACTCTGACCCTTGGAGAGCTGGACGCGTTGGACCCCGGCGACCTCAAGAACAAGTGCGTCCGAGTGTTGCTCGAAGAGGGACAGGAGATGCCTCTGGAGCTGAACTGCATGGCCCTCACCGGCAAGCGGGTAAACGCAGAGGCTGCCGACTACAGCAGTCTGGATATTTCAGAGTTCAGCTGGAAATCTTTGCTGAACGCCAAACTGGAACCTCTAACCGAGGAGGTCAGGGAGTTTATTTTAGACAGGCTTGGAGAAGATGATGAGTAGCGTGTTAACTTTTTGGCCGCAGCTCATGAGTGTTGAATTGGCCTCAAAGTATATGGGCTTGCCTAGCACTGAACTCAGGCCGGAAGAACAATGATTCCGTCTCTCGTTTCTGAAACCGAAGCCGCTGCTATTTTAAGGGCCTGTCCTCGAACGCTCCGGAATGCTCGCCAGTCGGGTCGTTTGCCTTTTGTAAAAATCGGGCGCAATATTTGCTACACTGAATCTGATCTGGAAACTTTCATAGAAAGCTCAAAGCAATGTCATTATCCCAGCGCAAAGGCTCCCCGTATTGGTACTACGACTTTGCCGTCAATGGTGTTAGATTTCGAGGCAGCACGGGCAGAATTGCGAAGCGAGAAGCACAAACCCGGGAACGGGAATTAAAGCACGATGCTGAATATAGCCCGCAATACAGAGATGATTGGACCGTTGCCGCAGCACTTTCGGTATATTACAACGAACACGCAAAGCACAAAACCTCAGCGCGAGTAATACTCGCCAACATTGCCCAGCTTACCAAGGGAATCGGGCATATCAATATGCTGGACCTGACCAACCACATGCTCCTAGACTACCGAGCAGTGCGGCGAGGCGGTGGCGTGATAGCTCAAACGGTTAACCGCGACTTTGCGCACCTGCAGGCTGCATTCAACCATGCTAAAAATATCCACGGCAAACAGGTACCAAATATCGTTTGGAAATCGGTAAAAGTAGCTGAAAACCCTCATAGAATACGGTTTCTCAGCCGAAATGAGTACGAGGCGTTAATGTCCATAGCTCACAGAGATATCCGCGCGATCATCGCCTTTGCAGTATTCACCGGATTACGGAAAGATAACATATTGTCACTAGAGTGGTCCCAAGTGGATCTCGCTAGCGGCTGGGTGTCAGTTACGCTGAAGGGCAATAAAAAGCATGACATAAGGCTATCGACCCCTGCCAAAGCAGTGTTGTCGGTTATGCGGGATCGCAGCGGCAAAGTTTTTGCGCTCACCAATTTTCGTAAACGTTGGTATGCTGCGTTGAAGAAAGCGGAGATCGTTGATTTTCGTTTTCACGATTTGCGCCACACGTTTGCTTCTTGGGCGCGTCAGGCGGGGGCTGACCTAGCAGATATTTGTGAGGCTCTTGGCCACTCGGACATATCAGTGACAATGAAGTACGCTCATATCAAAGCTGACGAGCACATTACCGCCTTTGATCGGGTTGCCGAGGGGTTTACGACACATTTGACGACACAATTAAAGAAAGATGCAGGTTAAAACGGGAGTTCTCTGCCTAATACAAGGAGCTGGAGCCACTTGTTAGGAATCTGATGCTCTATCCGACTGAGCTACGGGCGCGTAGTGATTGCGGGTTTAGCTACATTAGGAAGCACGCACCAGAATCAATTTTTGGAGCCTGGTGGTAAAACCGGCAGAGGCAGAGATAGTGCTGCGATGCCCTCTTCCGCCAAATCGGCGACTTCTTCTTGTGACGCGGTACCGTGAATGGGTATTTCATAGGCGTCACCATAATGGATGTCGCGCGCTCTATCAGCAAATTTATCGCCGACCCATTGCGAATTGGCGAGAAGCTTTTCCTGGGCCTTGGCCAATTTGCCGATCATTTCCTGATATTCGACAGGCACGGCTACATCGTTGCTCACCGGCTTGACCGCCTGGGCGCCGGACCGATTCTCGGTTGATTTAGCTGTAACGACTTCCTGATTGCCTTTCCTACCCACATTGGGGGCCATGGCGGCCTTTGTAATATTGGTGCTGCCGCAAACCGGGCAGTCCAGCAATCCGCGAGTCTGTTGCTCTGCATATTCTTTCGAGGATCCGAACCAGCCTTCGAATCGATGCTCCCTGTCCGCGCAGATCAAGTCGAAAATTATCCTGTTGTTGTTGCCGGTGCTTCGAACCGTTTGCGATTGGCAACAGCGGGAACCCGCGCACGCACCTCCTGCACTTTCTTCAAATTCAGGTCGCAGAAATCAATCCCGTTCCCCTCACCCATGTCGAGCAATATTTCACCCCAAGGATCGACCACCATCGAGTGGCCATAGGTTGAACGGCCATCCTCGTGCCCGCCATATTGGGCTGCCGCCACGACAAAGGCTCCTGCTTCGATTGCGCGTGCGCGCAGCAATATGTTCCAATGGGCTTTTCCGGTCGGAACCGTAAAGGCGGCCGGAATGGACAAAATGTCGGCACCGGCATTGGTCAAGGCTTCGTATAGCCCGGAAAAACGGACATCATAGCAGATGGACAATCCCAGCATTGCATCGGGGATCGCCGCTACGACGGCTTTGTGACCACCTGAATATGCGGAGGATTCCCGTAGCGATTCATCCGGACCAAGATCAACATCAAACAGATGAATCTTGTCATAGCGCGCAGTAATTTCGCCGTCAGGATTAATCAGGAAGGAGCGATTGACCCATTTCTCTGCCGGATCGTCGGACGTTTTCACCGCAAGAGAGCCAAGCTGCACCCATATACGGGCCTTTTTGGCTTCTGACCGGGCCGTCGACAGAACGACGTCATCCGCTTCGTTCCGGATCACTCTGGCCGCTCGCGACCGATCCCGATCCAGCAACCCGCTCATCTCTGGCGTGAATATCAGCGCTGCCCCCCCCGTCGCAGCTTCGGCAACAAACATAGAGAGTTGTCTGGCATTTTCATCCGGATCAATACCACTGCACATCTGGGCAAGAGCGATTTTCAAAACAAATCAGCTTGCCAGAAGCACATCGAGTTCACCGGACCGGTCCAATGCGGCAAGTTCGTCCGAACCTCCGATATGGCGGTCATCGATAAATATTTGCGGAACCGTCATACTGCCACCCGACCGCTGGATCATTTCCTCGCGTTTCTTGCCGCCCATGGTGATGTCAGTCTCCTCGAAACTCACATTCTTCTTTTTCAGCAAGGCCTTGGCCCGGAAGCAGAAACCGCAGGTAAATTTTGTATATATTTCAACTTTCGACATTTTTCGATCTTTCTACCATCGGTCTGCAAATGGGCTGTCAGCGGAAGGAATTCAAGCGATCCTGCTCTGCTCCACAATCTAGCCATTTTCGAAGTCGCTTATAACCCGAGCCCAGCAGAAAACGAGCACTTGTTCGGCCCCGGCCTTTTTGAGCAGCCGCGCACAGGCATTACTGGTCGAACCGCTCGTGTAAACATCGTCGACCAACAAAACCGACTTGCCGGCCAGGCTTGATTGCGCATCACCCCGAAGTGCAAAGGCCGCATCAACCGTCCTTCGTCGCTGTTTACCGGTCATGCCTCGCAACGGAGGGGTAGCCTTACGACGAAAAATGGCGTTGTAATTCATCCCGATGCCGGTGCCTCGGGCGAGCTCTCTTCCAATCAGCACCGACTGGTTGAATCCGCGGTGCCACAAGCGCGATCGGTGTAGTGGCACCGGAACGATGGTCGCGTTATCGGAACATCCTTTCACGAATTTTTGCAGATGCTCAGCGATCAGTCTTGCGAGCCCCAACCGGGTCCCGTACTTCAAGCGCATCGCGATCAGCGAACTCCGGTCACTATATCGCACCACAGCCCGGACCCCGTCGTGGATCGGCGGATCTGTGAGACATTTTACGCAAAGACTATCGTCGGGGCCGTCGAAGGCTAGAGGTATTCCGCAAGCCGCGCACCATGGCATTGCGAGAAAATCCAGTTGTCGCCAGCAAGACAGACAGAACCGGTTATCTGCTTCCACCGTGACACCACATACCGGACATCTTGGCGGCAAGGCAAAATCGATCAATGGTTGAAAAATGGCTGGCAACGGCATTTGATCTTTCTATCCAGCGCTCCTAAAGCCACAAGGCCTTATGACCGATACAGTCAATGTTCCCGAAGTTTTTAACCGCAAACGCAGGCGTATCGTCCGTGATCGCGCCTATGCGCGAGCAAATGGCGACGATTTTCTAGCACAGTTCATGGCGGAGGAAATTCTGGAACGTCTGGACGTGATCAAGCGCTCATTTCGGCGAGCGCTGATAATCGGGCTACCTGCGGAACGGCTTGGAAGGGAGCTACAAGCGCGTGGCATGCAGGTGGTTTTCGCCGACTCCAGCGCCCGGGTTACAAAAGCACTCGGCGGAGTAATATGCGATGATGATCGTTTGCCTTTCGCTGATCACAGCTTTGACTTGATTATCAATATAGGCTCCCTGGATACCGTCAATGATCTGCCCGGTGCGCTGGTTCTGTTCCGGAGGATATTGATTCCGGACGGATTGTTATTGGCCGCCTTGATCAGCGCCGAAAGCTTCCCGTCGCTCAAATCCGTGATCATGGAGGCCGAGGGCGACCGGGTTTCCGCGCATATCCATCCGCAGATCGATGTGCGCACCGCTGGCGACCTCATGGCGCGGGCAGGTCTGGCTATGCCGGTGGCTGACAGCGACAACTTGCGCCTGAAATATTCAAGCCTTCGACGTTTGATTTCCGACATCAGAGACGTGGGAGGCAGCAATATCATGACCGGCGGCATCACTGCTATAGGCCGGGATATCCACAAAAGGATTCATTCGATATTCGCAGCGCAAGCCGGAGGGGATGGAAAATTCTCTGAAAGCGTCGCTATATTGTATCTTTGCGCATGGGCATCTCACCCGGACCAACCAAAACCAGCGAAGCGCGGAAGCGGACAGGTATCTCTCACCACCACGCTTTCTCAGGGTAGCAAGAACTGAGCGAATAATTAATCCGGAATCCGAAGGACGTTAGACAGCATTCGGACCAATGGACCATCTGCCGGCGGCATCGGAAGATCCTGGATTGCCTCTACCGACAACCATTGCAGATCTAGCGACTCCGGACTCTGGACATGTCCTGCCCATTTGCGACATATATATAGAAGGAGGACCAAATGCTGCTCGTCCAGAGCTTCGCTGGCGAAGGCAACGGGCTCGATATCAGGCTCTTTGATGCTGATGCCCAGTTCTTCATTCAACTCGCGAATCAGAGCGGCTTCCGGAGTTTCCCCCGACTCAACCTTGCCTCCCGGGAACTCCCAGAGGCCGGCCATCGGCTTGCCTTCCGGTCTCTTTTGCACGAGAACTCTGCCATTCTGGTCAATCAGGGCGGCGGCTGTGACAAATAGATATGTCGGATTTTTTTCCATATTTTTGTGCGATGTAAGGATTTTGTTAATCCATTTCTGTGAAACCGGTCTTGTTCACGACTTAGCAGAACTTTATCCGCGTTGAGAGAGACATGATTGAAATTTTTAAAAAATTATATCTTTCTGACAAGGGTGCGACGGCTGTTGAATATGGTTTGATACTGGCTCTCATCGCGCTGACAGCGATTGTTGCGATTACCGGTGTTGCCAACCAAACCGTAAACATGTGGAGCGATGTTGCCACTCAGGTAACTGAAGTTTCATAAAAGCTTTCGCACTTAATCTTTTGGTAAGGTTTCTACTCTAGGCTGCTGAATATTGGACATAAAATATGTTCGATTGGGTAAGTGAAGTTTGTCAAATCTAGGAGACCAGACATGAAACTCGTACGTAAAATGTTTAAGAATGAAGAAGGCGCAACGGCTATTGAATATGGCCTGATTGCTGCTTTGATCGCTGTTGCAGCAATCGTTGCAATGGGTCAATTGGGTAACACCCTTAGCAACACCTTCACCGACGTCGAAACCTCGATGGCTGGTTAATCTTCGGATTATTTATAAAAAGAGGACGGCAGCCTTCCGGCTGCCGTCTTTTTTTATGTCCGATACAATCAATAAGTTATGATTTTTACCTTCTGGCCAGCCCGCAACCCGTCCGTCGCGCGCAAACGGTTGAGCACCAGGAAGCGATCCTGCTGGTAAGCTGAATAGGCCATTCGCGAAGACAGGCTTGAAATCGTGTCTCCGCTTTTTACGGTCACAACATCGACCTTACGTGGCCTGATTCCGGCCGCTTCAGTTGCAGAAAGCCTGACAACACTCTGATACATTGGTGAAAAAACCGAAGCGCTTCCGGCCGGAGCAATAGTGGCGAAATGATAGGCGCTGTTTTTCGAAAACTCATAGGCAAAGACAGTCACGTCAACCTGGCCATTATTACTATCGACCCGTGCCATCGCATAAGATGCCGGCAAGCCGTTCACCGTTGTTCTTTCGATAGCACCATGAGAAATGGATTTGCCTTTGCCCACAAGGCTTTTGAAAGCCGCATCAATATAGGAGGCCATATTGCCGTTGTACGCGGCAGTCGTAAATTGCCCCTGCCCACTCGACCCAGTGATTGAGACTGCGCGCGCTCCGTTTTGCATGGAGAAACCGCTTGGAACACTAAATTTCAGCTTCATGTCCGGATGCAGGAAGCTATTTCCTTCGATCACCCCTTGCTTGGGATCATCTCCATATAAGATTCCATCCAGTTTTTGCAGAAACCGATCCCGATTGCGAACACCGCCCGATCCTACCAATTTGCCAGCGTTTGTCGCTGCGCGCGATACCCTGCGCGCTGGATCCGGGTGTGTGCTCGCCCATTCAGGTGCGCTGCGGGCGTCGCGACCCGCCGCTCGAACATCGATCGCTGATTGTGCCGCCAGCGAATATAGCATCGATGACAGCGCCTGTGGATCGTAGCCTGCCGAACCCAGATAGCGAATTCCCAGATCGTCAGCTTCATATTCCTGTTTGCGCGAATATTTAAGTGTCAGCAACTGGCTGCCTGTGCCGAAAACTTCCTGTCCGATTCGTCCGATAGCCGAATCGCCCAACAGAACTTGGGACCCTATTTGACCCAAAATGCCCAAAATGCTGTTGCGCGTTGCCGCCTTTTGCCGTTTTGCGCTATGTCTCGCAGCAACATGGCCGACTTCATGGCCCAGAACACCAGCCATCTCCGCTTCATCATTCATCAGCGCCATCAATTGCCGCGTGAGATAAACATATCCTCCCGGAATGGCAAAAGCGTTGTTCGCGGGGCTGTTGAGTAGTGTCACGGTAAAGTCGCTGCGAGCGTTCCCGAGGCCCGATTGCACCGCAATATTTTGCCCCACTTCCACGACATAGGCAACCTGCGGGCCCATATATGCACCGCCAAACTCCTCGAGCAACTGCGGATGGGCTTCCGCCCCTTTCTGTTTTTCCGCTGCAGATATGGAACGGGCTTCTCCCGACTGACTTCCTGCCGACTCGACCGCGCCGGCATCGGCTCCACTGCCGGTGCACGCCACCAGTGTAATAATTGCAGCGGCACTCATCAGCCGTGTCGTCAGTCGTGTTGAAAATTGTCTCATATCAAGCTCCTCATTGTCGCACTGTATAAGAACGGATCAACGGATAAAGGGTTCCACATGTAAAATGACGTCTCAACCGTTCCAGCCAACGCAGAATCTCGATTTTCAGGTTTAAAGCGCGCCAATTTGAAGGAATTTTTCGCGACGCAATCTTCTTAGCGCCTCCCGATCGAACTTCTCGAGCTGTTCAAATTCTTCTTCGATCGCTTTACTCAACGTTGCGATAGCCAGTTTCTGGTCGCGGTGTGCGCCACCCACAGGTTCCGTGACTATCCGGTCGATAACACCCAGTTTCTTAAGGTTTTGGGCAGTGATTTGCATTGCGTCTGCAGCGACATCAGCCTTGTCGCCTGTGCGCCACAGAATCGAAGCGCAACCTTCAGGTGAAATAACCGAATAGACGGCATGCTCAAACATCAACACGCGTTCGGCAGCAGCCAGAGCTACGGCGCCGCCCGATCCCCCTTCGCCGACAATTATGGCTACCATCGGAACACCCAGCGAGAGGCACTTTTCGGTCGAGCGCGCTATTGCTTCCGCCTGTCCTCGTTCTTCCGCCGACACGCCCGGAAATGCTCCCGATGTATCGACCAGGGTCAAAACCGGAAGCGAAAACCGGTCGGCCATATCCATCAACCGGATCGCCTTACGGTATCCTTCCGGCTTTCCCATTCCGAAATTGTGCCGCAAGCGGCTTTGAGTATCATCGCCCTTTTCGTGACCGATAACGACCAGCCGACGGTCTCCCATTCGAGCGAAACCGCCCATAATGGCCTGATCATCACCGAAATTCCGATCGCCACCTAGCGGCAGAAACTCGTCGAACAGGCCTGCTGTAAAATCTTTGAAATGCGGACGTTCCGGATGGCGGGCGACCTGCGTTTTTTGCCAGGGAGTCAGCTTCGCATAGGTGTCGGTCAGCATTTTAGCTGACTTGGCCTGCAGTTTTTCGATTTCCGCTTCGAGATCTAGCGAACCTTCATCCGCTGTATCTCTTAGTTCAAAAATGCGGGATTCGAGAGCCGCGATTGGTTTTTCAAAATCGAGATAAGATGTCATGAAAAAGAGTTAGAACCGGACAGTCGAAACGTCAACGCGCGAGATTTCGTCGGCTCAACGGATGGCGATTATTCACGAGTTCGACCAGGCGCGCACTGTCGATATGCGTGTAGATTTGCGTCGTACTGATGTCACTATGGCCCAACAGAGTCTGTAAGGCCCTCAGATCTGCTCCCCCTTCGAGCAAATGGGTCGCAAATGCGTGGCGCAAGACATGCGGACTGATATTTGCCGGGTTGATCCCGGCCCTGACAGCATGCTCCTTGATAATCTGATACAATCTGATCCGGCTTATATGGCCCTTTCGCGAAGGGAATAGCCATTTTTCCTTCGAATCTACGTATTCCGCCCACCGACGTACAGCAGCGCGAGCCTGTTGCGAAATCGGGACCAATCGCTCCTTCCCCCCCTTTCCCTTGATAATCAAATAGGGCTTGTCGCCAGAAATTGATGATCGCTGCAAGCTTACTAGTTCGCTCGCTCTAAATCCCGAGCCGTAAAGCAGTTCCATTATCGCAGAAAGCCGGACAATGGCCGGTTTAACCGGCTTGCAATCGAGCCCTTCAGCTATCAACTGGAACAAATTTGCGATTTCCGCGTGAGACAGCGTCTTGGGTAACGAGCGGACCAGTCCCGGCCGGGGCAGCGCATCGGAAGGATCATTTCCCCGAAAGCCTTCTTCAACCAGAAACCCGAAATAACGTCGCAAGCTCGACGATTTGCGCGCGACTGTGCTATTTTGCAAGCTTCGCCAATGAGAGGACAAATTCTTGATCATCTCTCGATCCGCGCTCGACAATTTACCAACGGTGATTGCCGATGCTTGCTCCAGATCTGTCCGATAAGCGGACAAAGTGTTCTGAGTTGCGCCGGTTTCTGCCACGAGCATTTCGAGAAAACGTTCGATCAGATTGGCATCATCACTCATATCTTGCACGAATAGACCTCGCAGCCTTCAAAGCAAAGCCTATGTCCGCGACAAGGCTTCAGCCGCAATCATCCGAGCTTCAGGTTCAAGCCCGACGCGTTGCAGGCTTTGGATGATGTGATAGAGGTGCAGAGGCGACATGGCCTTCCAGTTCCTGCCTTGCATACCCACCGCCGCGAGCAGGGCTACGGTTCCCTGCTGGCCACGCCGAGCGGCCGACTGGATTGCCCGGGTCCACCGAGTGGAGCGGCCTAGGTCCAGTTCCAAATCACTTGCAAAATCATCAATCGCCTGCTGGTCGGCTCGTCCCAAGCCAGCAATTGCTGCCAATAAAAATTTACTGCGGAGCTGCTCCTCACTGGCGTCATTGTCGCCAAAATCATCCAGCGCACCGTAGGAGACCGGGATTTTTTTGCTGGGCGAAGCCACCGCTAATAAAGCCCAGCCATCACTGCCCTGATCGACAATATCAGCCCACCTTACGGCACTGCGGTCAAGGCCAGCGGTCAGCATCGAAGCAATAAGATCTGCGCTCTGATCGCCGAGCGCATCGGCCGGCGGAATCTTCGCTGCGGCGCGAGCGGTCAGTATCTTGGCCGAATATCGCGTCAACCGACCTTTTGACCGGTCCCATAAACTCCGCATCGCTGCGAGGCGGGATTCTGCCGTATCGTTAGTATATGCCTGACGCAATACCGACGCCAGAGCCCTTCGATCATCGCTCGCTTCGGGATCATCATAGGTTGCGGCGTAAAGATCGACCATCGCCTGGCTGGAAATCACGCCCATGGCGGCTGCGATATCCGCTGCCTTCATCCGCGAGTCCATTGAAAGCATGGGCGCCCGAGCGCGCCACCCCTGAACATGTCGACCGGCCTCGGCATATAGACGATCCGGCGGTTCGGCACCGGTGGCCGCGCCCAAGCCAAAGCGCCAGTTGTTGAAAAATTCGATATCATCCCAAAGGATGGATACGGCCCTGCGACCCTCGAAGCCCGCGCCAATCGTCTTTTCTGCCAGCAAATAGTCGATTCCAGTGGCCACTTTGTCGCGTCGTGCTTGCTGAAGCAGGCTGGTCGCTCGGCTTTGCTCGCCTGATAGAGACGCACATATGGGCCGAAACATGGTCCATGTCGGTGCATCGCTGACTCGCGCACCGGCATCTACCAGAGGACAAATGCCGGCAGGATCGGCGGTTGCCAGATGTGCCTGCATCGCCACTTCATAAAGTCGCGGCGTATAGTTTCCGCCGTCGACCTTCAAAACCAGCGAGCGAGCAGCATCGGCCTCGCCCATGAGCAGCAACCGCCAGGCTCGTTCTGCAGTCCAATCCGCCGGATTTACATTCTCGGGACTGGCCACCTTGCTGAGTAACGTGCGGCGGAGCAGGATCGAACCCCAGCGAGAAATGATCGGGCCATTCAAGTTTCTGATCAAGTTGGTCAGATATTGACCGCCCTCTTTGCCGAACGAATCTGCCGGCAAGCCATTGTGTCGCGGCGTTAAAACGCCGATTTCTGTCATCGACCGCTTCTCGCCTGCGGAAAGACGATATTGGGGCTGGAACGCATCATCCAGCGCGTTCAAATCGAGTTCCCCGTTCTCGTCCAGAGTCAACGAAGGCAGATCGGGGTCAAGTTCCGCAACATTGCGATCCCTGACAGGCCCGCTCGATGGCTCGCTTGGCTGAGTGGTCGCAGGCCGCGCGGAAACCGGGCCCGGAGCTGGTGTCGGTGCGATCACGGGTGCCGGGCTAGGCGAAGGAGCAGGATCTCCAAATCCGGGTGGCAGCAAGGACTCGGGCGAATTCTGCCCCAGCACCGGAATCGCCACCAGCAGAGCGCCAAGGCTTACAGCGGATACGGATATGTGCTTGATACGCATTCGCATCTTATTGCAGATCATCACCAATTACAGGCTTTTCAACCGGTTGAAGCGGCTGTTCGACATCCATCGAAGCCAGATAAATAGTCGCGCCGATCAAGATTGCGACAAACAGAATTAAATAGACCAACTTACGTGGCATCGATGTGACTCAATCTTTCGAACGGTTAAAAAACTAGCATAATCAGCATTGGAAATTGCACCCTCAGCCAACCGCTGTATAGCCTTTGCCCCAATGGACAAAAACATAAAAGCCTCTTTCGACAATTCAGCAGGAAATTCCGGTGAAAAACCTGATTTCGTGCGAGACCAGCCAATTGTGCTGGTCGGTTTGATGGGAGTCGGCAAAACTACAGTGGGCAGGCGCCTGGCAAAACGGCTGGACATTGCCTTCGTGGACGCCGACGAGGAAATTGAGCGGGCGGCGGATCTCACAGTCGAAGAAGTTTTCAATCGTTTTGGCGAAGACTATTTCCGTGACGGTGAACGGCGCGTTATAGCTCGTCTGTTGGAAGGCAAGCGTCAGGTCATCGCTACAGGTGGTGGAGCGTTCATGAACGAGGAAACCCGCGCGCTGATTCTTGAAAAGGCAATCGCAATCTGGCTCGACGCCGATCTGGATACTTTGGTAAAACGCGTCGCCCGGCGCGATACCAGGCCATTGCTACAATCTGGTGATCCCGCGAAGATTTTGGCCGATCTGGCAGCGACAAGAAATCCCGTTTATGCCACTGCACATATTCATGTCACTGGCAATGATTCGCCTCATGAAATAACCGTGGAAAAAATTATCGAGGCACTGCAACGTTGACCCAGATCACTGTTGAATTAGGCGAGCAAAGCTACCCCATATTGGTTCAGCCCGGCGCTCTGGAGCAGGCGGCGACCTATCTCGAGAGATTTGCCAACAATCGCCGGCTTTTCATTCTGACCGATGAAAATGTCGGCCCGGAATTGCTGCCGGAATTGCAGCGCGCCTTTGACGGAAGCGGGATTGACCTTGTAGTGAACATTCTGCCTGCCGGTGAAACGAGTAAAAGCTGGCGCCAACTGGAACGGGTGACCGACTGGCTACTGGCCAAAGGCGTCGAGCGGTCCGATACACTCGTAGCGCTCGGCGGCGGCGTGATCGGTGATCTCACCGGATTTGCGGCAGCAATCGTCAAGCGCGGCTGCGGATTTGTCCAGATACCCACCAGTCTTCTCGCACAGGTGGATAGCAGTGTCGGCGGCAAGACGGCGATCAACAGCTCCGCCGGGAAAAACCTGATCGGTAGTTTTCATCAACCCCGGTTTGTGCTGGTCGATCCGCTCGTCCTGAACAGCCTGCCAGATCGGGAATTGCGGGCAGGCTATGCAGAGGTGGTCAAATATGGATTGATCAACGATGCGAATTTCTTTGCCTGGTGCGAAGCAAATGGCAGCAAGATCCTGAACCGCGACCCCGATGTCCTCAGCGAAGCGATTGTCCACAGCGTACGTGCCAAAGCCCTGATCGTCGGGGAAGACGAGAAAGAACTCAGCGGTAGACGCGCCCTGCTCAATCTGGGCCATACATTCGGCCACGCGCTGGAAGCGGAAACCGGCTTTTCGGAAAAGCTGGTCCATGGCGAAGCGGTCGCCGCCGGCATGGCACTGGCCTTCGGATATTCGGTGCGGCGCGGTCATTGCGATGCTGCGGACGCGGAACGTGTAATCATGCATCTAAAGTCGGTTGGCTTGCCTTACAGCCTGGCCACGGCATCGATTGAGGCATCGGGCCAGCGTCTGGTGGACCATATGATGCACGACAAGAAAATGAGCGGGGGCACTCTCCCGTTCCTCCTTGCCAATAGTATCGGGCAATCGTTTCTGGCGAGCGATGTGGAACTGGAAGATGTTGCCGCATTTCTGGACGAGTCGGCCTAGCCACACCTGCAAATCATGAATCAGGGTTCCTTAGGAAGATTATTTTCGAATCTGAGTTCCGCGCCGGCGAACATGTCACCTCCGGACTTAATTTGCGCTTCCAGCCGGTCGCAATCACGCTGACGGAATTCTTCGTCGACCTCGTCAATCAGGCTGTCATCGATATCAATCGCATACATCGTCTGCTTGGCAAGATGGATCGCCGATTCAAAAAGCTCCCGCTTCATCCCCACAATACCGAGCCCCTTGAGCGCAATCAGTTGGCGGCGGTCATAGACCCGAACGAACATCTTGGTTTCTGGAAATGATTGTATAATTTCACGCGCACGTTCGGGGCCGAAGCTCTGGTCATCCATGCAGAAGACAATGGCATCGGCTTCATGCGCACCGGCGCGACGCAGCAGGTCGACGCGGGTCCCGTCGCCATAGAACACCTTGGCGCCATATTGCTGGTGAAGATCAATCTGTTCGGGCTTGATATCAATCAGCGTCAGCGGGATTTTTGCAGCCAACAGCATTTGAGAGACGGTCTGACCAAAGCGCCCCTGTCCGACGACAATAACCGATGCTCGATCCGCATTGCCAGGATCCTCGAGATTCGTTGAAGTCTTGCGTCGTCCGTTGCTGAAACGCCGCGCGAGCAGCATCAGAAAGGGAGTGGTTGCCATTGAAATGGTTATAACCGCTCCGAACAGACTGCTTGCTTCGGGTTCGATTAGCAGCGCTTTTTCAGCCTCTGCAAAAAGGACAAACCCAAATTCTCCACCCTGGCTGAGCAACATTCCCATCGCCAGAGCCGGGTAGGTGTCCATGCCGAAGAGCTTGCCTAGTCCGAATATAATGGCGACTTTAACCGCTACCAACGCAAAGGCCGCCCCGATGACAAATGCGGTATTTTCAACCACGACATCGAGGTCCAGCATCATGCCAACGGCAAGGAAAAAGAAGCCGAGCAGCAACGACCGGAACGGATCGATATCGGCCTCGAGTTCGTGGCGATAGGGGGAGTTGGCGAGCATCACGCCGGCGATAAACGCGCCCAGCGCCGGTGACAGACCGATAAAATCCATCAATGCAGCACTGCCCAATACCGCGACGAGACCCGCGACGATGAACAGTTCACGCTCGGCAATCCTGCCAATCACTTTTAGCAACGGCTGCAACAAATATTTGCCGACGAGAATGAGCCCGCCAATCGCAACAATCGCGTATACTGCGGTCAGCCACCCAGATTGCCCGCCATCTTCCTGTGGCGCACGCGATAACGCAGCGATTATGGTCAGCAGCGGGATGATCGAGAGATCCTGAAACAACAGGATCGAGAAAGCCTTTTCCCCGGTCGGCGTATTCAGTCTGCCTGATGATTGCAGCATCGGCAGCACCTGTGCAGTCGAGGAAAGCGCGAGCGGCAAACCAATGGCAATCGATGCTGCGAGGGTGAAGTTGGTTGTCGCCATGATCAGCAGGAACAGCGCGATACCACATAATACGACCTGGCTGAGACCGAGCCCGAAAATCGCCTGACGCAATCGCATGAGCCGCGCCGGTGCCAGCTCCAGTCCGACGATGAACAGCAGAAGTATGATGCCGATTTCGGAAAATTCGAGAATCGTTTCGGCGTTGCTAATCAATTGGAACCCTTGCGGGCCGATCAATATCCCCGCAATCAGATAGCCAAGCACAGCACCAATACCAAACCGGCGAAACACAAGCACCATGCCCAGTGCTGCACCAAGCATAACGAAACCACTCAGCAGCAAATCCGCCATATGGGTTTCCGTTTCCATGGTTCAAACAGCCTTTCGTTTGGCGGCATCGGCAAAGGCCGCGATCAGAGCGTCGTAGGGAAGCAGGATGGCGGCATGGCGACCCTGATGGTCTCTGGCGGCGATCAGTTTATCCATATTTTGCCAATCTCCCGGTGTCTCCGCTATTCCGTCGAAAAAAGCTTTCAGTCTGGATCGGGCGTGGACGATGTCGGTTGCCGTCCGGCCTATTGCTTCTGCACCTAATATGGCGGCGGAGGCTTGCCCCAGCGCACAAGCACTTATCGTCAATCCCATATCTGCCAGAACGCCATCATCTGTTATCATCACTTCGGCGGCAACCACGCTTCCGCAGGTCCGGGATCGCAGTTCGGTACTACCGTCCGGATTCTCCAGCCGCTGTTGATGCGGGATAGAAACCGCAAGACGCAAAATATCGCGCGTGTACAGGGCTTCGCTCACTCGGTCGCCTCCATTGCATCAACGGCCAATGTCGGCGGTTCCTGTACAAAATCAACCATGGCATTCCCGCTGGCATTGAGCAGCGGATATGTGCGCGATTCCGCAAGCCATTCCGGCCGAGCCGTTTCTGCACCATAGATGCTGTCAAAGACCAGAACGACCAGCAAATAGAGCAAGGTGGCACCGATGAGCCCCTTGACCATGCCGAAACCGAAACCGAGTACCCGGTCAATCGGACCAAGCAAGGATTTACGCGATCTGGCGCCAATGGATCTGGCGATCCACCGGCCCAGCGCGTAAGTCACAATGACTATCGAAGCGAAAGCGAGCACCGAGGCACCGCTCTCGCTGCCGACCGGACCGATCAGGCGGTCGGTAATCGGCGTGTGCAGCGTTCGAACGCCAATAACGACCAATATCCAGGCGCTTAAAGAAAGCGCTTCCTGAACGAAGCCCCGAAGGAAACCAAGGACCGCTGCCCCGCCCATTAAAATCAGCACAAAAATATCAAGACCGGTCATGAGGCCTAGCTAGTCACGGGCAAGCATATGGTCAACGAGATTGGCGAGTTTGGAAAATTCCAGCTTCTTCATGGTGCCGCCGCTCTTTTCGCCGGATGCCGGTATTAGCGCACGTTCGAAGCCCAGTTTGGAGGCTTCTTTCAAGCGGAGCGGCGTACGGGAGACGGGCCGTATTTCCCCGGACAGGGCAATTTCGCCAAAGATTACCGCGTCACTGGGCATGGGACGTTCGGCATGCGCCGAAATCAGCGCCGCTGCTACGGCCAGATCGGCTGCGGGATCGGTCAATCGGTATCCGCCTGCGACATTGAGATAGACTTCGGCGCCGGAGAAACTGAGCCCGCAACGCGCTTCCAGAACCGCCAATATCATCGCCAGCCGCGCTCCGTCCCATCCGACCACCGAACGCCGCGGGGTTGCGCCGCTCGCCAGCCTGACCGTCAGCGCCTGGATTTCCACCAGCACCGGCCGGGTGCCTTCCATGGCCGGGAATACGGTTGCCCCGGTGACTTCCTCGCTGCGGTCGGTCAGGAACAGTGCGGATGGGTTGGACACTTCGGCGAGACCCTCCTCTTCCATCGCAAACACCCCGATTTCGTCTGTCCCGCCAAAACGGTTCTTGATCGCCCGCAAAATTCTATACTGATGGCTGCGCTCGCCTTCAAAGCTCATCACCGTGTCGACCATATGTTCCAGCACACGCGGGCCGGCGATATTACCGTCCTTGGTGACATGGCCGACGAGCATGACCATCGTGCCATGTTCCTTGGCAAATTTGATAATTTCCTGCGCCGAGGCGCGCACCTGGCTAACCGTTCCCGGCGCGCCTTCGATCAGATCGCTGTGCATGGTCTGGATCGAATCAATTACCACAAAATCTGGCGCATCGCGGCCCAGGGTCGTCAAAATATCGCGGACAGAGGTCGCCGAAGCAAGTTTGACCGGCGCTTTGCCCAGTCCCAGCCGCCTTGCGCGCAGCCGCACCTGATCCGCCGCTTCCTCGCCCGAAATATAGGCTACGGAAAGCCCCGCGTCGGCCAACCGTGCCGAGACCTGCAGTAGAAGCGTCGATTTTCCGATCCCCGGATCACCGCCCATGAGAGTCGCCGACCCGGCCACCAGACCACCCCCGACAGCGCGATCAAATTCGGCAATGCCGGTCTTTCTGCGGTCGGGCAGCGCGATCTCGCTGTCGAGCCCGACCAGCCGCACTTCCCGACCGCCGGTCTGCAAATTATGCTTGGCGGAGAACACGTTATCCGCGGCTTCCTCGAGCAAGGTATTCCACTCTCCGCAATCGCCGCATTGCCCCTCCCAGCGGTGGGCAATCGAGCCGCAATTCTGACAGACAAATTTTTTCTTCGGTTTGGCCATGCGGTTTATCTAACAGAACAAATAAGGAACACCAGTGAATTTACGTCAAAAATTAAATCAGGGTCACACGGGTCACACCCCCTAATCGCGAAAATGATTTTAGCTTGAAAAGGCGTGTGTCGAGACGCGAGCAAGATCAATCTTGCTCGTGTGATCAGGCGATGTCCGGTTCATGCCTCGGGTTTAGCAGAGCGACGCTGATGTAGGAAAGCGGTTTCGAACCGGTCGGTTGGTGGCGAACTAGCTAAGGATTGTTGCCGGTTTCTCCTCAACTGGCCGAATTGCTGGCGCCCGGCCTCTGCGGCAAAATCCAGATCAGACCGATGATCGCGAGGCCAAGGACGATGGAAGCGGCTGCGCGGCTGAGTTCCAGGCCGCCTTGCGCCAGCGGCTTGTCGAGAAAATCTCCGACCACTGCGCCCAGCGGCCGGGTTATGATGAACGCCGCCCAGAACAGGAAAACATGACTTATATTTGTGCGGAAATAAGCGAGTGCGATCAGCGCAAGCAGCGCGCCAAAAATGATTGCCGCTCCCAGATAGCCAAGCGATCCGTCCGCAACCCAGTCACCCAATGCCGTGCCGAGGGTCTGGGAGAATGTAATCGTCAGCCAGTAATAGATTTCGGCGCGGGGTTCATGCACCGAGGCTACCGAGATCGTCCCCATAGCGCGGTACCAGGTGAACAAGGAGACCAGCACCAGTGCCAGAAGTACTAATGATCCTCCGGGATATCCGATACCCAAAGACCGTGTTGCGAAATCGGCCATTGTCGTGCCTGCGGTTGTCGAAGCGATGATCGTCGCCCAATATAGCGCAGGATGGAAATTCCTCGCCCGAATCTGCCATAAAACCAATATTGCCAGTAATGTCGCAAAAATCCCTGTACCCACCAGATAGCCGAGATTGAGCGACATGCTGACCGTATCGCCGGCAGTCTCGCCAAATGTGGTCGCCAGTATCTTGATAATCCAGAAACCGAGGGTGATTGCCGGAACTTTGCTGAGACCACTCGCCTGTGACGCCGTCATTGGATATTTCCTAGTTGTAGCTGAAGGTCGGGCTTGACCAACTGGCCTGGAAATTAGTGCGCTTGATGGAATTCCACTATAAGCAGCTGCTTAAACGAGGGTCGCTAAGCGGAAGTGCCATGAAACCTATGACAACAAAGACTGCAACAACGAACGTGACCGTCTACAATCGCGAGGTGATTGCAGCAGTGGCCATTGTGACACTCCAGGCGATTGCAGCTATATTCTTCCTGATAGACAGCATTGACGAAATCATATTGCAGATCAGCGCAGGGATAGATTTCGCCGTCATCGCTGAATGTCTGATCGCCATAGCATTGTTGGCGGGCGTGGTATTGGGCGCAAGGCACACGCGCAAACTGATGGCGGAAGCACGCCGACGTGAAAGCGCGCTTGCTGTTGCCAGAGGTGCACTGGCCGAGATGCTCAACTTGCGCTTTGCCGAGTGGCAATTGTCGGTAGGCGAAGCCGATGTGGCATTATTTGCGATAAAGGGGTGCTCGGTTAGCGAGATTGCAATTTTGAGAAACACCGCCGCCGGTACGGTCCGGTCACAGCTGAGCCAGATATATGCCAAGGCGGGCGTAACCAGCCAGTCGATGCTGATCTCGATATTCATTGAAGAGCTTCTCTGATTTCGGGCTGACATGGTCGCCAGTGCATTCCCGCTTGCACCCTCACCACCATCCTGTAGTAAAAATCCATGCGGCAGAAAGAACTCAGACTGGCCTTGATCTGCTACGGCGGTGTTAGTCTGGCCATCTATATGCACGGTATAACCAAGGAAATCTGGAAACTGGCGCAGGCCAGCCGGGATTTTCACGATGGCGTGCGGGTCGACCAGTGCAGCCGCGGCATCTATTATGATATCCTGGAATGGCTGGATCGGGAAACCGGAACAAGGCTCAGGGTGCTGCCGGACATTATTTCCGGGGCCAGCGCAGGAGGCATCAACGGAATATTTCTGTCGCAAGCAATATTGTCCGGTCAGTCGCTCGACCCGCTGACCGAGTTGTGGCTCAACAACGCCGATGTTGACCGGCTGCTTGACCCTGATGCGCGGCCCCTGTCGCGTTTCTCCAAATTCTGGGCAGAGCCGATTGCGTGGATGGCGCTGGGCCGCAAAGGGGGCGCGGTCGAGCAGACCGTGTCCAAGGAAGCGCGCGAAGAGGTCAAGATGAAACTCTCGCGCTTCGTCCGCGCGCGTTGGTTTGCGCCGCCTTTTGGCGGCAAAGTATTCAGCGGGCTGATCTGGGATGCGCTCGCCGCGGTCAGAGCGACCGAGCGCGGGCCGCGCTTGCTGCCACCGGGCCAGCCGCTCGATCTGTTTGTCACGGTGACCGACTTTGTCGGACATCCGGAAAAGCTGCAACTGCACAGCCCGCCCGACGCGCTTGAAATGGAGCATCGCATCACCATCGGCTTTTCAACCAGGGGCAAACGCGACGACGCGATTGCCGATCCGGCCGCACTGACTTTTGCAGGCCGCGCCACCGCCAGTTTTCCGGGAGCCTTCCCGCCGTTTACGGTGAGAGAGCTGGATGATCTCCTAGCTGACCATCAATATGTCTGGGAAGGTCGTTCGGCTTTTCTGAAGCGAATATTGCCCAACCAATATCGTGCCGGGACGGCGGAAGATACCGTGCTGATCGATGGCTCGGTCCTTGCCAACGCTCCGTTTGCGCAGGCGATCGAGGCGTTGAAGAACCGGCCGGCCAAACGTGAGGTAGACCGGCGCTTTGTCTATATCGACCCTCGCCCCGATCTCGACGTAGCGAAAAGTGACAGAGCCACGCAACGCCTGCAAGCCGCTCAGGAAGCCGACAATGAAGCGCTGCCCGGTTTCTTCTCGACGATTTTCGGTGCTATCTCCAATATTCCCCGCGAACAGCCGATCCGGGACAATCTCAACGCGATTGCCGGACGGTCCAACCGGATCAGCCAGATGCGGCTGATCACCGAAAATTTGCGCGGCGAAGTCGAGCATCATGTCGAAAGTCTGTTCGGACGCACGTTTTTCCTCGACCGCCCGACGGCAGCGCGCGTGGCCGCCTGGCGCCGCAAGTCGCGGGACAAGGCGGCCAAGCTCTCGGGATTTTCGTACAGCGCCTATGGCCACCTCAAGCTGGCGACGGTGATCGAAGATATCGCCCATACCGTGCGGCGGGCCAAATCCGATGCCAATGCGCATAATCATCCCGGTTTGCGCAGCGCGCTCTGGGCCGAGATACGCCGCCTTGGCCTTGACAATGTCGGGGATAAAAGCGGCGGACCGACCAAATTGGCTGCCGAGTTTTTTCGACAACATGACCTGGGCTTCCGGGTGCGGCGCCTTCGCTTTCTCGCCCGGCAACTTGCCGAAGACCTCGACCGCGCCGATCGCGCCGATTACGAGGTCATGGAGGTGATGCATGACGTCATCTATGATTGCCTCTCGCTCTATATCGAACGCGAAACGGTCGACTATCTTGGCGATGAATTTGTCGAGATTGCCGAACATGCGCAGGAACGGCCAAAGGCGATGCTGGACGCGCTGGCCAAGGCCCGCGACCTGACAACCGCCGATGCCGTTGTCGATGCCAAGCTGGCGGCAGCGCTGGCGGTGATCCCGAAAGCGGAAAAGCGTTCGATGCTGCTCGCCTTCCTCGGCTTTCCTTTTTACGATATCGCCACATTGCCTTTGCTCCAGGGCGAAGGGCTCGACGAATTCGATCCGATCAAGGTCGACCGCATCTCTCCCGAAGATGCCAGAACGATCCGCAAGGGCGGCGTTGCGGCGACTCTGAAGGGCATTGAATTCAACAATTTTGGTGCCTTTTTCAGCCGTACCTACCGCGAGAATGACTATCTCTGGGGGCGCCTGCACGGCGCGGACAGGATGATCGACATCATCCTGTCCACCCTGCCCGACGCCAAGCGCCCCGGTGGCGACACGGTTCTGGGATTCAAGAAAACCATCTTCCGCAAAATCGTCGATGAAGAGGATGGGCGGCTGACCAAAGTCGCGCCGCTGATCGCCTCCCTGCGCGACGAAATCGAGAATGCAACGCTCTAGCTAATGGGGCTGTTCCTCAGCATGCACGGGCTTTTGCAGACTGCGGTACACCGCCTCTACAAAGGCATCGCCCTTGATGAAGGCGTCCGGATTGACATCCCATTGCGCGGCCGGTTTCATGGCCTGGACCTGCTCCAGTGATTTGCCTTTCCCCTGCGCCTGTTCCACGGTCGCGATAACCGTCTTCATCATGTCGCGATAGGCGATCAGATCCGCCTTGGTCGCCATCGGGCCATGGCCGGGAATGATTTTCGTCTCGTCGTCGACCATGGTCAGCGCCTGCTCGGCCGCCGCGAGCACGCCTCTCGCGTTGCCGCCACTGGCCAGGTCGATGAAGGGCAAGCTCATCTTGTTGAAGAACAGATCGCCCATGTGCAGCACATTGGCCTTTTTCCAGAATATGATACTGTCGCCGTCGGTGTGGCCATGTTTCATATGTTTGACATGCACCTCGTCGCCGTTGAGGTGAAGCTTCAGACCGTCATGATAGGTCACGGTGGGCAACGCCTCGCTTGGTGAAGCCGGCTCATTGCCGCGTCCCGATTTCTGAATCCCCAGCATCCGTTCACGGACATGGTCGTGCGCCATGATCAGCGCGCCGGTCTTGCCGAAATTTTCATTCCCGCCGGTGTGATCGCCATGCCAGTGCGTATTGATCAGATATGTGACCGGCTCCGCCCCCAGACCGGCGATGGCAGCCTGGATTTTGGGAGTCAGCGGAGCGAACTGGTCATCGATCAGCACCGTTCCATCCGGTCCGTAGGAAACACCGATATTGCCCCCAGCGCCGAATAATACCGCAATGCCTTCGCCCAATGGCTGCGCCTTTATCTCTACCGCCGCGAAGCGGTCTGCTTCCTGCGCATTGCTCTCGCTGCAAGCGGAGATGGCCAATGGAGAGGTCGCGAGCGACAAGACTGCGAATGTTCTGAATATCGGTTTTGGCATGTACATGGTCTCCTGTATTTTTCTCGTCCCGTCGGCGGATGCTGGCCTTCAACCCACTTTCGGTTGTGTCCGGTTGCTTTATTTGGACCCCAGCCTTCGTTGGGGTGACAGTGTATCTCCCTATCATAGCATCCGAACATTGCCGCCGCTATCCCTTGGCAAAAAACATCAGATTCACCAGCCGGCCATCCTGCGGTGTCTTGCCGAATGCCTGCCCGCTGTTGTGAAACATCCACGGACTGAACAGGATCAGCCGGTTGAAACGCATCGGCACGGTCATCACCTTGGTCCATTGCGCGGGATGATTGGTATCCTTGTTGACGACATCCTCGATCAGCGCGTTGATGTCGGAATAGCCCGCTTTGCGGATCGCCTGCATATCCGTCGGCACGCGCTCCAGACCGCTGCGTTTGTGGCGGAAAAACTCGGTCCCGCCTTTGCAATGTTCGGGCAGGGAGAGATAGAGAATGCCCGAATAGAAGGCCGGGTCAATATGGACTCCGCTCCTCCCCTTGTCGCCTTTCAAGGTCACCCGGCAATGCAGATGGCTGGTATCGGGCGCGGCCTTGACCGGAGCGTTGATAATACCCCCGATGCGCTCATCCAAACCCTGAATCTCCAACGGCCTGGTCGAGATATGGCCCGGATAGTTGCCATGTTTGTTTTCGGGGTCATAGTCGAGCGCCAGTGCGGCGTTGCGCGCCGCCACCGGGTCGGCGATAAAATCGTCCAGAACAAGCAGAGACGGCAACATCAACCAGCGCTCCAGCGGAACAGCAATAGCAACATCGCAACAGCCTCACGGGCAAAATGCGCGCTACCGCTGTTCATATTACGAGCCGGTAACCTGATGAACTTTACAAAGTTTACAGGGTTAAAGAATTTTATCCCTTCTTTCCTCTCAACGTCGGAAATGCCCCCCAACCTACTGGCAAGGTAAGGAAAATACCGACGAGATGACAGGCTGGACATTTTGAAACCCTATCATGAATAGTGCGGTGTAGGACATAAATTTATTGTCACGCGACATCAGCGGTTTCGCCAGGCCATCGCATCAGACTAACCAGAGTTTCCCGGCCCATCATTGCAATCGGCTTCCCCTTTTGGGCGATCGGTTGGTCAACGCCTCGATGGACCGATCAGACCACCATTTTCAGCCAGTTTCCAATATTGTCGTGCTTGCGATGCCGACTTTTGAAGCACGCCAAAAAAACTTGCGGCTCCACCGGTTAATCAAGCGTGGCTTTGGCCGTTATTAGTGGAGATTGATGATTTGGCGGAAATACTCCAATCCGGATTGGCACCGTCCCCACACATGCCAATTCGATGCGGCGAAGAAATAAGCTTCTGAACATCAATCTAGCGGGTCGGGTTGGCTGGTCCCTTCCTGGCCCGCTTTTTCTATCCGGCTGGGGCGACGAACCGCTGGGCAATGACCATAGCGGATTGCGGTTGCGGCGGGTAAGCCCGCGTCTATCTGGATGAGGCGAAACCCGACGCTCCACTTAAGGCTTCAACCGCACCGTGTTTTTGCTCAGGATACAAAGCAGTGCGGGTGAAGATTCCAAAATCGTAAGCAGGCTTCGTGGTTCAATGTCGGGGTTGTCCCGTTTTCCGGTATTTTGCACAATGTCAGCGCCACTTTTAGGGTCCGTCGGTCAAGTCCCGCATGTCGTGCCTGGCAGGCAGCGGCAGAAAGCCAATCCGGATGGATCGACAACATAAGCGGAAACCGCCTCAGGAATCGTGCGGACGGCGCAGTTTCACTCGGTCAAATCTTCCCAGGCGTCTTTTAGCTTTCCGAAAAAGCCGGCCGAATTGGGCGTCTCGGCACCGGTTTCGGTTGCCTGAAAATCGCGAAGAATTTGCCGCTGCTGCTTGGAAAGCTTGGTCGGGGTTTCGACCTCGATCTGGATCACCATATCGCCATTGCCGCGTCCGCGCAGGACCGGCATGCCGGCGCCGCGTTGATGAATTTGCTTGCCGCTCTGGATACCGGCCGGAATACGGATTGCATGCTTTTCACCATCAAGACCGGGAATGGTGATTTCACCGCCCAGAGCCGCCAGAGTGAAACTGATCGGCGCGCGGGTGAACAAGGTCGTGCCTTCGCGCTCGAAAATATTGTGCCGTATCAGGTGGATAAAAATATAGAGATCGCCAGGAGGGGCACCGCGCGCGCCCGCCTCGCCCTTTCCGGACAGACGAATCCGTGTGCCGGTATCGACACCCGCCGGGATATCGACTTCCAGCGACTGGGGCTTGTCGACCCGGCCTTCGCCGTGACAGACATGGCATGGGCTTTCGATCACTTCGCCGCGCCCCTGGCAACTGGCGCAGGTGCGTTCCACCACGAAAAAACCTTGTTGGGCGCGTACTTTGCCGTGGCCCTGACAGGTGCCGCAGCGCTGGACGCCGGTACCCGGCTCTGCCCCGGAGCCTTCGCATTCGTCGCAGCCCACCGACACATCGATTTCTATTGCGGTATGTTTACCGTGAAACGCGTCTTCGAGGGTGATCTCCATATCATAGCGCAGATCCGCGCCGCGCGCCGGGCCGCGTTGCTGCTGCTGGCCACCGAAGCCGCCGCCGGCCCCGCCGCCGAATATGGTTTCGAATATATCGCCGATATCATTGAAAGCCGCGCCGCCAAAACCACCGCCACCGCCGGCATTATTGCCGCCACCATTGGTGAACGCGGCATGGCCATAACGGTCATAGGCAGCCCGCTTCTGCGGATCCTTCAACACGTCATAGGCTTCGCTGATCGACTTGAATTTTGCTTCCGCTTCCGCATCGCCGGGATTCTTGTCCGGGTGCCATTGCATCGCCAGCTTGCGATAGGAAGATTTCAGTGTCGCGCCATCGCAATCGCGCGTGACACTAAGCTGCTCATAATAATCGGTTTCGGATGCCATACTCATGCTCCCCCCAAAGCGGAAGGATCGTCGCCCCGGCAAAGGCCGGGGCCGCTGGCATTAATCGCCAGCGGCTCCCGCCCGAGCGGGAGCGACGGTCCTGTCATTATTCAGCCGCCTTGGCATCTTCTTTCTTGTCGTCGTCTTCGGAGTCATCGACTTCGGAGAACTCGGCATCGACAACATCGTCGTCAGCCTCCTTGGCCGCCGCATCTGCAGCAGCTGCATCACCGGCGTCACCACCAGCAGCCTGTTCGGCTTCATAGATCTTCTGACCCATTTGCATGGAAACCTGCGCCAGCGCTTCGGACTTGGTCTTCATCGCTTCGGGGTCGCCGCCTTCAATGGCTTCCTTGGTTTCCTTGACGGCCGCCTCGATCTGGCCTTTCAGCTCAGCGTCAATCTTGTCGCCATGCTCTTCAAGCTGCTTCTCGGTGGTGTGGACAAGGCTTTCCGCGTTGTTCTTGGCTTCCGCCTCGGCACGCCGCTGTTTGTCTTCTTCCGCAAATTTCTCCGCGTCCTGCACCATCTGGTCGATATCGCTGTCGCTGAGACCGCCGGAAGCCTGGATCTTGATCTGCTGTTCCTTGCCCGTGCCCTTGTCCTTCGCGGACACGTTGACGATGCCGTTGGCGTCAATGTCAAAGGTGACATCGATCTGAGGCACGCCGCGCGGTGCGGGCGGGATACCAACCAGGTCGAACTGGCCGAGCATCTTGTTGTCCGCCGCCATTTCGCGTTCGCCCTGGAAGACGCGGATCGTTACCGCGCCCTGATTGTCATCAGCGGTCGAGTAGACCTGCGACTTTTTCGTCGGGATCGTGGTGTTGCGGTCGATCATGCGGGTGAACACGCCGCCGAGGGTTTCGATACCCAGCGACAATGGCGTCACGTCGAGCAGCAGAACATCCTTGACGTCGCCCTGCAATACGCCTGCCTGAATGGCAGCGCCCATGGCCACGACTTCATCGGGGTTCACGCCGACATGGGGTTCGCGGCCGAAGAATTTCTCGACTGTTTCGCGCACGAGAGGCATGCGGGTCATACCGCCAACCATCACGACGTCATCGATGTCTTTTGCTTCAAGACCGGCATCCTTGAGAGCCTTTTTGCAAGGATCAAGCGTCCGCTTGACGAGATCGCCGACCAGCTTTTCGAGGTCGGAGCGACTGATCGCCTTGACCAGATGCTTCGGTCCGTTCTGATCCGCGGTGATGAACGGCAGGTTGATTTCGGTCGTCTGCGCACTCGACAGCTCGATTTTCGCTTTTTCTGCAGCTTCCTTGAGGCGCTGCAGCGCGAGCTTGTCCTTGGTCAGGTCGATGCTTTCGGACTTTTTGAAGTCTGCGGCAAGAAACTCGACCAGCTTGGCGTCAAAATCTTCACCGCCGAGGAACGTGTCGCCGTTGGTCGATTTCACTTCGAAAACGCCATCACCAATTTCAAGGATGGAAATATCGAACGTACCGCCACCAAGGTCATAAACAGCAATGGTCTTGCCGTCATTCTTGTCGAGGCCATAAGCCAGAGCTGCAGCCGTCGGTTCGTTGATGATCCGGAGCACTTCCAGACCGGCTATCTTGCCGGCATCCTTGGTGGCCTGACGCTGGGCGTCGTTAAAATAGGCAGGAGTGGTAATCACCGCCTGAGTTACGGTTTCACCGAGATAGGCTTCGGCCGTCTCTTTCATTTTCTGAAGGGTATAGGCAGAAATCTGTGACGGGCTGTAATCTTCGCCGCCGGCTTTCACCCACGCATCGCCGTTTGCACCCTTGACGATTTCATAGGGAACCAGTTCCATGTCTTTCTTGGTCATCGGATCATCGAACCGGCGACCGATCAGACGCTTCACGGCAAAAATCGTGCTTTCCGGATTGGTAACAGCCTGGCGCTTGGCCGGTTGACCAATCAGGCGCTCGCCATCCTTGGTGAATGCGACCACGGACGGGGTCGTCCGCGCGCCTTCTGCATTTTCAATAACCTTTGGCTTTCCGCCATCCATAACGGCAACACAGCTGTTGGTGGTGCCCAGATCAATTCCGATAACTTTACCCATAAATCCCTCAATCAATTTTCTATAATTAGCAAAATTGCCGCCCGGCCCTTGTCAAATGGCACCGCTACGGCTTCGCAATGCGATATAGGTGGCATTTTTCTTGGCACAAGGCATCGGACATCCTACATTTGAAAAATCAACGCAAAACAACCATATCGCGACAGGTTTTCCACGGTTTTACGAGGTATCAGAATGAACAAAATTTCCATCATGCTCGCCGCATCCGCATCGTTTTTGCTGGTCTCCTGCGGTCAGGGAGACATACTTTTCGCCGACAAGGCGGTGGTCAACCTCTCTCCCGTGGAGGGCAATCCCTCGGCTGGCTATATGGACCTCCACGGCGGTCGCGTGGATGTTGAACTGGTGGGTGTCACATCCGACGATGTGCTGCGCATGGAGATGCATGAAACGACCGAGGAAAACGGCATGACCAGCATGGCGCAACTCAAGTCGATTCCGGTTCCGGCAGGAAAAACCGTAAAGCTGGAGCCCGGCGGGAAGCATTTGATGATCTGGGGGGTTGGCGAAGGATCGAAGAAACGCGGGCAGCTGAAGATGACATTGATCTATTCCAACGATGACCGCATCGAAATCGATGCAGTGGTCAAAAATGTCGGCGACGCTGCACCCGTTGCTGAATAATCAGGCATCCCGGTGACCGGCCGTGCGCTGACCCGATCTGAAATCGCGCTTTGCCGGTCCGTTTTCGGACAAGCGATCGATTATGTACAGGTCACTGTTTTCAACCGCAAATGGTGGCTGTTCCAGCATCCGCGCGTTACCATGGCGCCGGATGGCAATCTCTGGTTTCATCCGAAGAGCAATCTCTTCTGCGACGACTTTTGCGGCTCGTCGCAGAATGTCCAGGCGCTGTTCATTCACGAAATGGTCCATGTCTGGCAGCACCAGCAGGGCGTTTTCCTGCCGTTGGCGCGCCATCCTTTCTCTCGCTACGATTATCAACTGCAGGCGGAAAAGACTTTTGCCGAATATGGCATCGAGCAGCAGGCCGAGATTGTCAGCCATTATTTCCTGCTGAAACGGGGAGCCAGATTGAAAAATGGCTATAGCATCGCAGATTATCAGGGTTTATTGCCCTTTTAGGATTTCCTCCAAGGACGCCGAGAGATAGCCCGGCCCGAACCGGGTGGCGATTTACGGCAGCAGCCCCAGTTTTGCGCGCATCATCCAGCGGCCCAGCATCAGCACCGCGACCACACTTAATCCCCCGGCCAGTCCGGTCCAGATACCGATGCCTTCCCATCCCTGCCAGAAAGCCAGACTGGCACCGAGGCCGATACCGATGAACCAATATCCCATCAGCGCGAACAGCATCGGCACGGTGGTGTCGTGGAGGCCGCGCAGCATTCCGGCCCCGACGACCTGAGCGCCGTCGACGATCTGGAAAATCGCGGCAATGGCGAGAAAGCTGACACCCAGTGCCGCCACCTCGGCATTGCCCGGTGCGCTGGCATCGATGAACATCGAGATCAGGAAATCCGGAGCAAGGACAAACACCAGCGCCATCATCGCCATGAACGATGTGCCGAGAACGAAGCTGACCCAGCCAGCCCGTTTGATGGCCGCGTGATCTTTCCGGCCATATTGAATGCCCACGCGCACGGTTGCTGCCTGCCCCAGCCCCATCGGCACCATGAACGTCAGCCCGGCGAGCTGCAGTGCAATCGCATGAGCCGCCACGGATTCGGTGCTGATCAGGCCCATGAGCAGCGCGGCAAAGCCGAATACGGAACCTTCCAGACCCATGGTGATGGCAATCGGCAGACCGAGTTTCCACATCATCCGAAAACGCTGCCAGTCGCTGCGCCAGAAACGCCCGAACAGATGATAGCGACGAAAGCGCTTGTGGCGCAGCACAACGAGCGCCATGCCACCGAACATCAAGACATTGGTCATCACGCTGCCGATGCCCGCACCGAGCACGCCAAATTCCGGGACTCCGAACTTCCCGAAAATCAGCGCATAGTTGAACAACGCATTGGACAGCACGCCAATAATACTGATGACAAGAGCCCATACCGGCTGTTCCAGCGCCGAAATGAAATTGCGCAGGATGATGAAGAACAGGAACGGCAGGATCGACCACATATAGGCGCTGACATAGGTTCCCGCTATCGCGGCGAGATCCGGTTGCTGGCCGAAGATCAATAATAGATTTTCGGTGTTCCAGAGGATGATCCAGAAGGGTAAAATGACCGCAGCGGCGGCCCACATCGCCTGCCGAAACGTCCGACGCACATCGCGGACGCTATGCTGCATCCGGCCGATTTCTGTCGCCATCATCGGCGCAGAGGCGGTGATCAGCCCCATGCAGAAAATCGCCGCGGTCATCGCCAGATTAAACCCGAGTGTCGCCGCAGCGAGTTCTCGCGCACCCAGCCAGCCGAGCATCAACACATCGGTCGCCCCGATCAGCGCCATCGTCAGGTTCGACAGGATCAGCGGCCAGGCAAGCGAAACCGTGGCGCGCAGTTCATGCCGCCAAGGATGTTGCTCTCGCAGACTAAGGGACGCGCTGGCCATCGGCGCGCGTTAGCCGAAGGCGCACTGCCTAGCCAGTGAAACCGCGCTCCGGCCTAAAAGTCCGGGAAACTATCTCGGATCTTTGGGATAGCCTCGCGTTCCGTAGCAATCATCGTCCAGTCGTCCGTCACGGTCATAGCCGTCACAACCGTCATTCTTGTCGATGAAATAGCCGCCAGCCGCTCCCGCTGCGGCACCAATGGCCGCACCTTGCAACACGTCACCGCCGGTAATGGCTCCGATTGCCGCGCCGGCTGCAGCGCCGGCACCCGCGCCTTCGGCCGCGTAGTTTCCGGCGCAAGCCGAGAGACTGATTGCGGCTGTTCCAGCCAGTAGCAGTTTACTTGCATATCTTATCATCGTCATACTCCAAAAAAATCCGCCCCACTGAAGGATAAGCACGCAAGCGTGCGACGGTTCCTGAACGGAAGTGAGTTGCCGGACGAAGCGTATCATCGGTGCGACCGGCTGCTCCGGCAGCTGGTCGCGAGGGTGATGACACCGAGGTCGGTAGCGGCGGCACGCCGTTCATGAGATATCCGAAAAGGCACCCTGACGAGAACTCGGCGCAGGTAATCCGGGCATCTGATCCTCTACCACCAAACGGACAGGATAAAATCCTTGCGCAAACTCCCTGCCCTCTGCCACTAGGCTTGCTCGAAACAGGGGACCTTCATGCTATCGGCAATCGGACTTATTGGCGGGTTGGCGCTGCTTATCTGGATGACCGTGCGCGGGGTTAATATCCTGATCGCCGGGCCGGTCGCTGCGGCGGTTGTCGCGCTGACCAGCGGGATCGCGTGGCTGCCGCCGCTTGCCGTGGAAGGTGCGCCGGATTTCGCCACCGCTTATATGGACGGCTTTGTCGGCTTTTTCGAAAGCTGGTTTTTCATGTTTCTGCTCGGCGCGATATTCGGCGAGATCATGGGTGCCAGCGGCGCCGCCGCGAGCGTCGCCCACTGGATCATCAAGAAGATCGGGATAAGGCATGCCGTGCTCGCCGTGGTCGCCGCCTGTGCGGTGCTGACCTATGGCGGAGTCAGCGTGTTCATCGTGTCATTCAGCGTCTATTCGCTCGCCGTGCACCTGTTTCGCGAGGCGGACCTGCCAAGGCGGTTCATCCCCGGCGCACTGGCTTTCGGATCGGTCACTTTCACCATGACCAGCGCGGGCAGCCCGGAAATCCAGAATCTGATCCCGATGGAATATCTCGGCACCACCGCTTATGCCGGCTGGCAGGTCAGTCTAGTCGTCGCCCTGTTCATGGCCGTGACCGGACAATATTGGATCAACCACATGGTCCGGCGCGCCGTTGCCAAGGGAGAGCATTTTGTCGACCGCGAAAGCGATGATCACAATATAGACTATGGCAATTTGCCCCCGCCGCTGCTGTGCATCCTGCCGCTGGTTGCGGTGCTGGTGATCTTCCTGATCTTCCAATATCCGCAGGACATGGGGCCGCTATCGGTGATCCTGCCGCAAAATTCACTCGACAAATGGGCCCTGGTGGCGGCGCTGGGAACGGGGGCGGTTGTCGCGCTGATGGTCGGCTATCAGAAGCTGAAATCCATGCCCGAAGCCTTTTCGCGCGGCGCGACCTGCGCGGTTGTCGCGATCACCAACACCTGCGCGGTCGTCGGATTTGGATCGGTCGCCAAATTGTCTCCGGCGTTTCAGGAAGCGCTGGTCATGGTACAGAATATCCCCGGCAGCCCACTGATCGGCGCGGCCATTGCAGTGACTGTGATCGCCGGTCTTACCGGCTCTGCGTCCGGCGGCCAGTCGATCGCCCTGCCCCTGATTGCGCCGCATTATCTTGATGCCGGCGCGCAGCCCGACGAGCTCCACCGGGTCGTCGCCATCTCCTCCGGCGCGCTCGATAGCCTGCCGCACAACGGCTATGTCGTGACCACTATCCGCGCGGTTTGCGGCGAAACGCACAAGGATGCCTATGGCGCGGTCGGCGCGCTGACCGTAGTGATACCGGTGATCGGAACAATTATGGCCGTAGCGCTATTTGCGATTTTCTAGAACCAGCATCATGCTTATTCGGCTGGGACCGCCTTTACGTTGAGTCCAAGCAACTTCCATTCAGTGCCAACAAATGTATATTCATATATAAAATTCAATCTGGTTGGCGATATTTTATAAAATCCTTCAATCCGTAAAATGCCCTCTTCATCAATTTTACCAGTTTGTTTGAACATTGGTGTCTTTCCTTTAAACACCTTCAATTCCTGCTTGCCTTTAAAGCCACTAAAACCCTCCTCCAGCTTATCGAGCGTTATCTCGCGCTGAAACTCGGATGAGAACGTTTCATAAAAGCCCTCCATTGTCGGAGCAAGCATTCCATCAACAAAATCGGACGTAGTAAGGCGTGTCAGCGCTATACGCTCATCACGTGACGGTAACGGTGGCCCGGACGACTGAGAGACATCGCTCCGAAAACCGGCTTGCTCCTTGGTGACTGACTGAATTTTCCAACCTGCATCAGAATTCACAAGCTTGAGCATTATAGGAATCTCGTCACCCTTTGCCGTTGTCAGAGAGCCTTCGAGTGAACCGGTCGAACCGCTGATGGAGCGAGATGACCAGCTAGTATCGGTTACATCATTGAGCCCATTTTCCTTAAGATAAGCGCGCAATTTTTCTTTGCTCGTCGTCGCCTGAAAATCACTCGACAACAGCGCATAAACGCTGTCCATGTCATCATTTGCGGCAGCAACGAAGAAATCATCGCCCGCTTTTGAGATATCCCCTGTTAGCCAGAAAATCAGGCCAATCAAAAGTGCAACGCCAGCAAAAATGCCGAGTACAACCTTCATCCATGTCTTCATCTGAAATCCCCCTCGAAAAAGCGACCCGAGTTGAAGCGATCGTGGCGGCATTACCCTATTCGTCAGGCAAGCCCTGTGCCAGCGATCACAAATATCTGGCACAATATCACAATCTTTGCAAATTGACCGGGAACTGCCAACCGCCACCCCAGCGCAAGCTGGGCCCTAGTCCGAGGGCTGGGAGACTCACATAGGCGGGTTGGATCCCAGCCTGCGCCGGGATGACAGCGCCCTATTTCAGCCGTTCGATCTTGCTCGCCGCCTCGTCGATGATCGCGGTGACGTCGAGGATCTTGTCCGAACCCTTTTCTTCTTCCGCCAGCCGGATACGGATCGCGCTCTTGAGATTGTGGACGGCGCGGCGGACGGATGCGCCGTCGCTGGCCTCGCCCATTTTCGACACGCCTTCCAGCCGTTCGAGAATCTCGGCAATATGCGCCTCTTCCTCGGCCAGCCGGGCGGAACCCGCTTTGGTGATCGAATAGATTTTCTTGCCGTCATCACCGACCGCCTCGTCAATCAGGTCCATTTCGGCCATCAGGGTCAGCGCCGGATAAACAATCCCCGGACTGGGCGCATAATGGCCGCCGGTCAGTTCCCCGATCTGGCGGATCAGGTCATAGCCGTGCCGCGGTTCTTCGGCGATCAGATGCAACAGCACCAGCTTGAGTTCGCCGCGCCGGAACATCCGTCCCCGCCTTTTACCGGCAGCTCCTTCAAAGGCAGCTTGTGCGAAGGCCCGGACAAATTTCTCGCCGGTCATTCCGCTCCGCCCGCGACCATGACGGCCACCGGGTCCACATTTTCTTTCGTGTCTCATTTCATATTCCTTTTTATATCTAAGTAGTGTTTAAGATATATCTTAATCTTCACTTTGCAACAGGGAAAATGCCACGAATGGATAAGATTTTGAAAATCCGTCACAATATCTGCGGTTCATTGCAACCGACGCCGATGAGGCACTTTCATGAAAGACATTGGACTAATCGCCAGCGGCTGTTAATCGATCAGCTAAAGTTAAATGGAGCGACCAATGGAAATCCCGATTCACGGCACGTGCGATCCCCGCTTTGCAGCGGTCAAAATGGCCTTCGAGAATAATTTTCGCGAGCATGGTGATCTCGGCGCATCGGTTACGATCACCATGGATGGCGAATTTGTCGTCGATCTGTGGGGCGGCCATCTCGACGAGGCGCGCACCGAGCCGTGGCAGGAGGATAGTCTGGTCAACGTCTGGTCAAGCACCAAGACCATGGCGGCGATGTCATTATTGCTGCTCGCCGATCGCGGCGAGGTCGACCTTCATGCACCGGCTGCGCAATATTGGCCCGAATTTGCGCAGAATGGCAAAGAATCGATCGAAGTTCGGCATTTTCTTAGCCACACTGCCGGACTCTCGGGGATGGACGAAAAGGTCGAGGGCGATGCGCTCTATGACTGGGAATGGATGACCGACGCTCTGGCCAAACAGAAGCCGTGGTGGGAGCCAGGAACGCAATCCGGCTATCACGCCCTGACCCAGGGGCATCTGATCGGCGAAATTGTCCGCCGGGTGACCGGGCAGACGCTCGGTAATTTCTTCCGTCAGGAAATCGCCGAACCGACCGGCGCGGATTTTCATATTGGCGCGGATGCAGATCTGGATGCGCGGATCGGCAATCTCGTCCCGCCCCCGTCGCGCGCGGCACCCGATGGCAATTCCATCGCCGGGCGCACCTTTGCCAACCCCGGCGTCGATGCCACCCTGCCCCGGGAGCGCGCCTGGCGCGCAGCGGAAATACCCGCCGCCAACGGTCAGGGCAATGCCCGCAGCATCGTCCGCGCCCAGACCGCGATGGCCAATGGCGGCCAGGCGTTCGGCAAGACGATCATGTCGGAAGCGGGCACCAGAAGGATTTTCGAGAAGCAGAGCGAAGGCACTGATCTGGTGCTGGGCCTGCCGGTGTCCTTCGGCATGGGCTACGGCCTGAACAGCGCGGCCACGCCGGTCAGCCCCAATAAAAACACCGCTTTCTGGGGCGGCTATGGCGGGTCGTCGGTGATCATCGACCAGGACGCACGGTTGTGTTTTTCCTATGTGATGAACAAGATGGAAAGCGGGCTGTTGGGCGATCCGCGAGGGTTCGGGCTGGCGGCGGCCATGTATATGTCGGTGGCGGTTTAGGGCGGCGGAGGGTCCCGGACCGCTGCTGTCTCCCCAGCGAAGGCTGGGGTCTAAACGGGGGTGGTGAGACCCTCATAGGCGGGTTGGGTGCCAGCCTTCGCTGGCATGACGCGTGTCTGACTTCGGGCACTTCGCCGCCGCTGCAGCATCGCGTGCATATCGGCGGCGTTTAGAATATATTCAATGATTTGCGCTAGACGTTCGCGATGAATGATATGTCTACCCCTGTAGCAGCTGCGCAAGAAATGGGCGGTTCTCCGACATCATTCGACGTGGATGAAGCACATAGGCTGCGCAGCAAGATTATCGGGAAATGTGCTGCTGTTGAAAGCTGGCTCGTCGGCCAAATATCTTCAGTCCAAAAACCCGAAATGATGTTCTCGAAAAAAATTGAGCAATTGGAAAAACTGTCAGAACAACAAAAAATCGACTACAAACAGCCTGAAAAGCTCAAAGCTCGTCTTGATGCATTTAAGCCATTTGCTGACTTCCGGTCAGAAATAGTCCACTCGGAAATGGCGGTGATGATGTGCGATGGCAAGATCACTGTGTTTTTCGAAAATGCGGCTCATACCAGTAAAAAAATGCTCCGAAAGCAGATCGTCATAATGATCGAAGAACTTAATGAGGTTTGGCTAAACATGTCTACGGCAGCCGCCAATGTTCTGACTTCACCCTAATCTACACGGCCTTCACACGGTCATAAACCAGAATCCGTCACCCCAGCGAAGGCTGGGGCCTAAACCAAAGGTAACGAGACTCTCATAGGCGGGTTGGGTGCCAGCCTTCGCTGGCATGACAAGTCACGGCTATTCTTACATCGACGGTCACAACCCCTCACCCACTGCGACTAACCGCCTTCGCTAAGGCTACGGCGCCAAGTCTCGTTGCCCTCTCCCTCCGGGAGAGGAAAATTATGTTGGCCGCAGCCAATGGAACGAAGCGGGAATATGGCATGTTCAGTGGGGAAAATCATTTCGCCTGTTTCGCCACATCCTGAGAGACCCGTGGTTCTTCGGTGGCATTTAGAATATATTCAATGATTTGCGCTAGACGTTCGCGATGAATGACATGTCGACCATCATAGTAGCTGCCGACAAAGCTCCCGATGTTCCTTCTCCATGCGACATGAAAGAAGTGCATATCTTACGCAGCAAGATCATTGGGAAATGTGCAGATCTCGAATGCTGGCTCGTTGATAGGATACAACCCTATCAATCGCCATCTCCCAGCTTCTCAATGAAAATGAAGCAGTTCGAAGAAATTCTGGACAAGCACGGTACGGCATTTCTTAATCCAAAGAAGCTTCAGTCTTATCTGAAGGCGTTTCTGCCATTCGCAGTTTTTCGGTCAGAACTAGCGCATTCTAAACTGAGTTTGGTTGAAAATCGAGACGGCACCACTTCCATAAAGATACATAATGCAATTTGCGGCTCCGATGTCCGGACTGCAAAATCGATTGTCTTGCCATACGATGAGCTAAATATAATATGGAACGAGATGCACGTTGCAGCGCAAAAGATCACCAATTACAAGTACACTCCGTCGCCTTAACCACCCCGACAACAGCCAGCATCCGTCACCCCAGCGAAGGCTGGGGCCTAAACCAAAGGTAGCGAGACTCTCATAGGCGGGTTGGGTGCCAGCCTTCGCTGGCATGACAAGTCACGGCTATTCTTACATCGACGGTCACAACCCCTCACCCACTGCGACTAACCGCCTTCGCTAAAGCTACGGCGCCAAGTCTCGTTGCCCTCTCCCTCCGGGAGAGGAGGTTGTGCTCGCCAGCCTAGCTAGCCGACGGAACACGGTGAAAAATCAGCCCATTCAACCGAAAAAACCTACTCCGCCTTCTTCGCCACCCCGACAAACGCCGGTCGCAGCAGCCGGTCCTTGATCATGTAGCCGGACTGCATTTCCTGCACGATGGTGCCGGGTTCCTGCTCATTGGTCGGGACTTCGATCATTGCCTGATGCTGGTTGGGATCGAGCGGCAGGCCGATCGAGGGGACGCGCTTGATGCCGTTTTTCTCGAACACCGATAGCAGTTCGCGGCCGGTGGCCTCGATGCCGTTGATCAGGCCCTTCCACTTTTCCTCGTCCTTCACTTCGGCGGGTATCGCTTCAAGGGCGCGCTGCATATTGTCCATCACCGACAGCATGTCGCGGGCAAAGCCGGTCGCGGCATAGGCGCGGGCGTCCTGCGCGTCCTTTTCGAGACGGCGGCGGACGTTCTGGGTTTCGGCTTGCGCATAGAGAACCGCCTGCTGGGCTTCGGCCAGTTCGGTTTCCAGCGCTTCGATGCGGTTGTCGGAATTTTCGGGCTGGGAGGCCTCGCCTTCTCCGCCGTCTTTCATCGATTCCGGTACGCCGTCCAGCTCGGCTGCTGCCGCTGCGTCGCCATTGTCCTGTCCGGGATTCTGCTTGGTCTTGCTCATGTTCTAAATCACTCTAATTTCTGTCATTTCGTCAACAACCGCGACAGGGTTTGCGCGGTAAAGTCTACCATGGGTACCACGCGCGCATAATTCAACCTTGTGGGACCAATTACGCCGACCACACCAACCACCTGTCCGTCGCCGTCCTTGTAGGGCGCCGCTATCACAGATGAGCCGGAAAGCGAGAATAATTTATTCTCCGCGCCGATAAATATTTTCGCTGCCTCGGCGTCGCGGGCATTGTCGAGCAGGCGGGCGATTTCCTGCTTTCCCTCGAGCTCGTCGAGCAGGCGCCTGACCCGGTCGAGATCCTCGAGCGCACTGTTGTCCTTGAGCAGATTGGCCTGCCCGCGGACGATCAGCACCGGCCGGTCGGCGGGGTCGCGGCTCCAGGTGACCATGCCCGCCTTGACCAGCTCTTCCGAGGCCTTGTCGATCGCCAGTTCGCCGGCGCTGATTTCACTGCCGACGGTGGCCAGAGCCTGGCCGAGGGTCATGCCGCCGTAGCGGGCGGTGAGATAATTGCCGGCCTCGACCAGCGCGGACTCCGATACGCCGGGCGGCAGGTCGAGCACGCGGTTCTCGACACCACCATCCTGCGAGACGAGGATCGCCAGCCCCTGCCCTTCGGACAATTTCACAAAACTGAACTGCTTGAGCAACGGCTCGCGCTTGGGCACCAGCACCAGACCGGCGCAGGAAGACAGGCCGGACAGGATCGAGGTCGTGGCGCGCAGGGCATCCTCGACCGGGCCCTGTTCGGTAATCTGGCTCTCGATCGCGTCGCGCTCCTGCTGCGAGGGCTCCGCCGCCTGCATCATGCCGTCGACAAACAGCCGCAACCCGAGTTCGGTCGGCATCCGCCCGGCGCTGGTATGGGGCGCGGCGAGCAGGCCGAGCTCCTCGAGATCCTGCATGACATTGCGGATCGAGGCTGGGGATAGTTCGAGACCGGGGGCTTTGGAAATGGTCCGCGACCCGACCGGCGCGCCGGTGTCGAGATAGGATTCTACGACGACGCGGAAGATATCCTGCGCGCGGGTGGTCATTTCGGTGATGGGGGTGTTGGTCATGGTTGGTAGATAGGTGAGTTGTCGAGAGGTTTCCAGCATTACTCCTCTCCCATCGGGAGAGGCAACCGGAGCTTGTCATTTTGATGGCTAGCGCAGGTCGGTGAGGGGTTTTTCCTATCGAGAGGACACTACCCCTCACCGAGCGCGACTAACCCCGGATTGCATCCGGGGAAGTCTTGCTTGCCTCTCCCTGTGGGAGAGGATGATGGGCGCTGCCGCTCCCTAGGTCAGAGAATGTGCGATGTTGCCTCTCCCTGTGCGAGAGGTTAAGGACGCGCCAACTTAAAAAAGGAACAACATATGCGACCATCGGGCCGTGCGCCGGACGAAATGCGCGCCATTTCCATCGAAACCGGATTTACCAAACATGCCGAGGGATCATGCCTGATCAGCTTTGGCGATACGCGGGTATTGTGCACCGCCAGCGTCGAGACCAGCCTGCCGCCGTGGATGCGCGGCAAGGGTACCGGCTGGGTCACCGGCGAATATTCGATGCTCCCCCGCGCCACCCATACTCGTGGCTCGCGCGAAGCGGCGCGGGGCAAGCAGTCGGGAAGAACGCAGGAAATCCAGCGGCTTATCGGCCGCTCTTTGCGCAGCGTCGTCGATCTGAAGACGCTCGGCGAGCGGCAGATCACGCTCGATTGCGATGTGATCCAGGCCGATGGCGGGACGCGGACGGCTGCGATCAGCGGCGCATGGGTGGCGCTACGGCTGGCGGTCAACGGTCTGCTTGACCAGAAAGTGCTCAAGGAAGACCCGATCCAGCAGAAAATCGCGGCGATCAGCTGCGGTATTTTTGACGGCACCCCGGTGCTCGACCTCGACTATGACGAGGATAGCAACGCCGGGGCCGACGCCAATTTCGTGCTCACCGGCGATGGCAATATAGCCGAAGCGCAGGCCACGGCAGAGGGCCATACTTTTGACGACGAAGGCCTGATGCGGCTGATGCGGCTGGCGAAAATTGGCTGCGGCCAGATTTTCGAGGCGCAGGATAAGGCGGTTGGTTAGGGGTTAAAATAGCAGTGTCATGCCAGCGCAGGCTGGCACCCAACCCGCCTGTGTGAGTTTCACCGACATCGGGTTGGGCCCCAGCCTTCGCTGGGGTGACGAATGAGGGAATAGAATGAGCGCCAATAGACCACACCGCAAACTCGCCCCCGGACGCCTGATCATCGCCAGCCATAATCAGGGCAAGGTGCGGGAAATCCGGGCGTTGCTCGAGCCACATGGGATCGAGCCGGTGTCGGCGGGCGATCTGGAGTTGCCCGAGCCGGAAGAGACCGGGACAAGTTTTGCCGAAAATGCGCTGCTCAAGGCGCGGGCAAGTGCCGCGGGCGCGGATTGCGTGGCGCTGGCCGATGACAGCGGGCTGTGCGTGGCTGCGCTGGACGGCAAGCCGGGGGTCTACACCGCCGACTGGGCCGAACGGCAAGCCTTCGAGGGCGAGCCGGGCCGTGACTGGTATATGGCGATGGGCAAAGTCGAGGGAATGCTGGCCGAGCGAGGTCCGGATGTGGATCGCAGCGCCTATTTTGTCGCGACGCTGGCTTTGGCATGGCCGGACGGGCATTCCGAGGTGTTCGAAGGGCGGGTGCAGGGAAATCTCGTATGGCCACCGCGCGGGGCTTTGGGTTTTGGCTATGATCCGGTGTTTCAGCCGATTGGCTTTGACCAGACTTTTGCGGAACTTGATCCGGCGCAGAAACAGGCGATGAGCCACCGGGCGGATGCGTTTAAAAAGCTGGTTGAGGCTTGTTTTTAGATTGTCACCCCAGCGTAGGCTGGGGCCTAAACCAAGGGCGGTGAGACTCGCACAGGCGGGTTGGATGCCAGCCTGCGCTGGCATGACAACACCCTACCCCTTTAACGGATCCCGCCCGACAATATTCCCCGCCGGACCATAGCGACAGACCAGATAGTCGCTGCGCTCGCTGCTTGCCACGGCGCAGCCGACCCTCTCGCTCGTCGGCCAGATAATCTGGGTATAATGGCCAACATCGCCCCAGGTCCCGGTGGTGCTGTTGTCGGGGAATAGCCCGCGCTTGAAATAGCGGTCCTCGTCGACCCAGGCGCCGATCATTTCACCGTAAGTATAAGCATCGCGGGTCCCAACCCAGAGATTCTCGCCTTGCCGGGGATTACGCCCGTGCTGCGGATCATGGGCAAATTTTCCGGTTCGGGCCATGGAGCGGGCATAGATCGCGGCATCCTTGGCCAGTTCCGCATTCCAGACCAGTTTGGGCGCGCCGACTTTGGCCCGCGCGTCATTGTGCGCCCGCATCATTGCGGCCTGAAGCCTGCGCTCGCCGCGCGGTTCCGGGGTCATGCTGGTGCGCGGTTCGACAACGGTTGTCGGCGATGGATCTTGCGAAGGCCCGGCGGAACAGGCGGCAAATGCTGGCGTGATCAAAAGGATGGCGCTAAGGGCGCGGAATATATGCATGAACTGGCCTCTACAACGGAAAATCTGAACAGGACCAATATGGGGCCTCTCGCCCTCTATATCCACTGGCCGTTCTGCGTATCCAAATGTCCCTATTGCGATTTCAACAGCCACGTCCGCGCGCAGGTCGACGTCTCGGCGTGGCAGAACGCCTTGCTAACCGACATGGCGCACGAGGCGGCGCTGGTACCCGGGCGCAAGCTGTCGAGCATCTTCTTCGGCGGCGGCACGCCCTCGTTAATGCCGCCCGCGCTGGTCGAAACATTGATCGCGGCAGCGGAGCGCCATTGGGGATTTTCCGATGATATCGAGATCACACTGGAGGCCAATCCGTCTTCGGTCGAGGCGGCGAATTTTCACGATCTCGCCCGTGCCGGCGTCAACCGGGTGTCGCTCGGCCTGCAATCGCTCGATGACCAGACACTCGAATTTCTCGGCCGCGCCCATGATGTCGACGAAGGCCTCGCCGCGCTTGATACCGCGCAGCAGGCGTTCGACCGGGTCAGCTTTGACCTGATCTACGCCCGCCCCGGTCAGTCGCTAGCCGACTGGCAGACAGAACTGGACCGCGCGCTTAGCTTCGGCACCGGCCATCTCTCGCTCTATCAGCTGACCATCGAGCCGGGCACGCGGTTCGAGACATTGGTGCGCACCGGCGCGCTGGTCCCGGCCGATGATGACCATTGCGCCGATCTGTTCGAACTCAACCGTGACGTCATGACGGCGGCCGGGCTACCTGCCTACGAGATTAGCAACCACGCCCGGCCCGGTCAGGAAAGCCGCCATAATCTGACCTACTGGCGCTATCAGGACTATATCGGCATCGGCCCCGGCGCGCACGGGCGGCGGCTGGAAAGCGCGACCGAGCGGCACAAGAAACCGGAGAATTTCCTCTCGGCGGTCGAGCGCAACGGCAATGGCCTGAAACTCGAGCAGGCGCTGTCGCCGCACACGCGGGCGATGGAAGCGCTGATGATGGGGCTGCGGCTGGCTGAAGGTGTGGATCTGGTGGAACTGGAAGCGAAGACGGGGCTGGCGGTTGGGGCGATGGTGGATGGTGCGGCAGTGGAGAAGCTTGCCGGGCTTGGGTTTGTCGAGCAGCGGGGGGATTGTTTGACGGTCCTGCCGAAGGGTATGCCACTCCTCGATGCGCTGTTGCCGAAGATTATAGCGCTTTGACATCCTCTCCCATAGGGAGAGGCAACAAGCCTTGGCAATTAATTGCCTTAGGCGCAGTCGAGAGGGGTTTTATCCCTCTCGACTGCTCAAACCCCTCACCGAGTTGCGCTAGTGAACAAGTTCACAAGCTCCACTTGCCTCTCCCTAAGGGAGAGGGTTTGGCAGTTCCGCATCGTCATGCTAGATTCCCCGCATGGACACCGCCACCGCCCTCATCAACGATTTCGCCGCCCATCTCCGCGACGACCGGCGGCGGTCGCCGCATACGGTGCGGGCTTATGTGATTACCGCCGAGCGTTTCTGTGCGTTTCTGATGGACCATATCGGCGGCGGTGTCGGCGCGGCGGAGGTCAAGGCGCTGACCCAGGCGGATATCCGCTCCTATTTGGCGTATCGGCGCGGAGACGGACTGACCAACAATAGCGCGGCGCGCGAATTGTCGGCGCTGCGGGCATTTCTGAAACATGTCGGCGGGGACGAGGCGCAAATCCCGAAGATCAAGGGCCCGAAGGTCAAGCGCGGCGTCCCGCGTCCGGTCTCACCCGATGATATAATGGCGCTGGCCGGGGATGCGCAGGACAGCGCGAGCGAGGACTGGATCGGCGCGCGCGACTGGGCGGTTTTGCTGCTACTCTATGGTTCGGGGCTGCGGATCAGCGAGGCGCTCGACCTGACCGGCGACGCACTGCCCCTGTCCGACACATTGCGGGTCACCGGCAAGCGCAGCAAGGTCCGGATCGTGCCGCTGCTGCCGCAGGTGCGCGCGGCGATCGAACATTATATCGACCTCTGCCCCTATCCGATTGCCCAGGATTTCGCGCGATGCAAGCATGACAAGATCGGCGGCTCGGCCCTATTTCGCGGCAAGCGCGGCGGGCCGCTATCGCCCAATCTGATCCGGCGGGTGGTCCAGCAGGCACGTACCAAACTCGGCCTTTCCGACACCACCACGCCCCATGCCCTGCGCCACAGTTTCGCGACGCATCTGCTGGCCGGCGGCGCGGATTTGCGGAGCCTGCAGGAATTATTAGGCCATGCAAGTTTGAGTTCGACGCAGGTTTATACGGCGGTAGATGCGGCGCATTTGCTGGATGTTTATAACAGCGCGCATCCTCGGGCATAATATCCCTCTCCCATAGGGAGAGGCAAGTGAAGCTTGCCAGCTTGGCTGGCTAGCGCAACTCGGTGAGGGGTTGGAACGGTCGAGAGGACCAAAACCCCTCACCGACTGCGACTAGGTCCATGCGGACCAAGTCTTAGTTGCCTCTCCCTATGGGAGAGGAATTCGTCGGATTTGCCGGATGTGTATCAGAATACGCATCCTTGGGCATGGTAGTTACATCTACTCGTTACCCCAATCTATGGATTCTAACCTTGCCATCGAGTTGACCCAAATTCAGGAAAAAAGGCACTGTATCCGCTTCACTGAGTTCGAGTATCGAATCTCCCGTTTGAAGTCTTGTCTCAACGTTTTGGACGTCGAACGTCCCCTTTTTTCCAATAACAAAACGAAACTCTTGTTGATGCTCAAATTCCCTAGGTTTGATAAAAGCCATCTTCTCTGGCAAAGCCCAATCCGCCTTCGGTTCTGCATTTAGATCGCGATAATCAACAGTTTGAAAGTATATTTTTTGAGCATCAAATTGTGATCTGATGCGTAGCTTAGCCCGCAATTTTGCTACAAGAGATACTGGGTCAAAAATCTCGACGCAAAATGACCCCAGTTTCTTGGCAATTTCTTCAGATATTTCAGAGCTAGCGCAATAGACAAACATATCACTCGGATTGCCTGACGAGACAAAACGCCAGCCTGGCATTGCTACGATAGAGCCATCCTCTTTCGTGAGTTGCAATCCGTTTTCTGGTTGATAGTTTAATTCCCCATCATTCGGATCACCTCGTTCTTCATCGAACTCCAATGCTCGAAAGTAAGCAAGAGTGCGAAAGAGCATTTGCCCATCGTCGATAAAAGCTCTCGCATGATCTTCTGCAGTGAAATATTTGAAGATCGAGTTCAATTTCACCCCACCCGCGCCTCAATCGCATCCCAGATCATCCCCGGCGTATCCGTTCCGTTAAAATTATCAATCGCGACAATCCCGGTCGGCGACGTCACATTGATCTCGGTCAGCCATTTGCCGCCAATCACGTCGATGCCGACAAAGATCAGCCCGAGCCGTTTCAGGTCCGGCCCCATCGCCGCGCAGATTTCTTTTTCGCGTGTCGTCAACTCCGCCGCTTCGGCGTAGCCGCCCTGGGCGAGGTTGCTGCGGAATTCGCCTTCGCCGGGCTTGCGGTTGATCGCGCCGGCCACTTCGCCGTCGACCAGCACGATGCGCTTGTCGCCCTGATGCACTTCGGGGAGGAAGGGCTGGACCATATGCGGCTCCGGCCAGGTCTGGTTAAACACCTCGAGCAAGGCACTCAGATTGCTGCCATCTTCGGGAATCAGAAAGATTGCCTTGCCGCCGTTGCCGTGCAGCGGCTTGACCACCACGCCGCCATGCTCGGCCTGAAACGCGCGCACTTCGTCGAGGTCGCGGGTGATCAGCGTCGGCGGCATAAATTGCGCATAGTCGAGCACATAGACTTTCTCCGGCGCGTTGCGGACGCTGACCGGATTGTTGACCACCAGAGTCTCGCTTTCGATGCGTTCGAGCAAATGGGTCGCGGTGATATAGCCGACGTGAAACGGCGGGTCCTGCCGCATCAGCACCACGTCGACATCGCCGCCGAGATCGAGATTTACCGGATCGCCAAAGGTGAAATGGTCGCCCTTGACCGGCTGCACCGTCACCGGACGGGCGGGCGTGGTCAGGCGGCCGTTGGCGTGGAGGGTCAGGCCCTTCACATCATAATGGAATATCTGATGACCGCGTTTCTGGGCGGAGAGCATCAGCGCGAAACTGCTGTCACCCGCGATGTTGACAGTCTCCATCGGGTCCATCTGTACGGCGATTTTCAGGGTCATTTTTTGTTCCACCAATTGTTTGCTCATAGTCCGTTAGTCCTGAGCCTGTCGAAGGACGGCTCTAGTCCGAGATGCGTGGTTCGACAACCTCACCACTTACGGCAGGAGGCAAAGTCGGGTCAAAATCCATGCCATACATTGGTCAAATGGACAGGCAGGCGTCTTGGTGCAATCAATATCACGTCGATCCGCGCATCTTCGCCCTTGGTGCAATATTGGGGATAGAGGATTTCCACAGCGTCGGCGACGCGCTGAAGCCGCTTCAGATCGATCGACTGCTCCAGATCCTCCAGCTTGGTCCGCGCTTTTACCTCGACAAACGCGACCAGTCCGCCGCGTTTGGCGACCAGATCAACCTCGCCGCGCGGTGTCCGCACCCGTTCGGCCAAGATCCGCCAGCCTTTCAGGCGCAGGAAGCGGGCCGCGGTCTTCTCGGCTTGTCGCCCCCGCTTTTCCGCTTCCTCCCTCTTCATGCCGTGCCGTCCGCCTTCCAGCGATTGGCCAGTTCATAGAGCGCCTTGCGGTCGGTGTTGAAGCTGCGCGCCACCTCGCCTGCTGCTTTTGATGCTGGCAGCCGGATCAAAGCTTCACGCAGCGCCGCTTCTATATCCTGTTCGCTCGCCGCCTCCGGCGCACCCGGCGGGCCGATGATCACGACGATTTCGCCCTTGGGCTTTTCCGAAGCATAACGCTCGGCAAGTTCGCTCAGCGTACCGGCCACCGCTTCCTCGAATCGCTTGGTGATTTCGCGGACGACCGCGGCCTTGCGGTCGCCCAATACGGCCAGCGAGTCGGCCAGCATCGCGCCAAGGCGGGAGCCATTTTCGTAAAAGATCAGACTCGCATTGAGCGTCTTTAACGCGCCCAGCGATTCGGTGCGCGCCTTGGTCTTGCTGGGCAGAAAGCCTTCGAAAAGAAACCGGTCGCTGGGCAGTCCGGACAGGGTCAAGGCGGCAATCGCGGCGCTGGGGCCGGGAATCGTGGTGACATAGAGTCCGGCCGCCTGCGCGTCGCGGACCAGCTTGTAGCCGGGGTCGGAGATCAGCGGGGTTCCCGCATCGCTGACCAGTGCGACAATTTTACATCTTACCGCATCCAAAATGGCCTCGCGATCGGCCGCCGACTTATGGTCATTATAGACCATCATCTTCGACTTTTTGCCGATATGATTCAGTAACTTGCCTGTCACTCTTGTGTCCTCGACCAATATGATATCGGCGCTGGCGAGAGTATCTTCGGCGCGGCGCGACAAATCTCCAAGGTTGCCGATCGGGGTGGCGACGATATAGAGACCGGATTGGGCAGGAGCAGACATATGACGGTCATGGCAGACAAAATGCATCAAGGACAAGATCAAACGAGAAGGCGCCGCTTTTTGAAGTGGGCGGGCGTTTCCGCCTTTGTCTTTCTGGCCGGTTGTGAAACGGTAATCCCGCGCGGTGCGGAACCACCACCGCCGACCGCCACTCCGACCCCGCCGCCGGTTACCGCCGGCCTGCCCGTCGACGATAAGCATCATCGCATTGCCTTGCTGGTGCCGCTGTCCGGCAAGAATGCCGGCGTCGGCCAGTCGCTCGCCAATGCCACGACGATGGCGCTGCTCGATACCAAGGCGGACAATATCCGCATGACCAGCTATGACACGGCCAAAGGCGTGACCGCGGCAGCCCAAAGCGCGATCCGCGACGGCAACAAGCTGATCATCGGCCCATTGCTCAGCGACAATGTCGTGGCGACCGCCAATATCGCCCGGCCGGCCGGTGTGCCGATCCTGAGCTTCTCCAACGACAGCGGCGTCGCTGGCAATAATGTTTTTATATTAGGTCATGTCCCGTCGCAGTCGATCACCCGTGTCGTGGACTATGCGAAGTCCAAGGGCATGACGCGCTTTGCGGCTCTGGTACCTAATGGTGTTTACGGTCAGCGCGCTTCGTCAACCTTGCTGCGCCGCGTCAAGGATGTCGGCGGCACGGTCGTCTCGATCCAGACGTTCAATCGCGATTCCAGATCAATAGAGGCGGCGACCAAGAAACTCGCCGAAAATGGCGACTTCGAAGCGGTCCTGCTCGCCGACAACGGCGACATGGCGATCAAGGCGGCCCCCTATATTCGCAAGAATGCCAGCGAAACGGCGAAAATCCTCGGTACAGACCTGTGGAATACCAGCAGCAATCTGGCCGGCGCGCCTTCGATACGGGGCGCCTGGTTCGCCAGCGTTTCGGATAGTCTCTACGGGCAATATGCCGACAAATATCGCGCCCGCTATGGCAGGGCTCCGTTCCGGCTGTCGAGCCTCGGTTATGATTCGGTTCTGCTGACGGTCAAAGTGGCGCGCAACTGGAAAGTGGGATCGCCCTTTCCGATCAACCAGCTAACCGATCCGGGTGGGTTCATCGGATTGGACGGCGTTTTCCGGTTCAAATCCGACGGCATTTCGGAACGAGCTCTGGAGGTTCAGGAAATCCGCAGCGGGAGTTTCGCGGTGGTCGATCCGGCACCCAAGGGTTTTAGATAAAACGCTTCGGCATCCTGAAATTATTTCAGGATGCCGAAAGTCGACTCAACCGATATTCTGTCCGGTTGTCGCCCAATCCTTTAAAAAGCCTTCAATGCCCTTGTCGGTCAGGACATGCTTGAACAGGTTGCGGATGACATTGGGTGGCATGGTCCCGACATCGGCACCGATGCGGGCGGATTCGAGCACATGGATCGGATGCCTGATAGAGGCGACCAGAATTTCGGTGTCGAACGCATAATTGTCGTAAATGAGCCGGATATCCTCGATCAGCATCATGCCGTCGAGGCCGTTGTCATCATGGCGTCCGACGAAGGGGGAAATGAAGCTCGCGCCTGCTTTCGCCGCGAGCAGCGCCTGATTGGCCGAGAAACACAGGGTCACATTGACCATCGTGCCTTCGCCGGTCAACTCCTTGCAGGTCTTCAACCCGTCGATGGTCAGCGGCACCTTGATGCAGACATTGTCGGCGATCTTGCGGAGCACTTCTGCTTCTTTCATCATCGTTTCGTGATCGAGCGCAATGACCTCGGCGGAAACCGGTCCGTCGGTCAGGCCGCAAATTTCTTTGGTCACTTCCATGATATCGCGGCCCGATTTCTTGATCAGCGAAGGATTGGTGGTGACGCCGTCGACCATGCCGGTCGCAGCAAGGTCAGCGATTTCCGCAGTATCGGCGGTATCTACAAAGAATTTCATCACTCTGACTCCAAATTTAGGAAAATGGCGGCTGTTGCCCATTTGCCTATCCGCTTTCCACGAGGCGTGGAACTGCCGCACCGCCTTTGGCGGCAGAAAGCTGTGGATAGATTGGGGGAAAATTGCGGGATTAAACGAGATAAGACCGCATAGAGCAAAGCGTCAGAAAGCTTTGCCAGCACCCAGAACCGCTATTAGCAACGGATCATTGGTTGATCGCGGATTGGCGCGGATGGATTCTTCCTGCGCGCCGATCGATCGATAGATTGCGTCATTGACCTTGTTCGAAACGTCGCGGCTGATGCTGGAAAAATCGACGTTGGTGACCTGCGACAGCACGAGATTGATAATTTCATTGTCGAACAGCCTCAGGCCATTGCCGATACCCGGCATCATCCGGTCGACCAATGTATTGCCCAATTGCCCCTGCAGCAGGCTGGTGGCCGCGCGCGGTCCGCCATTGATGATCGCCACAGCGTCGGCGATGCTCATATTGCGGATAGCTTCCGCTACAATCGGAGCGGCGAGCTCGGCGCCCGTTTCTGCCGCGCGATTGACCTGCCGGAGCAAGCGGTCCTGAATTGGTTTGGACCGCAGCAAGGCACTGGCAATATTGGAGACCCGCGATCCGCCCAGCGAATCCGGCACTGCAATCCGTGCAACCTGGCTGTCGAAGAAGCCGTTGGGCTGGAGCAATTCGGCAAAAGCATTTTGCGAAGATAGGGTAAGCAGCCGCTTGACGGCTTCGGTAAGACTGAGGCCCGGCAGGCTCGAACAACCGGGAAGTGCCAGCAATCCGGCGGCAGCGCCCAGGCCCAGAACCGATCTGCGATGATAGATCAATATGCGTCTCCCATTTTCACCAAAGCAGGAATGACGGATGCTGTTTCCCTGCCTATAGCATCAATATGAATCGCGTTCGTGTACTCCTCCTTAACGCCGTCCTGGGTCCGCTCGATTACCGGGTCCCGGATGATATGCAGGTAGAGCCGGGGTCGATCGTAATGGCCCCGCTCGGACCGCGCAAAGTGCCCGGGGTCGTGTGGGAGGCCGAGAGATTTCCGGTTGAGGAAATCGACCCGAAAAAATTGCGCCCGCTGCTCGAGCTTCGCGATGTTCCACCGCTGCGCGCGCCGCTGCGGCGACTGATCGAGTGGACCGCGGATTATTATTTCGCCTCGCCGGCATCGGTGCTGCGCATGGTCCTGTCGAGCGGGGCCGCTTTTGCCGACAATCGTGCGATCAGCGAATATCGATTGAACGGCACGGTTCCCGAGCGGATGACAGCGCAGCGCGAGCAGGCGCTCGAGAAACTGGTCGATGCGCAGGGGACGATCAGCGAACTGGCTTTTAAAGCCGGTGTATCTGTCGCGGTTATCCGGGGACTGGAAAAACTGGGTGTGTTTGATCGGGAGGACGTGTCCCCTTTCGCGGTCACCTCCCAACCCTCGCCCGATTTCGATACTGTTGATCTGAGCGATGATCAGACAAATGTCAGCAAGATATTGATTGATGCGGTGCGGGCGGCTCAATTCAAACCGTTTCTGCTCGACGGAGTAACCGGTTCGGGCAAGACCGAAGTCTATTTCGAAGCGATCGCCCAAGCGCTGCGCCAGGACAAGCAAGTGCTAGTACTGCTCCCCGAAATTGCGCTGACCGAACCGTTTCTCAACCGCTTCGAGGCCCGGTTCGGGGCCGAACCCCTCGCCTGGCACAGTGGCATGAAACAGTCGGAGCGCAAGAAAAACTGGCGGGCGCTGGCCGAGGGCAATGCAAGGGTGATCGTCGGTGCGCGCTCCGCCCTGTTCCTGCCTTATGCCAATCTCGGCCTGATCATCGTCGACGAGGCGCACGAAACCAGCTTCAAACAGGAAGAGGGCGTGCGCTATCACGCCCGCGATGTTGCGGTCATGCGCGGCTTGCACGAGCAGATCCCGGTCATTCTGGCCTCCGCCACACCGGCGATCGAGAGCCAGCATCAGGTCGAACAGGGCAATTATGAACTGCTCGAACTGCCGGCGCGTTTCGGCGGGGCGACAATGCCTGATATCAAGGCGCTGGATCTGACTCAGGACGTGCCGCCGCGCGGGAGCTGGCTGGCTCCCACTCTCGTCAATGCGCTGGAGGAGAATCTCGACCGGGGTGAACAATCGCTGTTGTTCCTCAACCGGCGCGGCTTTGCGCCGCTCACCCTGTGCCGGACCTGCGGGAACCGGATCCAGTGCCCCAATTGCACGGCGTGGATGGTCGAACACCGGCTGACCCGCCGCCTCGCCTGTCATCATTGCGGCCATGTCATGCCGATCCCCGAGAAATGCCCGGAATGCGGCGACGAAGACAGTCTTGTTGCCTGCGGACCGGGTGTCGAGCGGATTTGCGACGAGGTCAAAATGCTGTTTCCTGCCGCACGGACAGCGATCGTCACCTCGGACACAATCTGGTCGCCGCAGCGCGCCGCCGATTTCGTCAACCAGATGGAAGCCGGCGCGATCGACATCGTCGTGGGGACACAACTGGTGACCAAAGGCTATCATTTCCCCAATCTCACTCTGGTTGGCGTTGTGGACGCGGATATCGGGCTGGAAGGCGGTGACCTGCGCGCCGCGGAACGCAGTTTCCAGCAAATCGCGCAGGTGGCCGGACGGGCCGGGCGGGCGGAAAAGCCCGGTCGTGTCTACGTCCAGACCCGGATGCCCAATGCGCCGGTGATCCAAGCCCTGATCAAGAATGACCGGGAGGGCTTTTACACCGCCGAAATCGAAGCGCGTCGTCAGGCACTGGCGCCGCCTTTCGCGCGCTGGGCAGCGATTATCGTCTCGTCCGAGGACAACAGCGAAGCGATGGAAACGGCGCGGCTAATCGGCCAGACCGCTCCCAAGCTCGACGGATTTTCCGTTTACGGCCCCGCGCCGGCCCCGCTGGCGATGCTGCGCGGACGCCATCGCCACCGGTTGCTGGTCCATGCATTGCGTTCCGTTGACTTGCAAAATATCATGCGCGAATGGCTGGAAAAGCTCGAATGGCCGCGCGCGGTAAGGGTCGGAGTGGATGTCGATCCCTATAGTTTTGTTTAAACCTTAAGCCGCTCCCTAAAAAGCGACGCGTGTATATTTTCGAAAGATTGACCGCGAACTTCAACCAGTGCTTTCCTACACATCCGTATTCAACCTATGGTGTAGGCAATATTTCTTCGTTTCAAAATAATGATGATTCTGAACTGGGGACGAATATGTAGAAGGTCACACTCGACGTGTATTTGAAAGTAACAAATCGGTTCGATCTCAACGGTTTACGCCAAAGGTCACACAAAAGAAACATGGCGTTCCGTGTAAAGGAAATTTTCACTCGCTTCCTCTGGATTTTCGCACGGGTACGCGTAGAAGCGCGTTTATGATAAATATGATCCGACCTGTCCTGATTGCGCTATATGTGCTCATTGCAACCCTCGTAGTCACCGGCCCTGCCCAGGCCGATCCCGCGGACATCAGCGCCGCCAGCCGCTCGGTTGTCCGGGTCGTACTCGCCGCCAAAGATGGCAGCAAGGTAGCCTTTGTCGGCCATGGCAGCGGTTTTGTGGTTGCTCCGGACAAGATCGTGACCAATGCCCATGTCGTCGAGATCGCGCGGCAAGAAGCCTCCGTTGTCATTGGTATCATCCCGTCGCAGGGCGGAACCAGCTATGGCGGCAAGATCATCGCCTATTCGCCGGGTAATGACCTGGCCCTCATCCAGGTGCTGGACGGCGGACGATTGCCGCCGATGACGATTTTTGGCGGTCCTGTAGGCGATGGCGCGGATGTCGTGGCGGTCGGCTATCCCGGTTCTGTCGACCGGGCGCAGGGACTCGACTTGGATGATCTGATCAACCCGATGTCGCCGGTCAAGACCACCGGAACGGTTTCCGGCGGGCGCACGACCAAGCAGTTCGACACGATTCTGCACACCGCACCGATTGCATCGGGCAATAGCGGCGGGCCGCTGATCGACAATTGCGGACGGGTGCTGGGCGCGAACAGCTTTGGATCCATGAGCAATGGCAATGACGCCGAATTCGGCTTTGCCGTTTCGGCACGTGAAATTTTGGCTTTCCTGCGCAAGGCGGGCGTGAAAGTGGGAGTGACGGCGACCCCGTGCCGTTCCGCAGTGGAGATCAGCCTGGAAGAGCAACAGCGTGAAGCCGCTGCCCGTGCAAAGGTGGAAGCGGCGAAGAGTGCGGAAGCCGAGCAGCGCGAGCGTGCAGAGACGAAGCTGCACACCGGCATATCGCAAGACATCATCGCCGAGCGGGAAAACCGCATGGGGATAGCCGCGCTGATGCTGGTACTGGCCCTGCTGGCCGCGGGCGGCGCAGCTGTGCTTATGGTCCAGGGCAAGCGCAACCCGGCGATCGGGGCTGCGGGCGCAGCGGCAATCCTCCTGCTTGGCGCGGTCTTCACCTTTCTATCCCGCCCGGATTTCAGCGAAATCAATGACCGGGTCGCCGCAGTCTTGAAGGAAAATGAGGACAAAGCTGTACCGCAACAAACGAGCACGGCCACGTCGGGCAAATATCAATGCACGATCAATCCGCAACGCAGCCGGATCACCGTGTCACAGGAAAATGAACTGCCTCTCGAATGGGCCGAAGGAGGCTGCGTCAACGGTCGCACCCAATATGGTCGCGACGGCGCCAAATGGTCGCGGATATTTGTTCCCAATCAGGAGCAGACCGTCACCATCAGCAGCTTCCAGCCGGATCGTAGCGAATATACCGAGGAGCGCTACCTGATGGGGCTGGACTCGATGACCCGGGCGCGCGCGATCCGCGCCAAATATGGTAACAAGGCCTGTACGACCGACGACAAGGCGCTGGCCGATATCGAGGATATGGTGAAGGCGATCCGAGCTGAGCTGCCGAGCCAAGCGAACGAGAGTCTGGTTTACGAGTGCAAAAAGGCCGATTAGGCCGAGAGGAAAGCCCCATGACCACGAAAGATAACGGCAGGGAGAAACCTGATTATTCCGGCCTCAAAGCGGTGTTTATCAACTGCACGCTAAGCCCCTCCCCCGCATTCAGCCACACCGAATGCCTGATGGATGTCGTGCGGGACATCATGGAAGATGCCAGCGTGACGGTAAAATCATTCCGCAGTGTAGATCATGATATCGCGCCGGGCGTTTATCCGGATATGACCGAGCATGGTTTTGATAGCGATGCATGGCCGGATATTTCCAAAGCGGTGATGGCCAGCGATATTCTGGTCATCGGCACACCAATCTGGCTTGGCGACGTGTCATCGGAATGCCGCAAGATCATCGAGCGGCTCTACGCCCATTCTGGCGAGACCAATGATAAGGGACAATATATCTACTACGGGAAAGCGGGGGGCGTCGTAGTCACCGGCAACGAAGATGGCGTCAAACATTGCGCCATGAGCACGCTCTATTCGCTCGGTCATATCGGTTATACCATACCGCCACAGGCCGACGCCGGATGGATCGGACCGATCGGTCCCGGCCCGTCTTATGGTGACAAGAAAGACGATGGCACTCGCGTCGGTTTCGACCGCGACTTCACCCAGCGCAACGCGACATTCTTGGCCTGGAACCTGATGCACATGGCGCACATGCTGAAGCAGGCGGGCGGTATTCCCGACTATGGCAACAGCCGGGAAGCCTGGGATGATGGTACGCGGTATAACCATCCCAATCCCGAATATCGCTAACTCTAGATCAGACGGTCAGCGCTTGCCTCCTTCTCCAGCAACCGCTCCTTGATCTCCAGCCCATAAGCATAGCCACCCATCGTTCCGTCGCTGCGTACCACCCGATGGCAGGGAATCAGGACGGCGACATGATTGGCACCGTTGGCGCTGCCTACGGCGCGGACGGCTTTCGGCTTGCCGATGGCGGCGGCGATATCGGCATAGCTGCGGGTTTCGCCCTCGGGGATTTTGCGCAGCTCCTGCCATACCGCTTCCTGAAAGGCAGTGCCCTGGACATCGAGCGGGATATTGTGCGAGCGGCCCGGCGCCTCGACTTGCGCGACCACTTGCGCGAGCAGCCTAGCGAAGGCATCGCCGCCTTGCTGCAAATCCGCTTTCGGGAAGCGCTCGCGCAATTCATCCTCGCCTTCGTTGAACGACAGGCAGCAGACGCCCTTGTCCGTCGCCGCCACCATCATATTGCCGAGCGATGTCTCAACACTGGCCCAATGGATTGTGACCCCTGACCCACCATTTTTCCAGGCAACCGGTTTCATGCCCATTTTCTGATCCATTTTCTGTTCCTCGTAAAAGCGCGACGCCGAACCATAGCCGGCGTCGTAAATCGCTTCGGTTACCGACGCGCCGCCGGCCAGTGCGTCCTTGACCCGTTCGGATCGCAAAGCCCGCGCATAGGCAGCGGGTGACAGGCCGGTCTCGCGCTTGAATATCCGCTGGAGATGCGCGGGAGAATAGTCGGTCAGATCGGCCAGTTCGTCGAGTTTCGGCGCGGTTTCAGCCATCCGAATCGCGTCGATCACCACTTTCACCGCCGCTTCATCACGCGCCACATCATCGGGTCGGCACCGCAGGCAAGCGCGCAAGCCCGCCGCCTCAGCCTGCTCCGCTTTCGCAAAAAAACGTACATTTTCGCGTTTCGGGTGGCGTGCGGCGCAAGAGGGGCGGCAATATATGCCAGTGCTCAAAACACCGGTGACAAATTTCCCGTCGAAGCTGCGGTCGCGGTTGGCCACTGCTTGCCATGCTGTTTTATCGTCGACCATGATTTTCCTCAGGATTCGCGGTTGCTGATGTAGCCCATTTGGACGCATCCGCACAGGACCGCTTCCCGTATCTTGCGATCAAAGCAATATTTATCACCCCGCCAATTGAAACGACCTGAATTCTGCCGCTTTGGCTGCATTTGCAAATGATTCCCAAAGCCATCTTGCATCGCAGCAAAATGGTTGCTAGACGCCGCGCATCCGTGGGCGGAATCGCAGGATTTCCGGCCATTAAGCGGACCATTTCATGAACGGTTTTCAGACCACAATTACGGTCAGGGAGAAGCAAACGCGTGGATCATTCCAGCGGCATTAGAGCGAGTTTAGCGGGGCGTTACGCCACGGCTTTGTTCGCGCTTGCAGAAGAAAATAAAAGCATCGACGCGGTGCAGGCCAGTCTCGCGACATTGAGCGCGGCGATGACCGAATCGGATGACCTGAGGGCGCTGACCAGCAGCCCGGTTCTCTCCCGCGATGATGCCGGCAAAGCTATTGCAGCAACCGCCAAGGCCTTGGGTCTCGACAAATTGTCGACCAATGTGCTCGGCGTGCTCGCGGCCAATCGCCGGCTCGACCAAATTCCCGCTGTCATTCGCGCCTTCTCCACTCTGGCCTCCAGCCATCGCGGCGAAATAACCGCTGACGTCACCTCGGCCCATCCGCTGGATGACAAACAGATTGATGCGCTCAAGGCGCAGCTCAAGAAACGTGTGGGAAGCGATGTTAGCGTTTCCACCGCAGTTGATCCGTCCATATTGGGCGGGCTGGTCGTGAAAATCGGCAGCCAGATGATCGACAGCTCGATTAAAACCCGTTTGAACACCCTATCGCAGGCCATGAAGGGCTAAAGGAAGATATACATGGATATTCGCGCCGCAGAAATTTCAAAGGTCATCAAGGACCAGATCGCCAATTTTGGCAATGAAGCCCAGGTTTCCGAAGTTGGAACCGTGCTCGCAGTCGGTGACGGCATCGCCCGTATCCACGGCCTCGATCAGGTCCAGGCCGGTGAAATGGTCGAATTCTCCAACGGTATTCAGGGCATGGCGCTGAACCTCGAAGCCGACAATGTCGGCGTCGTGATCTTCGGCTCCGATGCTGAAATCAAAGAAGGCGACGTAGTCAAGCGGACCGGCACGATTGTGGACGTTCCGATCGGCAAGGAATTGCTTGGTCGCGTGGTCGACGGTCTCGGCAACCCGATTGACGGCAAAGGCCCGATTAAAACCACGCAGCGTAGCCGCGTTGAAGTCAAGGCGCCGGGCATTATCCCGCGCAAATCGGTTCACGAACCCGTCCAGACCGGCCTGAAAGCACTCGACGCTCTCGTTCCGGTTGGCCGCGGCCAGCGCGAACTGATCATCGGTGACCGTCAGACCGGCAAGACCGCTGTCGCCATCGACACGTTCATCAACCAGAAGACCGTCAACGCCGGCAAGGATGAGAGCAAGAAGCTTTATTGCATCTATGTTGCCATCGGCCAGAAGCGCTCGACGGTTGCACAGATCGTCAAGAGCCTCGAAGAAAATGGCGCCATGGAATATTCGATCGTGGTTGCTGCAACCGCTTCCGAGCCTGCGCCTCTCCAGTATCTCGCACCTTATACCGGTGTGACGATGGGCGAATATTTCCGCGATAACGGCATGCACGCCTGTATCGTATATGACGATCTATCCAAGCAGGCCGTGGCCTATCGCCAGATGTCCCTGCTGCTGCGTCGTCCTCCAGGACGCGAAGCCTATCCTGGCGACGTTTTCTATCTGCATAGTCGTTTGCTCGAACGTGCCGCGAAAATGAACGAGGACAATGGTTCCGGTTCGCTGACCGCATTGCCGATCATTGAAACACAGGCAGGTGACGTTTCCGCTTATATTCCAACCAACGTGATTTCGATCACCGACGGTCAGATCTTCCTCGAGACCGACCTGTTCAACCAAGGCATCCGTCCTGCTATTAACGTGGGTCTGTCGGTGTCCCGTGTGGGTTCCGCCGCGCAGACAAAAGCGATGAAGAAAGTGTCCGGTTCGATCAAACTCGATCTCGCACAATATCGTGAAATGGCGGCGTTCGCGCAATTCGGTTCCGATCTTGATGCGTCGACGCAAAAATTGCTGGCACGTGGCGAACGGCTGACCCAGTTGCTCAAGCAACCGCAATTTTCGCCGCTGCCGTTCGAAGAGCAGACCGCGTCGATCTATGCAGGTACCAACGGGCATCTTGATGGCGTCGCGGCGAGTGACGTTGTGCGTTATGAAGCAGCCATGCTGGCCCATATGCGCAGCGAACATGCTGACATATTGAAAACTATCCGCGAAAGCGGTGACTTGGCGGATGACACCAAGGCTGCTCTCGAAGCGGCGCTGGCGGCATTTGGCAAGACGTTCGTATAAGGAGAAACTGTCATCCCGGATTCGATCCGGGATCCAGCGAATAAAGAAGCCGCGAAGCGACGTTTTTATTGAACTGGGTTCCCGCCTTCGCGGGAATGACAATTGAAGGAACGAAATGGCGAGTCTTAAAGAACTGAAAGATCGGATCGCGTCGGTTAAGTCGACCCAGAAGATCACCAAGGCCAAGAAAATGGTGGCCGCTGCCAAATTGCGCCGGGCGCAGATGGCGGCTGAAGCTGCGCGTCCCTATGCAAGCCAGATGGAAAAGGTGATGGCCAGCCTCGCCTCCAAGGTTGCGATCGACGAGAATTCGTCGAAGCTATTGGCCGGTACCGGCAAGCTTGAAACGCATCTGCTGGTCGTCGCAACCTCAGATCGCGGCCTGTGCGGCGCGTTCAATGCCAATATCGTAAAGGAAGCCCGCCTCAAGGCCGAAAAGCTGCTTGGTGAGGGTCATAAAATACTGTTCTACATGGTTGGCCGCAAGGGCATTCCGATCATCAAGCGTTTCTACCCCGGCCTGATTCTGAAACATTTCGATACGTCGACTGTCAAAGCACCGGGATATGAAGAAGCCAAAGCAATTGCTGCGGAACTGACGGCGCTGGTCGAAGAGGGCAAGTTTGACGTCGCCCATCTGTTCTACGGCAAGTTCAAATCCGCGCTGGTGCAGGAACCCACGGTTCAGCAGATCATTCCGATTGCGGTTCAGGACGGCGCTATCGCCGAATCCGGCGGGGCAGTGGACTATGAACCGGACGAGGAAGAAATTCTCGCGGCGCTGCTCCCGCGCAATTTGACCACCCAGATTTTCGGCGCATTACTGGAAAATAACGCATCTGAACAGGGCGCTTCGATGACCGCCATGGACAATGCGACCCGCAACGCCGGCGATCTGATCGACAACCTCACGATTGTTTACAACCGCAGCCGTCAGGCCGCGATTACCACCGAGTTGATTGAAATCATCGCTGGCGCTGAAGCGCTCTAAAGCACGTACGCAAGGAAACGTAAAAATGGCAAAAACCAAAAATGTAGGCCGCATTTCACAGGTCATCGGCGCTGTCGTCGACGTCACCTTTGATGGCGAGATCCCGGCAATTCTCTCGGCTCTGGAAACCGACAATAACGGCAACCGGCTGGTTCTCGAAGTTGCCCAGCATCTCGGCGAGAACACGGTTCGTACCATCGCTATGGATGCGACCGAAGGTCTCACCCGCGGTCAGGAAGTGACCGACACCGGTTCGCAGATCATGATGCCGGTTGGTCCTGAAACACTCGGCCGAATCATGAACGTGATCGGTGAGCCAATCGACGAACGCGGCCCAATCGGTAATAAAGCCACCGCTCCTATTCACAGAGAAGCCCCTGCTTTCGTGGACCAGTCAACCGAGAATGAAATTCTGGTTACCGGCATCAAGGTTGTCGATCTGCTCGCACCTTATGCAAAAGGCGGTAAGATTGGCCTGTTCGGTGGCGCCGGCGTGGGCAAGACCGTGCTTATTCAGGAACTGATCAACAATATTGCCAAAGGACACGGCGGTACTTCAGTTTTTGCCGGGGTTGGCGAGCGTACCCGCGAAGGTAACGATCTCTATCACGAATTTCTTGACGCTGGCGTTATCGCCAAGGACGCCGACGGCAATCCGAAGTCGGAAGGCTCAAAAGTGGCGCTGGTCTTCGGCCAGATGAACGAACCTCCCGGAGCGCGTGCTCGTGTGGCTCTGTCCGGCCTGACTCAGGCGGAATATTTCCGCGACGTAGAAGGCCAGGACGTTTTGTTCTTCATCGACAATATCTTCCGCTTCACCCAGGCTGGTTCAGAAGTGTCCGCACTTCTCGGCCGTATTCCTTCGGCTGTGGGCTATCAGCCTACCCTGTCGACCGACATGGGCGCGTTGCAGGAACGGATTACATCCACCAACAAGGGCTCGATTACGTCGGTTCAGGCAATTTATGTTCCTGCCGATGACTTGACCGACCCTGCACCAGCAACCTCCTTTGCCCACCTGGACGCAACCACCGTTTTGAACCGTGCGATTTCGGAGCTGGGCATCTACCCTGCTGTTGATCCGCTCGATTCAACCAGCCGTGTTCTCGAACCACGCGTTGTGGGTCAGGAGCATTATGATACGGCGCGTGCGGTTCAGGAAACTCTGCAAAAATATAAATCTTTGCAGGACATTATCGCTATTCTCGGCATGGACGAGCTTTCGGAAGAAGATAAGCTGGTCGTACAGCGTGCCCGTAAGATCCAGAAATTCCTGTCGCAGCCGTTCCACGTTGCGGAAGTCTTCACCGGCATCAAGGGCAAGTTCGTTGATCTGGAAGACACGATCAAATCGTTCAAGGCGGTTGTCGAAGGCGAATATGATCATCTTCCCGAAAACGCCTTCTACATGGTTGGCGGAATCGAAGAAGCGATCGAAAAAGGCAAAAAAATGGCGGCAGAAGCTGCTTAAACAGTTAAGCCCCTCTCCTTCAGGGGAGGGGGGTAAGGTGGGGCCTGTCCTCACTCACAAATTCGCAGATCGGAATCGAGCCAATCTGCTCATAAACCACCCCTTACCCCTCCTTTGAAAAGGAGGGGTGGAGAATTAAAATGGCAAACCTGCATTTCGAACTCGTAACCCCTGAAAAGCTCGTCCGCTCGGATGATGTTTTCATGGTTGTGGTGCCCGGTACCGAGGGTGATTTTGGCGTGCTCGCCAATCATGCGCCGGTCATGTCGACGATCCGTGACGCCGATCTGCTGATCTACGCGACCGAAGGAGGAACGCCTGAGACGATTTCGGTTCAGGGCGGCTTTGCCGAAGTGAATGACAAGGGCCTGACGGTTTTGGCCGAAGCTGTTAGCTAAAACTGGCCGCGCCAATCGTGCGGTGCGGTATCGCAGCACAACTCCTCTCTTTCCTGCACCCGCTGTCAAATGCTAGGCTGCTCAAATGTTCAGAATATTGGGTCCTCGTTCGCTGAGCAAGCGATGATCAAATCATCACCCAAAACCGCCCCCGTTGTCCATTTCCTTTACGAGCCCGGCGATGGCGGGCTCGACCGGGTTGCGATTCTGCTGGCCAATGGCATGGCCAAACGCGGGATAGCGACCGAATTGTGGCTCACCAAGGCGACTGGCTCGGTCGCCGATATGATCGCCCCCGAGGTGACCATCCGCTCACTCCAAAGCTTGGCGGTCGCGGGACCCGATTGGTGCTCCAGATTCCCGCTGTTGCCCGGATGATCCGCAAACACCGGCCAAGGGCCATATTTTCTGCCGGGAACCAGACGAATCTGAGTGTGGCAATTGCCCGAAAACTTGCAGGATCGAGCCAGACAAAGTTCATTCAGAAAATCACCAACCCGGTGCTGCGTCCCGGCCTTGGCCTCTGGCTAAAAATTTACCGGACCTGGCGATTTGGATTCACCGCAAGATTCGCCGACATATGCCTTACGCTCAGCGATGCGGATGCCGAACATTATTCGGAAATCTATCCGCATGCGGCTGGCAAATTTCTTTCCGTTCCCAACCCCTATGTGACCTCGTATATGTTGGCTTTGGGAGAGAATCGGCCCATCCGGGCCCCGGCCGTACCCGCAAGACTGCTCGCTGTCGGTCGCATCGCTCCGCAGAAAGGATATTTCACCTTGCTCTCCGCCCTGGCGAGGATTGCGGACCGCCCTTGGTCGATGACCATATTGGGGAATGGGCGCCTTCGGGAAGATGTCGAGCAGCGCGCCAAACAACTCGGCCTGGCTGATCGGATCGAATTCGAGGGATTTATTTCCGATCCGACACAATATTATGCACAGTCGGATATTCTCGTCCTGTCGTCACAATGGGAGGGATTCCCAGCGGTTCCGCTGGAAGCCATGGCAACCGGCTGCGCCGTGGTTGCGACCGATTGCTCGGAAGGATTGACAAGGTTGCTGCGTCAAATCGGCCGTGAAACAGTGCCTGTCCAAAATCCCGGAGCATTGGCCAAAGCCATAGCCGATGCGATTGATACGCCCCAGGCGATTGCGCCGCTCAAGACCTGCGCAAACGCCTTTTCCATCAAAAACAGCGTCGATCAGCACCTTGAGCTATTGGAGCCTCGATGACCGGTGCGGAGCAACATTCGCTGCGCTAGAGCCGGAACCTACTGAAAATTATCAATAATCTGTCCGTCGTCGCGGACTGGTCTATTGGGTCGCCAAAGATATAAACGCTGATCGCCGTGGCGATCAGCAGCCGGATATAGACAATCGGTTCAATCGCCGCCGCCGTCGTCCGCATCGTTGCCATCCAATCGATCAAGTTTTCCGGTTTATTAACCATTTTCGGGGAAAGAGGAGATGTATCTTGTGACATTAGACAAATCGGACAGAACAGAATGAGCGCATTTGGCAAGAAAAATGGACTGGGAGGCGGCAAGTCATCCTTTGGTGTCGCCAAGCCGATGACCGGTGGTGGCAAGAAAACTGCCAAATCCGACAATCCCGAAGATGACCTGGGTGGGAATCAGTTTCCTCCCATCGATTCAATACCGCTCCCGGGAGAAGGTGCGCCGGCCCCGGCCGCGCCCGATCAAAGCGACGCCATGGCGCGGCTTTCCGAACGCTCGCAACCATTAGCGGAAGGTCGCGACAAGGATGAAGGCTTCGGGGCCTCGGTTCACAAAATCAAGGAACAGGTGCTTCCTCGCCTGCTCGAGCGCGTTGACCCGGAAGCCGCAGCGACCTTGAACAAGGAAGAACTGACCGAAGAATTCCGCCCGATCATCATGGAAGTGCTGACCGAGTTGAAGTTGACCCTCAACCGGCGTGAACAATTTGCACTTGAAAAAGTGCTGGTCGACGAACTGCTCGGCTTTGGCCCGCTCGAAGAGCTGCTCAGCAATCCGGACATATCGGATATCATGGTCAATGGCCCTGAACAGACCTATATCGAAATCAAGGGCAAGCTTGAAATTGCGCCGATCCAGTTCCGCGACGAAGAGCATCTGTTCCAGATCGCCCAGCGGATCGTGAACCAGGTCGGCCGCCGAGTCGATCAGACCACACCGCTGGCCGATGCCCGTCTTAAGGATGGTTCGCGTGTCAACGTGATCGTTCCTCCGCTGAGCCTCAAAGGCACGGCGATATCCATTCGTAAATTCTCCGAAAAGCCGATCACGCTCGACATGATGAAGGGCTTCGGGTCGATGTCCGACGAAATGTGCACAGTGCTCAAGATTGCCGGTGCCTGCCGGTTCAACGTCGTTATCTCCGGGGGTACGGGTTCGGGTAAAACGACCATGCTCAACGCCATGTCCAAGATGATTGACCCGGGCGAACGTGTGCTAACCATTGAGGATGCTGCCGAGCTTCGCTTGCAACAACCCCATTGGCTACCGCTCGAAACCCGGCCACCAAACCTTGAGGGCCAAGGCGCGATTACCATCGGCGATCTCGTGAAAAACGCTCTGCGTATGCGTCCTGACCGGATCATCCTTGGCGAGATTCGTGGCGCGGAATGTTTCGACCTTCTGGCCGCCATGAACACCGGCCATGACGGCTCCATGTGTACGCTTCACGCCAATAGCCCGCGCGAGTGTCTGGGCCGTATGGAAAACATGATTTTGATGGGCGACATCAAGATTCCGAAAGAGGCCATCTCCCGTCAGATTGCCGAATCGGTCGATCTGATCGTCCAGGTGAAGCGTCTGCGCGACGGTTCGCGCCGCACGACTAATATCACCGAAGTGATCGGGATGGAGGGCGACGTGATCGTGACCCAGGAATTGTTCAAATATCAATATATTGACGAGGATGCCGACGGCAAGATTATCGGTGAATATCAATCCGCCGGCCTGCGCCCCTATACGCTCGACAAAGCGCGTCAATATGGCTTTAATCAGCCGTTGCTGGAAGCCTGCCTGTAATCGTCCGCTTATTCGGCTGAGATAAATCCCAGGCCGAAAGCTATGGATATGCCGAAGGTCAACAACGACAATGCGGTAATTGTCGACCACGGCATGAAGCCGACATTTTCGATATCATTGCGGTTGTTGCGGCGCCGGTTGCCGATCTCTGCGATCACGGCAATTGACCCGGACAGACCGCATATCACCATCCACAGAGGCGGCATTGGTATCTAGCCCTTGTCCAGCATGTTGATGATGCCGGAAAAATCCTTGCCGCCCTGCCCCTGTGTTTCGGCATATTGCTCATAGAGTTTCGCGGCTTCCGCGCCCATCGGCACGTCCGCTCCGGCACTTTGCGCGGCCTCCATCGCAAGCCGGAGATCCTTGAGCATCAGCGCTGCCGCGAAGCCGCCTGCATAATCATTATCGGCCGGACTTTGCGGACCGACGCCGGGCACCGGACAATAGCTGGTCATCGACCAGTTCTGCCCCGATGCTTTTGATGATATGTCGTAGAAGGTCTGCAGGTCGAGGCCCAGCTTCTCCGCCATTTTGAACGTTTCGCAAGTCGCGATCATCGACGCCCCGAGGAGCATATTGTTGCAGATTTTCGCTGCCTGTCCCGCGCCGTTGCCGCCGGCGTGGATCACCGCCTTGCCCATGTCGGACAGGATCGGATCGGCCCGTTTGAAACCTTCGTCGCTGCCGCCGACCATGAAGGTGAGCGTACCGGCATTGGCCGCAGCGATACCGCCGGACACCGGAGCGTCGACCGGCACCAGGCCCTTGGCTTCGGCCATGATGGCGACATCCTTGGCGCTGTCGACGTCGATGGTCGAACAATCGATGACCAAAGTCCCGGGATCACCGTTGATGATGATCTCATACTCATAGACTTTGCGGACATGAGTGCCGGCTGGAAGCATCGTCACCACGGCGTCCATATTGTTGACCGCCTGCGCGGCATCGCTGACCGGATGGCAACCGGCTTCACCGGCCTTTGCCAGCGCTTCGCCGGACAGATCAAAAGCATAGACCTCATGGCCCGCCTTTGCGAGATTCGCCGCCATGCCGCTGCCCATATTGCCGAGGCCGATAAATCCGATTTTCATTTTAGTCTCCAGTGATTGTCAGAGAAGCAAAGCGAAAGCGCCAAGCCCGGTCAAAGCGGCAAATCTTACCGCCCCTTCCATTGGCCTTCGCGCTTCTCGATAAACGCTGCCATGCCCTCTTTCTTGTCCTCGGTGGCGGTCAAAATCTGGAACAGGCGTCGTTCGTGGAGCAGGCCTTGCTCCAGGTTGTTCTCGAACGCCGCATTGACCATTTCCTTATTCACCTGCGCCGCCATCGGTGGCATCGACGCGATAATGCTGGCGGACTTAAGCGCCTCGTCAAGCAGGTTCTCATGCGGCACAACGCGAGCCACCAGCCCGGACCGCTCGGCTTCATCGGCATCCATCATCCGGCCGGTCAGACACATCTCCATCGCTTTGGATTTGCCGATCGCCCGGGTCAACCGCTGAGAGCCGCCCATGCCGGGTGCCACGCCAAGCTTGATCTCCGGCTGGCCGAATTTCGCCTTGTCGCTGGCAATGATGATGTCCGCCATCATCGCGAGCTCGCAGCCACCGCCCAGCGCGAAACCATTGACCGCAGCAATCCAGGGTTTGCGGGTGGTCTTGACGATATGGCTGGTCCATTTGGCGAAGAAATCCTCGAGATAGAAGTCGGCGGCCGACTTGTCGTACATTTCCTTGATGTCGGCACCGGCGGCAAAGGCCTTGTCACCAGAACCGGTCAGAACCGCGCAATTCTGTGTCTCGTCACCCTGAAAAGCTGCAAATGCGTCGATCAGTTCATCGAGCACCTGGCTGTTTAGTGCATTGAGTGATTTGGGGCGGTTGAGCGTGATCAGGGTTACTGCCCCGCGCTTCTCGGTCAGAATATTTTCATAGGTCATAACGGTTTCCACTCTTCATCTGCCGGCAGCGGCGCGAATATATTGTCGATCCATTCGGCGGTGACTTCTTCCGGCGTTGCCGGATTCCATTTCGGGTCATTGTCCTTGTCGATTATCAAAGCCCTCACACCTTCGAGAAAATCGTGCATCACCAGCACATGATAGCCAATCCGGTATTCGTTGCGCATTTCATCGGCAAAGCTCTCCATCGCCGCACCTTCCTTGAGCTGGCGCAGGGCAACCTTGCAGGTCTGCGGGCTTTTGGTGCCCAGCGTATCGCGCTCCTTGGCCGCCCAGTCGCTGTCATCGGCTTCCAGCGCTGCGAGGATATCTTCCAGACGATCGGCGGCAAAAAATTTGTCGATCTTGTCGAGATTCTTGACGATCTGCGCTTCCGGGATATTGCCCGAAAGCTGCCCCAATATACCTTCAATACGGTCAGGTTTTTCGGCAATCCGCTGCTTGGCTTCTTCCAGGACTTCCGACTGCAAATAGTGGGTCGCGATCCCAACTTCCTTGCACTCGGCGCCATCCAGTCGCGCACCGGTAAGCGCCAGAAACTGACCCAGACGACCCTCAAGCCGCGACAGATACCAGCCACCGCCGACATCCGGGAACAGGCCGATCCCGGTTTCCGGCATGGCAAAGCGCGTATTTTCCGTCGCCACGCGATATGGGGCTGGCTGTGATATGCCGACGCCGCCGCCCATGGTGATGCCATCCATGAAGGCGACCACGGGCTTGGGATATTCAAAAAGCAGATGGTTTAGCTGATATTCCTTGTAGAAAAACTCGCGGCCCTCTTTACCATCGGTCATGCCGGAATCGCGCAGCATCGCGATGTCACCACCTGCGCAAAAGCCCCTGCCTTCGCTATGATCAATGATCACCGCTTCGACCTCGTCATCGTCGCGCCATTCCAGAAGCGCGTCGATCATCCCCAAACACATGTCGAGGTTGAGCGAATGGATTACTTTCGGGCGGTTCAGACTGATATGCCCTACCCGTCCGGATTTTCTGATAATGAGATCTTTTGTCATGTGTGCTTTCAATATTTTAAGGTATGTCGGCCGGAAACGCTGCATCGAATGAAAACGGTCGCAAACCCTTTTCCTCATAACTTCCCGGCTCACACCAAAAACCTACTTCCTGTTCCGTGCTTCCTGACGAACGTACTTGAACATTCGCATTCAACAATCGAGCAGTCATTTCACAATTCTGAATATTATAAGTGTTGCTCTTCTCGCTTGCATCAAAAGTTCCGAAATGAATTCTCATTTGTGGGTCAAGTATCGAGTTTCTATAGAGCGTTGCTATATGAATATCTGCGGGAGCGCCATCGCAACCAAGAACGGCCAAGCACGCTACAAGCAGAATCCATGATCTATTCAAAATATTTTCCCTATTGCCGGAGCAGTTCGCGCGAAACGATCATCCGCATGACCTGATTGGTACCTTCCAGAATGCTGTGCACCCGCAAGTCGCGCCAGAAGCGCTCGATCGGATAATCCTGCAAATAGCCATAGCCGCCGAAAAGTTGCAGCGCATCATTGGCAATCTTGCTGCCATTGTCGGTTGCCAGCCGTTTAGCCATCGCGGCAAATTTTGTTTTGTCCGGCGCGCCTTCGGTGACTTTGGCGGCGGCGAGATAAAGGAGCGCCCGCGATGCTTCGAGATCGGTCGCCATATCGGCAAGCATGAACTGGGTGTTCTGAAAATCGCTGATCGCCTTGCCGAATTGCTTGCGTTCCTTGGTGTACGCTACCGCTTCATCCAGACAGCGCTGTGCCCCGCCGAGCGAACAGGCGCCGATATTCAAACGTCCGCCATCAAGACCGGCCATCGCGATGCGAAAGCCCTCGCCCTCGTCGCCGACCCGGTTTTCAAGGGGCACGCGGACATTGTCAAAATGCACCTGCGCAGTGGGCGAGGCGTTCCAGCCCAGCTTGCGTTCAGGAGCGCCGAAACTTACGCCGTCCATATCCTTTTCGATAACCAGGCAGGTGACACCTTTCGCGCCATCATCACTGGTGCGTACCATTGTAACATAGACATCGTTGACGCCAGCACCGGAGATGAACTGTTTGCCACCATTGACGATATAAAAGTCACCGTCCCGTCTCGCGCTGGTCTTGAGCGCCGCTGCATCGGAACCGCTGCCCGGTTCGGTCAGACAATAGCTGGAAATCTTTTCCATCGGAATCAGGTCGGGCAGGAACTTGTCCTTCACTGCCTGCGATCCGAAACAGTCGATCATCCAGCTTGCCATGTTGTGGATGGAAATAAAGCTGCTGGTCGCCGGACAGCCGTAAGCCATGGCTTCCATGATAATCGCGCTCTCAAGCCGGCCCAGCCCGATTCCACCCGACTCCTCGCTGATATAGATGCCTCCGAAACCGAGATCGGCACTTTTCTTGATCACATCGCGGGGGAATATATGCTTTTCATCCCATTCGGCCGCATGCGGGGTTATCGCATCGGCGGTGAATTTCTGCGCCATTTCCTGGATGGCAAGCTGGTCTTCGGTCAGGGAAAATTGGGTCATATCTATTTCTTGCTTTTTGCCATTGTCGCGGCGGTTGATTCGGCTCCCCGCATTACCCGCAATATATTGCCGCGGGCAATCTTTGCGAGGTCGGCGGCGCTATAGCCGCGCCTTGCCAATTCGGCAAATAGCACGGGATAGGTCGACACATCGGCAAGATCGTCAGGGGTAAATGTGATGCCATCATAATCACCGCCAAGACCAATATGATCGATTCCAGCAACGTCTCGGATATGATCTATATGATCGGCAATGTCCTTTGCGGTGACCGGCGGCATCGGATTGGCATCGTTCCATGCTGCGAGATGGGCCGCGCGGGCGGCTTCATCGCCGGGATAGAAGGCTGCCGCGCGGGCTATTTCAGCCTTTTGGCCAGCGTCCCAATCCCGGTTGGCCACGCTGACATAGGATGGTACGAATGTGACCATCACGACGCCGCCATTGGCCGGCAGCCGCTGCAATATCGCATCCGGCACATTGCGGGGGTGTCTGGTGACGGCATCGGCGGAGCTATGGCTGAAGATCACCGGCGCCTTGGTCACATCCAGAGCGTCATTCATCGTGGCTTCGGAGACGTGACTGATATCGACGATCATGCCGAGCCGGTTCATTTCCTGCACCACAGAAACGCCAAATTCGGACAGACCGTCACTTTTCGGCGCATCGGTTGCGCTATCGGCCCAGTCGAGCGTCTTCCAGTGGGTCAGCGTCATATAGCGCGCGCCGAGCGCATAGGTCTGCCGGAGCACAGGGAGTGAATTGCCAATCGAATGACCGCCCTCCATACCGATCAGCGATGCGATGCGACCCTTTTTCCGGGCCGCCTCGACATCGGCAACGGTCAGCGCGAGCTGCAGTTCATCGGGATATTGCGCCACCAGTTGATGGACAATATCGATCTGCTCGATCACCTTGTGGACCGCTTCGAATTCCGGCAGTTCCGGATCGATCCAGACCGACCAGAATTGACCGCCGACTCTGCCCTGTCGCAGCCGGGCAATATCGGTGTGCATCGGTTTTGGCTTGCTTCCGGTGGTGGGGAGCGTGTTGCGGAAATCGAACTGCGAGAGATCGCTGTCGAACCGTTCGGCAATCTGCTCCGGCGCGTCGTTGTGCCCGTCGATGACCGGGTTTTTGGCCAGCACCGCCTGGGCGACGGCCTCGGGTGATTGCGCCTGCACCGAGGATGCCCCCAGCAAGGCGATAGCAAGGGTGAGGCTGCGAACGATTTTGATGGTTTTCATGCAATCAGGTCTAGTCGCGCAGCACCCTCGCGGCAAATAGCTTTTTTGCTACTTTCTGATCATTGCGCTTGTACCAGCGGTTACCGACATTGCGCTCGGCGGCGAGCATCTGCGTGCGGGTCCCATCGGCGAAGTCGACATCCGGTTCCATATGGGCGATCGGATCGCGATAGGCCTCGTCGGCCGAAACAATGGTCCAGCCTTGGTTTTTCAATGCTGCCGCCAGATCATCGACGAACATCGCGGCGAGATCGGTTTCGTGCAGCAAGACCATCTGTACCGGTGCTCTGTCCAGCGTTCGCCGCGCCAGATCGTCCGAGAACTCCGCCGATTGCACGTAGGATTCGACAAACAGGTCGCGCAAAGCGTTCCAGTCCACGAGTCTGCCCGCTTTGGCTGCCGCAATCGCGAGATCCTCCAGATACCAGTCCGACGCATCGACCGTCACATAGCCGTTCATCAACCCCCGCTGCTTGAGACCGGTGCGCACCGCATCGCGCTTGGCCCTGTTTTTGCCTCCTTCATCGAGAAACGGAAAGCGGAACCAGGGACGATAGTTGGGCCGGTCCTTCAGCCATGCCTCCGCCGCATCAATATCGGCGAGAAAGGCCCCGACCGATACCGAAGAAAGCTTGCTGTGACTGGCGGTATGATTGGCCAGGACATGGCCTGCTTTGGCATAGGCCGCGATATCGGCGGCATCATTGTCATGATCGGTAATCCGCCCCGGATTGATGAAGAAGGCCGCTTGGTCAATGCCCGCTGTTTCCAGCGCCTCGATCAGCAATTTTGGCCTGTCGTCAGGCGCCAGAAAAGCGCCAGGGCCGCGCGGGGCATCATCGAAACTGAAGGCGATGCGCTTGTCGGACATGGCGACCGAGGCAGGCTCGGCCGCTGCCTCACTCGCGCCAAATTCCGGTCGCCAAAAGGCGAACAGAACGATCGCCAGCAGAACCGACGACAAGAACAGCCGGGGTGACAGCGCTAGCAACGCGGCACCGGAAACAGAGTTGAGCAGATACCCATAAACCCAATGTCCGCCCGAAATGCCGGAAACTCCAGCATTTTGGGAGGATTGTCCTGATTTGGAACTCTGCCGCGCACAAGCCTTACCAGGCTTTTACCCCATGGTTGGAATGACAAAGGCATCCTTGTTGCCGCCATCCGCCGTGCCGTCGGGCCAGCGCTGGGTGATCGTCTTGACCTTGGTCCAGAATTTCACGCCTTCCATGCCGTGCTGGTTGGTGTCGCCGAAGGCACTGCGTTTCCAGCCGCCAAAGCTGTGATAGGCGACCGGTACCGGTATCGGTACATTGATGCCGACCATGCCGACATTGACGCGGCTGGCAAATTCACGCGCCGCGTGGCCATTTCGGGTGAAGATCGCGACGCCATTGCCATATTGGTGCTGGCTGGGCAGCGCGAGCGCTTCCTCGAAATTCTTGGCGCGGACAATCTGGAGCACCGGCCCGAATATCTCTTCCTTGTAGCTTTCCATATCGGTGGTGACATGGTCGAACAAAGATGGCCCGATGAAACAGCCTTCTTCATGGCCCTGCAACGAGAAGCCGCGGCCATCGACGACAAGCTCTCCGCCCTCATCGATGCCGGTTTGAATCCAGTTCTCGACACGCTTTTTGTGGGCCGGATTGACGACAGGTCCGTAATGGGCTTCTTCGTCGGTAGAAACGCCGACCCGCAATGCTGCCATGGCCGGGATCATTTTTTCTCGCAGGCGTTCTGCGGTTTCTTCTCCTACCGGAACAACAACCGGCAGCGCCATGCAGCGTTCACCGGCCGAACCGAAGGCCGCACCGGACAAATCATTCACAACCTGATCGAGATCCGCGTCTGGCAGCACGATCCCGTGGTTTTTCGCGCCGCCCATCGCTTGCACCCGCTTGCCCGCCGCGACGCCGCGCTGGTAGACATAATGGGCGATATCGGACGAGCCAACAAAGCTTATCCCGCCAATCGCCGGATGATCAAGAATGGCATCGACCATTTCCTTGTCACCGTGCAGGCATTGCAAGATTCCCGCTGGAAGGCCGGCCTCGAGCATCAGTTCACACAGCCGTACCGGTACCGACGGGTCGCGTTCGGAAGGCTTGAGGATGAACGCATTGCCGGCGGCTATTGCAGGCCCGAACATCCACATCGGAATCATCGCGGGAAAGTTGAACGGCGTGATGCCCGCGCCAATACCGATCGGCTGGCGCATCGAATAAACATCGATGCCGGGTCCTGCGCCGTGCGTATATTCACCCTTCAGGACGTGCGGGATGCCGCAGCAGAATTCGATAACTTCCAGCCCGCGCTGCACGTCGCCCTTGGAATCCGCGATAACCTTGCCATGTTCGATCGACAGCATATGCGCCAGTTCGTCCATATTCTCTTCGACCAGTTGCTTGAACTTGAAGAACACCCGCGCACGCCGCTGCGGGTTGGTCGCCGCCCAGGCCGGTTGCGCTGCCAATGCGGCGTCTACGGCCTGATCCAGCACCGCTGCATCACCCAGATCCACCTTGGCCTGAATCCCGCCGTTATTCGGGTCGAAAATATCACCCTGGCGGGCCGCCTTTGCGGTTCCTCCAGAGGCCAGAACATGGGTAATCGTGCGCATTGAATAGACTCCTGATTGCTTTTGCAGACTATATGCTATTAACCGCGCGAATGCACAACTCCTGTAGCGCTATCTTTATCGGCAATGTCGCATGATCGATGACAAAGCCGTCGGCCAGGACCGGCCTCTGGCAGGAATCGTCACCCGTTTGGCAGCAATGCTTTCGCTGGCGATCATGTTCGCATTCGTCAAACTGGCCGGCGAGCAAGGCGTGCATGTCACCGAAAGCCTGTTCTACCGCCAGTTGATCGCGATGCCGCTGATCTGCTTTCTGATCTGGCGCAGCCAGGTCGGCTGGCCATCGATCATCTCGAACAAGCACAGGCTCCATATCCTGCGCTCTATTCTCGGCATTTTCGCCATGGGCCTCAACTTCTGGGCGATGACCCTCCTGCCGCTCGCCGACGCGACCACGATCAGCTTTACCGTTCCCATATTCGCGACCCTGTTCGCGGCGCTGATCCTGCGCGAGAAGGTCGGCATCCGGCGCTGGTCTGCAATCCTGATCGGCTTTGTCGGCGTGCTGATTGTCATCCAGCCGGGCGGCTCGCTGATTCCGGCCTTTGGGGCGGCGGTGGCATTGGCCGGTGCGCTGGTGACGGCGTCGGTCACGCTCGTCATCCGCATGCTGGGACGCACCGAAACCAGCGTCGTGACGATCTTCTGGTTCTCGGTCTACACCCTGCCCGCGCTGACCATCTGCGCCTATATTTACGGCGGCGGGCATGATGCAAAGACCTGGGGCTATTTGCTCGGCATCGGCATATTCGGCGCGCTGGGGCAGTTGAGCATCACCCAGTCGCTGCGCTATGCGCCGGTGTCGACCATCGTCCCCATGGATTATAGCGCGCTGATCTGGGCGACCATTTTCGGCATCGTCATTTTCGGCCAGTTCCCCGGCCTCTCGATCTGGATCGGCGCGCCGATCATTATCGGCTCCGGCCTGTTCATCGCCTGGCGCGAACATATGAAGGCAGGCAAGCTGACGGTTGCCAAGGTGAGGCCAGGCGCATAGTCTCCTACGCTTGGGAGAGATTTTCATGCTGAACATCAAGCACCTTATTGCTGCGGCACTGGCACTGATTTTTGCCACTGGCGCGCTGGCCGAAGAGCCAACCCCAACGCTCCCCTACCCCGAAGTAACCGTCTTTGAAGCAGCCAAGATCATCACCATGGAGCCGGGCTATCCCGAGGCCCGCTATGTCGCCACCGCCAACGGGATCATCCTTGGCCTCGGCCAGTCGCTGGAAGATCTGGAAGCATGGACAAGAGATCGCAATGTCACCGTCGATCGCCGCTTCGCCAAGCAGATTCTGATGCCCGGCTTCATCGAGCCGCATATCCATCCGATGCAGACGATCATGATGCTGCCGATCCCGTTTATCAGCCCGGAAGAGTGGCAACTCCCCGGGAAGACCTATCCCGCGGCGCGCGGCAAGGCGCAATATGAGCAGCGCCTCCGCGAGGAACTGGCGAAGAGCGATGAGGCGCTGTTCATCAGCTGGGGCCATCACAAGCTGTTCCACGGCGACATGGACCGCGCCGAGCTTGACCGCATCGCGCCCGACCGGCCGGTGGTTGTCTGGCAGCGTAGTTTCCACGAGATCATCGCCAACAGCAAGGCGCTGGACCTGCTCGGCATCGGTACGCAAGACGCCTTTACCGCAGAGTTTGCCAGGCCCGAGATCGATCCGGATCATGCCGATTTCGCCAGCGGCGTCATGCACGAAACCGCTCTGTTCGGCGCCATCGAGAAGCTCCGGCCCTATCTCTTCTCGCCCGCCAAGATACAGCAGGGTCTGGTCGACATGCGCCAGATGATGCTCGAGAATGGCGTGACCACCAGTGCCGATCTCGCGTTCGGCGGCTTTGGCGGACCGGAGACGGAATCGCAGCTGTTCAAGAGTCTTTACGACCAGCCGACCACCCCATCCCGCATCCTGGCGATTCCGATCGCCCCGCTGGTCACCGGCGATCCCAATGTCTGGCTCAAGGAGATGAAAGCCAAATATGAGACTCCCAAATTCTTCTTCTCCAACCGTGTCAAGCTGCTCGCCGACGGCGCCTTCTTCGCTCAGTATATGCAGATGAACCCGCCCGGTTACAGCGACGGTCACGAGGGCAAGTGGCTGACCGAACCGGACGAACTGGCCAAGCAGACCAATCGCTTCTGGGATGCCGGATGGAATATCCACACCCATGTCAACGGCGATCGTGGCCTCGATGTCGTGCTCGGCATCACCGAAAAGCTTGCCCCGCGAAACGGCCAGCATATCATCATGGAGCATCTCGGCTATTCGACCGAAGCGCAGAACCGGCGGATTGGCGAAATGGGCCTCTATGTCTCCGCCCAGCCCAATTATATCCGGATCCTTGGCGATGCTTATGCGAAGACCGGCATGGGCCCGGACCGTGCGGCGCAGATGAGTCGGCTCGGTTCGCTGGAGCGCAAAGGCGTCCCGCTCGGCCTGCACAGCGACTTCAACATGGCGCCGATTGATCCGCTCTACCTCGCCTGGGTGGCGAGCAACCGGATCACCCTCGATGGCAATGTCAAGGCGCCGAAGGAGCGCCTTTCCCTCGACAAGGCCCTGCGTGCGATCACCGTCGAAGCGGCGCAAGTGATCGGCATGGACGCGATGCTCGGCAGCATCGCGACTGGCAAGAAGGCCGATTTCACCGTACTCGACCGCGACCCCTATATCGGCGGCGCGCCAAAGCTGCGCGAAGTGCAGGTGCAGGGCGTGATATTCGAAGGGCGCTGGTTCCCGGCAGAATAGGCCTCATATCACACCGTTCGCACTGAGGCGGTCGAAGTGCATTATTGACGCGCGAGGTCCTTCGACAGGCTCAGGACGAACGGTATATAATTGCAGTTCATACCCCAAAGTTGGTCAAAGTTGGGGCCAAGAACGCCTTTCTCGCGCGCTTCTTTAAAGGTTCTCCATTATTCAAAAAAGCCTGACACCAAAGGCCCGTTTTATTTTCCGTGACCTTTGCCCCAAAGCCGCTCGTTTACAGCCTTTTTCTGCCGCCAGCATAGCGCCGAGTGTGACCTTTCGGCAGTGGGTGTAATCCGCTCCGGCTGATTCACGCGGGCGGACGGTATCGCCGTCATTTTATCCAGGCTGTCAAAGAGCCGGAGAGAGGATAAGTGATTTGGGCGGGTGTAGGAAAGCAGTTTCCTGACTCGCCGCCGATCATTGGCGCTTGTCGTACTACCATTTTGCAACCAATGTGCAATCTGCCATCGGTCCCCCGAAACCATCCCGGAAGCGGGCTTTGCTCTATTATGTTGTTGCGATCTTCGGTTTGCTATTATTTGCAGGAGTTTTTTGAGCCTTCTCAATCTGCTCCGCAAGATATCCGACCAAAAGTTCCGGACGCATAGGCTTCTCGTAGATTGGCCCGATTTTATCCAGGTCCATCTTGGCAGCTCTTCTAGCGTCGCCGGTGTAAAACAGGCATGCAATCGAATGTTCCTGCAAATATGTTGCGACCGGAGACACATCGCCGCCGCCAACATTCAAGTCCAATATGGCACCATCAATGTCGTGAAACTTGGCAATTTGATTTGCGCTTGAACGATCCAGAATGGGGCCGAAGACGATCGCACCGGAACGCTCCAAGGTCTCTTTGATATCCATCCCCAGAAAAAGTTCATCCTCAACGAGCAGGATGCGTTTTCCCTTCAGGTCAGCAGAAGTTTCCAACAATTTTTTATGCTCCGGAACTTTAGGTGAGTAAAAAGCCACTGAACCTAAAACTCGTGTGACCGGATTCCGTTCCGTTATGAATGATTTGACAAGGCGCAGCGTCCTCAACAGTCCGGAACTTATACAATTACCCGCGCGTCATAATACCTGAAAAATTTCCTGGTGCTATTCTGCCTGCGTGCCAAATGACTGGAAGCTATTGAAGTGCTTTCTGGTTTCCGGCTCGACACCCTCACCAGACAAGAGCTTATCCAGTTCAGGCACGATATCTTCGCCCTTTTGATGGACGAGAATACCTGCCATTTTCCAGTCCGGGAATTGGCGCTGCCTGGTCTCGCGCCGATCAAAGATAACCATACCGTCATGGCGCGGATCTGTATCGATCAACCTGATGCAGCAATTAACACTGTCACGGGAACCTTCCAGAATCTGCATGAAGTTCAAACCGTTAAAGGCAAGCAATCCGGTCAGACCGAGTTCCTCGTTTCTCTGGTTGGCTTCATTTAAAATATTCCGAAAATCCGATTCTGCCAGATCGGGACGAGCAGTACTGACATAGCTAAGCGATGTTACCAATTCATTCGGCATTGCGCGATAACCCTTCCCGTTCCTACTGATGTTATAGGTGTAAAATCGGGTGTATCCGCTTTTTATGCTGCTGGCTAGTCAGCCTTCTGGTTGGCAACGAGGTGACCATTATGCACTGGTGAGAATTATCGGTGCGGGGCCAGCAAATTTGTTCTGCTCTAAACCCTGCCGAGCAGCGGTACCTCCAAGAACACGGAATTTCCTCTCATTTACAACCGCTTGACTCATAGAGATGGGAGATTGTCCCGTTAGCCTCTGGCTTGGTTATTGGTCGTGATTATCTTACAAATCGGTTGCTGCGTGTTTTTGAAGTCGAAATAACTGCTGCCAGTTTGCGTGGTAACAACCTACCGCGAAAGCGACGCCTGAAACGGGCCGTGTCACGCGGCGCCAAATCGCGGAAGACGTCAGCCATCCGACAAAACGGATTCCATCAGCAAAGCCTTGCCCGTCCATTGGTCGTCGTCAATCGCGGTTGCCAGAACGGCGGCGACATCGCCGCGCGCGGCTTTGCCCTTGGGATCGACATCGTCTCCGAAACGCATATCGCGGGTTCCGTCGTCGTCGGTGAGGCTGACGGGCCGGACGATGGCAAAGTCGAGCCCCGAGGCCTTCAGATGCTCGTCTGCCTCGTGCTTGGCTTGAAGATAATATCCAAGCTCGCTTTCGGGGTCGGGATCGTCCGCGCCAGCGCTGCTCAGCATCACAAAGCGGGACACGCCCGCCTCGGCGGCAAGGTCAATCAGCCGTTTGGCACCGTCCCGATCGACCTTGTCGGTCATTTCAGGGCTGGTGGACCCGCCGGAACCGGCAGCAAAGATCACCGCGTCGCAGCCATCGCATACGCCGCTGTGAAGATCGGTCAAATCGCCGCGGCGCAGGGTTACGTCGTCTGCCAGCGATCCGGTGTCAGAAGATTCACGCACCAACGCGATCGGCGAATGACCTTTAGCTTTCAGCTGTTCAACCAGCCGTAGCCCGGTTTTGCCGGTAGCGCCGGCGACAAGAATATTCATCAGATGCTCCGTTAATTGAGGTTTACAGCAGGGCGAGCAGCTGACGGGCTGCTTCTGCAGAGGATGCGGGGTTCTGGCCGGTCACCAGCTTGCCATCGACAAGCACGAAAGAGGCCCAGTCGTCGCCCTTGCTATATTTTCCGCCATTTTCGATCAGCATGTCCTCGACAAGAAACGGCACAACCCCGGTCAGGCCGACAGCCTCTTCCTCGGTATTGGTAAAGCCGGTCACTTTTTTACCAGATACAAGGGGTTTGCCGTCAGTATTTCTAGGATGTTTGAATATCGCGGGTGCGTGGCAGACGGCGCCAACAGGGCGATCACTTGCCGAGAAGGCTTCGATCAATGATGTGCTGTCATCATCTTCTGCCAAGTCCCACAGCGGGCCGTGACCACCGGGATAGAAGATTGCGTCAAATCCGTCGGCGGATATGGTCGACAGGATGGCCGTATTGGCCAGTTCTTTCTGGGCCGCTTCATCAGACTTGAAACGCTTTGTATCATCGGTCTGGGCATCTTCCGTGTCGCTCGACGGGTCGAGCGGCGGTTGGCCACCCTTGGGCGAAGCAAGCGTGATGTCCGCGCCAGCATCCTTGAACACATAATAAGGTGCGGCAAATTCCTCGAGCCAGAAGCCCGTCTTCTTGCCGGTGTCGCCGAGCTCGTCGTGCGATGTAAGAACCATTAGAATGTTCATTGATCTGCCTTTTTCTGGTGAATAATTTGCTCTTCTCACAACCAACGCACTGCCCGCGCTTCGGTTGCGCAGTCGGGAGCTATAGTTCGGGGCCGGGCTGAGGACCGCTCGTCATATTGCACCGATCTGTCAGGAACAGGCCAGATCAATAGATGTCGTTACGGTGGAGCTTGCTGTAAAGGATTTGGTGTGCCACTAGGATAATACACCAAGCCGTTTACAGAAAGGCGGTATCGCTTTGTCAGATCAATCAACAACATCAATCCCTATCAGCGATAATACCGGCAAGTTCAATGTGGGAGCGCTGTGGGATCTGCTGATTGTGATGGCAACGCTGGTGATTGTGAAGCAATCATTCTTGCCATTCACCTTTCTTTATGCCGGTCCGATATCGACCTTCAGCGCAATGGCGGTCGGCACCTATCTGCTTTGGCGACGGGGATTGGGTTGGAAAGATCTGGGGCTTCGCTGGCCGGAAAAATGGCTGAGGACGGTCGGATTGACCTTGTTGTCCATGGTTCTTTTCATCGTCGCGACTCAAACCATGGAGCTGGTAGCGGACTATTTCTTTGAGGATGTCGGTACCAGCGGACGATTTGATCATGTCGAAGGCAATTTGACCGCTTATATCGGGATCATGTTTCTGACCTGGACGCATGGGTCTTTCTTTGAAGAATTATTGTTTCGCGCATTCGTCATCGATCGGGCGAGCCATTTTCTGGGCGGGGGATTGAAAGCAGATCTGATTGCTGTGCTCATCTCCTCGATCTTTTTCGGGTATCGCCATTATTACTATCAAGGCATGCACGGGGCGCTAATAACCGGCGCCGGAGGATTTGCTTTTGCCATGCTCTATCTCTGGTTTGGCCGCAAAAACATAATGCCGCTCATTTTTGCCCACGGTATTTTCAATTCCCTTGCACAGACATTCAGGTTCCTGGGTATCGAAGATTGACGGCAGCTTTGCGCCTCAAGCGAGCAAATCGGATTCTCAGATCGCCGCCATCTGCTTGCGCCTGTTGTGCAACCATATCCCGATGGGAATGCAAACCGCCGTCAATCCCGCCATATACATCCCGCTGACAGGATCAGCGACAATGAAGGCGATCAGCAGTCCGGTGTCGAGCAGCAGCACGAATCCGGGCAGATAGGGATAGCCGATAGCCTTGAACGGGCGATCAAGATCGGGCAGTTTTTTGCGCAAGACAAACAGAGACGCTTCATAGAGCACAAAACCGAAAATGATCAGCGCGCCCATCAGGCGGAAAACAAACTCGAACCCGCCGGAAAAGATCAGCAAGATCACAAAAATTGCGGTAACGCCCAGGCCGAAATCCGGTGTCCCGCCCTTGTTGACCCGCAGGGCGGCGGAGAAAAACAGTCCGTCTCTCGCCATTCCGAACAAAACGCGCGGGGTTACCATCACACTGGCGTTCAACGCCGTTATCGCGAGCAAAATCGCCAGCGCCGCGACAATCACGACCCCTGTAGATCCAAAAAGCTGTTCCAATACCAGCGCGGCTGGCAAATCGGAAGTGCGGATAGCCTGGATTTCCAGCGCCTTGAACAGACTGGCATTGAGAATGAAATAGACGACCGTGATCGTCAGGATGGACAATCCAATGGCTCTGGGAAGATTGGCCAACGCCTTCTCGTCTTCCTCGACAAAATTGATCGATGTTTCCCAACCTGCATAGGCTCCGTAGATCAACTGATATGCCAATATGATCGACAGAAAGCTCAACGGAACCGCAACTTGCGGAGCTGGTGGATTGGCTTCGGCAAACAGGCCAGTGAGCGCCACCGGCTGAACCGGATCGACGAAAAATGCGATGCCGATGACGATGCAAAGGAAGATCATTTTCGCGCAGCTGCCAATGGTTTGCGCAGTGCCGCCTTCCCGGACACCGATCCAGTTCAGGCCGAATACGGCAAGCACAAAGCAGGTCGCGGTCACCACGGTATAGGCCGCGAGAGAAGGGAATATTATCGCGAGAAAATTGGCGCAAACGATGGATAAAGCAGCGCAGGCCGCGACCAGCGACAACCAATAGGTCCAGCCGGAGAGCAACCCCATGGATTCGCCAAAAGCCAAGCGAACCGGCACGAACACGCCGCCGGCTTTGGGGACGCATGTGATGAGTTCGGAAGCGACATTGGCGGCGAGCAGGACATGCAGGCCACCCAGCACCCAGAGACCGAGCACGATACCCATAAACGGCACCTGATCGACAACCGGACCGGTTGTCCGCATGATCCCGGCTCCGATGACTGCCCCGACCCCGACCGCCAATGCGAAAATGAAACCCAGCTTTTTCTGAAGCTGTCCCGAACCGGCGTTCTGGCTATCTGAAATATTGATGTCCCCCAACATCGACCCCGATCAGAGGCTAAGCGCTTTCAATATATATGCAAATCTTTTCTTGGTGACGGGTTATCGCCATCCGCTATGCCTTCGCGGCTCAGAAACCATGCTCCGCATTGTCCGTCGCTTGCGCTGCTGCCATGAGGATAGTCCGGTTGTCGCCGTGTCAACAAATGCGGTGTATCAAATTGGTTGGATTTGGGATATTCGCTAAAATTTGACGCCGAGGTGTAGTCCAATTGTCCAATTTTTCTACTCGGTCGTTGATATCGGCACTTGGGTGCTTTTTTGCATTTTTTGTTTTTGCATTTGACCCGGCCGCCGCAGCGACCTGCTCCATTGCCACCGCGCAAGGCGCTGCTCCGGCCTCGTGGCAAACCTATTGCTGGTTCGATTTCTCGACATATAACGACGCCACAGCGCGATCCTCCGGCGGTCAAAATTTTTCCTTCAGCCTGACCGACGGCTCCACGCTCACCTTCAATCTCAAGGCCACAACAACGGCGACCCCGGCAGCGGCAGCAATCGCAGCACCCAGCTGGTCCGGCGCAGCGGTCGGCAATTCATCCTTTCTCGGGATTCCCGGGAAACCGATACTTTATACATCCAATAGCGGATCGACGGTCACCTTTACCTTTAGCGCCATCAATATTATTCCGCCACCGGGAGTCGCATCGGTCACCAACTATGCCTTTGTCGCAGCTGATGCGGAATCGACCGATAACAGCGAATATCTCAATTTCACCACCAATGGGTCGGGATGGGCAATACTCGATGCCGTCCCGCCGATCAGCGGTTCGCAATTTCCCGTATTGTCCGGCGTCGGCACCACCACCTTGAACGAAGCGGGCGGCGGACAGACCGGCAATATGGGCGGCTATATCGCCGGCACCAACAAACCCACCACGGTTGTCGCCCAAATGCGGGGGCAAGGCCTGCAGGGCATGATGTTTGCCATCCGCTTTGCCTCGATCAAGCTCAACAAGCTGATCACCAGCACCCGGATCGCGCCAGCCGATCAATTTACCTTCCGGATAACCTCGACATCGTCAGGCAGCACGCTGGCCTCCGGCACAACCACGGGTACCGGCAACGGCCCGTTCACTGCCGCGGTAATCTCGACCGCATCGGGTATTCCGATAACATTGTCGGAAGTGATGGCGAGCGGCAGCACAAACAGCCTGTCCCATTACCGCGGTTCCCTGACCTGTACCAATGCGTCAGCCGGGTCGCCAACCGTCATGCCGGTCAATGTCGTAACCAGCAGTTATAATTTCGGGTCGCTCAACTTTGGCGATGTCGTGAGTTGTACTTTCACCAATATTGCTTATCCGCATGTCAGCCTCAGGAAACAGCTGACGGCGGCGGGGCGGGTGTTTTCGACCGATCAGTTCACCCCGCGGATCATGAAAGGCGCGGCGGTCGTTGCCTCGACAACAACCAGCGGCACGGGATCGACCGTCAACAGCGGTACGATTGCAATGACGCAGCTGCTCGACAGCAACGCTTATACACTGGATGAAATCGCGGCCGGCACCACCGAGATTGCCCGCTATTCGCAATCGCTTTCCTGCACCAATGGCTACGGGAGTTCGACCACGACATTGCCGAATGCTCCGGGCATATCTTTCACGCCAAAAACCGGAGACGTCATCACTTGTGTCCTGACCAACAACCGGATGGCACCCAATGCCGATCTGGTCGTGGTCAAACAGTCAAAGATAATATCCGACCCCGTCAATCTCACGATCAATCCCAAAGCCATCCCGGGTGCGATAATAGAATATGCTATCAGTGTATCCAACCGCGGCGATGTGCCAGTCGATGCGAGCAGCATCAGGATCAGCGACGCATTGCCGTCGGATGTTACCTATAATGCGGCGGTTCCGGTAACCTTTACCAACGGACCAGCCCCTAGTGGATTATCCACTTTCAATGCCTCGACAATGGTCAAATTCTCAAACCAGTTGAATGGCGGCCCACCCTATACCTATTCGCCCAACACCGCCGGTTTTGACACTGCCGTACGCGGGATATCGATCAGCCCGGCGGGAACAATGTCGGCGGCCACCGGGACAGCCAAACCAAGTTTCATCGTTACTTTTCAGGTACGTTTGGATTAGGATCAGAATCGGGCACAGCTTTCGACAGAACATCACGTCCGTCCGGCACCCGATGCCCGCTCTCTCCCGACAGCGGGCATTGCGTCATCGTGTTTTCTCCGCCAGACAGGAATTTTCAGACGTCAGCTAAATAGCGGGTCCACTCCATCCAGCCAGGGACCATTTCATCCGGGGGCATAAATTGGCATTTATCAATCATTTTGACGAGAAAGAAGTCGAACTGGAATATGTGCAAAGCGAGCGCGCTTCGCGGCTCAATTCCATCAGGGCGGTCATCGTTCTCGGGCCGCTGATTTTCCTCGGGTTCTTCATGTTGACCCCGGTTTTTTCCTCCAACGAGGCCTTTGCGACGTTTAATATCACGACGGTGGTAACGGTCGGTTTTTTTGCTTTGATGATGTTTTTTACCGGTACGCGCCATTATATCGAACAGCCCTGGGTGGATCTTTTGCCGTTCATTTGCCTGTCAATTGCTGCGGCGATTCTGATGACGGTGCTGGTTCGCACTGTCGCATTCGATGATCTCGATATCACCAAAATTTCCGTGGTCTTCTTTGGCCTGATTTACTTCATCGCCAGCGTCGCGTTCGTCGCTAATGTGAGGCTCTTCATGATCTGGGCGATCGGTATGCTGGCGGTATTCATCGTCTATATGGATACCCACGGGATCGAGATCGACGAGATGTATCATACCGTTGTAAACATAGGTTTTTTCCTGTTGTTTGCGGTATTTTCCAACTGGGAAGTCGATCGCCGGGCGCGCGAGATGTTTGTCAGTCGACAACAGCTCAACCTGGAACGCAAGAAAACCGAGAAGCTCCTCTACAATGTATTGCCGCAAGCGGTTGCCAAACGCCTGCGGGCGGGTGAGGTGGTTGCCGATTCCTTTTCCGACATATCGGTCGTTTTTATCGATATTGTCGGCTTCTCGAAACTGTCCAAGCAATTGTCCCCTGGTCATCTGGTGGAGCAGTTGAACGGGTTTTTCCTCATCGCCGATCAATGTGCGACCCGCTATGGCATCGAAAAAGTAAAAACCATCGGCGATTGCTACCTCGCGGTCTCCGGCGGCACGGCTTCCGATGGTCCTGGCGCGAAAGATGCGGTCAGTTTTGCAAAGGACGTGATCCGCGAAATGCAAAGCCGGGCCAGCGAAAGCGGGATCGACATCAAGTTGCGGGTCGGCGTTCATTCCGGGCCGGTGGTCGGCGGCGTGGTCGGGACGAGCCGGCTTGCCTATGATTACTGGGGAGATACGATGAATATCGCCAGCAGGATTGAAGGCGCGGCGGAACCCAATGGTATCGCGGTTTCCGCAGCGACCTATTTCCAGTGTACCGGAAGCCATGAATTTGATCCGCCCGAGACCATCCCGCTGAAGGGGGTAGGAGATACTGTCATATATCGCCTCAAACCGGATATCGCGGAACAGTGAACCACCTAATGTCTCGACCGGATGACCAAGACAATCCTGCTCGAACAAGGTCGCAAAGACGCAAAGAAGTTGGATGCTGTCTTCCACCCATTGCGTCTTTGTGAATCCGGCAAAGAGCCGATGCGAGGATAGCTGATTTCGGCGGTTGCGGGCAGATTAATCATTATCGATCCCATCCAACGCTCGCGGCGGGTCACATCAATCGGTGCCGGATAAAGTCGCTTGTGACGATGTCCGCTTCAACCGGGAATCGGGCATTAGCTTTGGTCGCTTTTGACGGCAACAACTGGGTGGCAAGCTGACGTAACTGTTTCGTATTGAAGGGTTTTTGGGGTATTATCACATTAACTTGTTTGAACTGATGTAGTGAGTTAATACGCTAAGGCAATAACGCGTGTCGGACAGCTATTAGGGAGATTTAAACATGAAACCACTTTCTGGAATTATTATCATCCTGGTAGCTGTTTCAATTTTTGGGACAGCGCGTCCCGTTACAGCGCAAGACAAGGTTGAACAGGGGTCTGAGAACGCGGCGAATGGACAGATCACCCAATTGGAGGGAATACCCGAGGCTATATCGGAATTGATGAAACAGCATCACTTTGACCCCTCGGTGGAATCCGATCCTGCTTACATTGTCACACAGCAGCGCGTGGCTGAGCTCGCTAGAACCTCTTCATCGCGATCTGAATTCGTTTCCGGGTTTAACAAAATTTGGCGGGAAGGTCCTTTCTCCCATGTTCAGCTATCGGTAGCAAAATCCACTGCACAGGAAATGGCAACTTATTTCGACTCTATTCGGATTGGTGGCGGCGGAGCAGTTCTCGAATGGGATGATGACGTTGCTATCCTTAGTATAAAAACTATGATGGGCCTTGATACAATTGAAGAGATTGATGCGGCTTATGAGGAGATAACCGCACGACAGGCACGAGCCTTGATCGTCGACTTACGACAGAATGAAGGAGGCGCATTTGCTATAAAGCCGCTGCTCGCACATGTCCTGACGGAACCTGTCGATGGAGGTGTATTTGTGTCGCGCCGATGGACAGGGCAGCATGATCGCTATCCAACCGTTGACGAAGTAAAGCTAATCGAACCTTGGCAGGGATGGTCGATCAAAGCTTTTTGGAATGACCTCCAGACAAGTGAAATGATACGCATGCAACTGATGCCATCTGGACCGACATTCGATGGTCCAGTGTATGTTCTGATTAGCAAAAAAACGGCCAGTGCTGCCGAACTTGCAGCTGATGCATTTTCTGCTTCCGGTCGGGCGGTGTTGATTGGCGAAAAGACAGCTGGAGAAATGTTGTCGCAAACGTTCTTTGATTTACCCCATGGTTTGCAACTATCATTGCCGGTTGGTGACTATTATGCTTTTCATTCAGGCCGGATCGAAGGAAAGGGTGTTCAGCCTCACATTGCAACAAATGCCGGCGAAGCGATGATGGCAGCCAAGAAATTAATTGGTCAGTAGTTCTCGCGACTTCTGGAACCAGTTCCCAATGTCCGCTTTTGATGCTGTGGACGGCGTGCCCCACCAGCTGAGTCGAGCTGGTATATTGAAGGTGGCAATACCGCCAGCATAGGAGCACGCAGATGAAGCAGCATATTACAGTTGTCGGGTTAGATTTAGCCAAGTCGGTATTTCAGGTTCACGGGATCAGTGATGATGGAGATGTTGTGGTGCGCCGCAAGCTGTCTCGCTCGAGAGTTTTGGCCTACTTCAGCAAGCTAGAACCGTGTTTGGTCGGTATGGAAGCCTGCGCAACAGCGCACTATTGGGCCCGAGAGATCGGAGCGCTCGGCCATGAGGTAAAGCTGATGCCGCCGCAATATGTGAAGCCGTACGTCAAGAGTCAGAAGAACGACATGGCCGATGCAGAAGCGATCTGTGAGGCAGTGACGCGCCCAACGATGCGGTTTGTTCCGATCAAGACTACCGGTCAGCAAGCCTTGCTGGTGTTGCACGGTGTCCGTGATCAATGGGTGAGATTGTCAACACGGCTGATCAACACACTGCGCGGTCATCTGGCGGAGTTTGGTGTTGTCGCTGCCAAAGGCCGGATGGGCGTGGAAGCGATACTGGCGATATTGCTCGATGATTCCGATGAGCGTGTACCAACATTGGCGCGTGATAGCCTGACCCCGCTCGCTTACGAACTGGGCGTTGTTAAACAGCGGATATTGGAAGCGGACCGGAAGATCGCACAGATGCATAAAGCCAGTCCAGCCAGCAAGCGCCTTGAGACCATTCCCGGTGTTGGCCCTGTCATCGCTACCCGTATCATCGCAGAGGTTGCCGACCCGAGCAGCTTTAAATCAGGCCGGGCATTCTCGGCATGGATCGGTCTGGTTCCAAAACAACATAGCAGTGGTGGACGAGATAAGCTTGGTCACATAACCAGGAAGGGGAACCCGGAACTGCGGCGATTGCTGGTGGCAGGCGCGATGTCGATGATTATCCGCGCAAAGCAGGATGGTTTCACACGCCATCCTTGGTTGGTGCGCTTGCTGGAACGCAAGCCGACCAAGGTTGCCGCCATAGCATTGGCCAATAAGATGGGCCGGATGATCTGGGCATTGATGATGAAGGGCGAAACGTTCAACCCTGAGCGGTTGATGCCAGTCTAGAGTTTACCGCGTCTCAGCGGCGCGAACGAGTTTGGTAAGAGCAACGGAGGTCATGCAGAAGCTGTAGTTAAACGAGTGAGGACAACCCATTTGGGCGCAAGCACAATCAAGTGCGGGCTTTTGTTAGGGACCTCATCTCGCGAAACGCATGATGGCCAGCGGCATCTGAACAACGCCGCCCAAATAGGCCGAACAGATGCCCGCTATCAGCCAAGCTGCCATGACCAACAAAAACCTCTTGCCAAAAGCACGCCGTCCACAGATGCCGCCCAGAGCAGCCGCTAGCAGAGCAAAAGCCACCAACCGATTGTCAGGGCGGTCAACTTCTGCAATCATCGATATATGCCCAACGCTTTCGCAAGCCGGTTCACCCACTCGCATGTCGTTTCGGACGATGGAACGGTCACTTTTAAATGCTCGTCAGACGAAGACCAATGGCCGTGGCTGGCGCTGCACCCGTTCGATCCGATCGTGGCGCAAACCATCAATTACTGGGCGTCGGTAGAGACCGGCGCGGCGCGGGGAACATTTGATCCGACGAAATGGTCTGCCTTGACGGAGGCGAAATGGGTCTGTGGCGAGGCCGGAGTTGGTCACGCTACGCACGGCGTTGCCGAGGCGACTGGCGAGGATGGCGGGCCTGGCTTCGGGCTTCGCTTTTTTGATGAGAATGATTCCCTTGTCTACCACATGAGCGGCACCGGCGTTGTTTTTCAGAACCGAGACTTCGAATCCTGGCGCAAGAAGGCCAAGGAGAAAATGGAGGCGCAGCCTGCCGTGGCCGATTTTCAATATGCATCGGCGACTGCTGTGGGTGTCGCGACGCAAGCCGAGAGTTTTCTCTCACCGCTTGTTGATCACGATGGACCATCCGCGCTGGCGCTGATTACCAAAGCAAACGGCTTTCCTCCCGCGCACCCCTATCTCAGCGGTTCTGGTGATCATGTGAACGCCACCCATCTCGCCGATGTCGGGAGGCAATTTACCAGTCTCCTGCTGGGCGGAAAACCGTTGATGGTCACCGGCGGCAAGATGCAATTCATCCGATATGTGGAATTGGGTCGCCCGTTTCTGATCAAGCTGGAGCAGCGGGATTCTGCGGAAAATACGGTGTCGATGGCCGTTCAACAGGCGGACCAGCTATGCGCAACCATTGAGATCAAATATGAAAGCGAGCAATGATCTGTCCGGACACACTGGCTGGCCGGGGATAGCAAAGTTTTGCGTTTGCCTCCTTGGCACCAGATATGGCCGGGCATGACCATGCGGTAGAGCGTTGCAGCTCAGCTCACAACTTACCCTCAAATTTCGGTACCGGCCGCGCCGTGGCGTCGGCGTCGGTGGTTGCCTTGCCATTCTTGCGAATGTCCTCGATCAGCCATTTCATTTCCTTGATCTCGCGGCGCTGGGCCTTGATGATTTCGTCAGCCAGTTCGCGCACGCGCCTGTCCTCGATATTGGCGCGTTCACTGGTCAGGATCGCGATCGAGTGATGGGGGATCATCGCCTTCTGCCACGCCTGATCGGAAATCGTGTCCTGCGAGCGGACGAGATAGACCGAGCCCGCGAACAAGAGGGCCGCTCCGCCCAGAATCATCGCGTTTTTCTTTTTGTCGTCATACATGCCGAGCATGAAAAGCATCATGATGATGGCCATCGCGCCGCCCATATACAGTGCCATCCAGCTGCGGGTTTCGCTGAAGAATATATGGTCCAGCGCGTAGGTGTTGAGATACATCAGTCCGAACATCACCAGTGTGGAGGTGGCAATCATGACAATGAATCTGGTGTATTTCGACATTGGATTTCCCCTTTCAGTTTGACTGGATTTCATACCCTTCCGGGGTATTGTACGTCCGGCTATTCAAAAAGTTCCCTGCAGGCGCTGGCCCCCTTCCCCCGGCTAAAGCTGCTTGCGCCTGAGCCGCAGCGCGTTACCGATCACCGATACCGAAGAGAAGCTCATCGCGGCGGCCGCGATCATCGGGCTGAGCAGGATGCCAAACCAAGGGTACAAAATCCCCGCAGCAACCGGCACGCCCATCGCGTTGTAGAAAAAGGCGAAGAACAGGTTCTGCCGGATATTGCCCATTGTCAGCTGGCTGAGACGGCGTGCCTTGGCGATGCCGCCGAGATCGCCCTTGACGAGGGTGATACCCGCGCTCTCCATCGCGACGTCGGTGCCGGTGCCCATCGCAATCCCGACGTCAGCCCTGGCCAGTGCCGGGGCGTCATTGATGCCGTCGCCGGCCATCGCAACGCGCTTGCCGGCAGCCTGGAGTTCGCTGATCACACGATGCTTGTCTTCGGGCGAGACGTTGGCGTGAATTTCGTCGATACCGATCATCTTGCCCACCGCCTGCGCGGTGGCTTCGGCGTCACCGGTCAGCATGACCACATGAAGGCCTGCCTTGTGAAGCGACTTGATTGCATCGACCGTTGTACCTTTGATCGGATCGGCGACACCGATCAGACCCGCAGGCTTGCCATCGACCGCGACGAACATCACGGTCTGGCCTTGGGAGCGGCCTTTTTGCGCTTTCGCCACCAGATCAGCGCTGGCAGCGCCGAGCCGGTCCATCATCTTTTCATTGCCGATGGCGACCCGTTTATCCTGGGCCGTCGCTTCAACACCTTCGCCGGTCACCGATTGGAAATCGCTCGCTGCCTCGAACTGCAGACCTTTGTCTCTCGCGCCTTCGACGATCGCAGCAGCCAGAGGATGTTCGCTGGCGACCTCGATAGCGGCGACCAAAGCGAGCAGCGCGTCGGGTTCAAATCCGCTTTCCGGCTCGACCGATACCAGCTTTGGTTTCCCTTCGGTGAGCGTCCCGGTTTTATCGACGACGATGGTGTCGATCTTTTCAAAGGTCTCGAGCGCTTCGGCGTTTTTGATCAAAATGCCGTTTTGCGCGCCCTTGCCGGTTCCGACCATGATCGACATCGGCGTTGCAAGGCCCAGCGCACAAGGACAAGCAATGATCAGAACCGCGACGGCGTTGACCAGACCATAAGCCAGCGCAGGCTCGGGACCCCATATTGCCCAGACCACGAAGGTCGTAATGGCGACCAGAACCACCGCAGGCACGAAAATCCCTGACACGGTATCTGCAAGCCTCTGGATCGGGGCCCTGCTGCGCTGTGCGTCTGCCACCATCTGGACAATTTTGGCCAGCAGCGTGTCCTTGCCGACCCGCTCGGCGGTCATCACAAAGCTGCCGGTCTGGTTGACGGTGCCGCCGGTGACATCGTCGCCTTCGGCTTTCTGGACCGGAATGGGTTCGCCGGTGATCATTGCCTGATCGATCGTGCTGGATCCGCTGGCAATGGTGCCATCGACGGGGATTTTCTCGCCGGGCCGGACCCGCAGCTTGTCACCAGACTGCACCTGATCGAGCGCGATTTCTTCTTCCGAGCCATCCGCGTTGATCCGTGTGGCGACCGGCGGGGCCAGTTCCAGCAGAGCGCGCAACGCACTGGAGGTTTGGCCGCGGGCTTTCAGTTCGAGGACCTGACCCAGCAGCACCAGTGTCGTGATGACAGCGGCGGCTTCATAATAGACCGCGACAGTGCCTCCATGGCCGCGGAATGCTGCCGGAAACAGGCCGGGGAAGAAGGTCGCCACCAGACTGAAACCATAAGCCACCGCGACGCCGAGGCCGATCAGCGTAAACATGTTGAGATTCATGGTTTTGACAGATTGCACGCCGCGCACAAAAAACGGCCATGCGCCCCAGAGGACGACCGGCGATGCCAGCAACAGCTGGACCCATGTCGCGAAGCCGGGATCGATCCAGGAATCAAACGGCCGCCCGGGGATCATGTCCCCCATTGCGTAGATGAACAGCGGGAAAGAGAACAAGGCACTGATCCAGAAGCGTCTGCGCATATCGATATATTCTGGATCGGGACCGCTATCGAGCGAGAAAGTTTCCGGCTCCAGCGCCATGCCGCAGATCGGACAGGAGCCGGGTCCTTCCTGCCGGATTTCGGGATGCATCGGGCAAGTGTAGATCGTGCCTTCGGGAACATCTTCCTGCGCGGCATGCGGATCGGGTGAAAGATAACGGTCCGGATCGGCGACAAATTTCGTCCGGCAACCGGCGGAGCAAAAATGATAATCCTGATCATCATGATGCGCATGATGTTCGGATGTGGCGGGATCGACCGTCATGCCGCAGACCGGGTCCTTGACCGGGTGGGCACAACCTTCATGGCCGTGATGGGGGGAAGCGGTCTTGGTCATCATGCCGTCTCCAGTTTTCCGCTGATCCAGCGTTTGATCGGGACGATGACTATCGCGATATACCAGCCATAGGCAAAGCTACCGATTGCACCGGCAAAAAAGCCGGTCAGGGTGAGCCATTCAAATCCAGGAAGCAACGGTTCCCAAGCTTTGTGCATATGCACCGTTTCCGGAGCCAACAAGCCGAAAGCTATGCAGAGAAGATAAGAGACAAGAAGGAAAAGACTGAGCGTCCAGCCCCAAAGAATGATTGACGATCGATAAGTTTGACTGGCCATGATGACCTCCTTTTCTATCCGAGTCCATATACCCTATGGGGGTATATATAAGATCTTGTCACGAAGGAGTCAATCTCCCAATATTGACCGGGTCTGCCGTAGCCGCAACGACACATGTCAAAAGCCCCATGTTGCCTGCACGGCGACATGGGGCGGGTTGGAATGCTATTGAAGAACGCAGATCAAACGCGATCCGACTTTAGTTTGGTTCTTCAGCCGCAGTATCTGCATCTGCTTGCTCCATATTGCCATGACCCATTTTTGAATGATCCATCTTGCCATGGTCCATCTTGCTGTGATCCATCTTGCTGTGGTCCATCTTATCATGGTCCATCACATGGCAGACCTTCTTGCCGTCGTTGTCGGTCATGCAGCATTGCATCGTGCCGTCTTCCATTTTTTCCATTTTATGGCCGTCGTGCCCGCCTTGATGGTGCTCGGCAAGAACCGCGCCGGGCGTGCTCAAAACGAAAACTGCTGCTGAGATCGAGAGTGCAAACTTGTTCATTTTAAATTCCTTCTCTGGGGGTTAAAAACTATTTGGCTTTCTTGGGGGTTCGCGACGACGAATGATATTGCATGATTTTCCAGCCGCCGTTCTGCTGCACCAGCGTGGACGTTGCTGCGCCCTGGCGCTCGATTACGCGACCGTCCTTTAATTTTATTGTGTAATGATATGTCTCCGAAGCCACGGCGATATCGTCCAGTATTTTCACTTCCATTTCCAGATCAGTGAAATCAAAACTGGTGAACTCGCCCAATTCTGGTCCGAGATGATGGCCGAGGTAATTGGCAAAACTTCCTTCCGCTTTACCATTTTCAAAGACTTGGGACGCGGGCGTGAAAAGTTCGCTCATCCCGGACGCATCGAGATTTTCAATGGCATCGCGATAAGCTGTCAAGGCCGCCTCTGGCGTGCTCGCTACAGCCTGACCAGGCGCGGCAGGATCATGGGCAGACGCCACAGACGGCGCGGCCAAAAGAGCGAAACTTAAAATCAATCCGATATATTTCATGCTTTTCTTCCCCTGAACTGACCCGCTATCTGGAGCCCGAAACCTTCAGTTATAACTGGCAAATACGCGCTGGCCCTTGGGACCGAATGCGATCACCTGATAGGGCTGCGTCTGATCCTGATATTCCATCCCGGGCGACCCGACCGGCATGCCGGGAACCGCAATGCCGATGACATCTTCCGGTTTTTCACGCAGCAATTTCCGGATTGCTTCTGCCGGGACATGGCCCTCGATAACATAGCCTTCGACAATCATCGTGTGACAGGCCCGCAGCTCGGTAGGAACACCGTGCAGATCCTTGACGGCCTGCATATCGGCATTTTCAGCGATCACTTCGGCATCAAGGCCATCAGCGGCGTGATCCGCCCATTTCAGGCAACAGCCACAGTTCGCATCCCGGTACATTGTGTAGCTTGCCGCCTGCGCTGCAGTCGAACAGGCGGTCAGCGATACCAGCAACAGCCCGGCAGCGCTGGTCTCTCTCATCGATTTTGCCATAGTTCCGATCATCATTTTTCCTTTCACATACCCATGTGGTTGGGGCCCATAGACATTTCCGCACCCCAGTAGCCTTGAAATAACAGCGCGATGGCGATTCCGGCGATAACGATCCGCAGCAAGGTGCGGTCCGGTTTCGCGCGATAGGTCAGCATCGCCGCGACCAGCCCCGCAACCGCGATGCTGGTGCCGGTCCACCGGTGGAGGCCAAGGGTTTCCGAGCGATCGGACATTCTAATGCCGCCCGCCAGCCAGCCCAGGAATGTTGCGATCACCCCGCCCGCCGCGCCGGTGTAGACAAGAAATCTTACGGTCGGCTCCAGGCCCGACGCCGGACGCGCGAATAATATGAGTTCGGCGAGCCCAGCGGCCAGAAATAACGCAATCGGAAAATGGACGAGAGCGGGATGCAGTCGACCGAGAAAATCTGTGGGGCTGAAGGCAGCGCCTCCGCGATGATCAGCCATCATCTTGCCGTGCGTATTCACAGACATTTGGGCGTTTATTGCGCCAGAGCTATCTGCCCCTTCTGCTGACGCTTCAATCCTACCATCGTGAACTGTCTCCGCAGCCTGTTTCATTTCCGCCATTTCGGCGTCGCTCATGTTCTTGCGGTGCGCTTCGTGGGCATAGGCAGTGTTGACCGACACCGCGACGATGAGCATCAGAAGCAGCGCGGCAATCCATTTGGTCACCGCCTCACCTTCTCGAACAGATCGATAAGCTCGTCAAATTTCTCTTTCTGCTCGGCCGCGTCGCCGGTCGCAATCGCTTCGCTCACACAGCATGCGGCATGGTCTTTCAGGATCTGGCTTTCGACCTTTGCGAGAGCGGCTTTCACCGCCTGCACCTGATGCAATATGTCGATGCAATAGCGGTCGTCGGTAACCATCTGGGCGATCCCGCGTACTTGTCCTTCGATACGGCGGAGCCGGTTGATTTTCAGATCTACTGCACCTTTGGCCATGATTTTCTCTCTTGAACAAATACCTTATGGGGGTATATGGCATTTCAAAGGAAAAGCCAAGATGAAATTCTCCCGCCGACAATTAATCGGACATTCTGCGCTTCTCGGTGCGACTGCGGCCCTGCCCATGCCCGCATGGGCTACCGGTAATATGGGGGGCAAGATGGGCGGTGCTGTGCGCAAGGGCATTGATCAGGTTTCAGGCGCGAGAATCGATCTGCATATTGCCAATGGCACCTTTTCCACCGGTGGTCGTTCCGGCCATGCGATTGCGGTCAATGGCACGGTCCCGGGACCGCTGATCCGGATGAAGGAAGGCGAGAAGACCCTGCTCTCGGTGCACAATATGCTGGATGTTGACAGTTCGATACACTGGCATGGACTGCTGCTGCCGTTCCAGTTTGATGGCGTTCCGGGGATCAGCTTTCCGGGGATCAAACCCGGCGCGCGCTTTGATGTGCCCTTCACTCCCCGCCAATCAGGCACCTATTGGTGGCACAGCCATAGCGGCCTGCAGGAACAGTCCGGCCATTACGGTCCGATCATCATTGATCCCGCCGGCCCCGATCCGGTGCAATATGATCGCGAGCATGTAATTTTGCTGAGCGAATTTGCCGCGATGCATCCGCACCAGATCATGAAGAAACTGAAAGTGGCGGAAGGCTATTTCAGCCGTCAGAAAACCACCGCGACCGATGATTATGATTTGAGCGGCGCGCAAAGGCGCATGTGGGGAAAGATGCGGATGATGGCGACCGACATCGCTGATGTGTCTGCGCCTACCTATACCTATCTCATGAATGGCCACGGCCCCGATGACGGGCTGGAACTGCCCTACCGACCGGGGGAACGAGTCAGGCTGCGTATCATCAACGGCAGCGCGATGACCTTTTTCAACATCCGCTTGCCGGGCCTGCCGATGATGGTTGTCCAGGCCGACGGCCAGAATGTGCAGCCGGTCGAAGTGGATGAACTGCAGATCGGCGTGGCGGAAACCTATGATGTGATTGTTACACCGACGCAGGATGGTGCCTTTGCGCTGGCCGCAGAATCCGCGGATCGCAGCGGCATGGCGCAGGCCACGCTGACCTCGCAGCCGGGACGCAAGGCGAGCTTCCCTGCCCTGCGCGATCCGCCGCTGTTGACGATGGCCGATATGGGGATGGGCCATGGTGAAGATCAGGACGGCACGGGCGATATGGATCATAGTGCACATGGCGCACAACCTTCGACTTCCGTAGACCACAGCGGTCACGACATGAGCGCGATGGCAACCGGCGAAGCAATGACCGGACATGATATGGGCGGCATGAATATGCGCGACACCAGCCTGCTGCCCGATAGCGTCGAAGTCGGCCCCGGCATCGATATGGTTGCGATGAACCCGCAGGACCGCACCGGCTATCCCGGACTTGGCCTCGACAATGTCCCGCACCGGGTGCTCAATTACCGGATGCTCAAATCGCTCGAGATGGATCACAACAAGCGCGCGCCCGACCGCGAGATGGAGCTGCATCTGACCGGCAATATGGAACGCTATATGTGGAGCTTTGACGGCAAGAAAATGAGCGCGGTCGGCGACGAGCCTATCCGCTTCGGCTATAACGAGCGCGTTCGAGTCAAGCTGGTCAACGACACGATGATGGCGCATCCGATACATCTCCACGGGATGTTCTTTGAGGTCGTCAACGGACAAGGTCATCATCAGCCGAAAAAGCATACAGTTGTCGTCCAGCCGGGCAGCAGCGCTACGTTCGACGTGACCACCGACGAACCGGGTGACTGGGCGTTCCACTGCCATCTGCTCTACCATATGCATGCGGGGATGATGCAGACGGTCAGCGTCGCCTTTCCCGAAGGAGCGGCGGCATGAAAATTGTGATGATATCACTGCTGCTCGGCGCATCTGCGCCAGCGCTCGCGCAGCATGAGGGGCATAAAATGCCGATGCCGACGAAACCGGCGGCAAAGCCGAAAGCAGCACCTGCAGCGAAACCCAAAGCCAAACCGCCAGTAGTCAAAGCCGCCCCGGCAAAACCAGCGCCTGTGGACCATGATGCGATGAACCATGCGGATATGGATCATGGCAAAGCACAGAATGACTTGATGGATCATGGTTCGATGGACCACAGCGCCCATCAGCCTGAACCACCGCAAATCTCCGTACCCAATACAGAAACCGGACCAATCCGCGCCGCCGATGCGATCTGGGGCCGGGAAGCGATGCAGCCAGCGCGCGATGCACTGTATGACGAACATGGCAATATGCAGATATTCTGGTTCCAGGGTGACCGCCTGGAATATCGCGCGCGCGAAGGCCAAGATGGTTATCTGTGGGATGTGCAGGGCTATTATGGCGGGGACATCCACAAATTCTGGTTCAAGAGCGAAGGCGAAGGCAGCTTTGGCCAGCCGATTGAAAGTGCCGAAATCCAAGCGCTGTACAGCCGCGCCATCGCGCCCTTCTTCGACCTGCAAGCGGGTGTCCGTCAGGACCTGACCGGCCCCGAGCGTACCCACGCCGTGGTCGGCATCCAAGGCCTCGCTCCCTATATGTTTGAAGTCGACGCCGCAGCATTCCTCTCCAATAAAGGCGATTTGACGGCGCGGATCGAGGCGGAATATGACCAGCGAATCACCCAGCGCCTGATCCTGCAACCGCGCGCCGAGGTGAACCTGTCCGCTCAGGATATTCCCGAACTGGGCATCGGGTCCGGCATCGACAATCTCGAACTCGGCCTGCGCCTGCGCTACGAAATCGTCCCGGAATTCGGGCCCTACATCGGTATCGAGCAGGAATGGAAACTGGGCGGCAGCCGCGATTTCGCGCGCGCGGCTGGCGAAGATCCGAGCGTTACCAATTATGTGGTCGGCGTGCGGTTCTGGTTTTAGGTTTCATGGAGTCAGGTGGGACCGTTCGCCCTGAGCCTGTCGAAAGGCAGTTTTTGGGAGCTGTGCTTCGATCCCCGCCTTCGCGAGGACAGGCAGGCTCAGCACGAACGGATCATAATCCCTACATCGGCATGTCCATCGCCGGGGCCAGTTCGATCGTCCCGCCGATAGCAAGATGCGGTGATTTCTGGGTCATCGCGATCGCGGCATCCTGACTTTTAGCCTGAATGATGGTGATACCCGACAGGGGGTTTGAGCCACCATCCTGGGTCACGCCTTCAGCACTGACCGTCACGGATTTCCCGACGGGAAGGCCGCGGTCAACCACGGCATCGCCCAGACCATCCATCCAGGCCATCCAGTCCTGCATATGCTTCTGGCCTTCTTCCGGCGTCATCGACGTCGCGCCTCCGTGATAAGCGAGGATATATTTTTGCATTGCATTCTCCTTCGGGGATTTGATGATTGTTGACGCCGCCTTATTGCGCCAATCTAAATATGTTAAAGAACATTTTTAGAAATCTCTTATGACGTCGTGAAACGGAGAAAATACCCATGCCTTACAGCGCCGAGCACAAGCAGCAGACACGGGCCAAAATCGTCGAATCGGCCCGCATATTGTTCAACCGGCACGGCTTCCGGGATGTCACCATTGATATGGTGATGGAAAATGCGGGACTCACGCGCGGCGGATTCTATAATCATTTCAAGACCAAGGAACAGCTGCACCACGCCGCAGTGTCCAGCTTCCTTCATGGCCGCGGCGCCGAATGGCGGGCAAATGCGGGAGTCGATCCAAAGCTTCCGGGGCGAGACATGGTCCGCGATATGATATTGGGCTATCTGTCGGCGGAACATCTCGGCGATGTCGACGGCCAATGTCCGATGATCGCCTTGCCGTCCGACATAGCGCGGTCCAATCCGCAAGTGCAAAGCTCCTATCTGGAACTGCTCGAAGCGATGGTCGGCTTGTTCGAAAAGGGCCTCGACAAGAAGGGCCATAAATCTCGGCAACAAGCCTTGTCGCTGGCGGCCCTGTGCGTTGGCGGAATGGTGATCGCAAAATCATTGCCCGATTCAGAACTGGCCGAGGAGGTCCGGGACGCGGCGCAGGGCTTTGCGCTGGATCAGTTGGCGGGATAGCCCCTGCCCCGATAAGGCTGGACTAGGTCTTGCCTGACCATATAGGTTGCCGGAAACGGATTTGTGATCGATGCAGCTGGAGAAGCTTTTGCAGGGAATACAAGTCCCACAACCGGTCAGGGGAGATCAAATTGTGAAACATACACTAGCGGCCATATTGGCATTATCCGCGTTAGGCTTGAGTTCTACTCAAGCAACCGCACAAGATGATCCGGCGGCGGGCTCCAATGATCTGGACACAGTCTCGATAAAAAGTGCGAGCGGCGATACTTTGTCTCTGCAACAAAAATCAACCCAGACCGAAGCCCTGGAAATTACCGACGGTATATTTCAGGCCACCGGTTTCGGTAACAGCTTTCTGGTCGTAACCGATGAAGGCAATGTGGTCATCGACACATCATTGCCGCAAAATGCTGCGGGGCATAAGAAGCTGCTCAATGCGGTCAGCAACAAGGTCCCGGAATATATTATCGCAACCCATGGTCATGGCGATCATGTTGGCGGCATCCCGCTTTGGCGCGGGAAGGACACGAATGTCATTGCACAGGAGAACTCGGTCGAGTTTCTCCATTATCAAAAGCGGCTTTCCGGATTTTTCGCGCTCCGCAACTCGGCGCAATTCGGGCTTGATATCGCCCGCCCGGATGCCGGGACCGCGCATCCGGGAAACTATGACGCCAATATTCCCGCAACGATATTATTCGATGACAAATATGAATTCGAGCTTGGTGGATTGACCTTCGTCGTCACCTCGGCCCCGGCGGAGACGCTGGATGCGTTGACGGTCTGGATTCCAGAGAAGAAGGCCGTGTTCGTTGGCGACCTGATCTATGAATCCTTCCCCAATATCTACACCTTGCGCGGCACCAAACCGCGGTGGGCGCTCGATTATGTCCAGTCCATCAATGACGTGCTGGCGCTTGACGCCGAGATCATGATCCCGAGCCACGGCGACGCGATCAAGGGCGCCGCTGCCGTGCGTGCAGCGCTGACCAAATATCGCGATGCGATATTATATGTTCATGATGCGACCGTTGCCGGAATGAACGACGGCAAAGACGTTCACAGCCTGATGGAAGAGATAAAACTGCCAGCGGAACTGGCTCTGCCCGAGCAATATGGCACCGTGAAATGGACCGTGCGCGGCATATATGATGGCTATGCCGGCTGGTTCGGCGGCAATCCCTCTTCGATACTTTCGATAAAGCCCAATGCTTCAAGCATGACATTGGTAAAGATGGCAGGCGGTCCCGATGTTGTAGTGGCAGAGGCAGAAACGCTCTTCGGCAAGGGAGAGGAGCTGTCCGCTCTGGCGCTGGCGGAAAGCGTGTTATCGGTAGAGCCTGATCACAGGCCTGCCTGGGCTGTCCGGTTGAAGATATTGCAGAAGCTGCACAAGGATTCTGTCAATTTTAACGAAGCTGGCTGGCTTGGCTACGGCATCCGGCAATCCAGGGAAGCGCTGAAGGAATAAGCGCGTTCAAAAACCGGCGTCGGTCATGGCGGGCATAATATTGTCTGTTATGTCCATATGAAGTGGATCGGTGTCCCAGACCAACCGGCCGGTTCACCGATCCACCCGTTTTTCTGTTTCATACGACGTTCTGCACATTGAACAGATTATGCGTTAATATGATCAGGGCGCTGGTGGTCAGAAATCCCAGCAATGCCGAAATATAGGTTGCGCGTTGGTTGGACATGATGTTCTCCTTTCCGGAAAATTCTGCTGTGTTTCCGACTAGACGGTCAAGACCGCCAGCGGAAAGGCTGCGAGGGCCAGGGTAAAACTCGTTACCGTCGCGAAAAATGCACCGATCAGGGCGGTTGTGTTGAAGTGGGTCATTTCATATCTCCAAAGTTTCAGGTTTCAAATTAAACGGTGGATCAATCCATCGTCGTAAACTCTAAATAGGCCCGACCGGATCGAGGCGCTAACACTAGTCCTGCAAATATGTTATGCAGAAACGCATAGCCCGGAGTTGATAGGGAGAATTGGCCATGCTGGACTGGAACGACTTGCGTTACTTCCTTGCTGTCGCACGCACCGGCAGCACGCTTGCGGCCGCGACACATCTCAGGGTCAGTCAGTCGACGGTATCCCGCCGGGTCACCGCGCTCGAAGACGCAATCGGGGTAAAGCTGTTTATCCGCAAACCCTCCGGCTACACCCTGACGCCCCGTGGTGAATCTGTTCTGCCCGCAGCGGAATCGGTCGAAGCAGCGGTCCTGTCCTTCTCCGACAGCATAGCCGCAGAGGCCCGCCGCGTCGCCGGCACGGTACGACTGACGACGGTGGAATCCGCGGCCAATGCCTGGATCATCCCGACGCTGGGCCTGCTCCGCGCCCGTTATCCCGACCTGAGACTGGAGATCATGACATCGGACCAGAATCTGGATATCTCGCGCGGAGAGAGTGATGTCGCTCTTCGATTTGGCGCAAAGCCGACCGAGGAAACGCTGATCGTGCGGCATCTGGTCGATATGCAGGAAACATTCTATGCCCATGAGCAACTGGTGTCGTCACTGGGTATGCCCGATAATCTGGAAGAGATGATCCGTTATCCGTTGATCATGTCGATGGACCGCGAAGGAAAGATCACCCGCTGGATGACAGAGAATTTTCCGGATGCCGAAATCGCGCATCATGCAAACACGCTCTCAAGCATCATCGCGAGTGTCCGCTCCGGCGTCGGCGCTTCGATCCTGCCTTGCCTGATGGGAGACGACACGAGAGGTCTGGTCCGGCTGCTGCCGCCGATCACCGAGCTTACCATGCCCGGCTGGATCGTAACGACCGATGATGCTCGCCGCCAACCGCATATCCGCGCCCTGATCGATTTTGTGGTCGAACAGGTCCAGCTTTCGCTGGCCCGCAGCCCTGCCCATCTGGCGGTGGTGCAGGCGGCGTGAGGGGAGTTTGTGGTTTTAACCGGGTTGTTAGCTGACCGACAGCGAGCGGATCGCCATCGTCCGCTTTGCGACCTGAGCGAACGCTGTACTGTGTTCCCATCAACCCTCAACTAACCCCGCGCTCCTGCCCTTCCCAATAAGGCGCGCGCAGTTCCCGGCGCAATATCTTGCCCGAGGCATTCCTAGGCAATTCCGCAATAACATCAACTGTCTTCGGCACCTTGAAACCGGCAATCCGTTCTCTCGCCCAGGCGATGATGCTGTCGGTATCCACTTCGCCCGCGTCCGGCTTGGGCGAGACGACCGCTTTGACCGCTTCGCCCCATTTTGCGTCGGGGATGCCGATGACGGCGACTTCATGGACTTGCGGGTGGCCAAAAATCGCGTTCTCGACTTCTGCCGGATAGACATTCTCGCCGCCGGAGATGATCATGTCCTTGACCCGGTCCTTGATATAGAAATAGCCGTCTTCATCCATGATCGCGGCGTCGCCGGTGTAGAGCCAGCCGTCGGCGTCGACCGTCTCCGCTGTTTTATCCGGATTGTCGTAATAATGCAGCATGTTGAGGCCGGATCGCGTGGCGATTTCTCCGATCGTGCCGGGCGGCACTTCCTGCCGGTTTTCGTCGACGATCTTCATCTCGACGCCGGGCAGCGGGATGCCGACACCTCGCATCCGCTCATTGCCCGCCGGATCATGGTCCCCGGGCGGCAGGATGCAGACCGTACCGGTGGTCTCGGTCATGCCATATTGCTGGCAGAACAAAGCCTTTGGCATGGTCTGGATGCACTGGCGCAGCAGCTCCAGCGGGATTGGCGCAGCGCCGTAGGTGACGGAGCGGACGCTGGAAAAATCCGTATCCTTTGCCCTCGGCCAGTTGACCAGCATCTGCAGCGCGGTAGGGACAAGGAAAAACTGGTTGAGCCCCTTGTCCACGCAATCCAGTACGCTGTCCGGGTGGAATTCCGGAATAACCATCATCGTCGCGCCATTATAGAAGGCAATCGGACCAATACCGGACCCGGCGATATGCGCGCAGGGCATGACCGCCAGTGTGCTGTCGCCCGATTTCAGGTCGATCCACGTATGATCCGGGTGATCCTCGATCAGTGGCCGCATCTTGAACAGATTGTCACTGGTCAGCACCGCGCCCTTGGGATTGCCGGTGGTACCGGAGGTGTAGAGTTGCAGCACACCGTCAGCCGGATCGCATGTCGGCAGTTCGCCTGGCGTGGTTGTGGCAACAAAATCGGCCAGCGTCGGGAGGTCTGTACCCGGCTTTGTGCAGACTATCGTTTTGGTGTCGGGCGCCTCTTGTGCCGCCCGCTTTGCGGTCTCGACAAATTCAGGTTCGCAGATCAGCAGCGGGGCCCGCGTGTCTTTCAGAACATAGGCGACTTCCGGCGCGGCGAGACGCCAGCCGATCGGGGCGATGACCAATCCGGCGCGGCTGGCAGCGGCGAACAGGGTAAAATACAGCCCGCTATTCTTGCCCAGCCAGCAAATGCGGTCGCCCTTTGCCAGACCCGCGCCGGTAAAAGCCTTCGCATAGGCGGTGGCACGCTTGTCCAGTTCGGCATAGCTGACCAGACCGTCGGAATCATCGATCGCGATATTGTCCGGTGTTGCCGCCGCCCATTGAGCGATGGAAGATCCCATGCATCTGCGTGTCTCTGTCATTTGCCCGCTCCTAAATTGTTTTGCGTCCCTGTTAATCGGGTGATTAAGGCAAGGCAAGGGGGACGGCGACAAGCCCCTCCTTTTCAAAGGAGAGGAGTGTGGCGGCTCTTGGCTTCATCCGGGGATGAAGCTGCTGCCACACTGGTGGTTTATGAGGAGGCTGGCTCGATGCCAGTCTCCGAATTTGTGCGTGGAGAAAGGCCCCACCCCAACCCCTCCCCTGAAGGGGAGGGGCTATTCTGTTTTCCGGTAGACCAGCGAAATATTATTGGCCGGCATCTCGATCAGGCTTTCCCGAACGAACCCGTTGCGCGTAGCCAGTGCATCCATATCGGCGACATCGCGCAAGCCCCATCTCAGGTCGCGGCTTTTGAGGCTGCGCTCGAAGGCCAGATTGCTCGGCGCGGTTTCGACATCGTCTCGCAAATAGGGGCCATAGAGATAGAGCGGCGAACCGCGATCGAGCAGCTTGCCTGCCTTTTCGAACAGGCCGATGCTGGATTCCCACGGACTGATATGGACCATGTTGATGCACAGGATCGCCGCCGGCTGCGGCACGTCCCAATTGGCGGCCTGCGCATCCAGCTGGAGCGGCGGCAGAACATTGGTCATGGCTTCGCGCCGGGTCCAGGCGGCGATCGATTGACAGCATCCCGGATCGGGGTCGCTGGGCTGGAATGTCAGATGGGGAAATGTCTTGCCAAAATAGACGACATGCTCGCCGGTGCCGCTGGCAATTTCCAGTATCGTTCCGTGGTCGGGCAGAATGCCGCGCAGCAGTTCGACAATCGCATCGCGGTTGCGCATCGTCGCCGGGGCATGGCGCTGTTCGCCCGGTGTGACGGTATCACTGGACCAGTGCTTTGAATCAGTCATTGCAATTACCTGCCATTTGCCTGTGCGACGATATTGGGATATTGGTCTGAGCCATGATGAAACTGCTTCGCCCCGAAGAAGACAGCGCGCAAGTGAAATTTCCGCCGCCGCTGGTTTATATCGGCTTTTTGCTGACCGGATTGTTGCTCGACCGGCTGAGCGGCCGCGTGCCGGACTTCATTCCTGTCTTACCCTTGATCATGGTGGCCGGCGGGATTGCCCTGTTGGCCGGTGTTTCGGTCATGTTCGCCGGAACCAGCCGCTTCAGACAGCTCGGCAATAATCTCGAGCCGTGGAAACATGCCAACCAGATCATCAGTTCGGGCATCTACCGGTACACCCGCAACCCGATGTATCTGGGCATGATGCTGCTCTATCTTGGACTTGCACTGTGGTTCCGCAGCAGCTGGGCAGTGATATTATTGCCGGTGGTGTTCCTCGTCATCCGCACGCAGGTGGTCGCGCGGGAAGAGCGCTATCTGGCAAAGAAATTCGGCGACGAATATCTCGCTTATAAAGCCAAGGTTCGACGCTGGCTCTAGTCCATGCGCCGCCAGATTGCGGCTAGAAAACTGCCGATAACCACATGATAGACAGCGGAAATGGCGCTTGGCACCGGGGCGAGCGCCGCCTGCATCGGCGTTGCGAACTGCGCGGCGAAGGTTGGCGTGGACGCGAGGCTGGAGCCGAGGCCGCTATTCTGCATACCGACCTCGATACTGATTGTGCGGCGCTCTGCCACATCCAGCCCCATTGCTCTGGTGATCAGATAACCAAGACCGAAACCGAAGACGTGCAGCAGCAATATTGCCAGCATCAGCACGCCGAAATGCGCCTCGATCAGCGCCTTGCTATTGGCGATAATCCCGCCAACGATCAGGACAACAACAATGACAGAAGCGAGCGGTGAAAAGATCGCGATCTTTTCTGTCAATCTGGGCAAATAGCGGTTGAGCATGACCCCTGCGATAACCGGCAAGAGCACGATCGAGACCATGTTGATGAACAGGCTCCACTGGTCAATCTCGACATATTTTCCGGCGAGCAGTCCGGTCAGCACCGGCGTCGCAACGACCGCGACCAGCGTCGAGGCCATGGTCATCGTCACCGACAGCGCCAGATTGGCATTGGCGAGATAGGCGACGACATTGGAAGCTGTGCCGCCCGGGCAGCAGGCGACCAGGATCAGACCAACGGCAAGGCCGGTCTCCAGTCCGAATATCATCGCAAGAAATATCCCGGCCAGCGGCATCACGGTGAATTGCAACAGGACGCCGGTTGCCACGCACTTCGGGATTTTCGCGATCCGTCTGAAATCATCAAACGACAATGTCAGGCCCATGCCGAGCATGATCAGACCCAGCATGACGCTGATCAAAGGCTGACCCAGTGGCCGGAAACGGCCATCGACGACCCACAGAAAATGGTCGGGCACAAACCACGCCCAGGCTGTCCCCAATATTGTCCACAGGGCAAACAGGTTGGTGAGACGATGGATCATAGCGCGCTCAGCTTCTTGACCGTTCGTCCTGAGCCTGTCGAAGGACAGTTTCTGGCCCAAAGAGGCACTTCGACAGGCTCAGTGCGAACGGAGCGAAGAGAATAGGCAACAACGCCCGACCTTCTATTCAGCCGCTTCGGCAAAATCCTCGGGTTCGGTCCACACCAATATCGGCTTGCGGGCCGCACGGGTTTCGTCGAGACGGCGGCGCGGTGCGAAATGGGGGGCGGATTTCAGCAATTCGTCGCCCGCCTTGGCCCGCTCCGCCACCGAGCGGAAAGCGCCGATAAACTGGTCAATCGCCGCCTTGCTCTCGGTCTCGGTCGGCTCGACCAGCATCGCGCCATGGACCACCAGCGGAAAATACATGGTCATCGGATGGTAGCCCTCGTCAATCATGCCCTTGGCGAGATCGAGCGTCGTCACATCATTGGTAAAGCCTTTGTCCGAGAATAACGCCTCGTGCATGCACGGTCCGCTATGGGCAAACGGCGCGTCGAGCACGTCTTCCAGGCTGCGGAGGATATAATTGGCGTTGAGCACGGCATCCTCGGAAACCTGTTTCAGGCCATCCGCGCCGTGGCTGAGCATATAGGCCAGAGCGCGGGTGAACATGCCCATCTGGCCGTGGAACGCGACCATCCGGCCGAAGCTGCTGCTGTGGTGATCTTCGGCGGTTTCTTCTTCTACCAGATGAAAATGGCCGTTTTCCATTTTTTCGACAATCGGCAGCGGCGCAAAGGGCGCCAGCGCTTCTGAGAATACCACAGGACCGGAACCAGGGCCGCCGCCACCGTGGGGCGTGGAGAAGGTCTTGTGCAGATTGATATGCATGGCATCGACACCCAGATCGCCGGGCCGTACCCGGCCAACAATGGCGTTGAAATTGGCGCCGTCACAATAGACCAGAGCGCCCGCAGCGTGCACCGCATCGGAAATCGCCTTCATATCCGGTTCGAACAGACCGCAGGTGTTGGGGTTGGTGATCATCACACCGGCGACATCAGGGCCGAGCCGCGCCTTGAGAGCCTCGAGATCAACCCGGCCATCGCTGTTGGCGGGAATGTCCTCCACCTTGTAGCCGGCAAAGGCTGCGGTCGCCGGATTGGTGCCGTGGGCGCTTTCCGGTACCAATATGACCTCACGCGCGTCGCCACGAGCTTCCAGCGCCGAACGGATCGCCAATATCCCGCACAGCTCGCCATGCGCGCCTGCCTTTGGTGACATCGCCACCGCTGGCATGCCGGTCAGAGCCTTGAGCCATTCTGCCAGCTCGTGGATCAGTTCCAGAGCCCCCTGCACGCTTTCCATCGGCTGCAGCGGATGGATATCGGCAAAGCCCTTGAGCCGCGCGATTTTCTCGTTGAGCCGCGGATTGTGCTTCATCGTGCAGCTGCCGAGCGGGAACAAGCCGACGTCGATGGCATAATTCTGGCGGCTGAGCCGGGTATAATGGCGGACCATCTCGCCCTCGGACAGACCGGGAATGGCGATCGGCGTCTTGCGGTCGAGACCGCCGAGACGGCTTTCAACCTGCGGTGCATCGGGCAGATCGACGCCGCTGCGATCCGGCGACCCGATTTCGAAAATCAGCGGTTCGTCGACCATCAGCGCGCGATTGCCGGTATGGGTGGTGACGGCATTTCTGTCGGGCATGATCAGATTTTCTTCCTGCCTGGTCGGGCGTCCCTCGGAGAGCATGTTCATGACAGCGCTCCCTCGAGAGTAGTGGCCAGTGTCTCGATTTCGCTATCCGTCGCAGTTTCCGTAACAGCCACAAGCAATCCATTGGCGAGTGGCTTCTCCTCCGGATACAGTCGGCCAAGGGACACACCGGCCAAGATCCGCTGATCGGCAAGCTTGCGCACAATAGGCCGTGAATCCTTTTCAAGCACCAGAGTGAACTCATTGAAAAAACTATCGTTCATCAGGTCGACGCCCTTGATCCTTGAAAGGCGATCCGCCGCCTGCACCGCCTTTTTGTGATTGAGCAGCGCCAGTTCACGCAAGCCTTTTTCGCCGAGCAAGGTCATGTGGGCGGTGAACGCCAGCGCGCATAATCCGCTGTTGGTGCAGATGTTTGACGTCGCCTTTTCGCGGCGGATATGCTGCTCGCGGGTGGAGAGGGTCAGGACAAAGCCACGTTTGCCTTCAGCGTCGACGGTCTCGCCGCACAGCCGACCGGGCATTTGCCGGACATATTTTTGCTTGCAGCCGAACAGCCCGACATAGGGACCGCCAAATTGCAGGCCGACACCCAAAGACTGGCCTTCGCCGACGACAATATCCGCATCCATTTCGCCCGGCGATTTTATCGCGCCGAGGGCTACCGGCTCGGTGACCACGGCAACCAGCAATGCTTTATGCTGGTGCGCTTTTTCCGCGATCGCGGAAAGATCGCCGATGCGGCCCAATATATCCGGATATTGCACGACCACGCAGCTGGTCTCGTCATCAATCTGGTCGAGCAGGTTTTGGCCATCGGTGGCTGCGTCGAGACGAGGCGCTTGATAGGCCAGATCATCCTTGGTGAAGCGCGCCATGGTTTTGGCCACCGAAACATAATGCGGATGCAGTCCTGACGAGACAATCGCCTTGCCGCGCTTGGTGATCCGCCGCGCCATAGTGATCGCCTCCCAGCAAGCGGTCGAACCGTCATACATCGAGGCATTGGCGACATCGACACCGAACAGGCGGGCGACCTGGGTCTGGAATTCAAACAGGGTCTGCAGCGTGCCCTGCGCGATTTCCGGTTGATAGGGTGTGTAGGCGGTGAGAAATTCCCCGCGCTGGATGATATGGTCAACGCTGGCCGGGACATGATGACGATAGGCCCCTGCCCCCAGAAAGAACGGCATGTCACCGGCAGCGTGGTTCTTTTTCGCGAGCGCCTTCATATGCGCTTCCACCGCCATCTCGCCGGCATGCATTGGGAGATCGTGGATTGGCCCGGTCAACTGTGCTTCTTTTGGCACATCGACGAACAACTCATCGACCGATTTCGCGCCGATTTTAGCCAGCATCGATTGCCGGTCGTCGGGAGTTAGCGGGAGATAACGCATATAGTATTCCTTCGTACCACCCCTCCCTTTTAAGGGAGGGGAGTGTGGCGGCTCTTGGCTTCATCCGGGGGATGAAGCTGCTGCCACACTGGGTGGGTTATGAGGAGGCTGGCTCGATGCCAGCTTCCGAATTTTTGCGAGTGAGGACAGGCCCCACCCCAACCCAGCATCGTCTCTCGACGGGGCCGGAATAATCCCCCGGATTATTCCTCAATCAGTCCGGGGGACTGATTGACCCCTTCGAGAGACGATGCTCCTGAAGGGGAGGGGCTATTCATCGTCACAGATCGTCGACAAACGCCTTATAGGCTTTCTCGTCCATCAGATCGTCGAGTTCGTCCTTGTCCGACAGGGTCAATCGGAAAAACCAGCCATCTTCCTCTGCCGATGAATTGACCAGTCCGGGCTCGTCTTCCAGCGCTTCGTTCACTTCGATCACTTCGCCGGAGACCGCCGCATAGACGTCGGATGCGGCCTTGACCGATTCGATCACCGCAGCATCGTCGCCCTGACTCAGTTCAGCCCCGACTTCCGGCGTTTCGATGAACACGATGTCGCCCAGCTGTTCCTGTGCATAGTCGGTAATGCCGACGGTCGCCGTGTCGCCTTCGACATCGACCCATTCATGTTCATCGGTAAAATATCGGCTCATGGTCGTTTCCTCTTCCTGTCAATCTATGGCTTGGGTTTGCGGTAATAGTGATGCGGCACAAAAGGCATGTCGGCAACGGTGCAGGCAATTTTCTTGCCGCGCTGTTCGACGGTGATAGCGGTTCCGCTTTCGGACAGGTCCATCGGCACATAGGCCATGGCGATCGGTCGTTGAAGCGTCGGTGAAAAGCCGCCGCTGGTCACATTGCCGATGGCAGCCCCAGCGGCATCGACCACGGTAGCGCCTTCGCGGACAGGCTGCCGCCCGTCGACGTATAGTCCGACGCGTATCTTGCCTGCCTTGTCCGGATATTGCGCGAGTACGCGCTCCGCCCCGGCGAAATTGCCTTCCTCGCGGCGGCGCTTGTGCAGCGCAAAGTTGAGATTCGCTTCGACCGGCAATATGTCCGGACCCATATCATGGCCGTAAAGCGGCAATCCCGCCTCCAGCCGCAGACTGTCGCGCGCGCCAAGACCGATCGGGCGCACCTCTTCGAGATCGGTCAAAGCCGTCGCCAGCGCCACAACATGTTCGGCTGGCACGCTGATCTCAAAACCATCTTCGCCGGTATAGCCGGAGCGGCTGATTCCGAGCGGGATATTGTTCCACATAAACGGCCCTGCTTCCATGAAGGAGAGATCGGTCGGCAGCGGCCAATCCGCTTGCAGTGGTTGAAGGTCGAGGCTGGCCAGAGCGGCTGATGCCTTGGGCCCCTGCAGCGCCAGCAATGCCGCGTCTTCGAGATGGTTGAGCGTCACATTGTCCGGCAATTGGTCGCGCATATAGGCGATATCATCATGTTTGGTCGCGCCATTGACCACCAGATAAAGATGGTGGCCGGTATTGGTGACCATCAGATCGTCCAGTATCCCGCCATCCTGAGTGAGCAGCAATGTGTAACGGATCTTGCCGGCAGCCAGCGCGGACAGATTGCCCGGCGTTATCGTCTCCAGCGCATCGGCTGCGCCGTCGCCGATCAACTGCAACTGTCCCATATGCGATACGTCGAACAGGCCCGCTTCGGTCCGGGTCCAGATATGCTCGGCCATCACGCCTTCAAATTGCACCGGCATTTCATAGCCCGCAAACGGTACCATGCGCGCGCCGAGGCTGCGATGCCAGTCGCCGAGTGGCAGTTGTTTCAGATTTTCGCTATTTTCACTCATCATATTTCCGCATCAACTAGACAGCCCGCAGAAAAGCCCTGCAAAACTGCCCCCTCTGTCACGGAACCTGAGAGTTTCATGGCTGTTCGCTTCGATATCCGCTCGTGCTGAGCCTGTCGAAGCGCGGTCACCAATCATCCTTCGACAAGCTCAGGACGAACGGCGCACGTTCATGCCGGAACAAATCCGGCGCCACTTACCCCTTCGGTGGCCCGCCGTTGCTAAAGCTAGGGCGGACTCTTTCCAGAGTGCTTGCGAGACGTTTGCGGTCCATTGGCCTGAGAGTTTCCGGGGCGGTTGCTCCTTCGGCGGCTTTTTTGCCTGGTGGGACAGAAAAACGCTCTCCCGCAACGCCTCATGATCCTTGCCCGAAAGCGCCGATCAAAAAGCAGATTTACGAGTGGATGAGTGGGTCGGAGGAGTCAACGATTCTATGAAGCAGTGCGGGATTTTATGAGCGGGAGTGGATATTATCCAGATTCCACAGTTATCGCGGGATCTTAAACCAAACCCGGCCATCAAACGTCAAGCGGGTTAGGCTCCAGCCTTCGCTAAGGCGACAGAGTTGTTCGAATTCAGAGAATTGAGTGCATTATCTCCGCAACAGCAAACCTATCCCCCGGCCTGCATGGTCATGAAGGCAACAAAGCTGGGATCGGGAAGCAATATCTTTACGACGTCGCGAATGACTTTCTGACCGTTAGCACCATTGGTGAAAATCACCGCTCCGCTGCCGGTTACGGGGTTGAAGAAACCCAGAGTGCGTTCGCCCGCGTCTCCGCCGCCGTGCATGACGATCATATTGTCCGGTGTATCATAAACACTCCAGCCAGCCGTGAAACCAAGGCTTTTGGGGCATAGCGGAGGCGCTATCCGACCTTCCTGACATATCTGATGTTTCAGGTTGTTGCGCGGCACCCAATAGGTGTCGGCGCGCTCGGCACTGACAGGGTTGGCCATCACCCAGATCATGAACCGGGCATAGTCACCGGCGCTGCTCCAGACATCATCCGCCGCATTCCATGTCTTTCGGCGCGGCGCATAGTCACGCTCGCCTGCCGCGTTCTGCGACATCGCCATGCGACCGACCAGGTAGGGTTTGTCGGTGAAAGTTGTTTCCTTCATACCCGCGGGTTTGAAAATGGTTTCTGCAACCAGTTCTTCCAGTGGTCTGTTCAGCTTCTTTTCAATGAAGCGAGCCACATATTGCATCCCTTCTCCGGAATAGCCAAATTGGGTGTCCGGATCATGCTCGAATTTGAGCACGTCATCGGTCTGGTACCGCCAGTTGGGAAAGCCGGTCCGGTGGGTCAGGGCGAGACGCGGGGTGAGCAGCTTGTGGCGCGGGTCATCCTTTATATCGGGATCAACCCAGGCATCGGCCATGCTGTCATCCAGCGAAAAGGCTCCGTCTTTGGCAAGTCGAACGACGGTCTCCGCGACAAGCGATTTGGTCATTGATGCAATGTTATAGAGCGTATCGGGTGTCGCTGACTTGCCCGGTTCGGATTCGCCCGCAGCAAAAGTCCAGGCCAGTTTCCCGTCCTGAATATAGGCAATCGAGGCGCTGGGCACGTCATTTTCTGCCAATGATGCGGGAAGCTGTTCGGCGATCATTTGGCGCAGATTTTCGGGATTTGGGGTGGGCGATGAAGATTGCTGCGCTTGATCACTAATCACCGTTGGCTGGGCCATGGCAGCGGACGGGAGCAGCAACGCGATGCACGTTGCACTGACTAGTGAATATCTACGCATATCAGGATTCTCCATATTGTATTAGCGCTATAATACAGCAATACAATAGGATTGCAATCGGGATAAAAATGATCGGTTATGAAATCCGATTCTGGCGCGGCAGTCCTTCAAACCATCTCCCAGACCGCATCATTCTCGTGCACATATTCCCCTGGCACACTCTCCCCCATCAGCATCATGATCGCATCCGCGATATCGCTGGCGAGGATCGAGCGGTAGCGGCGGAATTTCCCGTGCAAGAGCAGGTCCATGATCGGGCTGGCGGCGATGGCGAGGCTTTCGCCGAGGCGATTTTCGCCCACCCGTTCCCCGCGCAGCAGGCCGGGGCGGATGATGTCGAGGCGATCGAATTTCTGCGCTCGCAGCAGGTCTTCGGCCTCGCCTTTGGTCTTGAGGTAGAAACTGGACGCACGGCTGTCCGCCATGGTCGAGGACACAGCGATAAATTGCTTGGCCCCCGCAGCTTTGGCAGCCACCGCAACAGCGCCGACCAGATCGCGGTCAACCGCGGCAAATTCTTCTTTTGATCCCGCCTTTTTCATGGTCGAGCCGAGGCAGGATATCGCTATATCGGGCTTGATCTTGGCGATCGTCGCGGGCCAGTTTTCCTGCAGCTGGACATGGATTTTCGCCTTGCCGACATCCTCCCGATAGGGCCGCCGGAGCAGCAGGTGCATTTGCTTATCCGCGCCCTGCTCGACCAGTTTGCCGGTCAGCAGGCCGCCGATCAGGCCGGTGGCTCCGACGATCAGGATTTTTTCGGCCATGTTCAGGTTCTCCGCAGTTTGATTACATTTGAGCTGTCATACCAGCGAAAGCTGGTATCCAAAGCAAAGTTTGTGGAGTTCTCCAGATCGGGCTGGGTCCCAGCCTACGCTGGGGTGACAAAAAATAGCTGACAGCAAACAATCACTTCGCGCCATGATGTTCGCCAAAAATTTCCCGGTGCCGGTTTCTCGCATAACGGTCCGTCATCCCGGCCAGAAAATCGGCGATATGTCTGGTGCGCGCCGGTTCCGTTTCGGGCAAGGCCGATGACCAGCTTGCCGGCATCAGATCCGACTGCTCGCGATAGGCTTTCACCAGATCGGTCACCATCAGCTTGCCCTCTTCCGCCGCCGCCGTCTGCTTGGGATTATGATAGAGGTTTTTATACATGAAGGCTTTCAATGTCCGTTCCTTATCCGCCATTGCGCTGGAAAAACCGCCGATCATCTGGCCTGCCTGGCGGACGTCCTGAGACGATTTCACGCCCAGCGCATCTATCCGCGCCCGCGTTGTTTCCAGCACATCATTTACCATCAACCCGATCTGGTCGCGGATCAGTTCCGGCAACAGCCTGTCGTGCGGAACATCACCATAATGATCGCAAATTGCCTGCCAGCGGTCGGCGATGAACGGCAGTTCGAGCAATTGGTCGAGCGTCAGCAATCCCGCTCGCATCCCGTCATCAATATCATGATTGTCATAGGCGATATCGTCGGCAATCGCCGCGACTTGCGCCTCCAGTGATGGCCAGCCCGGCAGATCGAGATCCATCATATCATTGGCCTCTGCCAGTGCCCAGGTGGGGTTATCCACCGGTCCATTATGCTTGGCCAGACCTTCCAGGGTTTCCCAGGTCAGGTTCAGGCCGTCCCAGCGCGGATAAGGAGTTTCGAGCCTGGTCAATGTCCGGATCGTTTGGGCATTGTGATCGAAGCCGCCGAATTCAGCCAGGGCTTCCTGCAAAGCATCTTCCCCGGCGTGGCCGAAAGGCGGATGCCCGATATCATGCGCGAGACAGAGCGCCTCGGTCAGGTCTTCGTTGAGGCCGAGAGCCCGCGCGATCGTCCGGCCAATCTGCGCGACCTCGAGGCTGTGGGTCAGCCGGACCCGATAATGGTCGCCGTCGGGTGCGACAAAGACTTGAGTTTTGTGGCGCAACCGGCGGAAGGAAATGCTGTGGATGATGCGGTCGCGGTCGCGCTGGAAACTATCACGCGGGCCGCGTGTGACATCGCGCTTTTCATCGTGCAGCCGGCCCCGGCTGTCGGCCGGATCGCTGGCATAGCTGTTCAACCGGCTCATTTGGTCAGCTCGTTGACCTCGACACCATCGGCACTGACCCATGCAAAACCGTCGCCGCCACCCTTGCGGAAATCGGCTTCAAAGGCTTTGGCGGCCTTGAAATCGTCAAACGGCCCGACCACCAGCCGCCGCGTCTTGCCCCAGGGCGAGGTCCAGCTCTTGTGCCCCTTGAACAGATCGTTGTGTTTCCTGGCCATCCGGCGGGAATCATATTTCAGCGCATTGAGGTCCGAACCGGTCGCGACTTGCACCCAATAGCGTTTGGGATGGGCCGGTGCTTTCGGTTTGACCGGAGCTTTTTCGACAGGTTTGGCGACAATTTTGGGCTGCGGCTTTGCCGGTTCGATTTCGTCGAGATCGACCGGAACCACTACGGTTCTGGTTTCCCGCTCCGGTATATTGATATCGCCGATAATTTCGGAAAGCGATTTGGGAGCCGGATCTGCGGCGGCCATCTCGACATTTGCCGGGCGCGATTGCGCAAGATCAAAATTGATCAGATTGACAGGAGCCTCTGCCTTCGTCTCTGCTGCAGGCGAGTCCAACACCGGTGATTGGACCGGTGACCGGAAAACGGGCTGACGACCGGCAATGTCAACCTTGCGTTCGATTGTCTGCGACACCAGCACGGGCGGCTGGCTGACGCCGAGGGGCGTTTCAAAACCGGGAGAAGAGGTTTTGATGTCCGGTTTGGTTTCGGCAGTCTTGACCGGATCCGGCAAGCTCTTCGCAGGCAACGGCTCGGGCCGGGCTTCAGGTGGCGTTTCAGGGATAGGTGCCGGCGTCGCTTCCGCGCGCGCAAATGCAGGCGCGCGACCGGAACCTGTGCCGTTTGGTGCCGGCAAATCTGCTCTGGCCAACACAACAACTTCATTCTTTTTCACACGCCGGCTTGATTTCCGGTCGGGCATTCTGCGGTCTGCAGCACCGGGACGCCTGCGCGGGGACTTGTCGGGCATGGCAAGCACACGGGGACGGTCGACATCCGATCCCAAAGCCTCGCCAACCGGGATCAGGCCCGCATCCGCGCCGTCGCCGCCCCGGACAGCCAGATTGGATGCCAGTTGAACCGCCGCCACATCGACACCGATATTTTCGCTGGCGGGGAAATGACCAAGATGGACGGCTGCTGCCTTCTGGGCCGCTGTCAGCTTGTGCATGCGCTCGAAAAACGGCTTGATCGCCTTCGCCATTCGCCGTTCCATGGTTTGGTCGACGATATTGTTCGCGTCTTTTTTCCTGCCATTCATGGCGAGGATAAACGCCCGGTTGCGCCAGGCATCACGGTCGCTTTTCAGGAGCAAGGGATTGAGCTGTGCTTCGGCCAATTCAATATCACCGCTGATCCCCAGCGAAATGGCATAGCGTTCGATCAGTTGCTCGCTGCTGCCGTAGCGCATGGCCAGTTCATAATCCTTCTGCGCATCCCGGTTCCGCCCGATGAGGTCGTAAGCCAGGCCGCGATCTGCGGCGATTTCGCGCAACGCAATGCCATTGGCAACCGCCTGGTCGAAATAACGGAGTGCACCGAATGGATTTTCTTCGGCCAGAAGCGCTCTGCCGAGACCAACTTTCACTCTGCCGCTGGAGGAATAGATCTGGTCCGCTTTGGCAAGAAAACCGATCGCCGCTCGCATATCGCCCAGTTCGAGCGCAGCCAGCCCGGCATCCGCGAGGGCAGAGGAATCGTTGGAATCTCTCGCAATCCGGCGCAGCGCATCCTGCAGATCATCAGAATTGGCCTGAGCGCTGGATTGGGCAAAGGCAGGCATGTACGGGACAGCCGTACCCACGAGCGCCGCAGACACGGCTAGCAATATTTTGAATTTATGTTTCACAAGACACATAAAGGAATGATTACGCATGAAATCAATCATTCCTGCAAGCCAGCAAGGCCAGTGGTGGCACGGGAAAGACAAACTCCCTCGTGCCGCCCCATCAGCGCAAAAATCCGCTTGGACCGAACCGGAATTTACTGATTATTCTGCCGGTTCAAAAAACGCGGAATGTCGAGTGGGTCGGAAGATTTGTCGTCCTCACCATCTTGATCCTCATCGGTTTTTGATCCGCCTCGAGTCAGATTGGACATGCGCTCGAACAAGGTACCGCCACCCGAGGCGACGCGCGGTGCCGGTGGCGGTTGAACGCCCGAACCGGCGACTTCATCATCGTCGATCTGGATAGCGTCATCGCCAAGAACCAGTTCGTCCTCCTCCGGCTCCGGCTTTGCTGCAGCCATTCCGGGTGTGAGAGAAGCGAACGATGGCGTTGAGGCCGGCTCTTCTTCCGATTCTTCGTCGTCGCCATAGGTTGCGACAGGAGAAGGTGAATATTCCGGCTCTGCCTCTTCCTCTGCCTCAGCCTCCAGCTCCGGCTCTGCCTCGAACTCGATGTCGGCTTCCTGATCGATTTCCTGATCGGCTTCCTCTTCATCCTCGTCGCTTGCGATCGATGAAGCAAAACTCGATGTCAGCGGAGGTTCTTCCGATTTTTGTAATGTGCTGCTCATGGCAAAGGATGCAGCCGGTGCAGATGACGACACGCTGCCATCGCTATCAATACCGGTGGCTACAACCGAAACACGGATGCGACCGTCCAGATTTGCGTTAAACGCACTACCCCAGATGATATTGGCGTCGGGATCAACCAGCTCGCGAATATGGTTGGCTGCCTCGTCGACTTCCATCAAGCGCATATCTTCGCCGCCGGTAATCGAAACGATAACGCCTTTAGCGCCCTGCATCGACACACCATCGAGCAACGGATTGGCGATGGCCTTCTCTGCGGCTTCCAGCGCACGTCCGTCGCCTTCGGCTTCGCCGGTGCCCATCATCGCCTTGCCCATTTCGTGCATCACACTGCGCACGTCGGCAAAGTCGAGGTTGATCAGGCCTGGCATAACCATCAGATCGGTAATGCCGCGAACGCCCTGTTGCAGGACTTCGTCAGCGAGCAGAAAGGCTTCCTTGAACGTAGTGTTCGGATTTGCGACCAGAAACAGGTTCTGGTTCGGAATGACGATCAACGTGTCGACATTCTTCTGCAGTTCCTCAATGCCTGCGTCAGCCGCTTTCATCCGGCGCGTGCCTTCAAAAGTGAATGGCTTGGTCACCACGCCGACGGTCAATATACCCCGGTCGCGTGCCGCTTTGGCAATGACCGGTGCAGCGCCGGTACCGGTGCCGCCGCCCATGCCGGCTGCAATAAAGCACATATGCGTGCCTTCCAGCGCCTGCTCGACCAGATCGATGGTTTCTTCGGCAGCTGCCCGACCGACCTCGGGGCGCGATCCTGCACCCAGACCCTGCGTGATATCGGGTCCAAGCTGGATCCGCCGTTCGGCAGTAGAGCTGTTGAGCGATTGCGCGTCGGTGTTGGTGACGATGAAATCAACACCCTCGACCTGGGCGGCGATCATGTTGGCAATGGCGTTGCCGCCTGCTCCGCCGACTCCGATAACCGCGATTTTCGGCTTCAATTCTTCGACTTCCGGTGGCCCAATATTGATACTCATCTCACTGTCTCCCGAGACATTTTGTCGTGCTGTAATATTTCGTTAACGCTTTGCACAAATTTGCTGTTGGAATCACCCGAAAAGTTAATTTATTTGTCAAATTTCCTAAAAATTTCCCCGTATCGCCGACATCAGGCGGCCGATCACCGCTGATCCGCCATATTTGTAGACATTCTGCTGGCTGCTCGACATGGATCGCAGATCAACCGGGTCCTGCGACGCATAGAGCGCCAGCCCTGCAAGTCCAGTGAAGGCCGGACCGCTATGGGCTTCCGGAAGCGCGCTCAGGCCGGTCGGTCGGCCGATGCGAACCGTGCGTCCCAGAGCGGACTGCGCGTAATCGGCAATGCCCTTGAGTTCGGCGCCGCCGCCGGTGAGCACGACTTGCCTGCCAACCGGTCCGGTAAAGCCCAGTTCCTTCAGCGCCCGACCGATTTCTCCGATCAGGTGATCCAGCCTTTGCCGGATCACTGCAATCAGTTGCGCCCGCGTGATCCGCCCATCTTCATCGCCGTTTTCGGCAGTTTTCTCCAGTTCAAGATTGATAACATCATGATTGTCGCGCGGACTGGTGGTGGCGGATCCATAGAAACACTTGATCCGTTCGGCCTGCGCGCGCCGCAGACCAAAGGAGGAGGCGATATCGTCGGTGATGTCGGCGGCTCCATAGGGAAGCGTTGTCAAACCGACCAGCATCCCGCCGGCAAAGAGCGAAACATTGGTCACTTCCGCGCCCAATTCGACCAGTGCCACACCGAGCTCGCGTTCTTCCCTGGAAAGACAGGCGGTACCGGCTGCGATCGGTGATGCGACAATGGATTTCACGTTAAGATGCGCGCCGCGCACGCTCATGTCGATATTGCGAACCGGAGAACCTTCGGCAAGAATCACATGAATATCCACCCCGAGACGATCGGCGTGCAGGCCTTTCGGCTTCTTCACCCCGTTCAGGCCATCAAGCGTATAAAGAGCCGGCTGTGCGTGCAGCACCATCTTGCCCTTGGGATCAATGCTGTTGCGCCCCGCGTCGAGCAGCAGATCAATGTCTTCCTGCTCGATCCGGTGCCCGCCCAGTTCGGTTTCGACGGAGGTCAGCATGCTCTGCAGACCGCCAGCGGAAAAGCTGACCCAAACATCGTCGATATTGGTGCCGGCGATGCGCTCTGCCTGCTCGACGGCGTCGCGGACATCCAGTTCGGTTGTCTCGGTATCGGCTATATAGCCCCGTTTCACGCCCTTGCTGGCCCGCTGGCCGGTGCCAAGCACCGTCAGTTCGCCATTGTCCATCCGCCCGGCAATCATCGCCGAGATTTTTGATGAACCGATGTCCAGTGCTGTGAAGATTTTTTCTACCCGTGCTGCCATTTGTCTAGTCCTTCACCCCGATCATTATCGTTACCATGCAATCAACTACCCAGGCCATCAACTATCCGGATCAGCCGGCGCTTCTTTCGGCGGCATTCGCAGATAGGCGCGTTCGGCATCGCGCAAATCAAAATGGACGACCCCGCGCCCGAGCAACCGATTGACTCCGTCCATACGGGCAAAATTCAGCAAGGCTGCCGATGCGGTTTCTTCGCCTTCAGGCAGGGCCAGCGTCTCGCCGCTGTCAAATTCGAGATTCCAGCGGCGATTGCCGATCCAGGTAGCACCGGTCACCATCGGGCGGAGCGCAGGTGCGACGTCCAGCAACGAATCCAGCTGGGTGAATTTCAGATTGGCTTTTTTGCCGACAATCACCGGCAGGTCGGGAATTTCTTCCCTGGTGATTTGTTCGAGCGGATAGCCGGTCTTGTCGATCAGCGAAAGCTTGCCTTGATTCTGCCAGACAGCGACCGGTTCGCGCTCGACAATGTCGACAACCAGCGTGTCCGGCAGCCGGCGCGAAATCCGGGCGTCCTTGATCCAGCCATTGGCCAGCAGGTCTTCGCGCACCTCATCGATGTCTACCAGCAGCATCGAGCGGTCTTTCTGCGCCAGGGTGATCTCGTATACTTTGAGCTCGTCGATGCGGTTGACCCCGCTGACCTCGACCCGCTTCACTTCAAATCCGGCTTTGCCGACCATTGCGGCGACTTCGGTCTTGATACGGTCATTGATGCCGGAATAATGGGCGACGCTATAGGCGCCGAGAATGAACACCGCTACCAGCCCCCATGTCAGGCCCTTTTGCACCTGCGCTTCGGTCACCGGCATCGCGCGCAGCATCTTGTCGAAAATCGAGACCTGCCTGACCTTGCGTTTCGCATATTTACGCGGCTTGCCCCTGGCCGTGCGATTGGTGCGTTTCCGGGTAGCTGTCATAGCGCTTCTCTCACGATTAGTTCGACCAGCTCGCCATAGCTGATCCCCATCTGCTTTGCCTGTTCGGGGACCAGACTGAGCGGCGTCATGCCTGGCTGAGTGTTGGTTTCCAGCACAAACAGACCCGCCGCGCCCTGTTCGTCGTCCCAGCGAAAATCGGTGCGCGAAGTCCCCTTGCACCCCAAGACCTGATGGGCGCGCAAGGCGTAATCGAGACATAAATTTTTGATATCATCGGGAATGTCGGCGGGGCAGACATGTTCGGTCAGACCCTCGGTATATTTGGCGGCATAGTCGTAGAAGCCCTGTGCCGTTTTCAGTTCGGTCACGCACAGCGCTTTTCCGCCGACAACCGCAGTGGTCAGTTCGCGGCCCTTGATGAAGGGCTCGGCGAGCAATTCGTCAAATTCCTGCCATGGGCCGGCAACATCGCGGCCAATCGGATTGCCGTAATTGCTCTCATCGGTCACGATCGCCACGCCGACGGACGAGCCTTCGTTAACCGGCTTCAGGACATAGGGACGGGGCAAAGGATCGGCTTCGAAGAGGCTGGCGCTGGAAACGATCGTGCCCTTGGGCATCGGGATACCGGCGGGGACAAGCTGTTGCTTGGTCAGTTCCTTGTCGATCGCGATCACCGAGGTTGCCAATCCGCTATGGGTGTAGGGAATCTGCATCAGGTCGAGCATCCCCTGGACGCTGCCATCCTCTCCCGGGACGCCGTGCAGCGCGTTAAAGATCACATCGGGCCTGATGCCGTCGAGGACGAGGGCAACGTTGCGGTCCATATCGACCCGGCTCACCTTATGGCCGTTTTTCTCCAATGCCTCAGCAACACCGTTGCCGCTGCTCAACGACACTTCGCGTTCGGCCGACCAACCGCCCATCAGGACGGCGACGTGGAGGCTCTGTTGATCATCAACGCTCATGCTTCATCCCCCACCCGCTGGATTTCCCATTGCAATTCGGCGCCCGAATGCGCCTTGACCCGTTTGCGCACTTCGTTGCCGAGCGCTTCGATATCGGCCGATGTCGCGCCGCCGAGGTTGATCAGGAAATTGCAGTGTTTTTCCGATACTTGTGCCTGCCCGATTTGCAGGCCGCGGCACCCGGCTTCGTCGACCAGCTGCCAGGCCTTCTTGCCGTCGGGGTTTTTGAAGGTGGAGCCGCCGGTTTTGGTCCGCAAGGGCTGCGAGGCTTCGCGTTCTTCGGCAATGCGTTTCATCTCGGCGCCGATGATTGCGGGATCGCCGCTCTCGCCGCACATTGTTGCGCTCACCACGATCGAACCTTCGGGCAGGGCCGAATGGCGATAAGTATAACCCATATCGGCAAGTGCAATCGTCACCAGATCGCCGTTGCGCAGGATTACATCCGCGCTTTTCAATATGTCACAGACTTCGCGGCCATAAGCGCCGGCGTTCATGCGCACCGCGCCGCCGATCGTCCCGGGGATGCCGCGCAAAAACTCCATTCCTGCGATGCCGTGATCGCGGGCCTTGCTCGCTGCCGAAATGCCGGGCGCGCCCGCACCACATTTCAGCGTCAAACCATCCGCTTCGATGCCTGCAAAAGCCTTGCCCAGTCTGATCACTACGCCCTGGATGCCGCCGTCGCGGATGATCAGATTGGACCCCAGCCCAAGCGGCCAGACCGCTATCTCCGGATCGAGATCGCGGAGAAACTGCTGCAGATCGTCGCTATCTTTTGGTTCGAACAGCCACTCTGCGGTTCCACCGCTCTTGAACCAGACCAGCGGAGCCAGCGGCGCGTTTTCGGTCATCTTGCCGCGTGTTTCAGGCATGGTGGCAATGGCGCTCATAAAGCCACCTCCCGCCGGGAGAAACCGTTCGTACTGAGCTTGTCGAAGTACATTTCTCGTCGATAGAGGTCCTTCGACAGGCTCAGGACGAACGGGAAAAGGCTCAGGACTGGCGGCGGATAGTTCATTTGCGCGCCTCCGCTATGCCGTCCGCGAGTCCGGCTGCCCATTTGGTAATATCCCCTGCCCCAAGGCAGATGATCATGTCCTGTGGTTGGATTTCTTCGGCCAGTCGTTCCGCCAGAGCATTCTGATCTGCAACTGTTTCCGCGAGGCGATGTCCGCGTATCTTCAGTCCGCTGACCAGAGCCTCGCTGTCGATGCCTTCGATCGGGTCCTCTCCGGCCACATAGACCGGTGTCACGAACACCATATCGGCATCGTTGAAGGCACCCTGGAATTCTTCCATATGGTCGCGCAGGCGGGTAAAGCGATGCGGCTGGACCACGGCGATCACGCGGCCTTCCGCGCCTTCGCGCGCTGCCGACAGCACTGCCTGAATTTCCACCGGATGATGGCCATAATCATCGATGATGGTCACGCCATCGACTTCGCCGACCTTGGTGAAGCGCCGCTTGACGCCGCCGAAATGGTCGAAGCCCTTGGCGATCTGGGCGTCGCTCATGCCCATTTCGAGGCCGACGGCGACCGCGGCAATCGCATTCTGGACATTGTGTCGGCCGGGCATCGGCAAGGTGATCGCTTCGATGGTTCTGGTTTCTCCGTCGCGGTCACGGACGACAACGTCAAAGCGGTTGCCGCCGGAGATCGGCGTGACATTGACGCCCTTCACATCGGCCTGGGCGGAAAAGCCGTAAGTGATGATCCGCCGGTCACGAATGCGCGTCAGCACCGCCTGAACTTCCGGATGGTCGACGCATAGGATCGCCGCGCCGTAAAAGGGTACATTCTCGATAAACTCGACGAAACTATCCTTGATCTTGTCAAAGCTGCCATAATGATCGAGATGTTCGGCATCGATATTGGTGACGACCGCGATCGTGCCATCGAGCCGCAGGAAGCTGCCGTCGCTCTCGTCGGCCTCGATCACCATCCATTCACCAGCGCCAAGCCGGGCATTGGAGCCATATTGGTTGATGATCCCGCCGTTGATAACGGTTGGATCTATGCCGCCAGCGTCAAGCATTGCTGCCACCATGGAGGTGGTGGTGGTCTTGCCATGGGTTCCGGCAATCGCGATGGTCGACTTGAGCCGCATCAGTTCGGCGAGCATTTCCGCCCGGCGGACCAAAGGTATCCGGTTGGCGAGCGCCGCCTCCACTTCCGGATTGCCGCGGTGGACCGCCGTTGAGGTCACTACGACCGCCGTGCCTTCGACATTGTCCGCGCTATGGCCGATTTTCACGTCGATGCCTTTGGCGCGCAGGCCTTCAATCACATAGCCTTCGGCAATGTCGCTGCCCTGCACCTGATAGCCCATATTGTGCATCACTTCGGCGATACCCGACATGCCGATCCCGCCGATCCCGACGAAATGAATCGTGCCGATATCCGTGCCCACGCCTCTCACTGCGCATCATTCCTTGCGAGTGCCTGCTTGGGAGCCGATATCATTTGCTGCTGTTCCTTCTTCGCCTTCATGGTTTTGCCCAAAGGCGCAGTGCCGATGCTTTCCACCAGATCAGCGAGATCATTGACCGCTTCCGGCCGACCGCATTTTGCCGCGAAGCGTGCCGCATTTTCCAGCGCACCCGGCTGCAACGCCATTTTCTGCATCTGCTTGGCCAGTTCCTTAGCGGTAAACCGCGATTGCGGGATCGCACGCGCGCCGCCGGATGCGACCATTTCCTTGACATTATGGGTCTGATGATCATCCATCGCGCTGGGCAATGGAATCAGGATCGCAGGACGACCGGCGGTAGTCAGCTCGGCAATGGTCGAAGCCCCGGCCCGGCCGATCACCAGATGCGCCCAGCCCAGACGCTGGGGCAGGTCTGGCAGATAAGTGGCCAGTTCCGCCGGGATATCATGTTCGGCATATTTCGCCCGCACCCGCTCGATATCATCTTCGCGGCATTGCTGGGTGATCTGCAGGCGGCGGCGCAAATGCATCGGCAGCATCGCCATCGCATCCGGCACGACATCGGACAGGATCGACGCGCCCTGGCTGCCGCCGGTCACCAACACCCGGAAAATACCTTCTTCGAATAAAGGTGGGTAAGGTTCTTCGCGCAGCGCGACCACTTCCTCGCGCACCGGATTACCGACAAGATGGACCTTTTCCTGATATTTCGGTTTTATCCGCAGGACATCGGGATAGGCGGTAGCAATCGCATTTACCGAACGCGCCGCGAGCCGGTTCACCCGGCCCAGAACTGCGTTCTGTTCGTGCACGATGGACGGAATGTTCCGGCTGTTCGCCGCGAGCAGAGCGGGATAGGCCGGATAGCCACCAAATCCGACGATCGCAGATGGCTGAAATGTCTCGTAAAGCTGCATCGCCATCCGGCGACCTTTGAGAATGGCACGCGCACCGCCTAGCCAGCTGCGCGGGTCCTTGGTGATCCGGCCGGCGGGCAGAACATGGACCTGCCCTTCCTCGACCATGCCGGGAATTTTCTCGCCGCGTTCGTCGGTGATCAGCGCCACCCGATGACCGCGCAAGACCAGTTCTCTGGCCAGCGCATAGGCCGGGATCATATGACCTCCGGTACCGCCCGCCGCCAGTACATAATGTTTCGAAAAACTCATACCGCTATCCGTCCTCGCTCGGGCCAGGCCGAGACATATTGTGAACGGTCAAGATACGGGTTCCGTCGGGTAAATGCGAGCAAAAGTCCGATACCGATACACAGGGCCAGCAATGACGAGCCGCCGTAGCTGATCAGCGGCAGGGTCATGCCCTTGGACGGGAAGAGCTGGAGGTTCACCGCCATGTTGATCAGTGCCTGTCCACCGAACTGGGCCGTCAGGCCTGAAACGGCAAGAATGATAAAATTATCCTCTTCATCGAGGAGACGCAGAAAAACACGGACGATGATCGCGAGATAGACGAGCGCGATGGCCATGCAGGCGAGCAGGCCGAATTCTTCGCCAATGACGGAGAAAATATAATCAGTATGCGCCTCGGGTAGCTTGAATTTGGCGGTACCCAGCCCGGGCCCGGTACCAAGCAAACCACCACCGGTCAGTGCCTTGTGCGCGAACATCACCTGATCGAACTCATCTCCTCCGAACAACCAGGCATTGATCCGCTGAGTCGCCACGGGATAGAAAAAATAGGCTCCGACCAAACCCCCAATACCCCCGACACTGACCGCTGCGATCAGACGCGCCGACAGTCCGGACACCGTCATCACCGCGAACCAGATGCCGCAAAAAATAATCGTTTGGCCGAGATTGGGCTGCATCAACAAAAGGATCGCGATGATCCCGGTCAGCACGATCGAAAGCGAAATCACCGGCAAGGCTGGATCCTTTACCCTGAGCGACAGCAGCCATGCCAGCGAGACCGCATAAAGCGGCTTGAGGAATTCGCCAGGCTGAATGGTGGCGAAGCCATAGCCGATCCAGCGCCGTGCACCGTTGACGGTGTTTCCGAAAATCGGAACGAGGAACAGCAGCACCAAGGCAGCGATGCCGGCCAGTATCGCAAAGCGTCGGGCCTGTTCCTTGGGCAGCATCGAAACCACCAGCATCAGCGGGATGCCAAAAACGACCCAGCCGAGTTGGCGATAGAAATAATATAGCGGATCGAGCGTGACCGCGTCGGTGCTTTGTTTCAATGCGGTGACCGGCGATGCCGCCGCAACCGCGATCAATCCGATTGCCACCAGAGTGAGGATCAGTCCGAGCAGCACCCGGTCGAGTTCCCAGAACCAGATGGCGAGCGGCGAACGGTCGCTCCGCCCGAGACGCGACTGCAACTGGAAGCGCTTCTTTTTCAAGCCCCCGGCAATTTCGGGTTGTTCAGATGCGCTCATTGAATCGCCTCACCGGTCGCGGTACCGATCAAATTCTTCTCGATCACCGACTGGACCGCTGTCCGGAAACATTCACCGCGCGCTTCAAAATCACGAAACTGGTCGAAGGAGGCACAGGCAGGCGACAGCAACACCACCTCGCCAGGCCTGGCATTGGCGGCTGCCCGCTGCACTGCGGTCAGCATCATTTCGCAGGATTCAACCGGAATGTGGTCGGTCAGCAATTTTCCGAACAGCGGACCCGCTTCGCCAATGGTATAGGCCCGAACGACATTGTGGAAAAACGGCTCGCACTCGACCAGCGTGTCACTCTTGGGCAAACCACCGAGAATCCAGTGGATTTTCGGATAGGCACCCAGCGCAGGCCCGGTGGATGCGGGATTGGTTGCCTTGCTGTCGTTGACAAACAACACGCCACTGGCTTCGACGACGCGTTCCATACGGTGGGCAAGGCCGCCAAATGACTCCAGCGCCGGGCGCCATTGATTTTCCGATATGCCCAGAGCCTCGACCGTAGCGACGGCGGCGATGGCATTTTGCAGATTATGGGGCCCTTGCAGCGATGGCCAATCCCGTTGTCCGGCGATCTCCGTAGCGCTGGTGTCGACAATTTTCCGGACCCGACCCAGATCGCGCAAGCCGTGCAGAGCCAGCCGGGTCTTTTCATCAGTGCTGGCAAATATCGCCGTATGGTCGGATCCCAACATGTCGAACAGCCGCGCTTTTGCAGCAGCATAACCGTCAAACCCGTCATAGCGATCCAGATGGTCGGGGCTGATATTGAGCAGAAGCGCGACATCGCAGTCAAGGCTCTGGGTCAAATCAATCTGGTAACTCGACAGTTCGAGAACGTAGACACCGCCCTCCGGCAGCGGCTCCTGCGACAGGATCGGAAGGCCGATATTGCCGCCCATCAGGGTCGGTACGCCAGCACTGGCCAATATATGATGCACCAGCGCGGTGGTTGTCGACTTGCCGTTGGTGCCGGTTATACCGACAACCCGGTGTGGCGGCAGCGAATGGCGGGCCTGTGCGAACAGCTCGATATCACCGATGATCGGCACGCCGTCCGCCTCAGCCTTGCGCGCTATCGGCTGACCGTTGAGCGGCACGCCCGGCGACACGACAATCGCGTCATAGCCGGTAAGGTCCGAAACCAGAGGATCGGCAATGAGCGCCTTGTCGGCAACGCTTTCGCGCAATTCCTCGCGATTGTCCCAGGCGAGCAGTTCCGCGCCGCTGGCGTGCAGACATTCGAGCGCCGCCATGCCGGAACGGGCCAGTCCAAGAATGGCATAGCGTTTACCGGCAAAGGCGGGAGAGACGATCATCTGAGTTTCAACGTCGCCAATCCGGCGAGTGCGAGCACCAGACTGATGATCCAGAAGCGGATCACAATCGTGGATTCGGACCAGCCAAGCTGTTCAAAATGGTGGTGGATCGGTGCCATGCGAAACACGCGTCGACCGGTCCGCTTGAAGAAAAACACCTGGACGATCACCGACACGGCTTCGAGCACAAACAGGCCCCCGACGATTGCGAGTACGATTTCATGATGGATGGAAACGGCAATGGCACCGAGAGCGCCGCCAAGTGCGAGACTGCCGGTATCACCCATGAAAACCGCGGCAGGCGGCGCATTGAACCACAGGAAGGCGAGACAGGCCCCTATTATGCAGGCACAGAAAATCGCCAGTTCGCCCGCTCCGCGAACAAACGGGATGCCCAGATATTCCGAGAAAACCGCATTGCCGGACAGGTAGACCAGCACCAGAAAGGTCGCGCTGGCAATCACCACCGGCATGGTGGCGAGGCCATCAAGCCCGTCAGTCAGATTGACCGCATTGCCCGCGCCGACGATCACGAACATTGCAAAGGGAATATAGAAATAGCCGAGATCTATCTGGACGTCGTTGAAAAAGGGAACGTAAAGGCTGGTGCCAATCTGCTGTACAATCAGCCATGTGGCGAAGCCGGCAATGACAAATTCCAGCAGCAGCCGGACCCGGCCCGGAATGCCTTTGTGGCTGGCTTTGCGGACTTTGTCATAGTCATCCATAAAGCCAATCGCGCCGAAACCGAGCGTGACGAAAATGCACGCCCAGACGAACATATTGCTGAGATCCATCCACAGGAGCAACGATGTCACCAGGGAAATCAGGATCATCAGACCGCCCATGGTGGGTGTTCCCGCCTTTTTGAGATGGGTGATCGGGCCATCTTCGCGGATCGGCTGCCCCTTGCCTTGCCGCATGCGCAGCATGTTGATGAATTTGGGACCGATCAACAGACCGATGAAAAGAGACGTCGATACAGCCGCGCCCGAGCGAAAGCTCAGGTAGCGAAAGACGTTGAAAATACCTTCGAATTCAAGCCATTGGGCTAGCAAATAAAACATCAATACTCCCCGTTCACCAGCGCGGAAACCGCCGATGACAGCCCCAGATAATTTGAACCCTTGATCAAAAGGACGTCCCCGTCGCGGATCAGTTTTGCGACCTCGGACAGCGCCTCCGAAGCGGTCTCGGCATGTGACATTTTCACACCCTGATCAAGGCCCTGTTCAAGTTTCGCGGCAGTATGTGCCATATCTTCGCCGACCAAAATGACAGCAGCGGCTCCGCAGAGCAAAATATCGTCAGCCAGCGCAATGTGATATTGCGCCGATTGCTCGCCCAGTTCACCCATGGCACCCAGAATAAGGATCTTTTGTCCGCTGCACGGCTCGCCGGTAAAATGCTGCAACGTCGCCTTCATCGATGCCGGATTGGCATTGTAGCTTTCGTCGATAACCAGCGCCTTGCCACCAGATTTGAGCGAAATGATATGCCGGCGGCCCCGGCCATCAATGCCGCTCATTTCGGCAAGCGAAAGACCGGCGGATGCCAGGTCACCACCGACCGCGCGCACCGCGGCGAGGATGGCCAGGGAATTGGACACCCAATGCCGCCCCGCCTCTGCAATCGTAAAGCAGAGGCTTTGATCGCCGAGCCTCGCAGTGACCAGCGAGCCCCCGCGGGGAGCGGCAACCACATCAACCGCGCGCACATCGGCTCCGTCATCAAATCCGAAGGATATGACATGGGCTGCATGTCGCTCTGCCTTCTTCCTGAGACGCTGAAAATGGGGACTGTCATGGGGAATAATCGCCGTGCCGCCGGGCATCAGGCCTTCAAATATCTCGGCCTTGGCATCGACAATGCCTTGCTCGCCGTTCGGGAAATTTCCGATATGAGCCGGGGCAATCGCGGTGATGATCGCCGCATGCGGTTGCACAAGGCGAGTCAGCGCAGACAGTTCGTGCGCATGGTTCATGCCCATTTCGAAAATACCGAATTTCGTGTCTTCCGGCATGCGCGCCAGGCTGAGCGGAACTCCGACATGATTATTGTAGCTTTTGACCGACCGGTGCGCCTTGCCGAAGGAGCAGCGGTCCAGCGCAGCATATAGCGCTTCTTTGGTGCCGGTCTTGCCGACTGACCCGGTCACCCCGATTATCATGGCATCGGTTCGGACCCGCGATGCCTTTGCCAGTGCATCCAGAGCGCGGGCCGTGTCGGATACCAGTATATGGGGACCGTCGACCGGCTGGCTGACAATGGCGCCTGCAGCGCCCGAAGCAAAAGCTTGGTCTACATGAAGATGGCCATCGCTATGCTCGCCCTTGAGCGCAACAAACAGGTCACCGGGGCCAATTTCGCGCGAGTCAAAAGCGACGCCGTTCACGGCGAAAGCGGCGCTGGCTTTGCCTGCCGTGGCTTGCGCGATCGCGGCTGATGTCCACAATGCGGTCACAGCGCCTGCGCTCCGGCACATTCTCTCGCCACTTCGACATCATCAAACGGGATGATCCTGTCACCGATGATCTGGCCCTGTTCGTGACCTTTTCCGGCAAGCAGAATGATATCCTGCGGACCGGCCATATCTATGGCTCTCGCAATGGCCGCACGGCGGTCGGCCACGTCATCTGCACCGATCGCTCCGGCCATTATCTCAGTGCGGATCGCGGCTGGATCTTCGCTGCGCGGATTGTCATCGGTGACGATCACATGATCGGACATTTCCACCGCAATCTTGCCCATTTCAGGACGCTTGCCCTTGTCGCGGTCGCCGCCAGCCCCGAAGATCGTAATCAGCTTGCCCGTAACATGGGGCCGCAGGGCTTCGATCGCCGCGCGCAAGGCGTCCGGCGTATGCGCATAATCAACGTAAACCGGCGCGCCCGCGCGGCTGATAACCGCACGCTCCATCCGGCCGCGCACAGGTTGCACCCGCTGCATATGATCGAATATATTTTCCAGTTGTCCGCCAGTTGCCAGCAAAATGGCCGCCGCGCACAGGATATTTGCGGCCTGATAGGCACCGATTAACGGCAGCGAAATGCGGTGGGTATTGCCTTGCGCCTTGACCATCAGGACCTGGCCCAAATGGGTCGGCGTCTGCGACACCAATCGCAGCGTTGAACCATTTTCTCCGACCGTCAGCAACTCAAGCCCGCGACCCACCGCACGTTTGATCGCTTTGCCCGACCAGGGATCGTCATCGGCCCAAATGACGGCACATCCATCGCTCGCCACAACCTCGTCGAACAACCGCATCTTGGCTTCGAAATAGCTGTCCATATCGCCATGATAATCGAGATGGTCGCGGCTCAGATTGGTGAAAACACCTACGCTGACCGGCAGCCCCTCGGTCCGATATTGGGACAGACCGTGGCTCGACGCTTCAAAAATCGCGTGACTGACTCCTTCGCGTGCAAGACCCGACATGTTGGAGAGGAAGGTAACAATATCCGGGGTGGTCAACCCCGTTTTGACCTGATCGTCCGCCGTTGTGACACCGAGCGTACCGATCGATGCGCTGTTATGGCCATCCATCCGCCACAGCTGGCGGGTGAGCTCTGCAGTCGATGTCTTGCCATTGGTGCCGGTCACGGCCGCTACATGGATCGGGGTCGGCGTAAAATAGCGGGCCGCCATCTGGGCAAACAGACGCCTGGGCTCCTCATCAACAATATGCACAATGCCTTCGACCCGTGCATCCGGATGGGCGACTACCGCTATGGCACCCGAGGCAACGGCCGATTCAATAAAATCTTCGCCGTTGAACTTCGCGCCCCGAAAAGCGCCAAACACATTGCCCGGCGCGATCTTGCGGTGATCAATGGCAAAGCCGGTAACCGTCTGCTCACCAGCTTCTCCGTTCAATCCTGGTACCAGACTATTCAGCTGCATGATTTTGCTCTTTGGGCGTGGCTTTCGGCTTCCAGAGCAGCGGCGTCAACTCGGATACATCAACATCGCGATGTTCATCGGGAATGATTCCAAGCATCGGTCCGACACGCGGGACAAGTTTTCGCACGATGGGCGCTGCGGTCCAGCCGGCGGTGCGCTGAAATGAGGTTTCCGCAGTACCTTGCGGCTCATCGAGCATGGCAATGACAACATAGCGCGGGTTATCCATCGGAAAGGCAGCGGCGAAGGTCGAAACCAGCGATGTCTTGTTATAACCGCCTTCCGAAGGTTTTTCTGCCGACCCGGTTTTTCCGCCGATCCGGTAACCCGGCGCATCGGCCTTGCGGCCGGTGCCGTCGGCAACAATCATCCTGAGCAGCTGACGCATCCGGGCGCTGGTCGCTGCCTTGAAGACGCGGCGGCCCTTTGCTTCTTTGCCCGGATCCACTTTCAGCAATGTCGCCGGACGCCAGATGCCGCCATTGACCATAGCCGCATAAGCACTGGCGAGATGGAGAGGGGTGACGGCGATACCATGGCCATAGGCGACGGTCATATTGGTGACCCGCCCCCAGTTTCGCGGCCAAAGCGGGTGGCCCTTCTCGACCAGTTCGATATGCGGCCGTTCGTCAAAGCCGAGCCGGCGGAACATATTTTCCATGGCTTCCTGACCAAGATTATCGGCAATCCGGGCGGTGACGATATTGGAACTGTGCACCAGGGTTTCCGGGACATTCAGATAGCGACCCTGGCTATGATCATCCTTGATCGTAAAGCCGCCAATTTTGATCGGTTCCATCGCATTGTAACGAACCGCAAGATCGGTAACTGTGCCGGCGTCCAGGGCCGCTGCAATGGTCAATGGCTTGAACGTTGATCCCAATTCGAACACGCTCTGGGTCACCTCATTATTCTGGTGCTTCATCGACGCCCTGCGGATCTTGTTGGGATCGAACATCGGCAGCGAGGCCAGCGCCATCACCTCACCGGTCTGGACATCCAGTATGATCCCCGCGGCGCCGCGCGACTGGGTCGTGATCATAGCGTCCTGAAGCTCACTTTCCAGCGCAGCTTGCACCCGGCTGTCAATCGACAATATCGTGGGCGTAGCACGCAGATTCTTGTCGGAGAGGCGTTTGTTGAGCGCGCGTTCCATTCCCATTACGCCTTTGCCGTCGGCGTCAACATAACCCAATACATGCGCCGCCAGCTCACGCTGAGGGTAGAGACGCTCGTTCTCGCGGGGAAACTCGATCCCGATTTCACCCAGCGCATGGACCTGCTTGACCTGCTCGGGCAGCGCTCGGCGGCGAAGATAGGTCGGGCGGGGGCTGCTCAGCCTCTCCATAAAATATGCCGCGTTCGTGTCAGGGAAAATAGAGGCAAGCTGTCGCGCCAGTGTCTCTTTGTCGCCGAGCAGCCGTGCCGGCACGACGCGAACGGCGTAGCCGCGCATGGTCCGCGCCAGCGCAACGCCATTGCGGTCGACAATGTCGCCGCGCGGCGGAATAAAAGCGCTGCTCGACGACTGATAAGGTGCGGCATCTTCCAGAATCGTGAGACTCGCCAATCGTCCGACGATAATCGTGAAGGCGGCCAGAAACACCAGGAGCAAAATCATCAGCCGGAAATGCGCGCTGGCGGTTATTTCCTTGGCTTTTCCCGAAAACTGCACCTTCTTGCTGTTGGCCAGAAGCGTGGTCATTCGGCCGTGCTTTCGAGCTTTTCTGCTATCGCCTTTCGGCCGAGATCGCGGACGAGACCATCATCCAGCAACTTGTCTTCCAAATGCGCAACCCGCGTGGTTCGGCTCTGTGCGCCTCCCGGCCCCTTGCCCGGACCGGGTCCCGTCGCCGCGCTCGCCAGTTTTCCATTACTGCCGATCGCACTCCCGTCGGAATTCCGGTCCTGCGCTTTGGCAGTGCCGAAAACCGAACCGATAATTCCTGCCGGCTTGATGCCATTCATCGAACTGAGAACCGCAACCTGAACCGGTTTGCGCAAATCCTTGCCGCCGAGATTGGCAAGCGCTCTCTCGCCATCCAGATATTGCGCTGCGACTGGCGATGCGTAGCCGAACTCGAGCTTGTTCCAGTCCTCAAGCTGGCGCAGATTGGCGCGCGCGCTGAATTCTGTTTCCAGATAGCGGATGTCCTTTTTTACATCGACAATCTTGGCGTCGGTCCGCGCGAGATCGCTGCGCAGGGTCGCGACGCTGAGCGAGAGCGGATATAGCAAAATCGCCACCAGAAATACCAGGGCGAGCCATCCCATACCTTCGAGGCGTTTGAATGCTAGCTTCACGGCGCTCCACCATCGTCGGAGGGCGCGTCTGTCCGCACCGCTGATCTGAGGGTGGCGGAGCGGGCTCGGGGATTGAGGGCCTGCTCCGCCCCGGCCGGACGCACCGCTTTGGCTGGTTTATGAAAGGTGGGTGCCGGCCGTATTTCGTTAACTTGGGGGAGATGGCGAGATCCGGCGGACTTTTGCCCGCTGCGATCCCGCAGAAAATTCTTGACGATGCGATCCTCGAGGCTGTGGAATGTCACGACCGCCAGACGACCGCCGGGCTGTAACAGTTTTTCTGCTGCGACCAGCCCGTCTTCGAGTTCACCCAGTTCACGGTTGATATGAATGCGGATCGCCTGGAAGGTGCGGGTTGCCGGATCCTTCTTGTCGCCCGCGCGATACCCCAGCGCTTTTCTGACCACCAGCGCGAGCTGCGACGTCCGGGTCAGCGGCCGCGCTTCAACAATCGCCTTGGCGATCCGCCGCGACCGGCGCTCTTCGCCATAGCGATAGATCACATCGGCAATCGTTTCTTCATCCGCTTCGTTGAGGAAATCGGCAGCACTCTCGCCATCGCGGGCCATCCGCATGTCGAGCGGACCATCTTTCTGGAAGGAGAATCCGCGCTCGGCCTGATCCAGCTGCATCGAGGACACGCCGATATCAAGCGTTACGCCGTCAATATCTTCATCGACCAGAACGTCCGCCATTTCGGAATAGAGAGCATGGTGCAGTTTCAGCTTGCCATCGGAGCCATCAACCATTGCCTGACCCGCCGCTATCGCATCGGGATCCTGGTCGAAGGCATGAACGGTCGCGCCCGCTTCCAGCATCGCGGCGCTATAACCACCGGCACCATATGTGCCGTCGACGTGCGTCTCACCAGGGGCAATGGCGAGCGCGTCAATCACTTCATCGAGCAGGACGGGAACATGCCGCGCGGCAGGAGCAGGGGTCATTTCTGCTTCCCTCCGCTTTTCTGGCCGGCTTCTTTCAGATGATGCTCGACCAGACGCCGGTCGACCGGGACGTCGTCGGTCGTGTCGAGCAATATCTGCGGGTTCCAGAGGCAAAAGGTCGTACCGATGCCGTGGAACAGGACATGGCTATCGAACTGGCCGATCTCCCGCAACTGGGCCGGGAGGATGAAGCGGCCGCTGGCATCGAAACTAAGATCCTGCAGTGAAGAGAATTTCCGGGCGCCAGCGGCATCTTTGTCAAACGACTCGCCGCGCGCAATCGACGCTTCCCATTGCTTGTCAATTTCGGTGAGCATGTCGGCTTTGCGGCTGAGGCCGAAGCCGACGAGGCAATTCCATTTTTCATGCGTGCCCAGGCAAAGGGTGCGGCCATCGCTGCTTTCAACCAGATTTTTGCGCAGAAAAGCGGGGACTGACAGGCGACCTTTGTCGTCTATCGCCGATATTGCAGAGCCTGAATATGCATATGCACCTGACACAGCGGACGTCCCTCACCCCGACCGGAGGCAATAGTCTCCCCGCTTCAGAAGCGCGCTTTTCCGCGCCCTTCCGGAAACAATATCCCGGACAGGAAGAATACCCCGATAACGAGACAGGGTTATCAGGGGAATGCCGGGGATGGAAGGGGATTTTACGGGATTTTATGGGTAAGAAGAATTAACCTACTGAAATATATATACTTTAATTTTCCGCGCTTTAATTTTCCGATTGAAGCACCCGCGCTTAGTGTCTGGAAACGCGCAAATATCCTCATTTTCGGCTTCCACCAGTATCAATATGGTCCTGCACGAGAGAATCGATGAACCGTCCAGCGCCGCTATTCTGCGGAGACCGCCGGGCCAAATCCGGCCATAGCGCCGCGTTCAGGAAATCTGCATCCGCGACAACCGAAGCCTGTCCCCGCCCGACCGAACAGTGGACGATAAAATCAGCCGCGCTCGTCTTGCAGCGCACGTTTGAGGCCTTGCTTGCCTTCATCGGCTCAAGCTTGCCGACCCCCCGGGTAGCGAAGGAATAGCTGCCAAAGCCGATATCCACTATATCCGTGTTCTTTTCAGCAGCAGCGACGAGTTCCAGTCCCCAGTGGCCAAGCAAAGGCGAGAGCAAGCCGTTGGCCAAAGGCCGCCGCGAATCACCGAGCGGCAATGCCGACGGCCAGACCAGATCCGGGTCGGTCAGGATGATGACATCACCGCCCATTCGGACCCAGGCATCGAGAATCGTCAGGTCGGCCGGGTCCATGGCGCGGGGCTGGGCAAGAATGACGAGATCCGGATCATCCTGTGCAAGATTTTCCAGACTGTCGACAGCCGCTATATCATATTGCCCCTGCCAGTATCGATAGATTGGTGCCGGCTCCGAACCACCGGACAATATGGATTCCATCGAAGCATCATCGCCCCAGACCAGCGGCAGGCTGGTCATAAGCTGAACGCGCGGCCTGACTTGCCGATGATCGGGCGGAGTTTCGGTCCCGCTGCATTGCGCAAGCACCAATAGCGCCGCAATGGCCGACGGGACCGTCTGCCAAAAACCCGGCAACTATCTTCGCTCCCGGTCCATCGGCGCATCCAGATTCGGATCGGGCTTCAGGTCGGGCACGGTCTGCCCCGGAAGATTCGCGGACGGTTTTTGAACTTCGGCTTGCCCGGTTCCGGGTGCCGGTCCCGGAGTAAGGCCCAGTTCGGCCAATGGTTCGGCCGGCTTTTCTTCCGCTTTTCTGGCAAGCGGAGCGGCTCCATCCTCCCCTTCGCCCTGCATTTCTGCGATCACCGTCTGTTCATCGCTGGCCCGCTGCATCACGAAATTGGCGACGCTGACCAGCAACAGCACAGCAGCAAGACCAATCACACCCACCTGGATGCGCTGCATCGTGTCCTGATGACCCCGGTCCGGTTCCTGCTTATTCATCATTGCCCAGCCACGGAAAAACCGGCAGCCCCTTTTCTTTTAGCCAGGCGGCGTTGTAAAGCGAGGAGAGATAGCGGAAGCCTGTATCGCACAGGATCGTCGTCACCCGGCTTCCCGGTCCCAGTTCCTTGCCCAGCGCTATCGCACCAGCAACATTAATCCCCGATGACAGACCCAGACACAGCCCTTCCTCCATCAGCAGCCGCTCGACCCAGACCAGCGCTTCCTCGTCGGAAATACGGTACTGTCTGTCTATCGGCGCATCTTCCAGATTACCGGTAATCCGGCCCTGACCAATACCTTCGGCGACACTGTTGCCCTCGGACTTGAGTTCGCCATGCGCGTAAAACTCATAGAGCGCCGCGCCATGCGGGTCGGACAGGGCGATGGTTACCGTCTCGTCTTTCGCCTTCAGCCCCATGCCGACACCGGCGAGCGTACCGCCGGTTCCGACAGCGCAGGTAAAACCGTCGATCTTGCCATCCATCTGGGCCCAGATTTCCTCTGCGGTCGTCTCGATATGGGCGCGGCGGTTGGCGACATTGTCAAACTGGTTGGCCCAGACGGCGCCTTCGGTTTCTTCGGCAATACGGCGCGATTGGTGGACAAAATGACACTGGCTCGAATAAGGCGCTGCCGGCACGGTGATCAGCTCCGCGCCCAGCGCGCGCAGCGTATCCATTTTTTCCCGGCTCTGGGTTTCGGGCATGACGATGGTCGATTTATAGCCTTTGGCATTGGCGACCAGCGCGATACCGATTCCGGTATTGCCGGCGGTCCCCTCAACAACCCGTCCGCCGGGCTTGAGCAGGCCGCGCTCCTCGGCATCCTGAATGATGTACAGCGCGGCCCGGTCTTTTACCGAGGCGCCGGGATTGGCAAATTCGCACTTGCCATAAATGTCGCAACCCGCTTCTGCGCTCGGGCCAGAAAGGCGGACGAGCGGGGTATTGCCGATAAGGGCGAGGCTATTGGGAATGATGGTCATAGAAGTTTAATAGGGACTCGGACCGGTTGCGGCAAGAAGGGCTTGCTTGTCCGGCAAAAAGCAGGACTTTGTCCAGATAGGGTCACACAGGGTCACACCCCCTATTGGAGAAAGATATTTTCCGGAAATGGCGGCTGAAAATAGCTTTTCTGGCACGGGGCTGTGCGAGGGGCCGGACGTGATTCATGTGATATATTCTATCCTGCAAGCCTTGCTGTAGGAAAGCGATTTTATCTTCGATCCCGTGGTGTCGCCGTTTGAATTTCCGCTGTAGGGTGGTTTGCGGTCGTTCGAAAAATGCGGCGGGGGAGGCTGCCGCATGGACATGCGGCGCGCTCAGAGCGGTATCGTGATGCCGATCCCCGCGAACCAGCGCACCCTGTCATCGGTCATCAGATCTGTGGTTAGCCCGTCAAAGAACACCTGATCGCCAGAGCTTGGATTGAAGATCCTGCCCGTGCTCGATTGATATTCAACCCCGCCGCCAATGCTTAACACCGGCCCAGGCGCAGACCCGGGAGAGAGGTTGAAGTCAATGAACAGATCACCGACCGCCTGGAACCCGAACCCATCATCATCGCGTTCAATGGTTACCGTGAACATGCCATCCGGCGGCCCGGTGAAATTGTTCTGGTTGACCTCCACCGATCGCAGCGATGTGTCCCGGTAATATCCGCCGGCACCGATCCGAGAGCGCAAGGCAACCCGGTCCGAAAAGGACATGCCCAGTTCCGCCTCCACCCCGAGGTGGAATTGATCCTCGCTGATCTGTTGGTCACGCATTTGCCCGAAATCAAACGTGAAGCCGCCCTGGGTTCCGCTGCCGCTGGCAGTGCCGGAATAATCGCGATCGGTGTGTTGATAGCCTGCTTTGACACCTGCTCTTTGCAACAGCATGCGGTTGCGGATGCTATCCGCCTGGAACGTATCGGTCCTCCGGCTTCCCTCGGCGGAGTAAAGATCATAGCTGGCGCCGATGCCGTAGCTTTGCGCTTCGACTTCAACCTCGCTGTCCAGCCCGAACGGAGTGGCGATGCCGGAACTGCCGCCGGGCGATAATGCGCCATAGACGATGCCTGCATCCACTCCGCCGCCCGCGGCGATAGAGGAGGATGCGCTGGCGTCCCCTTCGCGGTAGAATGTATCCAGCGTAAATCCATCGAACCGCACTTCGGCGGCCAAGCCGAGATAATCGACATTGTCAGGTGTTTGTGTAGCAAAGGACTCAGGGGCCGTGCCCGGAGGGCCCGCACGTTGAAAGCCAATCCCTGTCAAGGGAACATCCTGCCCACCAAATTGGGCGACCACGCGCAAGACACGAAAATCCGGAACTTGCAGACCTGAACCTGTGTTTGATACTTCTCGGTCAGGCTCTGTGCCCGAAGCCGGCAGGTTTGTGCTTGTACTCGCAGCCTGCAGACCTGATTCAACCGCCGGCTTACAGGGAAATTCCCAAGGTTTGGGCATCCCTTCGAGCGCGATCTCATATTTGCGGGCATTGTCGGTATAGCTTCGCGCCAAGGCTGGATCGTCCGTGGTGAGCGCCAACTCGCGATATGCATCCATGGCCGCCTCTACCTCGCGGTAGTGCCGACCATAACGCTCCTTCTGACTGTTCAGAAATCCGATCTGGCTGCCATCATTATTGCGGCACCTGTCCGCCAAATCCTTGATCTGGGCCACCTCGAAATCCAGATCAACGCTGGGCGATGAGGCAACGGCGACCATACTAACCACATCCAGCCCCTCTCCCTTTTGCTGCTCATTCAGGGTCTGGCATCCCTGTGCCCGCTTCGCGGCAAGCTGGTTTGCCAGTTGCACTCTCACAGGCCCGGCCAATTCGCGGCCGTCATAGTTTGTATATCTTATTGCTTCGGCCGCCATAGATGCGTGCATTTCCCACGCGTCACAATCGTTCGTCGATCTGGCAGCGTCCATCGCCGCCACTTCGCGGTTGAACACACCGACGGCAACTTGTCCGTCCGCCGCTGTATCTTGGCCGGGGACATAGTCTGCCGCCTCTGACGTCTGCTCCGGTGTCTTTTGCTGCGCGGCAGCGGCGCTGCTGAATAATAATGCGCCGGTTACGATAGCGGCGATTGCCGTCCCGATTGCCAAATTTTGCTTGCCCATGCTTAGTTTCCCCTCGTTTAAGCAGCGAATGCTGCGCTTTTACGTCCCGGGAAACAGGGATAGGGGCAGGCGGTGGAGGCGCGCATCACCCTGCGGGGCTATACGGCGGTAGGCGGGGTTTCTTGGGGGCAGGCCGAGGGCCTATCTTGCGCCAATGCGATCGCTAAATTCGCCGAATAACTGCGCTATGGCTGCCGGATGGGTGTGCTGGGGGAGCTGCGCAGCGCCATCAATTTCCTCAACGAAGACATGCGGGTAACGCTGGGCAAAATTGCGGGCCCAATCAATCGGGCAATAGCGGTCTTCCGTCCCCGTGGCATAGACGAGCGGGCATTTGAGCGCCGCTATCCAGTCTGACCAATCATCGAAAATTCGCAGCGCATCGCCGATAAACCCATTATAGCCGCCATCACGCAGCAGTTTCAGCCCGTCACGTACTTTTTGGGACGTCGCCTCATTTTCCAGCACCGCAGCATCCACGGGATGCTGGCCATAGCTGCGCTGGATGAAGCGGTCTTCGCCTCCAGCAAGAGCAATATAATTGGCGGAGGCTGTCAGGAAGAAGCGCAGGGCGCGCGGGCTTATTTGCGCTGTGCGCGCCACCCGCCGCAATTGCGCCGGATAATGATCGACCATTGCCGGGTCGGTGATGGGTATGCCGCCAGAGATCGCGAAAATACCGTCCACCCGTTCGGAATGGGCCGCCGCAGCGGCGCAGCCATACATGATCCCGCTGGTATGGGTCATGATCGGCCCATGATCGATCGCCAGCCCGTCCAGCAGAGAGGGGAAATCGCGCACCCATTCCTCTACCACCTGGCGCCAGTCCCCCGGCGGGTCGGAACGACCATAGCCAGGCCGTTCGATCCGCACCACGCGCCAGCCAAGCTGCGCAAGCGCGCCGGGCAACGCCTCCGCAAACCCATGTCCCAGAGTCATGCCGTGAATATAGGGCAGCGGTCGCAACCGCCGATCACCATCGTCGATCACAGCAATTTGGCGGCCACTGGCCAGCGTCAGGAACCGCGCCTCCCCCGCCGCGCGCGGCTCGGTCAGTGATGCGCGCATCGATCCCGCCAGCACGTGCAGCCGCATGGCGAGCATCACTGCCGCTTCGCGGTTGCCCACGCCCATTTTACGGTAGAGCGATTTGGACTGCGCACGCAGCGTCTCGCGTGATTTGCCGCGCCGATCAGCGATCTGGGCAAAGCTGTCCCCGCCGCATAAATCGCGTAGCAAATCGATCTCCGCCGGAGTCAGGGCAAACTCGCGCTGCCACACCGTACTCAGCCCGTCATCCCACTCACCCCGGTCGGACCGGACGACGATCAGGCCCGTTTCCCCTGCAGCGGAGATTGGCAGCCGCCGGAAGGACAAATGAAGCCGTTCATCACTGCCGCGCATTTCGAGCGACACGACATGGACCGGCAGGCCGATGGCGCTGGCGATTTCCTGAATGGCATTTCTGATCCGCCCCTCTTCGGCGGTGCTAGCAGCCAGCGGCCAGAGGCGTGTCAGGGCACCGATATGCTGCGCCTGCCATGCAGCATTGGTCGCTGAAACCGCTCCAGTCCGGTCAATAATCGCCGCCGGGCCGGGCAGTGTGGCGGCATATCGCTGGGGCGACATATCGCGCTCCCCTGCATGATCGAGCCGCTCCACAATCGCCAGCGCCTGATCGATATGCTCGGTCAGGGCTGCCGGTTCATCATCCTTGGCTGCGGCGAGATACGAGTCCCACTGCTGTATAAAACTGTCATAGGCACCAGGGTCCAGAGCGGCCTGATATATCCGCTTTATCGTGCTTAGGATCACATCATTGCTGATGGCCCAATCCCCCTTCTGTCATCGTTATAGCAGTAAACGGTGCCGCGCGGTCAAGTATGCGGTTTGGGATTGCGCGCGCCTGTCTGGACAGGGGGGCCCCTGCGACCTATCGCCGCGCGCTATGTCATCAATGTTGCGGTCTGCGACTGGGCGATCCTCCCGCTGCTGACCGGCGCACTGGCCGGTGCCAGCGCCAGCCCAGGTTTTGCCTTGGTCCTGCCCGCCATTTGCTATGCGATCATTGCAGGTTTCGGGATATTTGCACGGACGCCTGCTGACTAAGACCAAAAACAGGACAGCGAGAAAGAGCATGAACCTGCGCCTGCTCGCATCGTCACTATCAGGCAGAAAATTTGTTCATGATTGCACCAAAAGCGCACTGATGCGATAATCCATTAGGGCCAGCAACCAAGGGCCCGAATGCCTGCTTTTGGGTAGCCTAAAGTCTGACGTCAACGTCCGCAGTTAGGGCGCTTTGCAGATATTGAAGCGGATTACTGCGAATGTCTGAAACCGGGGCGGTAACCGCCCGTCGGTTTATTCCAATCGCTTTGCTATGGGAGAATGACCGAGGCTGGGTCGTCGTCGGAAATTCGAACCAATCTACTCCCTTCGGCCTCCTGTCAGCGGCTAAGCATTCAGATCAAATTTCTCCGGCACGATTTTCACCAGTATTTTGGCGCAGCCTGCGTTGTTGCGCTGAAAACAGTCATGGGCTTTCATCGCTTCATAATGCGCGACCAGCGCTGGCCACCGGGCCTTGTCAGGCAGACCCGCTAGCATGTCAGTCTGGGCGATCTGGCAGGCGACCGCTATATCGGCAATCGTGATCGTATCGCCGATAAAATGGGAACGGCCATCGAGCTGCGCTTCGAGATAGTCATACAGCGGCGGCAGCTTTTCGTTCCAGGTCTTGCGCGCGGTATCGAGATCGGGTTCCTTGCGTTGGAACAGATTGAAGATGATCGGCCGGAACACGCCCATGCCGCCGGCCATCGCCATGCCGGTGTCGGCAAATTCCTCGAGCCAGAGCGCGCGGCCATAGTCGAACGGATCGGCGGGATAGACGGAGGGTTCGGGCTGCCGCTTCTCCAGATAGCCGCAGATCGCCGAACTGTCGGTGATCGTTCCGGCTGGGCCATCTTCGGCAATATCCCGGTCGCGCAGGGACGGTATGCGGCCAAGCGGGCTGATTTCCATATACCAGCCGGGCATGTCCATGACGCTGACATCCTCGCAGGCATAATCGAGCCCCTTGAGCGCGAGTACGGCTTCGACCTTGCGCTGGAAGGGGGACAGGGGCGAGCCGTAGAGGAGGAGGGATGCTGTCATGGGGGGTGTTTCTCCGGTTGATTGGAAGCAATTATTTAACCACTTTACCGGACAAATATACCCCCTAATACAAGAACTTTACTGTCGCATCCGCTGATAAATCGCTTTGTCTATCAGCCCTTGAACCAACGGATCAACATTTCTAATTTCTATCTTTTGGCCGAAATGTAAAGGACCCAACTCCAAAAATAATTTTCCAAAAACCTCATCTGCATAGCTACTTGACACTAACATTACACGCTCTAGATCTACCACAATTTTCACAACTTCATCCATCTGAATAATGTTGTTTAGTTTCCGCCTAACTGGGTCTCCGGCTGCTCTTGAGCCGAAGCCCTCTGACTCTTCGAACAAATCAAAAACTACAGCTCCGTTATCATCCGTGGAAAAGTGGGTCTCAATATAGTCGGTCGGAACATGAGGTTTACCAGAAATTATCAGTTCATTTTCAAGGTCAAGATCGTCCGAATATCCAATTCGGCAAGCGATCAAAGTTCCCGTCATGGGCGTTTCTCTCCGATCAATTTTTAATCCATCCTTTTCGGTTGAATTCAACTCGGCAAGTCCGGACAATATCCTGAACGAACCCTTGCTTTTTTTGGATACCTGCCAAGTGCCATACAATCCGTTTCCCTGCCCAACGGATTTGTCGCGCGTCACGCCCTCGCGAATCGCGGCGTCTAGAGCCTCTTGATCAGACAGTAGTTCAGGCTTTGATGGCCGCAAGGATCCCGGAACTCCAATACCTGCATCTCCGACAACAAATTCAACTTGAGATCGTTGGCGATGATTTGTCACCTGCACGAACCCTCCCACCATCGACTGAGAGTGATTGATCACGTTGTCCGTAATTTCATTAATGGCCCATTCCATTACCCTCAAATCTTGCCGTCGAAGATGCTTAATCGCAGCAAGAAGAATTTCCATAATTCGATCTACAGCGGCATGTTGCTCCTTTCCGGATGAAAATCTAAGTGCTGGAGCATGGGTGTAACCTCGAAACCTACTTGGTTCAAATTGCCTGATGTCAATCAAATGAGCCCAGTTCGTATTTAGAAATAACCGTGCCAGAGATTTATCTTCTGGCATAACAAGATTTACATCTATGTCATCCTTCCAATATTTCTGACACCGTACGCATACAGCTAGCATTTCTGCCGAGAATGCCCTTGTACATTGAGAAAAGTCGAGAACGATGTCTTGATATCCTTGGGCCACAACAACTCGATGCGTTGCGGCAAGCAATCTGGAGCAATAGGTGCTATTCAAATTTCCATACACAGAAATTCGATTACCATTCGTTGTAATTGCCATCATCAATCTCCAAACAATCCAAGCTGTGTATCCAACAAAATAGGTTGGATCGTTCAGCTTATGATATTTACTGCATCCGCCGCCCGTCTGGCCAAAGCCCGCGCCGCATCAGCATCCGCCCCCGTCGCCAGCGCAACACCCATCCGCCGATAAGGTCTCGTCACCGGCTTGCCGAAAATCCGCACGTCCGTTTCCGCGCCTGAGCTGCCCAGCGCCAGAGCTTCTGCGACCCCGGTATATTCAAACCGCTCACTGTCCCGATCCGCCAGGATCACCGCGCTGGCGCTGGCGGGTGCGGTCAGTGCGATATGCGGGATGGGCAAGCCCATGATCGCGCGGGCGTGGAGGTCGAATTCGCTGAGATTCTGGCCGATCGAGGTTACCATGCCGGTATCATGGGGACGCGGGCTGAGTTCGGAGAAGATCACTTCGCCCTGTCTGGTGACAAAAAACTCGACCCCGAACAGGCCCCAGCCGTTGCCGCCGCCGCCGAGATTCTCGACGACCTTGCGCGCCATATCCTGGGCGGTGGCGAGCGCCGCATCGGTCATCGCCGCCGGTTGCCAGCTTTCCATATAATCGCCGCGTTCCTGCCGATGGCCGATTGGCGGGCAGAAGATCACGCCGTCGCGCGTCCGCACGGTCAGCAGGGTGATCTCGTAATCAAAGTCGACAAACTGCTCGACAATCACCCGCGCCCGGTCGCCGCGCATATTGGCGACACCGTGTTTCCACGCCGCTTCCAGCTGGTCGGCGCTGTCGACCTTGCTCTGCCCCTTGCCCGAGGAGGACATCACCGGCTTGATGACCAGCGGCAGGCCGATATCCTCCGCCGCGCTTACGACCTCTGCAAAGCTTTCGGCATATTGATAGCGCGAGGTGGTCAGGCCCAGTTCCTGCGCCGCGACGTCGCGGATCGCATCGCGGTTCATGGTCAGCCGGGTGGCGCGGGCCGATGGCACGACGTTAAACCCCTCGGCCTCCATATCGGCCAATATTTCGGTGCGGATCGCCTCGACCTCGGGAACGATCAGATCGGGCTGGTGCTTTTCAATCGCCGCGCGCAATTTTGCGCCGTCGAGCATGGAGAAGATTTCGCGACCATCCGCCATCTGCATCGCGGGCGCATCGTCATAAGCATCGCAGGCGATGACACAGGCGCCGAGCCGCTTGGCAGAAATGGCAAATTCACGGCCCAGTTCGCCGGAACCGAGCAGGAGGATTTTTTGGGTGAAGCTCATGGCGGTGGTTATGTTGGGATCGGTGGCAGGGTGCAAGTGCAATTCCCTTCTCCCTTGCGGGAGAAGGATACGAAACCTTGTTAGCAGCGCGAACCAGGTGAAGTTGGATGAGAGTCTACTGCCATGGAGAGTTTGGAACACCCTCATCCGGCTACGACTAACAAACAAGTTCGTGAGTCTTCACATCCTTCTCCCTTGCGGGAGAAGGCTAACTAAGCTCCCTCGCCCTCCATCATCTTTTGCATCCGACGCCCCATTTCCTCTTCCGAAACATCCTCGATGTGAGTCGACAATGTCCATTCCTGACCGAAAGGATCCTTCAGCCAGCCGGACCGGTCACCGTAAAACTGATCTTCCACCGGGCGCACGACTTCGGCGCCGGCAGCGACGGCCTTGGCGAAGGCCGCGTCGACGTCGGGGACATAGACCATCAGGCTGGCGGTCGCGCCGCCGCGCTTGTTCGGGCCAAGCTTGTCCATATCGGGAAATTCATCAGCCAGCATCACATGGCTGTCACCGATCAGCAAGTCGGCATGGCCGATCTTGTCGCCCATCGGCAAGCGCATATGCTCGGTTGCGCCAAAGGCCTGTTTGTAAAAGGCTATTGCGGCCTCTGCATCGTCAACCGTGATATAGGGCGTAACGCTGTGATACCCCTCTTCTTTCCAATCTGCCATCTGCCTCTCCTTTCATCCGGAGAGCAGTTTATAGCAAATTTCCCTCGCTTTGACGACTCGGCTCATGCTAGTAATTGATATGTCATATCATTACACCTATCTGACTGTCAGTTCCATCCCCCCAGCATAGAAGCGAACATTGTGTCACACAGAAAATTCCTGATTTCCGCAGCAATCCTGTCACTGCCCGCCTCCCCCGCCCTGGCCCAGCAAAGCGATCCCCCTGCGCAGCGTAGCGGCGGGCTGTCCGATGATTTCCACGATGATGACATGATCGTCGTCACCGCCCCCTATGTCGACCGGCTTGATCTGCTCGCCGGGACCTCGGCGCTGGCGGGCGATGAACTGGCGAAAGACCTGCGCGGCCAGATCGGTGACAGCCTGACCAGCCTGCCGGGCGTGTCTTCGACTTCCTTTTCTCCCGGCGCATCGCGTCCCGTGCTGCGCGGGTTCCAGGGACCGCGGGTCCGCGTACTGACCGACGGCATCGGCTCGCTCGACGCTTCCAATACCTCGGTCGATCACGCGGTGACGATCGATCCCCTGACTGCTCAGCGGGTCGAGATTTTGCGCGGACCGGCTGTCCTGCTGTTTGGCGGCGATGCGATTGGCGGAGCGGTCAACATCATCGACAAGCGGATTCCCCGTGATATCCCCGATGATGCCGTGCATATCGACGCCGTCGGCGGATATGGCAGCGCGGCGGACGACTGGAGCATCGCCGGATCGGTCGATGTGCCGCTGACCACCAAATTGGTGATTCATGCCGATGGCAGCTTCCGCGATACAGGTGATGTCCGGGTGCCGGGCTTTGTTCTGTCGCCTGTATTGCGTGCAGAAGTGTTGGCCGACGCGGCAGAAGAGCTTGGTGAAGGCCATCCTGACGAAGCGGCAGAACTGACCGATATCGCCAACCAGTCCGGCCGTGTGCCCAATACCGCCAGCCGCACGCAGACCGCCGGAGCAGGGATTGCCTATATCGACGATGGCGGTAATCTCGGATTCTCGGTCAGCTATTATGACACCAATTATGGCATTCCCACGCGCCCCGGTTCCGGCCATGCGCATGGCGGAGCGGCTGAACCGGAAGAGGAAGAAGGCCCGGTGACCATTGGGCTTGAACAGATCCGGGCCGATCTGCGCGGCGGCGTGAACATCGGCGGCTTTTTCGAAACCTTGAACTTCCGTGCAGGCTATTCCGACTATGAACATACCGAGTTTGAAGGCGATGAAATCGGTACGGTCTTCTCGGTCTCCGGCATCGAGGCCCGCGCGGAACTGGTGCAGGCCGAACGCAACGGCTGGCGAGGCGTGCTCGGTACGCAAATTCTCGTCCGCGATTTCAATGCCATTGGCGCGGAAGCCTTTGTACCCAAGAACAGCATCGAAAGCTGGGCCTTGTTCACTGTGCAGGAGGCCGATCTCGGTGATATTGAGCTGGAAGGCGCCCTGCGCTTCGACCAGACCGCGATTTCTGCAAATATTGTCAATTTCGAACGCAGCTTTGATACCGTCTCCGGCGCTCTTGGCCTGGCCTATTCACCGGATGGGGCAGCATATAAAATAGGCGCGAATCTCTCGCGATCCGAGCGAGCACCATCGGCTGAGGAATTGCTCTCCAATGGCCCCCATATCGCAACCCAGGCGTTTGAAATCGGCAATCCCGCCTTCACCACCGAGAAAAGCTGGGGCGGCGAGCTTTATGCACGATGGGACAGGGACGATATCCAGCTCAGCGCAACCATCTATGCCAATCTTTTTAATGACTATATTTTTGAGGCGGAAACCGGCGCGGAGGAAGGCGGTTTGCCGGTATTCCAATATTTCCAGCGCGATGCGACCTATTATGGTTTTGAAGCATCGGCATCAGCCGTCTTCGCTCATGCCGGGGATTTTGACCTGATTGCCGATGGCGTGGCCGACTATGTGCGCGCCAAAATCAGCGATGGCGGCGGTCCCGTCCCGCGTATCCCGCCGCTGCGCCTACTCGGCGGGCTGGAAGCGAACAGCGACAATCTTGACCTGCGCGCCGAAGTCGAATGGTCGGCCAGCCAGAACAGGGTTGCTGCTTTTGAAACGCCGACGGATGGCTTCACAATCGTCAACGCCTCCGCTGCCTGGCGTCCCTTTGGCAAGGAAGGCAGCGTTACCTTGCTCGCCTCGGCCAATAATATTTTCGATGTGAACGCCCGCCGTCATGCCTCGTTCACTAAAGACTATGTACCGCTGTCCGGTCGTGATATTCGTATCAGCGCAAAGTTCAGTTTTTAGGATATTTTGAAATGCAAAAATTTACTGTAGCGATCTTGATTTCTTCCATGCTGGTCCTCAGCGCCTGCAACACCGTCAAAGGTGCGGGCCGGGATATTGAATCGGTGGGCAAAGCTGGCGAGAGAGCGATCGACTGACAGCCGTTCGTGGTGAGCTTGTCGAACCACGCCTCTCGGACGAGAAGCGCCCTTCGACAAGCTCAGGGCTAACGGCAACAGGTCCGTCAATCCTGCTCAGGGCGCAATCTCTTTGCGCTTCTTGCGCTCGGTGAACCACATGATCAGCAGCGAAACCTCGTAGAGCAGGATCAGCGGAATCCCGAGCATCAGTTGCGACACGACATCCGGCGGGGTCAGGATCGCGGCTAGGGCAAAGGCCCCGACAATCATATAGCGGCGCATCCCCTTTAGCTGCTGGCGACTCACTATGCCCGACCGGTTGAGCAACAGCAGCAGGACCGGTAGCTGGAAGCACACTCCGAACGCCAGAATGAACTGCATCACCAGCGAGAGATAGTCGCCCATCGCCGGCAGTGCTTCCTGTTGGAGACCGCCAACCGTTCCTTCAAATCCCAGAAAAAATCGAAATGCGGTCGGCATGACGATGAAATAGGCCAAAGATGCTCCGGCGACGAACAGCACCGGCGTGGCCACGAGAAAGGGCAGAAAAGCCTTTTTCTCATTGGCATAGAGGCCGGGCGCAACAAATGCCCAAAGCTGATTTGAAATAATCGGAAAGGCGAGGAAAAAGGCAGCGAACATCGCCACCTTGATCTCGACGAAAAAGGCTTCGTAAAGCTTGGTATAAATCAGCTTGCCCTCACCGGCCGGGAAGGCATCGGTGAGCGGCTGTACAAGAATACCGAAAATCTGGTCCGCGAAAAATATGCTGACAAGAAAGGCCACGGTCAGCGCCGCCACGGACCAGAGCAATCGCTGGCGCAGCTCGATCAGATGCTCGATCAAAGGCGCTTTGCTGCCATCGAGATCCGGTTTGCTCTGATCGTTCATGATATACTACTAGCAGACGGGCACCGTTCGCCCTGAGCCTGTCGAAGGGCGCTTTTCGCCGAAAGGTGCTTCGACAAGCTCAGCACGAACGGGATAGGAACATTCGCCACCTTCATTTATCGGCTGCTTTTTCATCTGGATTGGACGGGGCGGGATTAGTGTCCGCATCTCCGTCTGCGGGAGGTCCGTCCAGCGGCTCCATCCTGGGCTCGTCCGCCACCGCGTCTTCGGGAAGCGCCGGATATTCGCTCATGATCCGGTCATTCTCGGACGCCCATTTCTTCTCCATTTCCTGAAGCTCGGCTTCGCGGACCATGGCATCAAGCCCGGTGCGGAAATTGGCCATCACGCCCCGCGCCTTGCTCATCCATTTGCCTGCCGTCGCCAGCGCGCGTGGCAGTTCCTTGGGCCCGATGACGACAACGGCAATGATCGCGATAATCGCGATTTCGGAAATGGAAAGGTCAAACATGTTCTATGCGGCCCTGAACCGAAAGGCCGGCCTGATCAACCAGCCGTCTTGTCGGCTGTCTTGCTGGTCTCGACCGACGCGTCTCCGGTCTTGCTGTCAATCTTCGGGGCAGGATCGGCCGCGCTTGCTTCTTCCTCGGTAATCCCTTTTTTGAAGGAACGGATGCCCTTGCCTACATCACCCATCATTTCGGAAATCCGGCCGCGGCCGAACAGAATCAGCACCAGCGCCGCTACAATTACAATCTGCCAAACACTCGGTTGCATGCGATATTCTCCTTGTGCACCCTATTTAAGCGCTTTCGGTCTGGTTTTCCAGCAAAACACCATCTTCGTCCGCAAACTCTTGCGCTTCGGCCTCGTCAGCCTTCTGTTCCGTCTCCGATTCCGCTTCGGCTTCCAGTTCCATTTGTTCCAGCACGAAATCAACAGGGTCAAGCAATCCTGCGGCTTTCAAGTCATCAATGCCAGGCAGATCCTTGCGGCTTTGCAATCCGAAATGAGTCAGAAATTCCGCAGTGGTTGCGTAGATCAATGGCCTGCCCGGCACTTCGCGGCGGCCTGCCGGGCGCACCCATCCCGCTTCCATCAATACATCCAGCGTGCCTTTCGCGACCTGAACGCCCCGAATAGCTTCGATTTCGGCGCGACTTACCGGCTCATGATAGGCAATGATCGCCAGCGTTTCCATGCCGGCGCGGCTGAGCTTGCGTAGCTCCGACCGTTCGCGGCGCAACAGGTGAGAGAGATCGTGCGCGGTCTGGAAATGCCAGCGGTCGCCGGTTTTGATCAGCACGATCCCGCGATGCTGAAAATCCTCCTGCAGATCCGTCAAAATCTCGCGAATGTCGAGTTCTTCGCCGACATAGGCCTTGATATCGGCGATGGTCATCGGTTTTTCCGAGGCAAAAAGGGTGGCCTCGACCGCTCGCTTGCCGATATCCATGGCCTCGAAACCCGGTTCGATCAGGCTGGTGTCTTCCATGTCATGTTCATCCATTTGTCGTCGCCTTGATTCTGAGCGGTCCAAAACTGTCTTCCTGCTGCAACTCCAGCTTCCCCTGCCGGGCCAATTCCAATGTTGCCAGAAAACTGGACGCGAGCGCTGATTTGCGTAGCTCGGGCGGTGCACCGGGGGGCAGGAAATGCCGGATATCCATCCAGTCAATCGCTTCGCCGAGCATCATCGATACCCGCGCCAGAGCATCCTCCAGGGTCATCACCATCCGCTGCCTGACGATGTGGATCGCGGGAGCGCTGCGCACTTTTACCCGCGAATAGGCTGCAATCAGGTCATAATATTCCGCTTGCCAGTGCCGGTCCTTCACGACCCGCAGCCCTTCCGGTGCGCCGCGCATGAACACGTCGCGGCCAATCCGGTCCCTGGCTAGCAGGCGGGAGCCCGATTCACGCATCGCGTTCAGCCGTTCGAGCCGCATTTGCAGACGCAGCGCCAGTTCTTCGGGCGAAGGATCGATCTCCGGATCACGAGGCAATAGCAAGCCCGATTTCAAATAGGTCAGCCAGGCCGCCATTACCAGATAGTCCGCCGCCAGTTCCAGCCGCAGCGTCTGGGCACTGGCGATATATTTGAGATATTCCTGGACCAGTTCAAGAATCGAAATTTCGCGCAGATCCACTTTCTGGTTGCGGGCCAGGGCGAGCAGCAGATCAAGAGGTCCTTCCCAGCCGTCGATATTCAGAGTCAGCGAGCCCTCATCCGAGGCGACCGACTCAGGCGGAAAAAAGAAGCCTTCGGTTTCCTGCTCGTCGCTCATGCCGCTGCTGCTATGAGCTCGTCGCGCCGGGCAAGCAGCACGGCCAGTTCATCTACTGTATCGGCGTCTTTTGTTTCGGCAATGGTCGCCATCGCCTGGTCCAGCCGCTGCCGGGTTTTTTCCGACATCGGCGAGAGACGTTCTGCAATCCCGGTCATGTCGTCCATTTTCGCCCAGCAATTCAGCGCAATATCGCAGCCCGCGATCTGGGCCAGCTCGGCCCGTTCCGGAACAGTCCCGGACAGCGCCTCCATGTCGAGATCATCGGTGAACAGCAGGCCGTCAAAGCCGATCCTGTCACGGATAATATCCTGAATGACAATTTTCGACAGCGTCGACGGAGTCTCTGGATCCCACGCCGTGAACAGCAAATGCCCGGTCATGCCCATCGGTGCCTTGTTCAGCGCCTGGAACGGAGCCAGATCTACTTGCAGTTCTTCGTCGCTGGCGGCCACCGTCGGCAAGGCCTTGTGCGTGTCGACACTGGTGCGACCATTGCCTGGCATATGTTTGACCACACCGACCACGCCGCCGCGCTGCAGTCCATCGAGGATCGCCCGGCCGAGAGCCGCTACCCGCATCGGTTCGCTCCCCAAAGCGCGGTCGCCAATGACATTGTTGGCATCGGGCTGGCGGACATCCAGAAGCGGCAGGCAGTCAACAGTGATGCCGACTTCCCGCAAGCTGACGGCTATGGCCTGCGCATTGAAACGCGCCGCCTCTATCGCGGTCGCCGGGGCGATATCGTAGAGCTTGTCAAACACTTCCCCGGCCGGGAATTTGGGCCAGACCGGTTCCTGCATCCGCGCCACACGACCGCCTTCCTGATCGATCAGGATCGCCAGATCATCGCGGCCATGGATCGCGCGCAACTCATCGGTCAGCGCCCGCAACTGTGCCTTGCTTTCGACATTGCGGCCGAAAATGATATAGCCCGCTGGATCACTATCGCGGAAAAACGCCTTCTCTTCGGCGGTCAGGCTCAGGCCCGTCAATCCAAAAACCGCCGGTGTCATAGCCATGGGGATATTTTCTCACGCAACATGTCTTATACTTGCGCCGTTTGAGAGCCGGGTAAAGGCGAAAGCGCCGTTATCCACAGCGCTTCAACCATCTATTGCTCCAAAACTAGCGAACGACGAGGCAGCTTTCACCTGCAGCCTTCAGATTGTTGCACAATTGCTGGGCCGCCTCATAGCTTGGTGCGACCGCGTTCAGCCGGTAAATCGTGCCGCCTTCGACGGTGCCGGGCAGAATTTTTTTCGGCAGCGCGCCAATCGCTTCGAACCGCCGCGCATAACCCGCCCAGCTGCTGTCAGCGAGACTGGCCGAGCTGAATGCACCCAGCTGGACCAAAGCGGTTCCCGCGCCTTCTGCGGCAGGCCCGGCATCGGGCTTGCGGATCGGCGCTTCCGTTTGCACTGAATCGCCCAATTGCGCCGGTGTGTCCTCGCCTTCGCTGGCCGCGAAGCTGGCATCGCCCTCGCCTTCAAACTGCCGTGCCTGCGGATCATCAGGACGGACCTTATAGTCGCCTTCCTGAGCCGCGATCAATTCTCCGTCGCCGTCCAGCCCGCCGGCATCCCGGTTCTGCAGCCAGTAGATACCGCCAACAATCACCGCCAGCAGCAACAGCCCGGCTCCGACGAACATCGCCACGCGGACGGGGGAATATTCTCCGTCATCGTCATAATCTTCGGCTGATTCCAGCCACGGCAGACGGTCTTCGTCGTCCAGATCAAGATTTTCGCGGGTAGTGTCTGACATTATACGCTCCATGAGCCAAAGGGCTGATCACATCGATTCAGCGGCCTCAACGCCCATCAGGGCAAGACCGTTCTTGATAGTCTGCCCGATATTCTTGGCTAAGAAAAGCCTTGCAGATGTGGTTTCCGCATCGTTAACCATTATGATCCGCTTGTCAGGCCGGTCATTGCCCAGATTATAATAGGCATGAAAGGCGGCCGCGAGATCGTTTAGATAGAATGCGACTCGGTGCGGTTCACGCGAAGCCGCTGCAGATTCAACAATTCGCGGGAATTGCGCCGCCATTTTAATCAGGTCCAGTTCCTCTTCGCCCAGCCCGTTCAGAGCGTCGGTCGAAGGTACCATTCCCTCGTCGGCCGCTTTGCGCAATGTCGACTGGATGCGGGCATGGGCATATTGGACATAGAAGACGGGATTGTCGCGAGACGCCTCCATCACCTTGGCGAAATCAAAGTCCATCTGGGCATCGGCCTTGCGTGTCAGCATGGTGAAACGCACCGCGTCCTTGCCGACTTCCTCGACCATATCGACAATGGTGACGAATTTGCCGGAGCGTTTGGACATTTTTTCCGGTTCACCGTTGCGCAGCAAGCGCACCATCTGGACCAGCTTCACATCAAATTTGGTTTTGCCTTCGGTCAGCGCAGCGACCGCAGCCTTGATCCGCTTGACGGTCCCGCTGTGATCTGCGCCCCAGATATCGATGAGTTCGTCTGCGGTCTGCGCTTTCTGAAAATGATAGGCCAGGTCGCCGCCAAAATAGGTCCAGCTGCCGTCGGATTTCTTGATCGGACGATCCTGGTCGTCGCCATATTGGGTCGACCGGAATAGCGGCAATTCAACCGCTTCCCAATCTTCTATCACTTTGCCCTTGGGCTGTTCCAGAACCCCGTCATAGACAAGATCGCGGGACCGCAGCTCCGCTTCGGCGATATCCGCCTTGCCCGCAGTATGAAGTTCGGCTTCGGAGGCGAAAACATCGTGCCTGATGCCGAGCAGGGCCAGATCCGAGCGGATCATATCCATCATCCTGGCGACCGCTGCCTTGCGGAAAATCAGCAACCATTCGGATTCCGGCGCATCTTTGTATTTGTCGCCAAATTCGCCAGCCAGGGTTTCGCCGACCGGCTTCAGATAGTCGCCCGGGTAGAGTCCCTCGGGTATTGCGCCAATATCTTCGCCGAGCGCCTCGCGATAGCGCAAATGCGCCGAACGCGCGAGCGTGGCGACTTGCGTCCCGGCGTCATTGACATAATATTCGCGGATCACCTTGTGGCCGACAGCCTCCAGCAAATCGGCCAGCGCATCGCCGACAACAGCGCCGCGGCAATGGCCCATGTGCATCGGACCGGTTGGATTGGCGGATACATATTCGATATTTACGGTGATACCCTTGCCCTTGTCCGACCGACCGTATTCCGGACCCAGTCGTGCGATTTCGAGCAATTCATCCACCAGCACGGATGCAGCGACCCGCAGGTTGATAAAACCGGGACCGGCAATGTCGACCGATTGCACATCGTCCAGAACGCCCAGCTTTTCTGCGATTTGTTCGGCCAGTTCGCGCGGCTTCATACCGGCGGCTTTCGACAGGACCATGGCGGCGTTGGTCGACAGATCACCATGCGAAGGGTCGCGCGGCGGTTCCAGAGTGACGTTGGAACGGTCAATCCCGGCCGGCAAAACCCCCGCTTCGCTCAGTTTATCCAAAATGGCATCAATATGGTTCTGAAAAATTTGAAACAGCATGATTGGCTCAATTCGTCATGGGAAAAAGGGCCCGGGTTGATCAGGCGCGATTATTCGTCAATTCAGGCCACGCTATCGGGTGGCGTTATATTGCAACTGTGCCTGGGTAAGCTGAAAACCGATGAGCAGCTCGAAAGTGGAGCGGGCGACGGCAGCCTTGACGGCCGGGTCAGCCAGTGGATCGAGCGCGGCATCGGGGTCTCCGGCTTTGCGCCTCCGGGTCAGGCGTTCAATCACATCTTCCGGCAAACGAGCGGCAGACGCGTCAACATAGGCACCGGCCTTGGCCGAAGCGGTCGCGCGATAGTCACCGTCGGCGAATTGCAGCGTCACATTTTTGATCCGCTTGGCCACTACCGCGGTGCCGCCTTGTACGACGGTAGAGAAATAGGGGACGGTGATCGTGCGGGCACCGGTCGGACGGCTCCGCACTGCCCGGATGTCGAAACTCGCTTCGGTATAGATCCGGGCGCCTTCGCTATTGCAGATCGACCGGACATTGGTGATATTCGCAACAACATCAATGGCACTGGCGTTAGTGCTATTTACCGGATCGAAAATGGTGATGTCACCGGTATGGTCGGGAACCGCGACAGCAGGACAACCCGTGCGGATAACAGAGACACCCACGCCTGAACTGATGTCGAGCGCGCCTTCTTTTGCACATCCGCTAACAGCCAAAATCGTGACCGACGCCAAAACTATTTTTTTCAACCGGCCATTCGCCATCATTCTCAATCCTTGCCTTTGATCACGGGCAACACACATAGGCTTCATGCGCATCGATAAAAATCTCGCAACCCTTATCTGTGCCTTTAATCCGGTGCAACCGTCCATAAGATGAACAGACGGGCTTTTCGCCGCTGCAGTTATTCCCTAAGGACTTGATCATGATTCATTCGGATAAGCAAAAACGGCAGATTGACTTGCTTGTGGCAACGCCTCGCGGCTTTTGTGCAGGCGTCGACCGGGCGATAAAAATCGTCGAACTGGCGATTAAAAAATATGGTGCGCCGGTCTATGTGCGGCACGAAATCGTCCACAATCGCTATGTGGTGGACGAATTGAAGAAACTGGGCGCGATATTTGTCGAGGAACTGGACGAGGTGCCCGATGGTGTGCCGGTGGTCTTTTCCGCCCATGGAGTTCCCAAGGCAGTGCCGCATAAAGCCGAAGAGCGCGGGCTCGAATATCTCGATGCGACCTGCCCTCTCGTATCCAAGGTTCATCGTCAGGCAGAACGGCAAACCGACGCCGGTCGACACATTATATTCGTGGGGCACGCCAATCACCCCGAGGTCATCGGCACCTTCGGCCAGGTCGAAGACGGGCAGATGACTTTGGTTGAAACGCTTGCCGATGTAGCCGCGCTGCAGCCGGAAGACCCGGACGCACTCGCTTTTCTGACCCAGACGACCTTGTCTGTCGACGATACGCGCGCGATCGTCGATGCGTTGCAAGCCCGCTTTCCCGGTATCGTCGGGCCGAAAGGCGAGGATATTTGCTACGCCACCTCCAATCGTCAGGATGCGGTGAAACAGATCGCAAAAACCTGTGAATTCGTTCTGGTCATCGGCGCTCCAAACAGCTCGAACAGCCTGCGTCTGGTAGAAGTCGCCGAACGTGGCGGTGCAACAGCCAAATTGATCCAGCGCGCCGACGAAATTGACCTTGCCTGGCTGGACGGCATCAGCAGGCTGGGATTGACCGCCGGTGCCTCGGCTCCGGAAGTGCTGGTCCGCGAAGTCACGGACCTGCTCGAAGAGCATTTCGATATCAGGGAGGAAAAGGTCCAGACCGCCGACGAGAATATGGTCTTCAAACTGCCCCGTGGTCTCGAAGCGGCCTGATGGCGGTCTATACGAAGGTCAGCGCAGAGGAAATCGACCGGTTCCTCACCCGTTTCGACGTCGGCACATTGGTGTCCGCCAAAGGCATTGCGGAAGGCGTCGAGAATAGCAATTATCTGCTGGAAACGACCCAGGACCGGTTCATTCTGACCTTATATGAAAAGCGGGTAGACCCGGTCGACCTGCCGTTTTTCATCGCTATGCTCGACCATCTGGCAGCGCATGACTGTCTGGTGCCGCCAATGATTGCCGACCGCGAAGGTAAGAAAATCCAGCAACTGTGCGGACGCAGTGCCTGCCTGATCGTTTTTCTTCCCGGAGTATCGGTGAGCCAACCCACTACGGCTCAGGCCCGGGCGACGGGCCAGGCATTGGGTGACATGCACAGCGCGCTTGCGGATTTCAAGCTGGAAAGGCGCAATATTCTTGATCACGATGGATGGCGGTCACTGGCGGAACAATGCGGTCCTGCACAGCTCGACAAGATTGCCCCTGATCTGGCGCAGGCGATTGCGCTTGAACTCGATCATCTTGATGAACATTGGCCACATGATCTGCCGCGATCCGCAATTCATGCCGATCTGTTTCCCGACAATGTGCTGATGCTCGGCGATCGGGTCACCGGCCTGATCGACTTTTATTTCTCCTGCACCGATATCCGCGCTTATGATCTGGCGGTGACCCACGCGGCCTGGTGCTTTTCCGACGATGGCACGGATTTCCACGATCCCGTGTCGCAAGCGTTGGTCGCCGGATATGAATCAGGCTTCGCGCTAAGTGATGCGGAGCGCCAGGCACTTCCCCTGCTCGCCCGGGGTGCCGCATTACGGTTTTTGCTGACCCGGGCCTATGACTGGATCAACACGCCGGCCGATGCGCTGGTAACGCGCAAGGAACCCCAGGCTTTTCTCCATCGGCTGCAATATTATCAAACCCACCCGGATATTTTCGAACCATGACCGAAACGCAAACCGTAGAAATCGCCACCGATGGCGCGTGCAAGGGCAATCCCGGGCCGGGCGGCTGGGGGGCGTTGATCCGCTATGGCGACAAGGAAAGGGAAATCTCGGGCGGCGAGCCGCTTACGACCAACAACCGCATGGAGCTGCGCGCTGCGATTGAGGCGCTCAATGCGCTGAAACGGCCTTGCAAGGTCAAGCTGTCGATCGACAGCAAATATGTAAAAGACGGTATTACCAAATGGATTTTTGGCTGGCAGAAAAATGGCTGGCGGACTGCCGCCAGAAAGCCGGTCAAAAATGCCGACCTCTGGCAGGATCTGCTAAAGGCGGTCGAGCCCCATCAAATCGAATGGCACTGGGTCAAGGGGCATAACGGGGACGCCGACAATGAGCGCGCCGATCTATTGGCGAGCGACGCTGCCATCAGCGCCGCCCGTAACAGCCACAGTTTCTAGCTCCACAGTTTCTAGCTATTGTCTTCAATCTCGGCTTTCGGCCCGTTTTTCTGGATCGAACTGATCGCATTTTTAGCGCTGGCTTTGCTGGAATAGCCTTCGGTCCAGAAAATGACTTCGCGATTATATTTGAAGCGAACCCGAAACTCGCCTTTCTTGTCCTTCCAAATTTCGAACTTGTGCGCCATTTCGATGTTCTCCTTTTCTTCGGTGCCGAGAAACATAGGCCATCAGACTGCCGGTGCAACGACGCCGCTGTAGAACATTGTTTCCTAGCGAAAGCGCGATGCCGTGTAGAGGCTGGCATCGACAGCGTGGAGGCTTTCATGGGGGGCCTGCCCGAGCAAAATGGAACGAGCGAGCTTCGCTGCAGCCGGGGCAGTCTGGATTCCAAAACCGCCCTGCCCGGCAAACCAGAAAAAATCGGTTGCTGCGGAATCAAAACCGATGACCGGCAAACGGTCCGGCGCAAAGCTGCGCAAGCCGGCCCATTTTCTGCTGACCCGTTTCACCTCCACATCCAGCACTTTTTCAAACCGGTCGATGGCGGTCGCAACGCTCAGTTCGTCCGGCGCGACATCGCCAGGCTCGGACGGAATTTCGTCATGCGGGCTGAGCCAATAGCTCCCGCCCGCTTCCGGTTTGAAATAGAAACTGCCATCCAGTCCAACGACCAGTGGCATCTCCGGCGATGACGGCGGATCGGTTTCAATCTGGACCATATTGCGGATCAACGGCTGGATACCAATCGGTTTTGCACCCGCCAGGCGCGCGATGGAATCCGCCCAGGCGCCAGCGGCATTGACCAGCACGGTCGCGTGATAGCTTTCTTCCCCGGCGGTCAATGCCCAGCCTCGATCGCTTTTCCGGATTTGTGTGACCGGGGCCCGGCATATCAGATCCACGGCCTTGCGTTTGGCATCTCTCAAATAGGCCGCGTGGAGGGCAGCGACATCAATATCACAGCAATCCGGTTCGTGGATCACGTGATTCCATTCTGGTTTCAAACCGGGGACAAGGGCCGTGGCCTGCTCCCACGACCAGCGGCCCATAGCCAGATTGCTGTCAGCGAAATCGGCCAGGAACTGGTCGGCGAGACCTTGCTGTTCCTCCCGTCCGATGTTGATCGCGCCACGTCGGCGAAGAAAACCGGATACCGAAAAATCCGCCGGTGGATTTTCCAGAAAGGCGCGCGACGCGGATGTCAGAGGCTGGACCAGAGGGCCACCATAGCTTTCGGTCCAGAAAGCAGCCGAGCGACCGGTGGAATGATAGCCGGGATGGTCTTCGGCTTCGAGCAGCAGCACCGAGCGATGCGCGCCAATTTCAGAGGCGATACTGGCACCGGCTATGCCGGCACCGATTATGGCGACATCATAGTGTTTCATTTTGGGGAGCCACCCGGTCGAGAAAAGCAAAACACGCGCTGAGCGCGGCTTCGCGCACTTCGTCAACCTCTCGAAAAATTTCATGAGCGGATTCCGCACCGAACAGTTTCATCTCGGCCTTTGGCATCAAATGCACGGCGCGCTCGATTGTCGGATGATCGACGAGCTCGTCGGTTGACGTCGCCAGCACAAGAACCGGTATGTCCATCCGCATCAGTCTCTTCCGGTTCCGTAACAATCTGGTCGAGGCATAGGCCCGTTCGACCCACTGCCAGCTCCCTGGACCCAACCGTACAAAGGGGCGCTCACGAAACCAGAAAAACTCGTCCGAATATCGGTCAGCGTCATGGGTCAGCAGACCTTGCCGGAGCACCTGGGGTTCTAGCGGTTTCTCGCTCACCTTCCATGCACGCCGTTCGGCGCGGCCGATGACGCACATGATCTTGGCGATCCATTGTGCTGTCCATTCCGGCATGCCGCCGCCGGCAAGTGCGAGCATCGGCGCGCTCAATATGGCGGCATCGGGATGAATGAGTTTCTCGGTCAGCGCCCGCAGCACCAGATGCCCGCCCATGCTGTGACCTATCACGACATGCGGTCCGGGATGGCTGGCGCGCCAATGATCGAACAGCGCTACCAGATCACCCACCCAGGTCGCGAAATCATCGATATGGCCGACATGCGGATGCGCTCCGCAACGCCCCGACCCGCCTTGCCCGCGCCAGTCGACCGAGGTTATATTCCATCCACGCTCGTGGAAATCATGAAATGTTTCCAGATATTTCTCGTAGAAGTCAGCTCGCCCGGTCATGAACAGGATCGAGCCTCGCGGTCGGTCCTGCCGCCAGTCCAATTGCCTGAATTTCCAGCCATCGGGTCCGGTCCAGGTGTCTTCTGTTGCGTCTTTCGGAACCGACCGGCGATCAAAGCGCTCATCTTTCAAGTCTGTCATATCAGGCTTTGTCTTTGTCACAGTGTCGGAAGTGAAAAACCACTCCGGGAATCATGGTTACTATTTGGTAAGGCAAATTAACTAGACGGTCTGTCATGGATAGCGAAACCTTCATCTACTTGCTCTGGGGCGGATTGGCAATTGCACTGATTGTGGCGACGATAACCGACCTCAAAAGTCGCCATATTTCGAACTGGCTCAATCTTGTTATTGCCCTTGGCGCGCCGGTGTTCTGGATGGCCAGCGGCATGACCTTTTGGCCGGACATGATCGGACAAATCGGTTTGGCTGCTATCATATTTACCATATTTGCCGGAATGTTCGCGATCGGTGCGATGGGTGGCGGTGACGTCAAACTGCTGACAGCCCTTGCCTTGTGGATGTATTGGCTGACGTTTCTCGAGCTGCTGGTGATCATGTCCATCGCCGGGGGCGTGCTGACGCTGTTAATGATGATCAGCAAGAGAATCCAAAAGACCGATGGTCCAATAAAGGTTCCATATGGTGTTGCCATCGCCTTCTCGGGGCTGTGGACCATCTGGGGCATTGTGGGACAAAGATCACAAACGATATTTTAACCATTTTACTCGAAAGAGGAAATGACCGCCAATGGAACCATTCGGGCGGGGGCATTCAGGAGGCGTAGGACGTCATGGACAAGAAGAAGATCATATTACTGGTTGGTGCACTGATCGTGGCTGCGGTCACGGCTCTGCTCGCCAAGAACATGTTTGACGGTGCCTCCGCGCCGCAGGTGGAAGCAAGGAAAGCCGAAGTGGTGGGCGAGGAAGTCCTTGTCGCTACCCGCGCGCTTCCGGTCGGCACAATTATCACGCCCGACAGCTTCCGGTTCCAGCCCTGGCCTAAAAACCTGATCGAAGACGTGTACTTCATGAAGGAAAACACCGACATTGAAACGCTTGCCGGCACCGTGGTGCGCAACCCGATCACCGCAGGTCAACCGCTGACCAAAGGCGCTTTGGTCGCGCCGGGTGATCGCGGTTTCCTTGCCGCTGCTCTCGGCCCCGGCATGCGCGCAGTCACGATCCCTGTAACGGGCTTGACCGGTGTTGCCGGTTTCGTATTCCCGGGAGACCGGGTCGACTTGATGCTGACCCAGTCAGTGAAGGGCGAAGGTCCCGAACTCAAGGTTTCAGAAACCGTGATCCGCAACCTGCGGGTGCTGGCCACCGATAACCGGGTTACTGCCTCAACAAATGAAGAGGGCCAGCAGTTCGCCCAGAAGGCAAAACTGGTTACTCTGGAAGCCACTCCAAAAATTGCCGAACAGATCTCCGTTGCCCAGACCCTGGGTACGTTAAGCCTTTCTCTGCGTTCGCTGGCAGACAGCGCCGCCGAACTGGAAGAAGCAATTGCATCTGGCGCAATAAAGCTGCCGAAAACCGACGATCCGGTTGTTGAAGCCGACATGATCCGTTCGCTGGCGGCACGCCCGAGCAGCACGAAATCAACCTTTTCGACCGGTGGTGACGTATCGCGCTTTGAAACGCGTTCACCACCGCCGCTGGCCGAGAAGGAAAAACCTAAAGGTCCGGTAGTTCGCGTCGCACGCGGCAATACGGTCAATGAAATCGAGTTTGGAGACAAGTAATGGCCGTAGAATATGCACAGCATAGCCGTTCGGCGAAAAAGGCAATGGGCGTTGCCGTCGCTGCGGCTCTCGCCCTGGCTCTCGCTGCCAACAATGCCACTCCGCTGAACGCCCAGTCGGTCAACATTTCCCAGCCGGATTCCCGCATCTCCATCGCGGTTGGCCGGGGCAAGTTGATCACCCTGCCCGCTCCCATTGAAGATATCTTCATTGCCGAGAATAGCATTGCCGATGTCCAGGTGCGGTCCCCGCGTCAGATTTACATTTTCGGCAAGAAAGGTGGTCAGACCAGCTTTTATGCAACCAGCGCCTCCGGAAAGGTTATCTACTCGGCTGAAGTCGCTGTCGGCGCAGAAATTTCCTCGATAGACCAGATGCTCAGCCTGGCAATGCCGGAAGCGAATATCGCGGTCAGCACGACCAATAATTTCGTCCTGCTGACGGGTACGATCGCCAATCCGGATGATGCAGAGGAAGCGGAAAATCTTGTGCAGGCTTTTGTCGGCGATGACACCCGTGTGGTCAGCCGCCTGAAAACGGCAACCCCCATGCAGGTCAATCTGAAGGTCCGTTTTGCGGAAGTCAGCCGATCGCTGGCGAAGGAAATTAACGGTAATCTTCTGACCCGGGACACAACCGGCGGTTTCCAGTTTGGTGTATCGCGCGGACGCAATTTCGGCTCGATCACCGATTTCAACACATCGGCCTTCCCCAATCTGGACGCATCGCAGCTGTTCGGCTTGCCTGCAGGCTCTATCTCGCTTCCATTCAACCCGTCGACCGGCCAGTTCGTGACCCCCGGCGGGACGCAATTCAACTATAATGGGGGATCAGATCTCAACACCATTCAGGCAGCAGGCCGCCTGTTTGGCCTCGACATTGCCACCGCCTTCGACGTGTCGGAGCGGGTTGGTCTGGTCAGCACTCTGGCGTCACCGAATCTGACCACTATTTCGGGTGAAACTGCAACCTTCCTGGCTGGCGGCGAGTTCCCCATTCCGATTTCGACCGGACTGGGTGAAGTTTCCGTTCAGTACAAGAATTTCGGGGTTAGCCTGTCTTACACGCCAACCGTACTTTCCAACGGCCGGATTTCCATCCGCGTTGCACCGGAAGTTTCGGAAATCACCTCCAACGGTGCAGTTGTCCTGAACGGTTTCAGTATTCCGGCGGTATCCACCCGACGGGCCGAGACCACCGTCGAACTGGGATCGGGCGAAAGCTTCATGATCGCGGGTCTGATGCAAAATACCTACAACTCGGCAATCGACAAGACGCCAGGTCTGGCTGATGTCCCGATCCTCGGCTCCCTATTCAAATCCGATGGCTATCGGCGCAACGAAACCGAGCTGATGATCGTCGTCACCCCTTATCTGGTGAAACCGGTTAGCGACAACGAGATCGTGCTGCCGACCGACGGGTTCAAGGCCGCCAATGATGCGGAACGGTTCCTGATGAACCGCAATCACTCCGGCTCCGGTGGCGATCGACCCAAACCAAGCGTCGCTCCGGCTGTGCCGGAAGGCCAGGCCTTTGGCAGCTTGGAACCACAAGCTCCGGCCAAATCGGCCGAGAAATCCAAAAAGTCCGGCGGCGTCGCACCCGGTTTCAGTTTCGACAAATAAGCCCGATCAGGAGAACAGATCATGCGCATCGTTTCAATGGCACTTATCACCGCCCTCGGGCTCTCGGTTACGGCATGTGGCAGCACCACTGCGAACCGCAGCGTCTATAGCGAACGCCAACCAGTCGTTTCGAAAACGAACTACGTGCTGGACCTGAGTGCTGGCAATGGCGGACTGTCTTCGGCAGAACAAAACCGTCTTTCCGGCTGGTTTGACGCTCTGGAACTTGGCTATGGTGATCGCGTTTCGATCGATGATCCGAGCTATTCAGCGAGCACCGTGGCGAAGAACGCAGTCGAAACCATTGTGGCTCGCTATGGTCTGCTGATCAGCGAAACAGCGCCGGTTACCGAAGGCCACGTACCGGCTGGTTTGATGAGAGTTGTCGTGTCACGGACTTCGGCTTCCGTGCCGGGATGCCCCGATTTCAGCCATCGCAGCCACACCGATTTTCAAGCGCGCACCAGCGCCAACTATGGTTGCGGAACGAATAGCACCCTGGCCGCCATGATTGCCGATCCCGAGGATCTGGTCCGCGGCCAAAATGCTGACGGCGAAGATCAGTCGCAGGCTTCCAAGGCGATCCGTGCCTATCGTGACAAGAAAGTTGGAGGACAATAATGAACGCTCCCTGGAAACCCGGCTCGAACAACGGACGTGATCCATTTGCCGCATTTGTGTGCGATGAAGACACGCTGGACTTACTCCGTCCGGTCGTGGAAGAAATGGGCTTGTCATCCGACAAATGCAATATGGGCGGGCTGCGCAATGCGGTTCAAACCCTTTCCGTCTCCGCCAGCCCCAATATCTTGCTGGTCGATCTGTCGGAATCGGGCGATCCGCTGAACGACATCAATTCGCTGGCCGAGGTCTGCGAACCGGGTACCGTCGTGATTGCCATGGGTCAGGTCAACGACGTGCGCCTTTATCGCGATTTGATTGTCAGCGGTTTGCAGGACTATCTCCTGAAGCCCTTTACTCCTGAACAGTTGCGTGACGTTTTGGCTCAGGCGCAAGCGGTAATCAACGCTCCGAAATCCGATGACGCGCAAGCAGAAAAACCCCATATTTCGACGGCGGTAATCGGTACGCGCGGCGGCGTCGGAGCTTCAACCATTGCCACTTCGCTGGCCTGGCTGCTCAGCAAAGACAAAGAGCGGATGACCGCTCTGCTTGATCTGGATGTCCATTTCGGCACGGGCGCGCTCTCTCTGGATCTCGAGCCCGGCCGCGGCCTTACAGACGCAATCGACAATCCAAGCCGGATCGATGGCCTGTTCATTGAACGCGCCATGATCAAGGCCAATGAAAAATTGTCGCTGCTTTCCGCGGAAGCACCGATCAACTCACCGATGATGACCGATGGCACTGCTTTCTTCCAGTTGCAGGAGGAATTTCGCGCGGCCTTCGATTGTACCGTGATCGATTTGCCACGCGACATGCTGATCAACTATCCGCATCTCCTGGGCGATGTGAATGCAACCGTCATCGCAACGGAACTGACCCTGGCTTCGGCCCGCGACTGCATTCGATTGCTGTCCTGGCTGAAATCCCACGCTGCTCAGAGCAAGGTCTATGTCGTTGCCAATAAAGTGCAAACCGCCAATCTGGAAATTAGCCGTCAGGATTTCGAAAGCTCGATCGAGCGCAAGATCGACATCCTTGTTCCCTATGATGCCAGAACCGCAGCGCAATCTGCAAAATTGGGTCAGGCACTAGTGGAAGCTGGAAAATCGAGCAAAGCCGCGGCGAAAATAGTCGAATTAGCGGACCTCGTGCTCGGCTCCGTGGAGGGTAGCGAAGACGATAGTGATACGGGCGACAAACAATCGTTCATGGGCAAACTTGGCGAACTGAAGTCATTTCTCCCGTCGAAAAAAGTCAAAGAAGAGGCTCCTAAAGTCTGAAGCAAATGCAAACATTCTTCAGCTTTAAAGGAATTAAACCATGGGTATGATGCAAATTGCAATGTTGGGCGCTGGCGTTCTAGCGGTTTTGGTGCTGATCATGTTTGCATTTGCAGGCCCATCGCAGGCCCAGGCAAAGGCGCGGCGGCTGGACAAGGTCAAATTTCGTCATTCCGATAACGCGAATGTGCAGGTTGAAGCACAAATGAAGAAAGCGCTCTCTGCGCGGCGCAAAACCACGCGCCCCAAGGGCGAAACCATGACCAAGATGGAAATTCTGGCGATCCGGTTGGAGAAAACCGGTAAGCGTTGGCCTCTGTCCTATTTTTTCTACGCGATCGGTGGAATTTTTGTGATCCTGTTTGGATTGCTAATGCTCAAAGGTGCTCCGATTCTGCTAGCTGTGTCTGTCGGGCTTCTCGTCGGTGCCGGATTGCCCCATTTTATCGTCGGCTTCCTGATCAATCGGCGGATCGCCAAGTTTACCGCTTCCTTTCCCGATGCTATCGAACTGCTCGTTCGCGGCCTGCGTTCCGGCCTGCCGGTTACCGAAACGATCGGCGTGGTTGCCAAGGAAATTGGCGGCCCCGTTGGCGAGGAATTCCAGAAGGTCGTCGATCGGATCAAGATTGGCCAGACCATGGAAGATGCGCTGCAGGAAAGCGCCAAGCGCATGGAAACGCCGGAGTTCAAATTCTTCTGTATCACCTTGGCGATTCAACGTGAGACCGGCGGCAACCTCGCCGAAACGCTGTCGAACCTCGCCGATGTGCTTCGCAAGCGTGGACAGATGAAGCTCAAGATCAAAGCCATGTCGTCGGAATCCAAGGCTTCGGCCTATATCGTGGGGTCACTGCCATTCATCGTGTTCGGGCTGGTCTATAGCGTGAACCCGACATATCTGGCCGGGTTTTTCTATGAAGAACGCTTGATCATCGCTGGACTGGGCGGCCTGTGCTGGATGAGCATTGGCGTGTTCATCATGGCCAAAATGGTCAATTTCGAGATTTAAAGTGAAGGTGCAAGGCAAATGACTAGCGGCGGCGGACCAACATTAATGGGTGTAGACGTACTGTGGGTGGCGACAATATTGGCGGCCGTGGCCGCAGCTGCAGTATTTTTCGCTATATACGCCGCCGTCACAGTGCGCGACCCGATGGCAAAACGGGTCAAGGCGCTGAACGCGCGCCGTGAGCAGCTAAAGGCCGGTATCACGGCCTCGACCACCAAGAAACGGGCAAAACTGGTCCAGCAGAATGACACGACGGACCGCATGCGCAATGTGCTGTCGTCGATGCAGGTGCTCCAGGATACCCAGGTCAAGGAAGCACAACAGAAACTGGCACAAGCCGGTATCCGTTCAAAGGATCTTGCCTTTGTCATCATTTTCAGCCGACTTGTTTTGCCAATCCTCCTGGGCGGCGGCGCGGCGCTGGCAATATATGGTTTTGACTATCTTGCCGACTGGTCTGACATAAAACGGTTTGCCATATTCGCCGGTGCGACCCTTTTGGGATATAAGGGGGCTGATCTATACATCAACAACCTGATCTCCAAACGGACCGACTTGATCCGCAAAGGCCTGCCCGACGCCATTGATCTGCTGGTGATTTGTGCGGAGGCCGGACTGACAGTCGACACCGCCTTTGCCCGGGTTTCGAAAGAACTCGGCAGTGCCTATCCCGAGCTGGCCGATGAATTCTCGCTGACTTCGATCGAATTGGGCTTCCTTACCGAGAGACGGCAGGCATTTGAAAACCTCGCCTATCGCGTGGCTCTTGACCATGTCAAAGGCGTGGTGACGACGATGATCCAGACCGAGAAATATGGTACGCCGCTGGCCTCCTCGCTGCGCGTTCTCTCAGCCGAATTCCGTAACGACCGGATGATGCGCGCAGAAGAAAAGGCGGCGCGTTTGCCGGCCATCATGACGATACCGCTGATCATGTTCATTCTGCCGGTCTTGTTCATCGTGATCCTCGGCCCCGCGGCCTGCTCGATCTCCGATGCCATGTTGTAGCGGGACGTAAATCCAGAAATTCAAGAGAGCGGCAGTCACCTGCCGCTCTTTTTCATTCTGCGGCGAGAGCGTCAGCCGATTTTTTTATCTTCGCCAGCATGGCGGACAGTTCGGCTTTTTCCTCCGCGCTCAGCACGACCATGACTTTCTTTTCCATGGCCTGAGCAGCAGGCATGATCTGGTCGTACAGATCGCGTCCAGTGGCGCTCAGCATCAGATGATGCGAACGGCCATCGGCCGCGTTGGGACTGCGATCCAGCAAGGCGCGATCGACGAGATTTTTCACCGCCCGATTGACGGTCACCTTGTCCATCAAGGTCGCTTCAACCAGATGCCTCTGTGTCGAAGCGCCGCGCGTGCCGAGCACAGCCATAACGCGCCATTCCGGTACCTTGAGGCCAAAACGGCTCTTATAGTCGCGCGCGATCAAGTCGCTGACGGCGTTGGACGACGTCGACAATTGATAGGGCAAGAAATCTTCAAGGGGAAAGGTCATATGTAATATTTATTCAATTTTGACGCGAAGTCCAACCCAAAATGTCCGGGGAAAGGCGCGTTCTATTATTCCATTGCGACTGATCGCAGCCTCTACCCGGGCGTCGAGAAGATTTTCAACCCGTGTTTCGACCAGCAGACGATCATTGACGGCCAGTGCCATCCGGCCGTCTATCGTGAATGCGTCGGCCAGGCTGAGGATATTGACGTCATCCTCGAACTGCTGTCCGATATAGCGCGCCGACACGCTTGCACCAGTACCATTGTCGCCTTCCCAGCGGATTGATCCGGATGCGTTATGCCGGGGGACCTGAGCGGGTCGCAAACCGTCTATCGCGGCGGCAGCCCCGGTACCATCAACCTTGGCGTCGACATAGGAATAGGCGGCGCGGACAGTCAGACCGTCAGCCAGTTCGCCGAGATCGAATTCCGCATCGATTTCAATGCCCCTGGATTTGATAGCTTCAAGATTCTGGCGCTGGCTGTAGGTCCCGCTGCCTCCGACAAAGCCGACCCCAGGAAATAATCCCGGACCATTTGCCAGCGTCACATTGGCAACCGCATTGTCCAGCTGGTTATAGAACGCGGTAAAGCCCAGCCTTACATTGCCATTATCCCACTCCAGTCCCAACTCGGCCCCTTTGACCCGCTCCGGCTCCAGAAGTTCATTCGCCGCCGTCGCATCGGCACCGACCCGGAAGGGTCGGAACAATTCGTTCAATGTCGGCAAGCGCCAACCGAGATAGGCCGCGCCGCGCAGCGTGAGTGTATCGGTCGCGTCATAGGCAAAGCCGCCGCGCCCGGTGAATTCATTGCCGCTGCGATTGGCATATTGCTCGTCGGTGCGAACGGACCCCGGGAAGGGATTGATCAACTCGATCTCTTTACGAAAACCGCTATCGATCGACCAGAAATCAATGCGCCCACCACCGGTCAGAACCAGCGCGTCACTCGCCTGAACACTGGCTTCGACAAAGCCGCCATAGGTCGCAGTACTGCCCCCTGCCCTGCGGCTGCGGCGCGGCGTATCATTGTCGGCGAAGAAGAAATTCTCGTTGGTGATACCCTCGGTCCGCCGCCAGTCGCCGCCAACGCGCAGTTCGATATCGTCACCGACCGGAGGCCGCATTTCAAAGCGCGCGCCGAGACCGGTGGACGGCACGTTAAACTGTTCGAACACACGGCTTACAGAATTGCGATCATCCGCAACGCCGCCAAAGCTGACATCGAAATTGCGGATCTGAAGATAGGCGAGAGCCGACCATTGCCAGTCGGATGTGCGGTCGACCAGCCGGATGCTGGCATCGGCGCCATCATTGTGATTTTCGCTAAAGGCAAAGCCGCGCTCGCGGTCATCGGTAAAGGCGCGGACATTGCTCTGCAATTCAACATTGTCGGACAGCGGTGCGACAAAACGGACGGCGAGGCCTGCCTGCTCATATTCGGCCGGGCGATCCACCGAACCGCGCTGGCCTTCGATGATCGGGATGAAGCCGTCACCGCGCGCATAATTGGCTGAGATCGTCAGCTGCCCCTGCCCCAGTTCGCGGCCAAAAAGCAGATCGGTATCGACGCTGTTTCGGCTGCCATAAGCGGCGCCCAGTTCGATCAGGTCACCGACATCGTCGCTGAACAATTCGATGGTCCCGGAAATCGCGCCCTGCCCGTCGGCACCGCTGCCGCCGCCGCGAGTAATTCTGGCGCTATTGAGTGCAAGCGCATCATAGCCGGGCCAGGCGACCCATCCGCCAAATGGATCAGCCTGCGGAACGCCATCCAGAATCAGCAAGGCGCGAGAGGAAGCATTGCCGCCCAGTCCGCGGAGCGTAACGCCCTGACTGGTCGGGTTAGCCGACCGTGCATCTGAACGACGGAATTGTTGAAGTCCGGGAACATCACGCAAAATATTCTCGACAGTTTGTGAAGAACTGATCGGAATATCGGTTGCGCTATAAGCACTATCGCTCCGTGCGGCTGGCAGTCCGGTGACGACAATCTCTGGCAAACGCATATCGGCAATGACAATTTGGGCTTCGTCATTGCTTGCTTGATCCTGCCCCCATACAGGACCACTCACCGCCATCAGGGGCAGCGCAAAAATCCATTTTTTCATTATTCTGGCTTCACCGCTTCCGGAGCCGCTTTTTGAAACGCCTCGATTTTGTTGCACGCGGCGTCAATCCGCGTGAGTTTGGGAAAGGCTTTCAAATCGACGTTGAACCGCAGCGCGTTGTACATTTGCGGCACCAGACAGACATCTGCCAGATTGGGCAGGTCGCCCCCGAACAGACCGGTTTCCGGCGCCATCGCTTCAAGAGCGGCAAATCCTTCCTCGACCCAGTGGCGATACCATGTGTCGATGGCTTGCTGATCCTGCCCAAGCTCATTCTTGAGATATTTCAATATCCGCAGATTGTTGACCGGATGTACATCCGCCGCGACCACCAGCGCCTGGGCGAGCGTGCTCGCCCGCTCCGCCGGATCGCTGGATACCATCGGCGGGTCGTCATATTTCGCATCGAGATAGTCGATAATCGCCAGCGACTGAGTGAGATCATGCCCGTCAATCGTCAGCATCGGGACAAAGCCCTGCGGGTTGCGCGCGACATAATCCGGAGCCTTTTGATCGCCATCGAGCAGGCTGGTGTTTGTCGCGGTATAGGCAACGCCCTTGAGGTTGAGCGTGATGCGCACCCGATAGCTCGCCGAACTGCGCCAATAGTCGTAGAGAATGATATCTGTCATGCGCTGGCTTTGACGATTGTACGGCGGAAAGGCAAGCCTTGCTGTCTTCTAGCTCAAGCGGAGAGGATCATCCTATCGAACCGCCATCAATCGAAATATCACCGCGCGGTTCAATTGACACCGGTCGCCCCGTCCGTTTTGCCAATTCTTCCCACATTGCCGGCTTAATCTTGTTCGCCACAGCCGGATGCACCTCCAGCCGCATGGCGCCAGCACCGCGATCCCGCTCCGCCTGCCGCAACAGTTTCAGCGCCGCATTGGCCGATCGATTGGCCTGCATGATTTCCGGAACGGATGGCCGGACCTTGCGGCTGACAATCTGCATGAAACCGAAACCGTTGATCGCCGTGCGTTCGCAATTGGCGGTCATGTACTCATCAAAAATGGAGGTGACGGCGGCGCGCTCGGTCTTGGCTTCCAGCGTCGGGAAATCGACGCCGATATTACCGGCAATATCGAACCGTACCAAAGCCAGTGCGATTTCCTTTGCGGCGCGTTTTGCCAGATCAAACGCCGCCAGCGGCCCGTCGACATCAATCAACGTCATCGCCGGGGTCAGCGACACCAATAGGCTCCCGCTGTCAAAATCTATCCGCCCGGCTTCTGCTTGCTCAATTGCTTCGTGCCAGCCGTGCTGCCCAAAATGGTCCGCCTCATGGGCGTGGACCTGTTTGACGGGAATTCCGGCTGCGCTGATCTCCGCCAGCAGGTCGCGACCGTCGTTCAGGGAACTGTCCATTTCGGCCGGCCGCGCTTTTGCCCGCTTGGCCTGACCGCCGCGTTCAATCATCGCTGCCCGGACGATCTCCACCCGGACCATCGATCCTTCGGTCAGTCCTCTGGGAAGCGGCTGCAGCAAAGCCTCCTGCCCGTCCGGCAAAGTCACAATTCCGGATTTCCCGGCGACCCATTGCTGTGTGAATTTCGCATCGACCAACGCGCCGGCCCTTGCGCTTCCATTGGCGCGCTCGACCCTTATTTGCACCAGCGCGTCATTTTCCAGCCGCAACGCCCGGTTCTCGCCGATCCCGGCTTCATAAAGCCAGCCATTTGCGAAATCAGCCAAGGGGACAGCCGGCGCTGATCAGCAGATTGCGGGTTTCATATAAGGGCAGGCCCATGATCCCGCTGTAGCTGCCCGACATCCAGGTGACGAAGGCTTCCGCCTGCCCCTGTATCGCATAGCCGCCAGCCTTGCCGTCACCTTCGCCGGTGGCGATATAGGCGTCGATCTCGCTTTGTTCGAAGCGCTTGAATTTGACGATGCTGTCGGACAATTTGGTGCGCGCCGTGCCGTCGGCCGCGATCACGCAGACCGCCGACATCACATGATGCCGCCGCCCGCTGACCAGTGCCAGAAATTTGCGTTGCTCTGCTGCATCACTGGCCTGCCCCAATATCCGGCGGCCCACCGCGACCGTGGTATCTCCCGCGACAAGTATCTCGTTATCTGCCCGTTCGACAGCAACCGCCTTTTCCTGCGCCATGCGCAAAACATAGTCGCGCGGCAATTCGCCCTTTCGCGGGACCTCGTCAATATCGGGAGAGATAATCCGGTCCGGCGTGACGCCCAGACGACCGAGCAGTTCCAGACGGCGCGGACTGGACGAGGCGAGAACTAGTTTCACGGGAGTCAACTTCCTCTAAACCGTTCGGGCTGAGCTTGTCGAAGCCATGTGCCGATATGTGCCGCGTGCCGATAGCTGTCCTTCGACAGGCTCAGGACGAACGGCATTATGTCACTTGAAGCGATAGGTGATACGACCCTTGGTCAGGTCATAGGGGGTGAGCTCGACGAGCACTTCATCACCAACCAGCACGCGAATACGATTTTTGCGCATCTTGCCAGCCGTATGTCCCAGAATCTCGTGGCCGTTTTCCAGCTCGACCCGGAACATGGCGTTGGGGAGCAGCTCGCGAATCATCCCCTTCATTTCCAATAGTTCTTCTTTTGCCATCTTGCGGTGTATTTTCCCTAATATCGCGGCAATCCCGCGTGTTGCAGTGCGCCATAACGGCAAATGCGCAAAAAGGGAAGGATTAGCTGCATCTGCCAAAATGATAATATCTATCGGTGTTGCCCAGATATCCTTGCGACAATTTAATACAAAGATACTATACCATTAGCGCGATTTGCATGGCATTTCGGACATCTTCTCTCCCCCTTTTACAGAGCTGTTGAGTCCCATCATGATTTCTCCCCCACGATCCCTATTCGCCCAATCCCCTTTCGTTTTGGCCGGGGTGTTTCTCGCGGTTCCGGCAGGCGCGCAAATCACCGAAGCGGACTCCGATTACGCGGATGACGTAATCGTCGTCACGGCGGAGCGGCCGCGCGGTGCCGTGGTCACCGAAATACCGCCCGTTGTCGAACTGACCGAGGAAGATATCGCCAGCTTCGGCGCGTCATCGGTACAGGACCTGCTCGAAGCAATCTCTTCACAGACCAGCTCGAGCCGCGGTCGCGGCAGCGGACGACCGATCGTGCTGATCAATGGCCAGCGCACCTCAGGTTTCCGCGAAATCCGCGATCTGCCTCCCGAAGCCATCCGCACGGTGCAGGTGTTTCCCGAAGAACTGGCGCTGCAATATGGCTATCGCCCCGACCAGCGGGTGATCAATTTCATCCTTAAGGACCAATATACCGGGGTCAGCGCATCGGCTGAATATGGCGTTCCGACACGCGGTGCACAGGGCCGCTCGGAAATCGAAACCACCGTCACCCACATCGGCAAGAACGATCGTCTCAACATCAATCTGGAATGGCAGAACAACACCGCGATTACCGAAAGCGAGCGCAACATCATTCAGGATGCCGCAGGTGAACTCATCAACCTGGGCGATTTCCGCACCCTGGTCGCGCCGTCCGACAATGTCGAGCTCAATGCCAATTACAGCCGGACCTTCGACAATGGCATGTCGCTCTCGCTCAATGGCGGTTATATTTATGACAAGTCCAATGGCCTGCTCGGCCTCCCCAACGGGACACTGCAGGTCGCTGGCGATCCGCTGTTCCGCTATTTTACCGAATATGGCCCGCTACGCCGGGTGCAGGAAACCAACACCGCGCAGGCAGGACTGACCTTGAACGGCACGCTCAGCGACTGGCGCTGGTCGCTGACCAGCGATTACAAGCGCGAGCGGGTCAATACAGACACCGACCGGTCGGGCGATATCAGCGCGCTTCAGGCAGCGATTGATGCGGGTTCCGTCGATCCTTTAGCGGTCGACTTCGGCCCCTTGCTTGGCGCGCCAGTCACCGACACCGCCAAGGTTGTCGATCAGACGATCAACAATCTTGCCACGCTCTCCGGCACATTATTCGTCCTGCCGTCCGGCGCAGTCACCACCACCATCCGCGCCGGCTACAACCGGGAGGATCTCGATAGCCGGGAAACCCGACGCGCCATTGTCACCACCGCCGGCCTCAGCCGCGACGAATTGAGCACCGGGATCAACATCGATATCCCGCTGGCCGACGAGAATATCGATGTCACCGAAGCGATTGGCAAGCTGTCGATCAACGGCAATCTGGGCTATGCTGACCTGTCCGACTTTGGCGGCCTGGTCGAATTCGGTTTTGGCCTGAACTGGGAGCCGTTCGACGGGCTGGTATTCTCCGCCTCGGCGATCGGCGAGGAGGCAGCGCCCAGCATCGCCCAGCTCGGCAACCCGGTTATCATCACCCCGGACGTTACGGTCTTTGATTTCGCCAATGGCGAAACCGTGCTCGCCGCGATCACAACCGGCGGCAATTTTGCCCTTCCCGCGGAAACGCGGCGGGATATCAAGCTGGCCGTCAATTATCGGCCCGAATGGCTCGATGGCTTTACCTTCCTCGGCGAATATTTCCGCAACAACAGTGATAATGTCGCGTCCAGCTTCCCCTTGCTGACGCCCGAAATAGAAGCGGCCTTTCCCGACCGGGTGACCCGTGATGCCACTGGCCGGCTGATTGCGATTGATCGGCGACCGGTAAATTATGCCAATGTCAGCAGCGAACGCATCCGCTACGGCATCGATTTCTCCAAACGCTTTGGCGAGCAGCGCGGCGGCAGACCGGGAGGACCGGACAGAGCATCCCGACCGTCCCGTGCGGCAGCGCCCGAGGGTGAGCCGCAGGGAGACAAGCCACCTCAGGGTGCGGTTCCCGAAGGTGGCGCAGAAGCACAGCCAGCAACACCGCGCGGTCGTCCGGCTGGGGGTCGTCGGCGCGGCGGGCGCTGGCAGTTTTCGGCCTTTCACACCATCCGCCTCGAAGACCGCATCCAGATCCGCCCCGGCATCGACGAGCTGGATTTGCTGAACGGTTCGGCCATTGGTTCAACCGGCGGCAGCCCGCGGCACGAGTTCGAGATTAACGGCGGCTGGTTCAACAATGGCATCGGTTTCCGTGTCGACGGCAAGCATCAGACCGCGACCCGGGTCAATGGCGGGCTGACCGGTTCCGACCTGCGCTTCTCCGATCTCACCACGCTCAACCTGCGCATGTTCATCAACCTCGATGATCGCGGCAGCCTGACCGAAAAAATCCCGTTCCTGAAAGGCAGCCGGATCGCCTTCAAGGTGGACAATATCTTCGACGATATCCAGACTGTCCGCGACGGCAACGGCCTGATCCCGCTGAGCTACCAGCGCGGCTTTGTCGATCCGGTCGGACGCTATGTCGAAATTGATTTCCGGAAGCGGTTCTGACGCAGTCCGGAAGCAGTTTTGAGGGATTCCGTTAGCCCTGAGCCTGTCGAAGGGCGCTTATCGACGAGCGGCGTGGTTCGACAGGCTCACCACTAACGAAAATTCAGCCCAGCTCCGCCATCCTCACCGCGTCCGCTCGATACATCCGTATCTCGGGACGCTCGCCCACCAACGTGCTCAAACGCTCGACAAATTCCCCCGATTCCGGAACCGCAAAATGCGCGGCGACGGCGGCTTCATCCTGCCATTCTTCGTAAAAGAACAATCGCGCAGGGTCTTCGCAATCGGCATGGATATGGTGCGAAATGCAGCCGGGTTCTGCGCGCGAGCGGGCGCTATGCTCGGTGCACAGCGCGATGATCTCTTCGCGCTTGGCGGGCTGGACAGCGAAGGATGCAGAAATGATGATCACAGCTTCAGCGTCGCCCGCGTCGTGCTCTTCGACATGAAATAGGCCAGAATCGCAGCGACGACAGTGACGATCAGCGTGAAGAGCGTCGATGTGAAGTGCAGTTCCGGCGCGGTGCTTTGCAGGATCATTCCGATCAGGACAGCGGGGATCAGGGTCATTGCCAGATGTTTCAGCGCCAGCAGAAACGGCGCAAAACCTACCCGCGTGTCGACGGGCAGACCGGGTACAATCTTGCCCGACTTGCGCTGCGACACCGTGATTGCATAGACGATCAGCGTCAGCAACAGGCTCATCAGCACCGCAATGGCAACCAGAGTACCGCCCAAATTGGGCGCGGAATCGCCAAAGGGCAGCGTGGCAGGGACAAAGACCAGATCACGGGTCAGCCAGTAATTGATCCCGCCCGCCAGCACAATATTCACCACCGCATCGCCCCGCGCCTGCTTCTCGACAAAGGCGTCCATCGTGATCGGTGCTGCGCTGTTGCTGCCGGCCATATTATCTCTCCCCGTTTTTATGGGAGAGTGACGGTGGCGAGAGGAAAGTCAAGCGGGATGGCGCAATTATTCGGCAGCAGCCACCTGATCGGTTTCCGCTTCCGCCTTATATCCGCGATAGACAAATTCCTCCGCGTCCAGATCGATGGACGGAATATCTTCACTTTCTCGCCAGTAGTCCTGGGTATGTTGCCAAATCGCCTTGGTACCCTTGCGCGGCATTCTGTTCATTCCACGCTGCAGATAGCCCGGATTGAAATCATCCGTGTCGATCCACGGCTGAATCTCCATGTCGCTGTCTTCCGGACGCAATGTCACTGCGACGCTGCTCATTCCCTTTTTATCCATATGCTTGAGCAGCCGACAGACAAAATCTCCGAGCAGATCAACCCGCAATGTCCAGCTTGCGCGGAAATAACCGAACACCCACACCAGATTGGGAACATCGGTAAACATCATCCCGCGATAGGTGATCGTATCCGCCCAATTTACCGGCTTGCCATCAATCGCGAAAGGAATGTCGCCGAGAACCGACAAGTTGAACCCTGTTGCGGTAATGATGATATCTGCTTCGAGCTCTTTGCCCGATTTGAGCATGACTCCCTGTTCGGTAAACCGGTCTATTTCGTCGGTAACCACGCTGGCAGCGCCGGAAGCGATGCCCTGAAACAGATCGCCATCGGGAATGAACGCCAGTCGTTGTTGCCACGGGCGATATTTGGGTGAGAAATGTTTCTCTATGTCGAAATCGGGACCAAGAAACTCCTGGGCAAGCGCCAGAAGCTCTGCCTTCACAACTTCCGGTTCCTCATTGCATCGCTGGATCATGTTTTGCTGGTCGAACAGGGCTTTCTTGCGCACAATGGCATGGATCAGCTCTTCATCGATCTCTATTTCACGCAATGTATCGGCCAGTTCATTGGCATTTTGCGCGGGCCAGAAATAGGTCGGCGAGCGCTGAAGCAGAGTGACATGCGCGCATTCTTCTGCAATCGCCGGAACCAGCGTTGCCGCCGTCGCACCGGAGCCGATAACCAATATTTTTTTGTCCTTCAGATCGGCATCTTCGGGCCATTTTTGCGGATGGATAATCTGGCCACGGAAATCGGACATGCCCTCCCATTCGGGGGTATAGCCCTCGTCATGATTATAATAGCCCTGGCACATCCAGAGAAAATTGGCTGTATAGGTCTGTCGCTCACCATCGGAATTGACCGCTTCAATCGTCCATAGATTGTCTTTGCTCGACCAGCTTGCATGCGTGATCATCTGGTCATAGCGGATGTTGCGATCGATTCTGTTCTCCTCGATCACTTCCCCCATATATTTCAGAATTTCTTCCCCCGAAGCGATTGGCGCTGATGTCCAGGGTTTGAAGCGATATCCAAAAGTATAAAGATCGCTGTCCGAGCGAATTCCCGGATAATTATGGGTCTTCCATGTCCCACCGAAACCATCCATTTTCTCGAGAATGAGATAGGATTTATCCGGACATTGGTCTTGCATGTGATACGCAGCACCGATGCCCGAAATTCCCGCTCCCACGATCAATACGTCAATATGATTGCCGCTTTCGTGAATTTGTTCATTCATTTCGTACTCCGTTGCAACCTGCACGCCCATATCCAACAGCGGACCAAATCCAATATTAGATAAACACCCCCATCCCGACATTGATCTCAATCAAAAAGAATGCCGCTGAGGGTGCGTAATGCCAGTGCACCGGAACCGGCTCCCCTCGACCCTAGTCAATATTCCGGCTCATTGCTGCAATCCTGCGGTGACCAGCTAGCCCGTGCCAAAAACCGTTTGAAAAAGGTGCATCAAGTTTGAGTGCATCAAGGCTTTCCCTGGCGGCTTCCGGCTCAATGCAGCCGGATAGGCAGTCGGCAAAGATTTTTGCAACAGCAACCATGTCTACATCTTGCGGTATCAGCCGAAAATCAGTGATCCCCAAGTTGATCATCGAAGGCAGTTCTTCGATCAGATTTATATAGCTGTGCGAAAGCGTCTGAATTCCGTTGATGCGCAGAAAGGGTTGATTATCCTGCGTGGATAGCGGCATTCCATCGGGATCGTCTTCGCAAACAAACTGGCAATTGCCTTTTGTTCTGCCATGAGCCCGCGCATGATAGCAGCGCGCAGACACGGCAAGGGACGCCCTTCCAAATACCTGTACTTCGATACCCAGTCCACGTTTTGCAGCAGTTTCGGCAATGAAGGCCGCCGAAACAGATGGTAGTTCGACGGGAAGGCAGACATGCGTCGCACCACGATCCGCAAAATAGGCCAAGCTTTCCGAATTATAGACGTTGAGGAACGGACCGATCCGATGCGGTCGGCCCTCAATACTGAGCAACCCTGCCGCGTTGTTGATTTCGACCTCATAATCATCCAGTTCGGCGAGAGCCTGAATCGCTTGGCGCTCCCGCTTGAGCAGAATCTCAGCCAGAGAAGAAAACACAACCGTTTTGCCCGCGCGGATCAAGCGATCCGCTACGTCACCATAGTGCTGATCGAAGAAGGGTGCACGCTTTGAACAGACCACCTCACCTAGATAGACGGTGTCAATCATGGCTTCGTCTGCGATCCTGGCATAAAAATCGAGCTTCTTCTCTGCCGACCAATGAAACGGAATCGGTGCCAGGGTCAATCTGGGTGTCATTGTGCTATCGCCATTTCTTTGTTTGAAAAGCACCTTGGGTCTCCTTTTGTCCCTCGGTCAGGGCAACAAGATTTTTCAGGTCCGGGTCATCACCGCTCTGGATCGCGTCAATGGCTTGGCGAAATGATCCGACCACTTCGCGCACATAGGCACGCGAGCGTTGTCGACCTTCGATCTTGAACGCATTTACGCCAGCTTTGATCAATTCGGGCAAAAGCCGAGCCAGATTGAGGCTGATTGGTTCCTCAAATGCATAATATCCGTCTGACCGATGCGGTGTAGTGTAGCGGCCCTTGCAAATCGTCGGGTAGCCGGCATTTTCGTTCGGAGCAAACCGGTCAATGGTGAAATCACCGAGCCTGGTGGAGAGATTGCCAGCACCATCGCGGAGATATGCAACCTCCGCTGCTGGTGAACATACCCCATCCATATTTGTGGACAGTCCGGTAGCATAATTGGTCAAGCTACACCGACCTTCGACCATCAGCCCGTGATTGCCAAAGATAAATGTCTCGATCTCGCACGGAATTTCCGACTTAATCTCTCGTATTTCGGGTATTGTGAGAATACGCGGCAAGACCACACGTTTAACGCCAAATTCCTGCACGTAATAGCGGATCGCCTCGGGGCTTGATGCCGCAGCTTGAACGGACAGATGCAGCCTGATGCCCGGGTGTTTGCGTGCAATATAATCCGCCACGCCCACGTCCGCTACAATGAATGCATCCACACCAAGTTTGGCACCAGTGTCAGCCGCTTCCTTCCATAGCTCAAACTTACCCGCTGGAGGGTAAGTGTTGAGCGCCAGTAATATCTTGGCACCGCGTGCATGCGCATAGGCGACAGATTTCTCCAGCTCATCTGGCGTGAAATTCAGTCCTGGAAAATTCCGTGCATTGGTCGCGTTCTGAAAGCCGCAATAGACGGCGTCTGCACCCGCATCAACGGCCGTCCGCAGGGATGCTGGCGTGCCAGCAGGACAAACAAGCTCTGCTATTGCCATGTCCTTATTTCTCCATTCCTATTGTTGATCCGGCTACTCTTCGGCAACGAATTAGTGCGAACCGGCCAAGTGGCCCGAACATATCGGCGACGTCTTCGGCAATGGACGCATCTACATCGTCGAGGGCATTGCGCAGGCTGACGACCGCCTCAGTATTTCCTGAAATGATGAGATCGCGTGAAAAGAACAGAGCATCTCCGTCAACGTCCGCATCAATCAGACGCAAGAGTGCCAGAAACTTGCCTGCAATTCTGGCTCCGTGAGCTGGGATGCGCGTTCTTGGAACGGCTCTTAAACTCGGATTCCTAGGGTCAGGTTGCAGACAAAGCGCGAATGGGAAATCAATTGGATCAATCACAAAGGTGGACTGGGTATGAGGGCCAAGACGGGCGAATAATTCTGGATGCCGCTTTGCGATCCGGGTCACGACCCGTCGCAAAATCGGTTGCAGGACAACCGTCGGAAAGGGGAATTGACCTGTTATGCGAGCCGTTGGCGGGATATGGTCGACCATATCTTCGGTGTTCATCTCAGTTGTCCATTGTGATGCGACCCAATTTCCATGCCTAGGAGGCCCTCGAATATATGGCCGGTGTATCTATATAGCTGTTATAATGTCGTGCGATGATCCATGTCAGGGGCCACCCTTGTGAAAGGCTTTCAAGTCCAGATGAGGTGGCGTCGTCAAAGGCCACCGAGACTTGCACATGGCTCGGCTTGAGGTTCTTGGCGAGGTCGTCGAATGCGTCGATTGGGAATGTGTGATCCACGTCTTTCGAAAAAATTGACGCTGTTGGATCGCCTGTGTGGCGCGGCAACTGCGCGTCGAACAAACCAAACCGAGTCAGCGGATCTAGATTTTTCATGTCGCAGCCGTAAAACGACTAGCGCCAGTGCTCATTGCGCTAGATCAAACAAGACGCAGAAATCTGAATCAAGGAGTTACGAGATTACGGTGGCGGGATTGCGATGACAGCGCACTTTTAACATTGCGAACTCACAGCGACCCTGCCCCAATTTCCTTCGACACTGCAACTTCCGGAAACGCGCTCCGCATCGTCTTGCGGTTCTTTGCGGCACTGTCGATCATCTTGACCACGCCGGTGTCCAGAGGCAGATCTTTTTTCGGATAAGGAACGATGATGGTTTGCCCCTTTTTGCGATATAAACTTGGTTCAGTCTAGATAGGGAGGTGTTAAGGTAGGAGGTTCAGGATTGTTGCTCATGTCACCGCAAACTCTCATGTCGGATCTTCATTATCGCGACTTGTATCATGCGAGCTATCAGTAGCAATCCGAACAACAAAACACTGCCCTCAACCCAATTTTGGACACCATCCTCTACAGCAGCGTAGCAAATCACTACTCCCAAAGGGAAACCGGCAAGAATCGACCACCATGGAATAAGCACAATATTGTCTGCCCTTTTTTCCTGTTTTGTCCGGCGATCTTCAATTTTTCTGCTCGACCTCAGGGTCGACCAGTGCAGTCGGTAAAACTTGAAATGCGGTATTAAAAGCCCGACAATTAGAATCACGATCGCAAGCCAAGTAACGGCTTCAACAAACAATCGATCCAGATCAAAATAAGCGATGACAGCAATCGGCGGTATCATTCCCAAAACCATCAACAACACAGCAAAGGAAGCCCGTTTGATGCTTTTACCTATGGCCACCGAATCTTTGTAGACCCTAACAAGATTGTCTTTTTGCTCCGGAGTTACATATTTCAATCCGCGCATGGTCTGGATTGTGTAACCCTGCTCATGCGGTCGAAATTGCCGTTCGTAATATGTCTTTGAGAACATTCGCGAAGATTAGTCCGCTTTATAGAATTGCGCAAACCCACTCTTCCGCAGAATCCGCCACGCCAGCGCCTTCGCGCGATTGCGCGCCGGAAAGCGGCCCGGTGCCTTGGGGGTCACCCCCCGCTTGCGCAACCAGCCGTTGAACGCCCGCGCGTCCGCCTCTTCAAAGCTCCAGTCCGATCGCCAGGTGATCGACAGCGAGATGCTCGGCTCCGGGCCATTCCGGACATGATGCGGCGCCATGACAGGGACGAAAATCGCCTTGCCGGGGGTCAGGTGGTGCTTGGTCCCATCGGCTTCAAAATCATCCTGCCAGACCAGATTACGATGGCCGCCAAGATGATAGCCTTCGTGAATTTCATCGGCGGCAAAGCGGGCTTGATCAGCGGGGAAAGTGGTCATCCATTTTTCGCCGCGCAGCTGCAGCAGGATATTATGTTCGGGATCGAAATGATAGGGTGTCACCGCATCGGGCGAGGAGACGAAGATGAAGCCCTGCGGTTTCAGCATCTGGCCCGTCTTGCGCTCCAGTATCGGGCGGATTTCGGCGAGGAGCGAGAGCAGCAAAGCTTCATATTCCGGTATCTGCTCGATATTCTTGAGCACCGCCCAGCTTGCCGACTGGTCGATCAACCGGATCGTGTCGCCAATCGTCATGCCGTTGTCCGGCACATCTTCGGGCTTGATCCCGACCGGAAGATCACCGGGATTATATTCAACGCTGGCCTTGGGCAGCGCCTCACTGAGCCGCGCCAGCGCCTCGAGCGTTAGCCAGTCATGCGACAGCATATTATGATCGAGCACGCGCGATTGTTCGGGGTAGCAGGCATCAAATTGCTGCCGGCTGTCATCGCCGAAAACCTGTTGCCGAAAGCTGTCCTTGCCCGAAATCCGGTTCATCGCTGCCCCTCTGTCGGATCAAAAACCGTGCGTCCCTTGATTTTCCCCATCAGGCCTTCACCAAGCCGAAAACCGTGGAAAATAGCGCGCCGGGAAACGCCCTTCAGTTCAATCGAGAAGCGGCCGATATGACGGCGACCGGACCACAAGCTGTCGATCATCGGATGGTCTTGCGCGGCGCAGCTGTCGATCCACCGTGACGCCGGTTGATCAAGAAATTTGAGATTGTCGATCTGGAGCAGAACGCCGGGAGAAAAGCGGGAATATTGCTCGTCAAAAGCGGTTTTGAATCCAAAGCCGCCGGGCAAGGACAAAAAGTTTACCAGCATCGCCAGCGGCTTTCCGTCGAGGCGAATATCGCGGCGCTCCAGTTGGCCTGCTGCCGCAGCGCCGGCAACCGACTGTTCGAAAAATGCTCTGGTTTTCGGAGAACTGTCCAGCGCCGAACCATTTTCGCCTTTCCAGCCGGCTTTTTCCAGCTGGAGAAATTCATCGACCCACTGGTCGAGGCCCTGCGCACCGAGATGGTGGCCGTAGGTCACTTCGCCCTGTTCCTTGAGGCGTTTGGCCTGTCGCCGCAAATCCTTGCGCTTTTTCGTGCGCAGGGTGGTCTCGTAATAGGCCTCGGAACGCAGATCGCTCTGCAACAGCGCCCGCGCCTGGCTTTGCACAAGATCGCAGCGGCGCTTCTGGTCGCTGCTCACGGCGCGCAGGGCAGAATCGAGCGGGCCACCGATGGTCATGCCGTTGATATGCAGAAAACCCGGCCAGTCCTTGGCGTCAAGCGCGGTGAGCAGCCGTTCCCAGAAGATCTTTTCAGAGCCCTTGCGGACTAAAGGCGTGCCGAGAAAACAATTGTGATGCATCCAGTTCTGGACATGCGGCACCGGCCAGCGCCCGAACCGGCTGGCGGGACCCAGCGGGAACAAGCCGAGCAATGGGGAATGCCCCGGTTCTCCGGCCCATAAAAGAAACAGGCAAAGGTCTGGATGATGGTCAAATTGTTCCAGACCCGGACGCAGGAACCATTGTTCGTAGAATATATTCGGTTCGCTCGCCTGTCCGGCAAGTTCGCTCCACGCGTCGACGAGATTGGCATCTATTTCGGCCACTGGATGGAAAACCGCCCGCGGTTCGGATGCCGAAAGGCCGTTGAGGAACCGGTTATCGCGGATATCCTTGCCCTCCAACTTCTGTAACCCACTCAAATCCATTATATTCTGCCCGCTCGCCCTGATTTCTGGTCTGGCCATCAGACTAGCGGAAAAGGGGTAATATGTGATTAACGCTGTTGGGGCTGAAATCTGCGAGTCGTGATCATGAAAAAACCCCGCCGAAATCGCTTCCGGCGGGGTCTTGTTTCAAACCAATGGAGGGCCGCTTCCTAGTGAATGCCGCCCTGCGCCGCATAAAGCGCTGCGAGAAGCAGCAATGCGACGATATTGGTGATCTTGATCATCGGGTTGACGGCTGGACCCGCGGTATCCTTGTAAGGATCGCCCACGGTGTCGCCGGTCACCGCAGCATGGTGGGCGTCGGAGCCCTTGCCGCCGTGATTGCCGTCCTCGATATATTTCTTGGCATTGTCCCAAGCGCCGCCGCCTGCCGTCATCGACAGGGCAACGAACAGACCGGAGACGATCACGCCAAGCAGCAAGGCGCCAAGAGCGGCAAAGCCGTTCGCCTGACCCGCAACTGCGGTGATCACGAAGTAGACCACGATCGGTGCGAGAACCGGCAGCAGCGATGGCAGGATCATCTCCTTGATCGCCGCTTTGGTCACCAGATCCACGGTCCGTGCATAGTTGGGACGCGAGGTACCAGCCATGATGCCCGGATCAGCAGCAAACTGCTCACGAACGTCTTTGACAACGTCGCCAGCAGCACGGCCAACAGCGGTCATGCCCATCGAACCGAACAGATAGGGCAGCAATGCACCCAGCAGCAGGCCTACGATCACATAAGGATTTTCAAGGCTGAAGCTGACTTCAAGATTCGGAAAGAACTCCTTGAGGTCGGCTGTGTAGGCCGAGAAAAGCACCAGTGCCGCGAGACCGGCAGAACCAATGGCATAGCCTTTGGTCACAGCCTTTGTGGTATTACCCACGGCGTCGAGCGCGTCGGTCTTGTTCCGGACGCTTTCGTCGAGACCCGCCATTTCGGCAATGCCGCCAGCGTTATCGGTCACCGGACCATAAGCATCGAGCGCCACAACCATCCCGGCGAGCGCCAGCATGGCGGTTGCCGCAAAGGCGATGCCGATCAGGCCAGCAAGCTGGAATGCGACAACAATGCCGATGACAATAACCAGCGTCGGCAATGCCGTTGCTTCCATCGAAATCGCCAGTCCCTGGATCACGTTCGTGCCGTGGCCGGTTTCCGATGATTTGGCGATCGACCGCACCGGACGATATTGCGTGCCGGTGTAATATTCGGTGATCCAGATGATCAGGCCGGTTACAACCAGACCAACCATCATCGACCAGAACAGTGCCATGCCGGTAAATCCGCCAGTACCGTCAAGCTCGACACCGATGGGTGTGTCCATGTCACCCAGCGTGCGCATGGTGACATAATAGATCGCCGGGATCGAAAGCACCGCCGTGGTTATGAAACCCTTGTAAAGCGCGCCCATGATATTGGTGCCCTTGCCAAGGCGAACCATGTAAGTACCGATGATCGAGGTCAGGATACAGACACCGCCAACGATAAGAGGAAGCGACATAAGGTCATAGAGCATCGCGCTACCGACCAGATCACCAAACAACAGCGCCAGAAGCACCATGGTGGCGCCAACGGTCACAACATAAGTCTCGAACAGGTCGGCGGCCATACCGGCGCAATCACCGACATTGTCGCCAACATTATCCGCGATCGTCGCCGGGTTGCGTGGATCATCTTCCGGAATGCCGGCTTCGACCTTGCCGACCAGATCGGCGCCGACGTCGGCAGCCTTGGTAAAGATACCGCCGCCGAGACGCGCAAAGATCGAAATCAGCGAAGCGCCGAAGGCCAAGGCCACGAGAGAATCGATAACGGTCCGGTCATTGGCAGCAAAGCCCATTTGCGTGGTCAATGCCCAGAAGAAGATCGAAATCGCGAGGAGCGCGAGGCCAGCAACCAGCATACCGGTCACCGCACCGGCGCGGAACGCCACCGTGAGGCCGGTTTGCAGGCTTTCGCTAGCACCTTGCGCCGTGCGGACATTGGCGCGAACCGAAATGTTCATGCCGATATAGCCTGCAACACCGGATAATATGGAGCCGAGCAGGAAACCGATGGTCGATACCGGAACACCGCCGCGCGGCATGTCGAGGAATATGAAGACCAGAACCGCGACGACAATGCCGACGATACCGATCGCGCGATACTGACGGTTCAGATAGGCTTGTGCGCCTTCCTGGATCGCGCCGGCGATAGCTTGCATTTTCTCGTTTCCGGCCGGTGCATTGAGCACCTGACGGCTGGTAATGAAGCCATATAATATGGCGACAAAACCGCATAAAATTGAAATGGTGACAACGGTCATCGCCGCACTCTCCCCTGTTTATCATTATAACAAAACGCCCCGTATGACCGGGGCGATGAACGTCTCGGCTATAGTGCGGGAAACGCAAATCGTGCAAGTCCTGATTTTGTCGGGCAAGGGGATGCTGCCGGAAGGCTTTCAAACCGATCGAATTTCAACCGGATCAGACGTGCACAAACCCCAAATGTTCGGGCAGTTCCAGTCGCTCGCCATGGCTGTGCAGCTTGACACCCGATCCCGGTCGGCAGATTCCGACGCATGTCAACGGAACGGACAGGACGGTTGCCGGGCTGGCGGTAAGCAACAACTGATAGTCGTCACCCCCGGTCGCCGCCTTGATCCGCGCATCCCGATCGTCACCGACCAGGGCCTGAAACTGTTTGGATAACGGAATTTCTGCGAGATCAATTTCGATCTGCACGCCGCTGGCCGCAGCAATCCGCGATGCATCGAGCAACAGCCCGTCCGAAATATCCATCATGCTGCTGACCAGATTGGACAGCACCCTGCCCTCGTCCAGCTTTGGTGTCGGACGTGTATGCGCTTTCAATAAAGATGCTGTGACCTCGATATCCGGCGAACTTAGCAATCCCGATGCGATTTGCAGACCCGCCCAGGAGTCGCCGATGGTTCCCGTGACATAAACAGCATGACCCGGCTTGGCATTGCTGCGCGAGGGCACGATATGGCCTTTTGCTTCGCCAATCGCCGTCAGGCCAAAGGTTCTCGGAGCGTGCTCACCCATAGCCACCGTATCGCCGCCCAGCAGGGGTACGGCAAAGCGATCGATCGCCTGTTTCAGACCTTCGACGAATGCCGCATCCCATTGATCACCGGAGGTGCGCCCATAGCCCAGCAGGATGCCGAGCGGCTTCGCTCCCTTGGCCGCCAGATCGGACAGATTCACGGCAACAAGCTTCCACGCTACATCAGCGGGATCAGCGTCGGGAAGGAAATGCACACCTTCGACCATCATGTCATGGGTCATCACCAACCTGTGCCGTCCGAACGGCATCATGGCGACATCGTCAGTCAGTCCGCGGGCTGCAGGATGGGGGCTAATGGCCTTCAATCGGTCAATAAATTGTAATTCGCTCAAGACAGGGCGTGCTCCAGTGCCATTCTGATGGAAGCGTTGGCGCGCTTGCTGACCGCTGCCTGGGGGACAAATCCGTTAAACCCGTGCGGCGCGCCCGGATAGATAGCAAGCTCAACCGGAACACCGGATGAACGAAGACGATTTGCATAGGCAATATCTTCGTCAAGAAACAGGTCGAGATCGCCGCACATGACATAAGCGGGCGGAAGGCCGACGAGATCTGTCGCCCGCGCTGCCGCTGCATAAGCGCTGGTTCCATCTTCCTCCGCATAGAGCGACCAGGCATGAAGCGAGGTTTCCCGCGTCCAGCTTGATGGCGGAATGTCCATATGGCCCGAAGGCGTATCGTGCTTATCATCGATCATCGGGTAGATAAGCAGCTGAAACGCGACTTCCGGACCACCCCGGTCGCGGTTGAGCAGCGCGGCGCTTGCCGCAAGCCCGCCACCCGCGCTTGGTCCGCCGAGGATGATCTTGCGCGGCTTGCGGTTTTTCGCCACCCGTTCAATCACCGCACAGACATCACGGGCCGCAGCCGGAGCGCGATGTTCCGGCGCCATCCGGTAATCGACCGAGACTACGGGAGCGAGAGAAGAATAGCTTTGTGCCGAAAGATCATCTGCGCTGCCCATCAGATAGCCGCCTCCGTGCAGCCAGATGATCGTGCAATCAGGATATAGTACATCGCGCCCGCGATATTCGATTACCGAAACGTCGGGTTCACCGGCCAGACCCGGCATATGATATCCGTCTTTCTCGCCTTCAAATACGGGCAATGTCGCAGTGATTTCGGCAAAAAATGCGTCCCGCGCGGCACGCGCCTTCGCCACGTCGGCCTTCAGCATCTCGAAAATATAGGGCCCGTCCGCCGCGATCATGTCGCGGAATGCTGGATCCAGCCGGTCTAGAAAGTCGGACAATTTTTCCCCCAATGTCGGCCGGGGCTTCGTTCAGCCCCTTACCTGCTTCGCAATGCTGTCCAGCAAACCGTTTACGAAACCGGCATCCTTTTTGTTGAAAAAGGCATGCGCCACATCCAGATATTCGTCAATCACCGTTGCGACTGGTACATCCTCATGCGCGACCAATTCAAATGTCCCGCAGCGGAGGATCTGGAGCATCGTCTTGTCGAGACGCCCCATTGTCCAGCCGGAGGCCAGCTTGGATTCCACCAGTCCGTCGATTTCTTCCAGTCGCGACGTTACGCCGATAACAAGATCATCAAAAAAGTCCCGTTCGGCCGGATGATATTGATCATCCTCGATTTCCTTGCCAAGCCGGTGGTCGTGGAATTCCTTGATCAGCTTCGTGACAGGCGTTTTTTCCATCTGGTGCTGGAAAAGGGCTTGAACGGCTCCGAGACGAGCGGCTGATCGGGATGTGGATTTTGCGGTCATGCTCGTTTAATCCGTGGAGTACCCAGAAAATCACCCTTGCCAATCTGTAACCCGCGCTCACGAAGCAGGGCATAGGCAGTCGTTGCATGGAAATAGAAATTGGGCTGGGCGAAGCTCAGCAGGAAGTTTTCAGCGGTGAAAGGCAGCACCGTGTCGTTGAAGCGGAATTCCATTGGCTGGCCGACAAAGCCCGCCATCTCGGCTTCGCTTACTTTTTCCAGCCCCGCCTTTGCTTCATCGAGTTTTTCGTACAAGCCCTCCCAATCATTGGGCGGCGCGACCAGGCTTGGCGTAAATACGCCCTCTCTTACACCTTCAATGGCTCCCAGCGAATGCTCGCGGCAACATTTTACCTGATAGGAAAAGGGCAACATATCCTCGATCAGTCGTGCGCCGATAATATCTTCCGGTGCCGCGCCCTTGTCCTCGCAATGGGCTTTAGCCTTATCGACCAGCGCGCGAACGGCAGCGATAATCTGAAGCTGGGTTGGAATTACGGCATCATATAGGGATATGGTCATGGGCATTTTCTTTCTGTTGATTGTTAGCGCCGGTCGAGCCGCTTTTCTATGCTGGCGGCATGTGCGGGCAAGCCCTCTACCTCTGCCAGAGCAACCGCCGCCGGGCCAATATTGCGCAGAGCTTGTTCGTCGCAGTGGATGAAGCTCGTGCGTTTCATAAAGTCGGTCACCGAAAGACCGGACGAGAAGCGCGCCCGCCGCCCGGTCGGCAGAACATGGTTGGGGCCTGCCACATAGTCACCGACGGCTTCTGGTGTATGCCGCCCCAGAAAGACCGACCCGGCGTGGCGGACTTTCTTGAACAGCGCGTCGGGTTCATCAACCGCCAGTTCAAGATGTTCGGCAGCCAACCGGTCGACCAGAGGAATAGCCTGTTCCAGACGGTCGACAATGATGATCGCGCCATTGTCATTCCAGCTGGTCGTTGCAGTTTTGGATGTTGCCAAGATCGTTAGTTGTTCATCAATTTTTGCAGCAACTTGGTCGGCAAACTTAACATCATCCGTGAACAATATCGACTGGCTGGTGGGATCATGTTCCGCCTGACTGAGCAAGTCGGCGGCGATCCAGTCGGGATTATTTTTGCCATCGGCAACAACCACGATTTCCGAAGGGCCGGCGACCATATCGATCCCGACAACCCCGAAAACCTGCCGTTTAGCCTCTGCCACCCAGGCATTGCCGGGGCCGGTGATGACGTCGACCGGTAAAATTTTTGCGGTGCCATAAGCCAGCGCAGCCACGGCCTGTGCGCCGCCAATCCGCCAGATTTCGTCGACTCCGGCCAGTTCTGCCGCCGCCAGCACCAGAGGGTTGATCTGACCACCGGGAGCGGGGGTCACCATGATGATCCGCTCCACGCCGGCAGTCTTGGCCGGGATGGCGTTCATCAGCACCGAAGACGGATAGGCCGCGCGGCCGCCGGGAATATAGATGCCCGCCCGCTCCACGGCGTTCCAGCGCGCACCGATGCGCACCCCGGCATCATCGATATAGTCCCTGTTTTCAGGGAGTTGCCCTTCATGGTAATCACGAATTCTTAAGGCTGCCAGTTCAAGCGCAACCCGCAAAGATGCTTCCATATCTTCCAATGCGGCAGCGGATTCGGCCTTCGACACGCGCCAGCCGGTCCGATCGAGATCATGCTGGTCAAATTTGCTGGTCAGTCGTGAAACCGCCTCATCGCCATGATCGCGGACATCCTGAATGATCGCCCGGACGTCAGCCGACACATCGGCATCTGCCTCCCGCCGGGCGTTGACCAGCGCGTCAAAGGCTTCGGCAAAGCCGGGATCGGAAATGGCCATCCGGAACGGCATCAAACCTGTCCCACCAGCTCGCGAAATTTCTGCACCAGGGGCGTCAGTTCGGCGCTACGCATCTTGAACGCCGCGCGGTTTACGACCAGCCGACCCGAAATATCCAGTATCCGGTCCGTTTCTACCAGATCATTGGCTTTCAGCGTGCTGCCGGATTCGACCAGGTCGACGATATGCCGCGACAGCCCCAGCGAGGGCGCCAGTTCCATCGCCCCGTTCAGCTTGACGCATTCCGCCTGGATGCCCTTGCCCTCGAAATAGCGACTGGTGAGATTGGGATATTTGGTGGCCACCCTTATGTGGGAGATATTCCCCAGTTGTTCAGCATCGTCCTTAGGCTGTGCCAGCGACAGGCGGCAGCGTCCGATGCCGAGATCCACCGGCGCGTAGAGCTCGCTATAGCCGAATTCCTCGATCACATCCGAACCGACAATGCCGATTTGCGCAGCGCCGTGAGCGACGAAAGTCGCCACATCAAAGGCCCGCACGCGAATGATCGAGACATGGTCCTGATTGGTTGCGAATTGCAGACTGCGGTTGGACTTGTCAAAAAAGGCGTCTTCTGGCACGATCCCGGCCTGCTCCAGGAGCGGCAAAGCATCGTCCAATATCCTCCCCTTCGGAATTGCAAAGATCAGCGGTTTGGCCATATTGGCCGCGGCTTTACGGGTTCGCAGATGAAAGGGCAACGAGTTATGGATATTTTGGACGTCGAAGATATCGTGCAGGGAATGCGCGGTCAGGCGGAACATTGCCTGCGCAACGACGCGCCGGTCACCGCCTCGATCATCCTCGCCCAACTGGCGCTGATGGGCGGCCCGACCGCCTGCGGACAAAGAATCGCGCACTGGCCGGGGAAACCGCTGGAAGACGCGATGCCGCTGCGGCTGACCGGCGGGCTCCATCATCTCTATCTCAGCGGCAGGGAACCGCGTCTCGCCGAGATCTACGAAGGCCGGGTCACCGATCAGGACGAGATTGATCTTCTGGTCGGAAAGGTGGTGGCCGACAATGACGAGCAACTGCTACCTTGGTTCGACAGCCCGCCGCAGACCAACGAGTCCGGCCGGTCGGCCAGTTTCATGGCGGGCCTGCTCTGGCTATCAGACCATGTCGGCTCGCGTTTCGAGCTGCTTGAGCTCGGTGCCAGTGCCGGGGTAAATACGATGATGGGCCGCTATCATTATGATCTGGGCGGCGTTCAGGCGGGGCCGGAGGATTCGCCAATGCGGATCAAGCCGGAATGGCGAGGCCCTCCTCCCCCGCAAGCCCCTGTCGATATTGTCAGCGCCCGCGGGTGTGACCAGAACCCGATTGATCTCACCGATGACCAAACCGCGCAGCGACTCAAGGGTTATATCTGGCCGGAAATGCCCGCGCGGTTCGAGCGGATGGAGGCGTCGATCGCGCTGGCCAAACAGGCCCCGCCCGATCTGGTCAAGGCCGATGGCGCCGACTGGGTCGAAGACAAGCTGACCCATCCACAGGAACATGGCGTGACCCGGGTGCTGATGCATTCCATTGTCTGGCAATATCTGCCGCAGGAAACCAGGGACCGGATCACGGCCGCGATGGAAATGGCGGGCAAAGCGGCAACCGTGGACAAACCACTCGCCTGGATGTCGCTCGAGACCAACCGCAAGACCTTCAGCCATGAATTGATCTTGCGTTACTGGCCGGGGGGCGAGCAAGCGACTTTACTGGGCCGCGCCCATGCCCATGGCGCGTGGGTCGAGTGGTTTGGCGGCTGAAACTCAGATTACCCTCTCCGCATAGGAGAGGGTTTTCTATTCAGTAATCGTTTTCGGCCTGCCTTCGGGTAGCGGGATAAATTCTACCTCGTCACCGGGAACCGTCGGGAACCTGCCGGCATCCCAATCTTGCTTGGCCTGCTCGATCCGCTCCTTGCTCGAGGAAGCAAAATTCCACCAGACATGGCGTTGGGTAGCAAAAGCCTCGCCGCCGAGCAGCATCGCACGACCGCCCGAAACGGAGGAAAGCGAGACTTTCGCCCCCGGCGCGATGACATAAAGCACATATTTCTCCAGCGGCACGCCATCCAGCGCGCCGTCACCATCCACCAGCATAACCGCCCGTTCGTCGGCATCCGCATCGATCGGAATCGCGCCATCGGCGTAGAGCAGGATATCGGCATAAATGGTTTCTGCGTGACAGGTGGTCGGCGCCGACTGCCCCCAGAGGCTACCCATGATGATCCGCGCCTTTGCGCCGCCATCCTCGACCAGCGGCAAATCATCGACGCCGACGCTTTCAAACGCCGGATCAATCTCTTCCTGGCCATCGGGGAGCGCCAGCCATGTCTGCATACCAAACATGGGCGCTTCGCCCGCCTTGTGATCCGCAGGCGAGCGTTCGGAATGCACGATCCCGCTGCCCGCCGTCATCAGGTTCACCGCGCCCGGACGGATCGTCTCAAAAGTGCCCAGACTGTCGCGATGGTCGATCGCGCCTTCGAACAGATAGGTCACCGTCGCCAGATTGATATGGGGATGCGGACGCACGGCCATGCCGCTACCCGGTGGCAGAACCGCCGGGCCGAATTCGTCGACGAAGATAAACGGCCCGACCATCCGGCGATGGCGCGACGGCAGGACACGCCGGACCTCGAAATCACCGAGATCGTGGGTGTTGGGTGCGATGGTTTGTATAATGTTGGTCATATTCTATCCAGATTCTTGACGGTTTTCTCTGTTATCACATTACCAGTGTTCAGGATCGATTTTGGTTCCAGCAAAAGCACTTGGCATTCTCCGCCCAAAGCCTCGGGACAATGCTCGACGCCTTTCGGGATGATGATGAATTCTCCTTCCCCGACATCGACATCACCGGTCCGCAAACCCATGCGCATCGTGCCTTTGACCACGAGAAACAGTTCATCTTCCGCGTCATGATGATGCCAGTCAAACTTGCCCTCGAACTTGGCGAGCTTCACTTGAGCATCGTTGATATCGCCAGCGACTTTCGGGGACCAGTGATCGGAGAAACTGGCAAAGGCGGCAGAGAGGTTAACTTTGCGGATCATCTATTCCCCCGGCGCCCTCGCCTGGATCACCATCGCGTGGACCTTGTCCTGCATCATGTCGCCCAGCGCCTTGTTCACCATGCGCTGGCGATTGAGCCGGGATTGACCTGCAAACAGCGCGGATTCAATCTCTACGGTGAAATGCGATTCCCCGCTGCCGTCGTCGCCGGCGTGACCGTGATGGCTGGCGCTGTCATTGATCACATTGAGGGACACGGGCGCGAGTTCGGCGGTGAGCCGCTTTTCTATCTCGCTGTGGACTGGACCTTTGGGCATCGAATCTCCATATTGCTTTTTCCACACAGACTATAACCGTTCGCCCTGAACCTGTCGAAGGGCGTTTCAACAGATAAGGAAAGACTGGCTTCGACAAGCTCAGCCCGAACGGAATTTGACCGAAACTTCACCGAAAAGAAAACCCAACCGCTTTCACGGGCGCGTCGAAACCGAGGACCAGCCCTGCACTATCGAGGGATGCTCCGAAGCGGGCGAATTTCGTGCGCCGCCTATCTATGGCAGCGGGCGAAGCTACGACGGCCCCGGCGAATATCGCTGGCTCTGCCTCGACCATGTCCGCGAATTTAATCAGGGTTATGACTATTTCGCCGGTATGGATGCGGAGCAGATTTTCGATGCGCAACATCCGGTGCGCGGATGGGACTCGACGCGGCGAGTCTATGATGCCGGACCCAGCGTGCCACCAGCCTGGACCGATTTTACCGATCCGCTGGATGCCATCGGCGCGCGATTTGCCGGTGGTATCCATCGTCGCCAAACCTCGGGACCTCCTATCTCTGGCGCAGACCGGAAGGCGCTGCAGACGTTAGGGCTTGGCGACAATGACGCCCGATCCATCGGCCGCAGCGATATCCGCCGCGCCTATTCCGCGCTCGTCCGCAAATATCACCCCGACCGCAACGGCGGCGACCGCAGCCACGAGAAACAGTTGGCAAATGTGATCGAGGCCTATACGCAGCTTAAGGAATCAGCAGATTTTAGATAGTGGCCCGCAGCCTTTGCATTTCATAGGGCGGCCGAGATTTTTCGAAGGACGACAATGACCGACATACCCAATACCCACCCCGACGGCAGCGGCGAGACTGTTATGGACGCCCCCGATCTGACCGTCGATGCGCGCGAAATATTTGGTATTGATCTCGATATGCAGGTTCCCGCGTTCAGCGAAAAGGACGAACGGGTTCCCGATCTGGATCCCGCCTATGTTTTCGATCCGGAAACGACGACGGCGATCCTCGCCGGCTTCGCCTTCAATCGCCGGGTGATGGTGCAAGGCTATCATGGCACCGGAAAATCGACCCATATCGAACAGGTTGCCGCGCGCCTCAACTGGCCCTGCATCCGGATCAACCTCGACGCGCATATCAGCCGGATCGATCTGGTCGGACGCGACGCGATTGTTCTGAAAGACGGCCAGCAGGTCACCGAATTCCGCGAAGGCCTGCTCCCCTGGGCATTGCAGACGCCAACCGCACTGGTGTTTGATGAATATGATGCGGGCCGGCCAGATGTGATGTTCGTCATCCAGCGGATATTGGAAGCGGAAGGCAAGCTGACCCTGCTCGACCAGAATCGGGTGATCCGACCCAACCCCTATTTCCGCCTGTTCTCGACCGCCAACACGGTCGGCCTCGGCGATACCAGCGGGCTATATCACGGCACCCAGCAGATCAACCAGGGCCAGATGGATCGCTGGAATATCGTCGTAACTTTGAACTATCTGCCTGCGGCTACTGAGTCTAAAGTGATCCTCTCCAAGGTACCCGAAGCCGACGACAAGACGGTCGAAAATATGATCAAGGTCGCCGAACTGACGCGGCAGGGCTTCATCAATGGCGACATTTCCACGGTGATGAGCCCGCGGACCGTGATTAGCTGGGCGCAAAACACGGAGATTTTCAAAGATATCGGCTTCGCCTTCCGCCTCTCCTTCCTCAACAAATGCGACGAAGCGGAACGGATGCTGGTGGCAGAATATTATCAGCGGGTCTTTGGCGAGGATTTGCCGGAAAGCGTGATGGGGGGTTAGCGTTGAGGCTTACTTGTATAAGCCATCAAACCGAGTTATAACACCCGTATGAACAAGATGACTCCCGTAGCCGTCAGCCACGCGCTCAAGCTCGTCAAAATCGGCAATAGCACAGGCGTGATCCTGCCCAAGGAACTGCTCGACCGGATGGGAGTGCAGCAAGGCGATAGCCTGACCATAGTTCCCGATGGTGATGGCTTCATCGTTAAACCGCATGATCCGGAATTCGAGACTCAGATGGCGGCAGCGCGCGAGGTTATGAAACGGCGCAAAAAAGCGCTCCGTGAACTTGCCAAATAGGCATGGCTGACTGGGTCTGGGTGCAGCCGGTGGTAGCGCTCGCCGCGCATCAGGAGCAGTTGCGCGACAATGGCGGGCCGCAAGGCATTCGCGATATCACACTGCTGGAAAGCGCTTTGGCACGACCGCAAAATCTGGTCGGCTATGGTGAACCTGATGCCGCAGCGCTCACGGCATCCTACGCCTTTGGGATTGCGCGCAATCACCCCTTTGCAGATGGCAACAAGCGCACCGCAGCAGTGGTCAGCGAAACATTTCTCAATATTAACGGATATTCGTTAAGAGCGAGTGATCCTGAGTTGGTGGCCGCATTTGAGGCCCTCGCAGCTGGTGAACTCCCCGAAGACGATCTCGCGGCTTGGTTCCGCGAACATATTGCCAATGATTGACATTGATCGGCTCGCAACCGACGTTCGATTCTTTCCTCTCGCCAAAAGCGTATTGTTATAATAATACAGTGATTGATGGATAGCCCGAAAACATATCCCGCTGAGCGGCGCAGCCGCTGGTACTGGCCGTTTGGCCGGAATAACGCCGCCGAAACCCGCTTTTACGAGCCCTATGGCGATGCCATCCCGCCGCGCATCGACGAACCTATCGCGCCGCTCAAAAAGCCGCGCGGCAAATGGTGGTGGTTCAGTCGCGGCGTGGCGGCAGCTTTGTTCATTTTCATCCTGATGGTCGCCTATCTTGCGATCACCGCGCCTTTGTCCAAATCGCTGCAGCCGATTGTTCCGCCGCAAATCACGCTGTTGACGACTGACGGACAACCGTTCGCGCGCAACGGTGCGGTTGTCGATGATCCTGTCCAAGTCGCAAAATTGCCCGATCATGTGATGGAAGCCTTCATGGCAATCGAAGACCGGCGCTTCCAATCGCACTGGGGCGTTGATCCGCGAGGTCTGGCGCGTGCGCTGTGGAGCAACTTCTCCGGAAGCGGAATGACCCAGGGCGGCAGCACCATCACCCAGCAGCTGGCCAAAACCACATTTCTGACCCCGGAACGCAGCCTGACCCGCAAGGCGCGCGAAATGATGATCGCGTTCTGGCTGGAAGCCTGGCTGACCAAGGACGAGATACTCGAGCGCTATCTTTCCAACGTCTATTTTGGCGACAATGTCTACGGCTTGCGTGCCGCGTCGCTGCACTATTATTATCGCCAGCCGGAAAACCTGAAGCTGGAACAGGCGATCATGCTGGCTGGTCTGGTCCAGGCACCGTCCCGCCTCGCCCCGACCCGCAACCCGGAACTTGCAGCAAAGCGGGCCAGTCTCGTAAAGTCGGCGATGGTCAGCGCTGGCTATCTGAGCCAGCGAGAGGCCGATAGCCTCGGGATAGCCAGACTGGACGTCCGGGCCAAACAAGCCCTGCCCACCGGCACCTATTTTGCCGACTGGGCCATGCCGCAAGCCCGGGCGCTGACCGATTTGAGTTACGAAAAACTGACCCTGACGACGACCCTTGATGCGCGGATGCAGGAAATTGCTCGTCGCGCGGTGGCCCGCGCGCCGCTCGGTCAGGCGCAAGTCGCCCTGGTCGCGATGCGCCCGGACGGAGAAATCGTGGCGATGATCGGCGGCAGAGACTATGCAAAATCCGCCTTCAACCGGGTCACCCAGGCCAAGCGCCAGCCGGGATCGACCTTCAAGCTGTTCGTCTATCTGGCCGCGTTGCGTTCCGGAATGAATCTGGATGACATGGTCGACGACAGTCCGATCACCAAAGGCGGCTATCTTCCCAAAAATGCCGGAGAGCATTATCGCGGCGAAATCAGTTTGAAAGAAGCGTTCGCCAAATCGAGTAATGTCGCGGCAGTGCGCCTCTTCGGAAAACTGGGTGACCGGGCGGTGATCCGTGAAGCCCGCAATCTGGGGATCAGGTCGCGGCTGGCCGAGGATGACCCCAGCCTGGCGCTCGGCACATCGACGATGAGCCTGATGGAGCTTACTGCTGCCTATGCCGGGGTTGCCGGCAATAGCTGGCCGGTGGAGCCTTATGCCTTCAAGAAAGAAAAGCAGACCTGGGCCGAATGGCTGTTCGACTGGCCCGGACGCTATAAGTCCACAACCCATGCGAACATGGAAGAGCTGCTGCGATCTGCGGTCAACGACGGCACTGGACGCCGGGCGATGCTGTCGATCCCCAATTATGGCAAGACCGGTACCAGCCAGAATAACCGAGACGCGCTGTTTATCGGCTATGCCGGAGACGGTGACGAGCGGCTGGTGGTTGGTGTGTGGATCGGCAATGATGACAATAGTCCGCTGAAGGGCGTCAGTGGCGGCAGCCTGCCGGCGCGTATCTGGAAAGACTTCATGCAGCAGGCGGTGCAGGACAAGAAACCCGCTCGCGGCGGCAAGCCGGACAGCAAGCCCGATCCGGAAGGTCCGGTCACGCCGCTCGACCTGCCCGAGATTCCGGATATTCCGCTAGATGTCGGGAATACAGAAGTCAGGATAAACGGCGATTCCGGGGTGCGGGTTGGCACGGAAATAGGCGGTGTGCCGGTCGATTTGAAAATCGACGGCGATGGTGTGGCGATCGAACGGCGCCGGGAGGAAATTCCATCCGGACAGGATCGCTAACCCCATAATCCCGCCTGACAAAAAGCAGGAAATTAGGCCTTTGATTCCGCTGACCTTTCCGCTTAAAGCTGTTGGCTTCTATGGCTGATCGTTCCAAACTTGATGACCTGAAAGACGTGCTCGGTGGCGCGGCCCGCGCCCTCGCCCGAGATCCTGACGTGGAACTGGCCTATACCGCCGAAGCACCATCCCATGCCGGTCAGCATCTCAAAATACCCATGCCTGCACGCGACCTGCCGCCGGCGCAGGTCGCCGAAGCACGGGGCTTTGCGGACAGTTTCTCCCTGAAATTGCGCCATCATGATGAATCGATGCACCGAAAGAACGCGCCCCAGGAAGCGGTGGCGCGCGCCTGTTTCGATGCGCTCGAACAGGTTCGTACCGACGCTCTGGGATCGCGGACCATGGCCGGCGCGAAGGACAATCTGAACGCGGCGCTGGAAATGCGGATGCGTTCCGATCCGATTGCGCGGGCACAGAATCGCGATGAAGTCCCGATTTCTACCGCTCTGGCCTTGCTGGCACGGGAAAAACTGACCGGACAGGCGCCGCCGCCGGGCACGATCAAAGGCCTCGACATGCTCCGCGACTGGATCGAGGAAGGAGCTGGCGCGGATCTGGACGGTCTGAACTTGACTCTCGACGATCAGAATAGTTTCGCCAAATTGTCGACCCAATTGCTGCAGCATCTTGATCTGATCAAAAGCGATGAAGAGTCCGAAGCTGAAGACAGCGAGGACGATAGCGACGAAGACAGCGACGATAGCACCGATGACGGCGCCGACGAGGAAGCGACCGGTGACCAGGGCGAGTCCGAAATGCGCTCCGAACCATCGGACGACGATTCCCAGGACGGCGAAAGCGATCAGACCGCCGAGGAACTGGAAGAAGGCGCCGAAGACGAAATGGGAGACGCCGGCGACGATGGCATGATGCCGGTGCGTCCCAATCGGGCGATGTCCGACCTGCCCCCCGGGTTCAACTATTCCCCGTGGACCGAAAAATATGATGAGATCGTCAGCGCCACGGAACTTTGCGATGATGAGGAACTGACGCGTCTCCGCGCCTTTCTGGACCAGCAACTCACCAATTTGCAGGGGGCGGTGACCAAGCTCGCCAATCGTCTGCAACGCCGTCTGATGGCCCAGCAAAACCGCAGTTGGGATTTTGATCAGGAGGAAGGCATGCTCGATGCGGCCCGCCTGGCGCGGGTGATCAGCAATCCGTCGCACAGCCTGTCCTACAAGATCGAACGCGAGACCAAATTCCGCGATACCGTCGTGACATTGCTTATCGACAACAGCGGTTCGATGCGCGGACGACCGATCTCTATCGCGGCAATCTCGGCCGACATCATGGCGCGTACGCTGGAGCGTTGCGGGGTCAAGACGGAGATACTCGGCTTTACCACCCGCGCCTGGAAGGGCGGCCAGACCCGCGAAGACTGGCTTGCGGCGGATCGACCAGCCAATCCCGGACGGCTCAACGATCTGCGCCATATCATCTACAAGAAAGCCGATGAGCCATGGCGGCACGCCCGCAAGAATCTCGGCCTGATGATGCGCGAAGGCCTGCTCAAGGAAAATATTGACGGCGAAGCCCTGCTCTGGGCCCATAGCCGACTGATCGCGCGCGCCGAAGAGCGCCGGATATTGATGGTGATTTCCGACGGTGCGCCGGTCGATGACAGCACCCTCTCGGTGAATCATGGGGCCTATCTGGAGAACCATCTCCGCAAGGTGATCGAATGGATCGAGAGCCGCTCACCGGTACAGCTCGTCGCCATCGGCATCGGCCATGATGTGACGCGCTATTACAAGAAAGCCGTGACGATCATGGACGCCGAGCAATTGGGCGGGACCATGGTCGAGCAACTCGCCGGGCTGTTTGATGAGGATTGAGTGAATGAACGTAACCGAAGCCGTCACGTCGCGCCGATCCGTGCGCCAGTTTCTCGATCAGCCGGTTGACAAGACCGTCCTCGAACAGGTTCTGGAAACGGCGCAGCGCTCGCCTTCCGGCGGCAACACCCAACCGTGGAATGCGATCGTCGTCGGCGGCGATGAACTGGTCCGGATCACCAATGCGGTCAAGGCCAAGGCTGCGACCGCACCAGCGGGTGAAAATATGGAATATGCGATTTATCCCAAAGGCCTCGACGGTCGCTATGAGGAACAGCGGCGTGCGGTCGGCAGGGAAATGTTCAACAGTATCGGCCTGGAACGGGGCGATTCCGCCGGACGGGTGGCGCAAATGGCGAAAAACTGGGACGGTTTTGGCGCACCGGTGCAATTGTTCACTTATACCCGCAAATATATGGGACCGCCGCAATGGTCGGACATGGGCATGTGGCTCCAGACCGTGATGCTGTTGCTGCGCGAAGCAGGGCTCGATAGCTGCTCTCAGGAAATCTGGGCGATGTACGGCACTCATATGCGCGAACTGCTGGATATTGACGACGACCATATCTTCTTTTGCGGCATGGCGATCGGCTACCGGGATCCGGATGCTCCGATCAACAATTTCGACGTGCCCCGCGTTGCGATCGGCGATGCAATAGAGTTTCGTGGTTTTTAACCAGAGAAATCTCTGGTTTTCCGGCTAAATTCCGGAAAATGTCCCGCAATGTGACAATAATCACCTAATCTGCGGAGAGAGTCGATAATTTACTATCCTAGACTCGAATTCGCCAGCTAACTGTTGTAGCTGTAGGAATATTCTGGGTCGCAATCGCCGTTGCCGAAGTCTGAGGGGGCTTGGCAATGCTCAAATATTGTGGGGAGAATATCGTGCACCGGACAAGGATTGGCACATTAATATTGGCGCTGGGTTTGCTATCAAGCCCGGTGACAGCATTCGCGCAAGGCACGCCGGTTTCATTGCGCGATAGTTTCCCGATCGGAAGCAGCGAAGGCACTTTGTGCCAAGTGCAGGATCGCAGCATCGAAAACAAGGCGAAGGCCGATATGTTCGACCGCAGCTGGGCGGTAGTTTGCCGCGATTCCGCAAGACCAGTTGGCTTTGTCTATTCGTCCCGATCATCGGAGCAGAATCTGCTGGACCGTATCGCACCCTATCGCAACGAACCCGTGACCTGCGCCGCAAGCGCCACGCAGGCATCACTTGGCGCGTTTCGTCACACCGAATGTCGTCTCTCGGCGGAACCGGTTGCCTATTCGCTGTTTCTTGGCCAGCAAGATGGCGTTTCCTATATCGCAGAAGGTCTGGCTGCTTACGACAGCGCAACATTGCTGGCACTCAAGTCGATATTGAATGACTCGATCGCCGAAGGCAGTATCGATGTCGCCTCTACATCGGTCGAAGATCCCTTTGCCTTTGCGCGGGTTCAGGCTGCAACGCTCAAGCCAGATCAGGCACTGGCGGAAGGTTATCGACGAAATCTCAGCGGCGATTATGCAGAAGCCGCTGCCTTTTTCGAAACGCTGCAACAGCGCACATCCGGCATGAAGGGGGAGGACATCAACCCCGAGGAATATCTGATCAATCGGGCTCTGCAAAAGTCCAATCTGGGCGAATTTGCGGAAGCCGACAATCTGTTCGAACAAGCCAGGGAGTTGAACGGCAGCAACCCGGTGACCGAACGACTTCAACGGAATTTTGAAGCCATGCATCTGCTCAATCAGGGCCGGTTTGAAGCAGCGGTCGAACGGATCAACCTCCCGCTGCAGACTTCGCTTGTGGAGCAGGACGCGCTGACCGAGCGCTTGGAGATTACCGCGCCAATTTCCACCCGGATCAACGGCAGCGTACGAACCCGCAGCTTGCTCGGTTTTGTCGATGAATTGAAATTGAGTGAACAGGAACGTGCCGAGATAATCGATGCGCAGGCATTGCAACTTTTGGGCACGGCCCAGCGGATAAATGGCGATCACAAGGCAGCACGAAATTCGCTTGTCTCGGCTTACAACCGCGCCGTCGCCGTTCGCGATGGTCGTGTCACGTCGATCACCCGCCTGAGAGCCCAGACACTCTCCGAGCTGGCTCTGCTTTCCGAAGCCGATGGTCGTCTCACCGAGGCGGAACAATTGCTCCGGGATGGCCTCGATTTGCTGAGTATTCAATATCCGGAAACACGGGCCGTCAACGGCGCCAAAGCGCGTCTCGCGGCCTTTCTTTTGCGGCGCGGACAGGAGTCCGAAGCACGCCAATTATATGGCGAAGTTGTGGACAGTTCACTGGGCAAACGGAGCGCAATTTCAGGCATGGCTAACCAGCTTGCGCCCTATTTCAAACTTCTTGCCGCCGACGCGACCGCGACAGAGCAGTTTTTCAAAGCCTCCCAGATACTGGTTCGCCCCGGCGTCGCTGAAACGCAGGCCGTTCTTTCGCGCGAGCTGAGCGGGGGCACAGATGATGCCGCACGCCTGTTCAGACAGTCCACCAATCTCGCACGCAGCATTGAACGATTGCGGATCCGTTTTTCGGCGTTGGGCAAAATCGAACAGTCGGCGTTGGTCCGCAGACAAAACAATGATCTGGCATCCGAAATTGAAGCGCTGGAGAGAAGCCAGCAACTGACACAGGTCAGGCTTGCTGAATTCCCGCAATATCGTGCGGTCGCTGATCGCTTTCTCAGCCTCGACGAGTTGCGCGCTACCATGCAGCCCACCGAAGCCTATATGCGCATGGCGATCATCGGCGGCGATATTTTCATGTTCTACACCGATCAGGAAGAAGCTAAAACATACAGGGTACCGATTGGCGAGCGGATGCTCGACAGAAAGGTCGACACAATCCGCGCTTCGATATCGGTGTTCGAAAACGGCCAATATGTGACCTATCCCTTCGACATCGAAGCAGCGCGCGGACTATATTCCGATCTTTTCGAGCCGGTTTCCGATCGGCTTGCGAGCAAGAAGCATCTGATATTCGAACCTGATGGAGCCATGCTGAGATTGCCGATCAATCTGCTGGTAACAGATGATGCGTCCGTCTCGCGATATCTTGCCAGAAACGAAGCCCCCGATGCCGATCCCTTTGATTTTGCAGGTGTCCAATGGCTTGGCAGGGATATTGATATCAGCACTGCAGTATCTGCGCGGGCATTCGCCGATGCTCGGCAAGCCCCCCAATCCAGCGCCTCCATGCAATATTTGGGAATGGGCAAAAACCTGCCGATATTGGCAAGCACGAAAGTGGCGGGTATCCGCGGAGGTTCACAGGATATGAATGCCAATTGCCAATGGCCGCTGAGTCAGTGGAACAGTCCGATATCCGATAGCGAACTCCGGAAAGCACAATCTCTGGTTGGCGCAGAAAATTCTGATGTCATTACCGGAGCGGCCTTTACCGACACCGCAGTCCTGTCAAACAACAATATCAGTGATTATCGTATTTTGCACTTTGCAACCCACGGGCTGGTGACCGCGCCCAACCCGTCTTGCCCGGCAAAGCCCGCGCTACTGACGTCTTTTGGGGGAAAGGGGTCGGATGGCCTATTGGCCTTTGACGAAATATTTGATCTCAAACTGGATGCGGATATCGTCATTCTTTCGGCCTGCGATACGGCTGGCAAAGCCAGCATAGCGGTGACCCGCGACGCAGGAGTCAGCAGCGGCGGCGGAACTGCTCTGGATGGTCTGGTCCGGTCCTTCATCGGAGCGGGCGGACGTTCGGTACTGGCTAGCCACTGGCCTGCTCCGGATGATTTTCGGGCCACGGAACGACTGATAAACGGATTGTTCAGCGACGGTCGAGGTCTATCAATTACCCGCGCGCTCAGACAGTCCCAGCTGGAACTGATGGACGATCCGACCACTTCGCATCCCTATTATTGGTCGGGATTCGCCTTGATTGGCGACGGTGCCCGGCCATTTTTGCCAAGTGCCAAGGGCCTGGCAGCCATAGCCGAAGCGGCTTCCTCGGAGACCAAGGTGGCTCTGGAATAATGGCGGTAACCGTCACGCCATCAGACCCGGATAAAAATAACCGCGATGTAAAAGAAGGGGCCAAGGGAGTGCTACAATCCTTGCGCCGCCTTTTCGATCAACTTGGCCCGATCCGTATGGGTTCGACCATCCTGTTCATGATCCTCGCAGTTCTTGTCGCCCGTTTCTCCTGGGAGACGCCGCTGATTCAGGAAGCCGAGCGCGCGCTTTATGATCTGCGCGCATCGGTATTCGCGCCGGAAGTCGAAAAAGACGAAAGCATCGTCCTGATCGTATATAACGAAGACACGCTGAAGCTGACCGGCCAACGGTCTCCGGTGGACCGGACGATTTTGGCGCAAGCGCTCGAAACCATCGACGCCGCAAGGCCCCAATCAATCGGAATAGATATCCTCTTCACCATGCCGCAGGATGATGATGATCTGCTCATTTCGGCCTTCAAGAACATGAAAACGCCCACCTTTCTGGCTTATGCGGACCCTAGGGAAAACCCCGAGATCGCCTTCGCCGAACATGAATTTCTGCAGCAGTTTTTTGAAGATGCCCGCAGCGAAAATGTTCAGCCCACCGATATCAAACTGGAAACAGATAGTGACGGTGTCCAGCGCCGATGGACGCCGCGCAGGCCGGGTGCGCCGCCGTTCATGGCCATTGCGCTGACCAGTCCCAATCCGAAATTTGCGAAGAACGACGGCGCTATCCGCTATCATGTGCCTGCGACGACTGATGTTCCCGTGTTCGACAAATTTCCGATTGAAAGCTTCGCTGACCCTGCAATTGCAGAGATGCTGGGCTCCTTCATCACCGGCAAGCATGTGCTGATCGGCGGCGATTTCATCGATCGCGACCGGTTTGAAACTCCGGTCGGCGGATTGGCCGACATCAGAGGGGATGATGGGAAGATGATCGGGCTCGAGGTGCACGCGCATATGCTCGCCCAGTTGCTCAACAATGATCTGCCCGCCCCGATTGCAACCTGGACCTTGTGGGTGGGGGCCCTGATCGTGGCAATCTGCGGCGGTCTGTCCGCTCTGATTGTCGGGAACGCTCTGAAGGTTGGCTTCGTGTTACTCGGCCAGTTCGCATTTTTCCTCATTTTTCCTTTTGTGTTGCAAAATATCGGGATTGATACGCTTTCGCTGCCTGCCTTTGGCTGGGGTGTCGGGTGGCTGCTCGGCTATGCCTCTGTCGGTTCGGCTGCGCGGACCCTCAATTCCAAGCAGCGGGCGTTTGCGCAAAATGCGCTCGGCAAATATCTGCCAAAATCAATTGCAAATGAGATCCTGAAGGACCCCGAAAAACTGGCATTACACGGCGAGAAACGGAAAATTTTCGCAGTTTTTACCGATCTCGAAGGCTTTACCAAACTAACCCATGCGATCGAACCGGAAATGGTCGCAACTTTGCTCAACGATTATCTGGACCGGTTGAGCGAGGTGGCGCTCGAATATGGCGGTACCATCGACAAATTTGTCGGTGATGCGCTGGTTACCTTTTGGGGAGCGCCCATCGCCTATCCGGATGACGGCGAACGGGCTGCCAAGGCGGCCTACGCGCTCTACCTGGCTGGCGAAGAGTTTCGCAGAAATGTTCCGGAAGGCGTGCCTCCGATTGGCAGAACGCGGGTGGGCATGCACTATGGCGATGCCATCGTCGGCAATTTCGGTGGTGAAGGCCGGATTCAATATACCGCTCTGGGTGACGCCATGAACACTGCGGCACGACTCGAAGCGGCCAACAAGACTCTGGAGACCAAAGTCTTGCTGAGCCGGGAAGCGATGGAACGGACCGGCCTCGACTGGTTCCGGCCGATGGGCCGGATCACGCTGCGCGGTCGATCTACGCCGGTAGACGTGTTCGAACCAGTACCCGACTGGGAAGAAAAAGATCGCACAGCAGTGACCGCAGTCATAGCAGCCCATGAAATCGGTGATACTGCTTCTATTCAGGCACTGGATGCCATGATCAAGCAAAATGGTGGAGATCTGGGTCTCGCCAATTTGCTCAAACGACTGCTAAAAACTAAAAATGGAGAAAGCTATGCACTTGGATAAGAATAGTCCGGCAAAGTCCGGCAAAACCCTTCCCCGCTTGGCGAAAGCGGCTCTCGGCACACTTCTGCTCTACGGGGTGGGCGGCGTTGCCATGGCACAGAATATGGTCGTGCGCTCAACCGGACCTTCGGCGAGCAGCTATCCGGCAGGCAAAAAAATGGCGAATGATGCAAAAATTTCGCTGAAGGCGCAAGATCAGGTGACCATCCTGACCAAGTCAGGAACGCGGGTACTCAAAGGACCGGGGACCTATTCGCTCGCTCGGGGTGGTGGATCAGCGTCGAGCGCATCGCGCCGGCTGTCGAGCTTCATCAACAATCGCGGCAGCAGCCGGGCTAGAACCGGAGCAGTCCGCGCAGCCGGTAGCGTCGCCGTTGAAACGCCGAACAATCCGAACCTCTGGTTTCTTGACGTGACCAAGGGTGGGAAATTCTGTGTTGCGGATCCCGATGGACTGGTAGTCTGGCGGCCCGATTACACCGGGTCGGCGACGGCTTCGATCGTCGAACCGGTGAATGGCAATGTCACCGAAATCGCTTGGCGGAAAGGCAACCCGCTGAAGGCGTGGCCGAAGGATGTGCTGCCGGTCGCCGATGGTGCGAATTATCGCCTGATCGGTTCCAATGTGCCGCAATCTGTCGAAGTGAATTTCGTGCTGTTGCGAAATCAACCAACCGACCTTGATGACGCGGCGTCCATGCTGATCGAAAACGGATGTATCGGCCAACTGGATTTGCTGGTCGAAACACTCGAATTGAACAACGGAGAACCGGCAGATCAGGGTTAGCTTATGAAAAGATTCTGCCGTCCGGAATGAGGGCCGGACGGCAGAATGGGGAAATGATGGTTCCATGGGACGACCAGGAAGCATCACAAGACGGGGATTTATATGTCGCGAGCGCGAGTAACGTTTCGAACCACTACCATGGCGGCAAGCATCGCCATATTTGCATCAAGCCTGCCGGCCTGGGGACAATCTTCTGTCGCAGCGCCGACCAGGGAAGAAATTCAGCGCGGGGTCATTGACGAAGCGCTCAAGGGTCAGGCTCAGGCGCTATCGGTTGACGGAGAAGTCGAGCGGTCCGCCTGCCCGCTCGCCGGACCGGAATTTTCCGATGTCCGGTTCACACTGCGAACCGTCGATTTTTCCGGACTGATTTCGGTCGACCCCGCTTCCCTGAACTCATCCTATTCAGACTATGTCGGGCAGGAAGTTCCGGTTTCGGTCGTCTGCGATATCCGCGACCGGGCGGCGACCATATTACGCCGCAAAGGCTATCTGGCGGCCGTACAAGTACCGCCGCAGACAATTGATCAGGGCAATGTCCGTTTCGATGTGCTGATGGCACGGATGACGGCGGTACAGGTTCGGGGCAATGCCGGACCGTCCGAGCGCCTGTTGCAGAAATATATCGAAAAGCTCGCCGCTCAACCGGTTTTCAATATCAACACGGCGGACCGCTATCTGCTCCTCGCACGCGACATACCCGGGCTGGATGTCCGGCTTTCGCTCCGGCCCGTTTCAGCCGAATCCGGGGGTCAAGCGGGCGAAGTCGTCGGAGAGTTTAACGTTGTTCGCACGCCGATCTATGCCGACGTCAACATCCAGAATTTCGGGTCTGAAGCGGTCGGCCGCTTCGGCGGACTGGCCCGGCTGCGGTTCAACGGACTGACCGGAATGGGCGATGAAACAATCATCAGCGGCTATTCGACGTCGGATTTCAAGGAACAGCAGGTTCTGCAAGCCAACCACGAATTCCGGGTTGGCGGCGAAGGACTGAAATTCGGTGGCAATTTTACCTATGCCTGGACCAAGCCGGAATTGCCCGGCGGGTTTTCGATCAAGTCCGAAACGCTGGTCGCCAGTGCCTACGCAAGCTATCCTTTCGTCCGCAAACAATCGCGCAATATATTTGGCACGATCGGTCTCGACTATATTGATCAGCGGACCGACATATTGGGTATTCGCACCAACGAGGACAGGCTGAGCGTTGCTTATGCCCGTCTGGACTTCAACCAGATTGATCAGGGAAGCATATCGGGTCGGGGCGGCTATTCCGCTTTTGAACCGAAATGGGGGGTCGGCGGATCGCTGGAACTCCGCCAGGGCCTCGATATATTGGGTGCCAGCCAGGGCTGTGGTCCGGCGTTTGTCAACTGCATCGGCCAGACCGTCATTCCAACCCGCGCAGATGGCGATCCCACCGCCTTTGTCATCAGGGGGCAGGCAAAACTCGACTACCGCCCGACCCCGCTGCTGGCGTTCACGCTGAAACCGCATTTTCAATATTCTCCGGATGCCTTGTTTTCTTACGAAGAAATATCCGGCGGCAACTACACCACCGGTCGCGGCTATGATCCCGGAACGATCATCGGCGACAGCGGATACGGTTTGCAGACGGAGGTCAGCTATGGCTCGTTGCTGCCCGATACACCCGAGGGTATCGCAATCCAGCCTTATCTGTTTTTCGACCTGATGGGTGTCTGGAACAAGAATATTCCGGGCGATCCCCAAAAACTCTATTCCGCCGGCGGCGGGTTTCGCGCGACCATTGGCCAGCAGGCCAGTCTGGATCTGACCGCAGTCGTGCCGTTGAAACGCGCAGTCTTCCAGACCCGGCGCGACAGTGCGCGGGCGTTGCTGACCTTGACCATCCAGCTCGCTCCGTGGAGGCGCAGATGATGAAAATCTATTTCGACCCGAGACCAGCCGCAGTTCAACCGAGGACAGCAAAATGACGACAAGACAGCAATCCAGAAGCCCGAAATGCACCCGGAGCATAGCCGGAAAAATGCGATGGCTGTCTGGCAGCTCGATGGCGGCAGCAGCATTCTTGCTGGCATCCGCTCCGCAAGCTGCACAGGCGCAGGCCCTGCTGCGGGCGCCGGGGATGATGATCGAAAATGCGCCGCACGGACGTAATGTCAGCATTCCACGGCCCGAGATAGCGCAAAACCAGCCGCACAATCGCGCGCCCGATTTCCATGCGCGGAACGTTAGGATAACTGCACCCCTGGCCCCGTTGCAGGTCAATGATGTGCGAATTTCTGCACCGCTCGCCAAACTGCCGAATGCCGACATCCGGATTTCCGCGCCGATTGAGCGGCCACCGGTTTCCGATGTCCGGATCAGCGCTCCCGTCGCGCTGCCGGATGCCTATCAACCACAAAACCGGCTGTCCGATTTCCATGCACGTGATGTCAGGATTTCCAGCCCGGTTGAAACATTGCCGGTACAGGACATTCGCATCAGCAGTCCGGCTTCCTTGCCCGATGCCTATCAACCACAAGGCCCCCTTGATTTTGGCCCTGTCAATCAACCGCAGGCCGTTATACCCGCGCCGGGTGTTGCCGGACAGAATGTTCGGGCCAATGCGATTTTTGACGATAGCTTCATCTCTTTCGTTCCTAGCACGGCGACAGATCTCGTTACGATCCTGACGCCAAATGGCACCCCGATCATCGATTGGACGACGTTTGACACCGGCGCAGCCGGTAGCACGGTGACTTTTTTACCGACCGGAAACAATCTCCGCTTTACCTCCGATGGCTTTGATTTCACCATACTCAACCGGATATTGACGCCCAATTTTGACAGCGCCGTTCGTTTTGACGGAAATGTAACTTCTGACATCAATGGAGTCCGGGGCGGCAATGTCTGGTTCTATAGCGCGGGCGGGATCATCGCCGGTGGTACCAGTCGATTTGACGTTGGCGGGCTGGTGCTCACGGCGAATAACATCGATACAACCGATGGCCTGTTTGGTTCCGGTGGTTCCATTCGATTCACAGGGGCCGTCGATAGTGCGGCATCGGTGATTATCGAAAATGGTGCCGCGATCAACGCCCTGAACAATGGCAGCAGTTATGTCGCCATGGTCGCCCCGCGCGTCGTGCAAGGCGGCACTGTGACCGTCGACGGTTCGGTCGCTTATGTGGCGGCAGAACAGGCCGTAATGACAATCAACAGCAATAATCTCTTCGATATTCAGATTCCGGTTGGCGCAGGAACAAGTGATGCCAATGGTGTTGTTCACACTGGAACTACCGGTGGCCCTAGCCCCGTAAACAATAGTGACAAACACCACATCTATATGGTCGGAGTCCCCAAGAACCAGGCCATGACCATGTTGTTGGGGGGGAGTATTGGCCATCAATTGGCGAGTTCGGCCTTCGTGGAAGATAGCAAAATTATCCTGAGCGCCGGCGGAAATGTCAGTGCATCAAGTTTTTCGGATACCGTTGATAAATCGGTCGACCCGGGCATGGACGCGAATATCTCGATTTCCGGTGCCAATTTTACTGGTGGAATTGAAGCTTTTTCCAATAATCGCATCGACCTCAGCGCAACATTCGGTAACGATGTCACTCAAAATCTCCAGAGCGCCTTTTCCCAGCTCAGCTTCACATCCGGTGACAGCATCGGCATCAGCGCGACTGGAGGCGGCAATATTGACTTCACTGGCAACGCAACATTCAATACTGCGAATAGGATAGACATCGCAGTTGGTCCCGGATCGCAGTTCAACCAGATTGGCGACCTGATCCTCAATGCCTTTACCGCCACGCAGGGGGGTGTCGTGGATATCGACATCACCGGTCCAGGGTCGCTGACCACTGGTTCAGGCCAGATGCTGATTGATGGTACGTTCAACATATTGGCCGGCGTTGACGGTATCGAAAGCCGCCGCGCAGTTGTCGATGATGGCACCGACACATTTGGCGGCACGATCAATGTCGATATTCTGTCCGGCGGGCTCCTCGACATATCGGGCGGCCTAGGCTTTCGCGATTCAACCTTCAGCGCCAGCGCCTCACCCAATCTGGGACTTGTCACCGGCGCCGACAGTTTCGGGGGTACTATAAACTTCAATATAATTGGCGCAGGCAGCACGCTCGTCGCGGATGGATTTAGCGGTCTTGAATTACACGCCAAGGGCGATGCTACCTCCAATTTCAGCGGGACTTCTACCGGCGGTATCAGTACCGGCGGCGCGGTCAATCTGACCGTCAATGGAGGTACGATCACGGCGAACCGTCTCGAACTGGATGCGTCTGCCGCCGGTTCATCCAATGCCAGCAGCAACACAAGCGAAAGCCTCAATTCCGCGGTTGGTGGCGACGTTACGGCCACTTTCACCAACGCAGCGCTCACCATAGGAGAGCTTGCGCTCATGACCCGTGCAGACTCGGGTACTTCTTACGATGCTGCCGGCAATCGGATATCGGGAAATGCCACTGGCGGGGATCTTGCCCTGACCTTCGATAACACAAGCTTCAATGGGACTACTTTGACCGTTAACAATACGCTGAGCGGGGTAGTCGCCGCCGGCGACCAGGGCAGCACGAACTTCAACATATTGAACGGCTCGCTGCTAACTGTGACCAGCAATTTCATTATGTCCGGCCGGGGCAGTGCGGACATCGACGGCTCATCAAGTTCCGTCGATCTGAATCTGCTGATCGACAATGCCACATTAAACGCCGCAAATGTAATTTTGGACAACAGCCGCCGTACCAATGCGCCTGCGGGATCGTCGGACGGGACAGCGGGCAATATCAACTTGACCATTCAAAATGGCGGCGCGCTTAGCACCGGCATTCTCAGGTTAACTTCCCGCGCAACGTCCGAAGCTGCCGGCGGCCGGGCTACGGCTGGTGATATCAACCTGCTGGTCGATGCAGGCACCCTGACGCTGACAGAAACTACCGGTACTTCTTTGGAAATAAGTGCCAGCGGTTCTGGTGCCAATAATGACGGAACCGGTGCTACCGCCGATCCCGGTCTCGGCGTTGGGGGAAATATTGATGTCAGTCTGCGGGGCGGCGGCACCATGACCATGGGCTCTGCCAATATTGGAGCGAATGGTTCAATTGCCAGCCTCGGGGACGGGACGGGATTCCTGGCATCGGGTGAAGGCGGATCGGGCATAGGCGGATCGGTTACCTTTAATCTTGACGGTAGTACGTTAATCGCTACCGATTTGACCGTTTCCGCTGACGGGACGGCGGCTGACGGCGGCGATTCAACAATTTTTGACTTTTTTAATGGCGGTAGAATACCCAACATAGTCGGTCGCGGCGGCACAGGCACTGGCGGCGATGTGACCTTCAACCTGAACGGCACCGATGTCACGGTCAATAATCTGACGGTCAGCGCTGATGGAACCGGCGGCAGCGGCGGCGATTCCCGGGAAACAGAAGGCACTCCGGCCGGTGATGGGGGTCAGGGCATTGGCGGAACCGCAATATTCAATGCAAACTCCGGTAGCCTGACTGCAGCCAATTCCTTGACTGTTTCATCGGGTGGCTTCGGTGGTCAAGGCGGAACCGGGGAAGGTGTGGATGCCGGAAACGGCGGCGATTCCACCGGCGGCACAGCAACATTCACTCTCGACGGTACTGCAGTTGTTGATATTGGTGCCGGAGGACTCACGGTTAGCTCGGATACCACGGGTGGAGCGGGCGGGTTAGCTCTGGTTGGCAATTCCCCTGCCCCCGATCCAACGCCGGCTAAAAACCCGGGCAATGGTGGTAATGCGTCCGCCGGAGCAGCGACTTTCAACAATCTCAACGGAACAATCACCTTCAGTGGCCTTACCGTTTCCGCAATCGGAACCGGCGGCGCAGCGGGTCGGGGTGGTAGTTTTGTTTTCAATAGCGGGACCGGGAGGACCGAATTTGTTGAATCCTTTGTAGGTCAGAATGGTAGCGATGGCGGGACCGGAACCGGTGGTACCGCGGTGATCAATCTCGGGCAGGATGATCCGAACCCGATCCAGTACACGGTCAACGCCAGCGGCTTTGGTGCGTCCGGCAGCAATGGTGTCATTGGCGGCAATGGTGGTGATGGTATCGGCGGCACAGCTGTCATCCATGTCATCGATGCCACTGTGGCGCTGGATGATCCGACAATTATAGCCAATGGCACTGGTGGCGATGGCGGTCTGGGCACTGTTGATCCCGTATCAGGTAATGCAGGAAATAGCGGGAATGGCGGCAATGCAACGGGCGGTACGGCGAGATTTGAAGTCACCGGCGCCAACGGAAATGTCGACCTCGGATTCATCATCCAGCGTTCCGACGCGGTTGGTGGTCAAGGCGGTACTGGTTTCAGTTATGATTTTGGCAACGCCGGCAGTGGTGGCAGCGGTGGCAATGCAACCGGTGGTCGATCCGAAATGATTGCTCGAACCGGCGGCACGATCAACCTGACCTCTGCGCCATTCGATTTCACTAGCACCGGAACCGGCGGTAACGGCGGCGATGGCGGATATTCTTATGCGAACACACCGGGAGATGGCGGAGACGGCGGATTTGGCACTGGCGGAACAGCCGTGTTTCTGGCGCAAGGCGGCACGATTACCGGACAGGATGTCAATTTCACTGTGGCCGGAAACGGCGGAAATGGCGGTAGCGGAGGATCTTACGGATATGGTTCTGGATTGTATAATGGAACAACCGGAAACGGCGGTACCGGAACCGGCGGAACCGCGACGATAGAAGTCCAGGAAGGCAGTCCGGGTATCATTGCGCTTGGCAATGTCGTTGCAACGGCAAACGGCACCAGCGGAAGCGGTCTCGTGGCGTTGGCCGGCGCCGGCGGCCGGATCGAAATTACCGACACGTCGACCGACCCGGCCGGGCTGATCAGCCTGGACAGCCTTACAGTCGATGCATTCGATACCGGCGTCGGTTCGGCAACCGGTTCGGCTGCTGCTCCCCTCGGCGGATTTTTTGTCACCGGCAACAGCGGAGCGATGTCTATAGTCGGCGACCTGACCGTCAATACCGCCGGCAATATCGAATATAGTCTTGACGGCGACGGCCAGATGACGGTGGGCGGCAATGCCACACTGGTCAGTGGACAGAACATCCTGATCGACCATAGCAATAATGTGACTCCGGTAAATTCCATCGACGTGTCGGGCACCTTCGCTGCGACAGCGCAAGCCGATTTCATCAGCACCGCCGGCTCGCGGATCAATGCTGCTGGCACGGCCACGGTTCGCACCGGACAAAATGCGACGGTTGCCGATATTGCCGGAGTCGGACTGGTCGATATTTCGGCGATGTGGGATGCCAATGTTACCAACGCTGCGGTAACCGGAACAGTGACGACCGTAACGCTGAGCGCAGGAACCTTCGTGACCGGGCCAATCATGCGTATCCAGGCCGGGCACGATCCTATGGGATCTCCGAGCCCGAGCCCCTCGCCGTCTCCGAGCTTTGATCCAAACTATGATGCCACCATAGATGGCGACGTAACATCCACTGGGTATATCACGATAAATGCTGGCGGCAGTGCACTGTTCGCCACCGGCAGCAATACCGTTTCGGACAATGGCCTCATCGTCCAGACCGGTGATGACATCATTATACAGACCGGCGCTAGCGTAGTAGCGGCCAACAATCCCGCAACCACGCCCAGCGCTGCCAATCCCTTTGCCAATGCCAACAATCTGTTGCTGCAGGCAGGAGCCCTCACCCCGCTCAGCACCGCGACACTGACCCCGATCGCGTCGATCGTGGCCGCCGGTGATATCAACGCCAATAATTTCGCGGTGGTGATGAGCGCCAACGCGATTGACGGCCTCGGCGGTACTATCACTGCCGGCTCGCTGTCGGCAGATATAAATGACGCGCCGTCCAATGCCGTGATTGCAGCCATTGGCCAGACCGATGACAATGGCCTGCTGAGTGCACAATGTTTGCAGGGCAATGCCTGTTTCGGAACCATCACCGCCGACAATCAGGTCCTGATTGGACAGGCAAGCAACAATGATATCATTCAAGCGGTCGTCGAAAGTGGCACGGTCACCGCCGACATCATCCGCATCACAACCCGAAGTGATATTATCATGGGAACGGATGGCGTCGCGACCACCTTAAATGCTGCAAGCGAGTTTCTCGTCGAGAGCACGGAAGGTGACGTTGACCTTCGACAAGCGAATGTCAGCAGCGACATTCTTCAAGTCAGCGCCGTCAACGGCAGTCTGCTCGGCAGCGGCTTCCTCTTGAGCGCAAACGATATCGGCATCACAGTCAGCGCTGATATCATCGCAGCATCCATCGATACCGGAGGCGAACTGACCACTGTTGCCGATATCGGCGCAGGACCAGGATTCTATTCGGTTCCGGGTAGCATGATCGTGGATAATCTGACGGTTGGTGTCGGAGATATCAACTACGACGCGGGCGGCGATTTCGTTTTCGGCTCGATCACGGTACCGGGATCGGACATCAATTTGATCGCTGGCGGCGATGTCAATATCGATAGTTCATTCACAGCAAATAACATCAACATTGATGCCTCCAATATCAGTCTGGGCAGCATTGCGGGCGGGGGAGATATCGACCTTGTTGCAGGTGGCGGTGTCGATTTTGGCGACGTTGATGCAGGTGGCAGCCTGTTCATGAACGCTAGCAGCGTGTTCGGCGGATTTGCCAGTGGCGGAGATGTCGGAATATTTGCAAGCTCCATCGATGTCGACACGATTTCCGGCGGTTCGGTAACGGTCGATGGCGATGATGTGACCATCGGAAGCGCTGATGGCGGCGATGTTTCTGTTTTCGGCACATCCTTCGTCGATATCGGCGGCGTGTCCGGCGGCACGATCGATATTCAGGGTGGCTCTGTACTTGTCGGAGATGCTCAAGGCGGATCAATCGGTATTTCCGGAAGCGATGTCTTTGTCGACAATGCTGACGGCGACGATATTACGATTGGCAGTGGCTCATTCGTAACTGCGAATTCGCTGGCGTCGACCAGCGATATTTCGGTGACTGCGGGCAATGATGATGTGACGGGCACTGGCGACTGGGTCGCCAGTGGTGGAATCGCCATTAGCAACGCGGCCAATATTGACCTGAACAATCTGACATCCGGCGACGCGCTCAATCTTGCCGCGCAAAATGTTTCCCTGGGCAATGCGATATCACTTGATGCTGGAGTAAATTTAAACGCAACTGCAGGGAATGTAACTGCAGGCGACGTAACAGCTTCGGGCTTGGGGGCAGCGATCAATTTATTCGCGGGTGGAGCAACGGGCAACATTACCGCAGGAAGCCTTGCGACCAACAGCGGCGATATATTGGTTTCAGCGGGGCAGGATATCATGCTCGGTTCAGCCGCCACGGGGGCGGGTACACCTACCGCTGCCTCGATCGGTTTGTTGGCTGGAGGCATTATCTCCACAACTGGTGCGCTCAGCGCGGGTGAGGATGTGGCTATCCGGGCGCTTGGCAATGTTGCGCTGGCTACGGTAGCAGCAGGCGACGATTTTACCGTGCAGGCAGACGGCGCTATTACGCTGGGTTCTGCAACGGTCAGCGGGACGGGAATTGACCTGTTTGCGTTATCGTTCGACACCGCCAACGCGGGTCAGACAGGTTCAATCCTCTTTGCCGCTGAAACTCTCGCTGGTTCGAACATACAGTTGACTGGCGCAAGCGATGTGACAGCCACAGGCGCGCTCAATGCAAACAATAATATCACCGTTACTGCAACCGGAACGCCAACCCTGGCCAATGCGATCAGCAACGGAAACACCAGCATCACCGGCGCTTCGGCGATCTTGAACAACGGCACTATCGGAGGCAATCTGACCCTCAATGCGACAGCAGGCGAGCTCGATGGCAATGGCATTGTAACCGTGGGTGGTGGCATTGACCTTGACGCGACGGGCAATATCGGATTTGGCAATCTCGATGCCCGGGGCGGCACGTTCACGGTCGATGCCGGAGGCAATATCAACTTCGGCAGCGCTGCAAGCAGCGACGATATCAACCTTAACGCAGGCGGCGGAATCGACGGCGGTAATCTGACCTCCGGCGGCGATCTGGTCGTCGCTACTTCGGGCGGTGATTTCGCCGGCGGCGTAATCGTGGCCACTGGTGATGTCGATGGAAGTGCTGCTGGCGATTTCGGTTTCACCAGCATCTCCGGCGGTGATATTGTGGGCCTTGTCGCAGGCGGCGACCTGTCGGGCGGCGACATTGACGCAGCATCGACCATCGATATTTCCGCAACCGGCGATGTCCAGTTGACCGATGCTACGGCTGGCGACACATTCGTATCCGGCGCGAATAATGCGCTGACGATTGACGCCGGCGGAGCGATCGGCTTCGCAACCGCAGGTGGCCGGGATATCAACCTGACCGCAGGCGGTGGTATAACTGGCGGTTCGGCGACAGCAGCCCAGTCGCTTACGATGGACGCCGGCGGTCTGGTTGAACTGGATGATGCGACCAGCGACGAAGCCCTGTTCATCAGCGGCAATGGTATCATCATCACCGATGCAACCGGCGGTTCGGTGCTGCTGGATTCCGGTTCGGGCGGCATGGCGCTCGACACTGTTACCGGGTCTTCTTCCATCGGCCTGACCGGCGGCGCGATCGATTTCACCCGCGCCACCGGCGGCGATATCACGATCGATGGCACCACCATTAGTTTCGACACGGCAAGCGGCGATGGCATTGATATTGCCAGCAATGGTGCGATCGATTTCAGCGAGATTAACGCCTCCGGCAATGTCGTCATCGACGGCAATTTCGGACTGCTGACCGGTGGTATCGTGGCTGCCGATGGCGCGATCAGAATCGATGCCAATCGCGATGCCAGTGTTGATACGATCAGTGGCGGCGCCAATGTCACGATCCGGATGAACAGCAATAGCGATCTGACAGCAGATTCCATCACAAGTGGAACCAATGTCAGCGTGAGACTGCAAGGTGGACTCTTGACAGCAGATACAGTTTCGGCAGCCAAGACCGGACAGGGTTCCGTCAATATCCGCGCAGATAACGGCATTGATCTGAACAATGTTTCCGGAAACGATATTTTCCTGACCGCGGACAACGGGTTGGTCAATGTGACCAACAATGTCGATGTCACCAATCTCATTGTCGCATCGGGCGAAGCAGTTTCGCTTGTTTCGCAGCAGGATATGACCGTTGAGGCTGAAACCACCAATGGCGATATCGGCCTGTCTTCCACTGGGAACCTGGTGGTCCAGGGCGCACAGGCGACGGGAGATATCGTAATCGCCGCCGGCGGTTCTGCCATCCTCAATGATGTCGTAGTTATCACGGATTCTGCGCCGATCAGCCTCAATTCTCCGCAAACCACGGTTACCACCGGCGGCGATATCACCATCAGGGCCGTCGACGATGTTCTGATCAACAGCCTGGTGAATGCGGCAAATGATCTGCAGATCACGGCGGGCGGCCTGATCAACGTTCAGGCGGAAACAATAGGCAACACTATTCGGACGGTCAGCGCCGATATGAATATCGGAACGCTGGGCAGCCTTGGTCGGACTGATTTGACCAGCGACATCCAGATATCCACCAATGGCACGACACAGTTGGTGCTTGGCGGTGCCAATGACCCGTTGGGAGTCTTCTATCTCAGCAACGAAGAATTCAGCCAGATCCTTTCGGGCGGAGATCTCACCATCACCGCCGTGTCGACAGGAATTGGCGGATTCGACATGGTTGTGCAGGACCTGAGCGTGCTAGTCGCTGATAATGTCAGTGGCCCGCAATCAGCCAATATCGGACTGAGCAACAATCTCAATCTGATGTCCGGACAGTCTATCACGGTTGTCGGTCTGGTAGACTTCAGCAATGCAAACGCCAATTCCGGACTCAATTTCACCGCCGGTCAGGACCTGTTTATCGATGCCGCCAGCGGCATCATCCAGATGACTGACGCGAACGGGAATTTCTCCGGCAGCGGCCGCCTCTCGATAACTGCACCCAATGTCTATGCGATGACCAACCAGGCTTTGGCCGACATCGCCGGTCTTGGCGCTTCGGATATCGACATCCGCCTGGCCAACAACGACGGAATCGACCTGCCCGATGGCTTGATCAGGGCCGATATTGTCCAATTGGCTGTTACCGATAACCTGCTGATCCAGAATACCGCCAACGGGACCGATTTCGCGGATCGTCGCGGGTTCAACGTTGGCAGTTTAACGATCGCAGGGGCATCGACGGGCAGCGCCAATATAGTCATCAACGGCATCGTCGGCGGCGCAACCGGTCTGGCTACGATCCCGGCTACCGATGTCACGCTCGGCTTCGATCCTGCATCCACCATCAATGGCTGTGTAATCATCAACCCGGCTAGCTGTGCACCGACTCCAACGCCTACGCCTACGCCTACGCCAACTCCAACGCCAACTCCGGCCCCAACGCCGACGCCAACGCCGACCCCAACGCCTGGACCGGTCGAACCGGAGCTGGATAATCCGGTTCAAGATGTGATTGAAGAAGAAGTGACACCGGAAAAATATGCGTCCGATCCCTTTGAAACCAATCTGATCGAGATCAAGGAAAACGAGGACTTGACTGACGATCCGCTGATCGACGAACCGGTAACTGGCGCAGGCAATGACGACCTGTGGGTTGACGATTGCGAACGCGGTGATAGCGGAGAATGCGTGGTAGACGAGGCAGAGGAAGCGCTTGAACCGGCGGAATGATTCCGGCGATCAATTGATCTGTTGACCTTTTGCGCCGAAAACCATTAGGCGGTGGGCGATGAATGACAATGCCACACATCCGCTAAAATTGTTCAACAGCCTGACTCGCCAGATGGAAGCGTTCGCGCCCGTCCATGCAGGCGAAGCACGCGTTTATACATGCGGACCAACGGTCTACAACTATCAGCATATCGGCAATATGCGCGCTTATATTTTTGCGGATTTGTTAGGGCGCACGCTGGGCTGGAAGGGTTATGAGCTCACCCATATCATCAACATTACCGATGTCGGTCATTTGACTTCCGATGCCGATGCCGGTGATGACAAGATGGAAAAGGCCGCAGCGCAATCCGGCAAATCGGCCTGGGATATCGCAAAATATTATACCGATGCCTATTGGAAGGACATCGAGCGCCTCAATATACGGCAGCCGGCGAAATGGGCGATTGCCACCGACCATGTCGAAGAAATGATCGCCTTTGCGAAAAGTATCTCCGACAAACATTGCTACGAGCTGGAAAGCGGGCTCTATTTTGATGTAAGCACGGTGCCCGACTATGGCTGCCTCTCCGGTGCACAGAGCGAGGATATCGAGGGACGGATTGACACGGTTGAGGGCAAGCGCCATCCGCAGGATTTCGCGATCTGGCGCAAGACGCCCGCTGGCGAGACCCGGCAGATGGAGTGGGACAGTCCCTGGGGTAAAGGGGCGCCGGGCTGGCATCTCGAATGCTCGCAAATGAGCATCAAATATCTCGGCGAAAAATTTGATATCCACACCGGCGGAATCGACCATCGCGAGATTCATCACCCGAACGAGATTGCCCAGAATCAGGCGCATAACTGCTCGGAACACAGCGGCGCCAACATCTGGATGCACAATAATTTCCTGATCGACCGGGCCGGTAAGATGTCGAAATCAAGCGGCGATTTCCTGCGCCTGCAGGTTCTGATCGACAAGGGCTTTCACCCCCTTGCCTATCGCCTGATGTGCCTGCAGGCCCATTATCGCAGCGAGCTGGAGTTCAGCTGGGACAATCTGGTCGCGGCGCTGACGCGGCTAAAGCGGATAGTGATGGGCGTCGAACGGCTCTTAGAAAAAGCCGATACAAAGACCGAAATAGTCGAGCACCCCACGCTCCAGCAATTGCGTGAAAAATTTGATGCGGCCTTGAGCGAAGATTTAAACAGTTCGAAATGCCTGCCGCTGCTCGAAGAAATGCTTACGCTCAAAAAGCTGCCTGCCGGGCAAAGACTCACATTGCTTGCTGAAATGGAAGCGGTCTTGGGCCTGCAACTGACGACTCTAGCGCGCGATGATTTGCGGGTACGCCCGTTAGATGCAGCAGTAGATGAAACAGACATCGAAACAAAATTGGATCAGCGTCAAAAGGCCAAAGCCGAAAAAGATTTTGCTGCGGCCGATACCATCCGCGATGAACTCACCGCTCAGGGCGTGGACCTCATGGACGGCGATCCGCTGCGCTGGGAATGGAGAATTCAAATATGACCAAACCAAAAGCCGCCATCGCTTCCCTCGTCCGTCCACTCGTCGAGCCCTATTGCGATGGTCTCGATATCACCTGGTTCACCAGCACCAAGGAGGCGATGGAAATCGCGCCGCATGCAGAGATCGGCTGGTTCGACATGTATGACAAGAAAAAGATGGCCGGGATCATCAGCGCCGCGACCAATCTCAAATGGCTCAACAGCATCTATGCCGGGGTCGAGCATTTTCCGCTCGAACAGCTCAAGGCGCAGGACACGATCCTGACCAATGGTGCCGGCCTCAACAGTGCCCCGATCGCCGAATTTGCGGTGATGATGATGCTTTCTGCCGCCAAACGCAGTGATATCATTCTGGACAACCAGCGTCAGCACAACTGGCTCGAAACGGCACCGGGAACGGCGGAGATCGACGACAGCAAGGCGCTTATCATCGGCTATGGCGGCATCGGCCAGCAAATTGCCAAAAAGCTTTCCGGCTTTGACGTGGACGTGACCGCTGTCCGCCGTACCGCGACCGGCGAACCCAATGTTATCGGCCTCGACGACTGGCGGGACAGGCTGGGGGAGTTCGACTGGGTCTTTGTTGCGGCTCCCGCAACCGGTGATACAAAACATCTGCTGGGCGCGGACGAGTTCGCCGCGATGAAATCATCCGCCTGGCTGATCAATGTCGCGCGCGGATCGCTGGTCGATCAGAATGCCCTGCTTGCGGCGCTCAACGACAAGGCGATCGGCGGTGCGGCGCTCGACGTCACCGATCCGGAACCACTGCCAGCCGACCATCCGCTCTGGGATGCACCCAACTGCCTGATCACCATGCATTTGTCGGGGCATGCGCAAACCCGCATGTTCCAGCGTGCCGCTGCCCGCTTCGTCGAAAATCTGAAACGCTATCGAAAGGGCGAAGAGATGATTGCCGTTGCCGACTTTGATCGCGGATATTGAGGGGTGACTCACGGGCTATTTTAACTTATCAACCAAGAACATAGGGGTAGGATGAGTCTGATCTTGAGGGGGATGAGGGTCATTTGGGGTCGTTGCCATTTACTCGCAATAGGACTGATCGTCACGATCAGGGAAGGACCCACATGACCAAAGCATCCGATCTTTTTGTAGAATGTCTGGAAAACGAAGGCGTTGAATATCTGTTCGGGGTTCCCGGCGAGGAAAATCTCGACATGCTGGACAGCCTGTCGCGCTCCAAGAAAATCAAACTGATTCTGACCCGTCACGAACAGGGTGCCGGCTTCATGGCTGCTACCTATGGACGACATACCGGCAAGACAGGCGTTTGCATGGCAACGCTTGGCCCCGGCGCCACCAATCTGGTGACCGCAGCGGCTTATGCGCAACTGGGCGGAATGCCGATCCTGATGGTCACTGGCCAAAAACCGATCAAGAAGTCCAAGCAGGGCCGTTTCCAGATTCTCGATGTCGTCGACATGATGGGGCCAATCACCAAATTTACCCACCAGCTGGCATCTGCGGATAATATCCCGAGCCGCGTACGCGAGGCGATCCGTCTGGCTGAAGAAGAAAAGCCCGGTGCAACCCATATCGAATTCCCGGAAGATGTTGCTGATGAGGAAACCGACTCGACTCCCATCGCGCCCAGCCTGACCCGGCGACCGGTAGCCGAAGCAAAAGCCGTCCGCGCCGCGACCAAGAAAATTGAAAATGCCAAATCTCCGATTCTGGTCGTCGGCGGCGGTGCCAATCGGACCACCACCGGACGCATGCTCACCCAGTTTATTCAGAAGACCGGCATACCCTTTGTCACCACGCAGCTCGGCAAGGGTGTAGTCGATGAAACGAACAAGGAGTTCATGGGTTGTGCGGCGCTATCGGCGAATGATTTTGTCCATCGTGCGATCAACGCGGCCGACCTGATCATCAATGTCGGTCATGATGTGATCGAGAAACCACCTTTCTTCATGGCGCCAGGCAGCACCGAAGTCATTCATGTGTCGATGAACAGTGCGGAAGTCGATCCCGTCTATTTCCCGCAAATCGAAGTGATCGGTGATATCGGCAACGCGATCTGGCAGATGAAGGAAGATATTGTGCCTTCCGGCAGCTGGAATTTTGACGCCATGTACAAGGCGCGCCGGGCCGAGGAAGAGCACACGGATTCGATGGACGACGATGTGCGTTACCCCATTTATCCACCGCACCTGGTAAAAGTCGTGCGCGAAGCCATGCCGGCCGACGGGATCATCTGTCTCGACAATGGCGTCTACAAGATCTGGTTTGCCCGCAATTACAAGGCGCGGGAGGCGAATACGGTTCTGCTCGACAATGCGCTGGCCACCATGGGCGCTGGTCTGCCCTCTGCCATGGCCTCGGCGATGGTCTATCCCAAACGCAAGGTAATGGCGATTTGCGGCGATGGCGGCTTCATGATGAACAGCCAGGAAATGGAGACCGCAGTCCGGCTGAAACTCAATATCACCGTGCTGGTGCTGAACGACAACAGCTATGGCATGATCCGCTGGAAACAGGCGAACATGGGCTTCAAGGACTGGGGCCTGACATACGGCAACCCCGATTTTGTCAAATATGCCGAAGCATATGGTGCCAATGGCTACCGGATCACCAGCGCCAAGCACCTTCAGGAAACAATCGACAAATGCCTGAACAGCAAAGGCGTGCATTTGATCGAAGTTCCGGTCGACTATTCCGATAATGATCGCATTTTGAATCACGAGATCAAGGAACTCAGCGCGAAGGCTTGAGTGAGGCACTTATGACCAAATTGAAAGACGTCTATCCGCTTTATCTCAACAATGAAGCGGTGCAGCCCAATACTGACCTGGAAGTCACCGACAAATATACCAATGAAGTCGCCTTCCGGACCGCCCTTGCAACACCCGATGTCATTGAACAGGCTATCGCGGGAGCCGTAGCGGCAGCCGGGCCCATGGCGGCGATGGCAAGCTACGAACGACAAGATGTACTGCAACATTGCGTCAACCGTTTCAAGGAACGCTACGACGAACTTGCCTATGCGCTTTGTGTCGAGGCGGGAAAGCCGATCAAGGATGCCGAAGGCGAAACCACGCGCCTGATCGACACGTTCAGAATCGCCGCGGAAGAGTCCGTGCGCAATTATGGCGAGGTCCAGCCGCTGGATATTTCCGCGCGCGCAAAAGGCTATATGGGCATGTGGAAGCGTGTTCCGATAGGGCCGTGCAGCTTCATTTCTCCGTTCAACTTCCCGCTCAATCTGGCAGCGCACAAAATTGCGCCCGCCATTGCCGTGGGCTGTCCGTTCGTGATGAAACCGGCAAGCAAGACACCGCTGGGCGCGATCATCATGGGCGAGATACTGGCCGAGACCGATCTGCCGAAAGGCGCCTTCTCGATTTTGCCTGCCAGCCGGGACGGCGCTGATTTGTTCACCGTCGACGAGCGTCTGAAGCTTCTATCCTTCACCGGTTCACCGGGTGTCGGCTGGGATCTGAAAGCCAAGGCCGGCAAGAAAAAAGTCGTGCTCGAACTGGGCGGCAATGCGGCCGTGATCGTCGATCATGACGCCGATCTGGACGACGCGCTGGAGCGGGTCATCTTCGGTGCCTTCTATCAGTCCGGCCAAAGCTGTATTGGCGTGCAGCGGATCATCATCCACGAAAGCATCTACGACAAGTTCAAGGCGATGCTGGTCAAAAAAACCAAAGCTCTGGTGTCTGGCGATCCCAAGGAACGGGACACCTTCATCGGCCCGATGATTTCCGAAGGCGAAGCAACCCGCCTGCACGGCTGGATCGAAGCCGCAGTAGCAGATGGCGCAACCCTTCTGTGCGGCGGCAATCGCAAGGGCAATATGCTCGAGGCAACTTTGCTCGAAAATGTCGGCACCGACACGGACGCCTATCGCGAAGAAGCGTTTGGGCCGCTCGCTCTGCTCTCCAAGTTCAGCGATTTCGGCGCGGCGCTGGACGAAGTGAATGACAGCAAATTCGGCCTTCAGGCCGGCATCTTCACGCGCGATCTGTTCAAGACGCTGGACGCATGGGATCATCTCGATGTCGGCGGCGTGGTGATCAACGACGTGCCGTCCTATCGCGTTGACAATATGCCTTATGGCGGCGTCAAGGACAGCGGTCTGGGCCGCGAAGGGATAAGATTTGCCATGGAAGACATGACCGAAATCCGTAACCTGGTGATCCGGCGCAAACCGGGTTAGTCCTTGAGCCCGCCAGCCTGGGAAAGAGCAACATTGCTTGCCCGCAGCTTGGATTTGAGCGCATCGCCAATGCGCCGATCGACAATATTCCTTACCGCAGGGTTTTTCTTCAGGTGACTGCGCAGAATCGGGGCCGGGATGCACCACAGCCTGGAATCCATAGACAATGTGACGGTTCCCGTCGCCCTGTCAGACGACAATATCGTTCCCTCGCCGATCAGATCACCGGATTTGCAATGCCCGACGATCTTGTTCCGGCTGCGCACCTCTGCCATGCCGCTGGTCAGATAATATAGATTATCCACCGCAGTACCTTCCCGTATCAATTCTATTCCCGCTTTGCGGTCAATCCAGAAACCCTGGTCGATCAACATTCGCGCGTCCAGCTCACCAAGGCCCGAAAAAGCCGTTCTCACCATTTCGAATTCCTCCTTGCTCAGAGACACCGCCCGCTCGGCCAAAATCAGGCGAACCAACTGGAACAGATTGACGATCAGCAACAATGTTTCCCAGAACACCGCCACCGGGTCGTTCAATATGATCAGCGCATATGCAATTCCTGCCAGCGCCGAACCAATCACACCGACACGGAGCCAGAACATCTTCCAGCTCAGCATGGAGACAATGAGCAAAATATAGGAAAGATGACCAAGCAGTCCGCTGGACGAAAAGGCCGATTCCATAGTGAGTTCCATATCAGTTTTCCCCTCTAAGCCTTAAATTTCAGCCGATTACTTCCCGGCATCCATACCGGCCCTTATCCCAATAACCCGTTTCTGGCTGTAATCCAAATTGGCGACCGTCAACTACGCGAAAAATCAAGGACATAGCGCCCCAAGCCAACGTCGATGACCGTTGCCTATGCGCCACACTGTGGTTACTTTTCTGCAAGGATTTTATGGGCAAGGCACTAAAAAATAAAAGAAATCGGTCGATTTTCGTTTGCATTGAGCATCGTTTGGAGGATAGGTAACCTGATCGTTATGGTAAACGGCAAGGGTCGCGTCGTGCTGGATGAGGGGACCGGTTTCAAAACCGGAATGGGCAACGATGCAAACGGAGAAAAAATTTTCGTGGAAACCTAGCTGGTCAGTTCTGGCCGCTAGCCTGTTCTGTTCGGCATTGGTCGGGATAGCATTGTTCATCTCGACTCTGGCAAGCACCACTCCGGTTGAAGCCGCCACGGACATAGCCGATGGCACTTATCTGGGAGTCGCTTCTTGCGGGGCAACCACCTGCCACGGACGACAGGAAGCCGACGGCGAAATTGTCAGACAAGACGAAATCATGCGCTGGCAGGAAGAATCCACGCCCGGCGGAGCGCATAGCCGCGCTTTTCGTGTCCTGCGCGAACCGCGCAGTATCGCAATCGCCAAACGGCTAGGCATCAAGGACGCGGCTTCCGCATCGGAATGCCTCGGCTGTCACACAACAGCAGCAGCGCGCAAGGGACCCAGGTTCCAGCTAAACGATGGCGTTGGATGTGAATCCTGCCATGGTGCATCCTCCGGCTGGCTTTCCAGCCATTATGCGGTCGGCGCCAGCCATGCCCGCAATGTTTCGCGGGGACTGGTGCCGCTCGACGATCCCAAGGCCCGGGCAAGCGTTTGCCTCGATTGTCATTTCGGCAGTGCCAACAAGGGCCAGTTTGTCGATCACCGGATCATGGCAGCCGGTCATCCGCGCATTTCATTCGAAATGGACCTGTTTTCCACTCTGCAGCAGCATCATGATGAGGATGTTGATTATATCCGCCGCAAGGGCCGGACCAATAGCGTTCAATTCTGGGCTGTGGGTCAGGCCATGGCGCTCGAACGTTCGTTGAATCTGTTCACCAAGCCCGCTCTGGGTACCGAGGGCATTTTTCCGGAATTTTATTTTTACGACTGCCACAGCTGCCACCGCCGGATCTATGACGATCCGTCCGCCCGTCCGACATCGGTCAACAATCCCGGACGATCTATTCCCGAAGGGATGCCGCCCTATAATGATGAGAATATGATCATGCTCAGCGCGGCTATCAAAGTGACGGCGCCGGACATCGCGGGTGAATTCGACAGCCGCTCGAAAGCCTTTCACACGGCAATGGCTCAGGGCCGGGAGCCAGCAGTTCAGGAAGCGGCCAAATTGCGGCAATATGCAACGCAGCTCGCGGATCGTTTCTCCCGCGCAAGCTTTGGCCGGGACCAGACATTCCAGATCATGGAAACCATTGCTGGCCAGGCGATATCACCGCGCTTTACAGACTATGAGGGCAGTGTGCAGGCGGTCATGGCCGTTGACACTTTGCTCAACGGTTTGGTCAATAGTGGTCAGGTCAGCGAATCTGCTGCCGCCAGCCTGCGCGGGCAGATCAATGTCGCCTATGCTGCCGTTGCTGAACCCAACGGTTATGAACCGCTGAAATACCGCCGGGCACTAGGTAGCGCCGTGCGCACGATCCGGTCGCTCAGATAGAGGATTTGGTGATGCGAAAGCCCTTTTTAACCTCCGCTATTTCTGCCGCCGCACTGGTGCTTACCTCTTGTGGCGGCGGTGGTGGCAGCAATGATTTTGGCGGCACTCCTTCGCCCTCCCCGTCTCCGACACCGGCCCCGACGACGCCGCCAACCGGAACGGGCGGGTTGTTTACGGCACCGGCCCAGCGCGCGCTGACGGTGACAGAGGTGCAAACTATTATCGCCCAGGCCGTGGGCGAAGCACAGGCCCGCAATCTTCCTTCGGTAATCGCCGTGGTCGACCGCGTCGGCAATGTGCTGGCCGTGTTCGACATGATGGGGTCGAACAATGGATCGCCCAATGTCAAGGTCAGCTCCCAGCAGATCGGTGGCGTCGCAGGACCGGCAGATATTATCGGGCTGCAGGGTCAGCCGGTTCCGGCGACCACAGCGGCTATCGCCAAGGCCGTGACCGGAGCCTATCTGTCCAGTGGCGGTAACGCCTTTTCCTCCCGGACGGCCAGTCAGATCGCGCAAGAACATTTCCCGCCTGCACCGACCACCGTCGGGCTGGAAAGCGGTCCGCTATTCGGTGTCCAGTTTAGCCAGCTACCCTGCTCGGACTTGTCCCGGCGGTTCAACCCGATGGGGGGAGCCGGCTCGCTGATTGGACCAAAAAGGTCGCCCCTCGGTCTGGCTGCTGATCCCGGCGGTTTGCCTATCTATAAAGACGGTGTCGTGGTCGGCGGAATCGGTGTCATGGGGGACGGCGACTATGGCCTGGATCCCAACATTCTCGATGTCGACGTCGATGACGAGGAGGCAATCGCCCTAGCCGGAATTCAGGGTTTTGCACCGCCCGCTTCGATCACAGCCAACCGGATATCGGTCGATGGAACGTCGTTACGGTTCAGCGATATGGTGGTTTCTGACTTGTCACCGCTGAAGAGCAATTTTGCGGCTATAAACAACAGTGTCGGCAGTCTTTCAGCCGTCACCGGTTATGCGGGTGCCACCATCATCGCCGGCACCGCTTATGGAACAGAGGCTTCCGGCATAAGGGCATCGACCGCAGCGGAATTCAAAAACCGTGATGCCTTTGTGCTGACAGACGGAACCGGCGCCAATCGCTATCCTATCCGCGGCGGTACTGATGCCGCTGCGGTAACCGCCCCGCTAACGGCGGCTGAAGTGCGCGCGATTCTGGAAGAAGCATTCATCATCTTCAGCCGGGCAAGGGCGCAAATTCGCCAACCGCTGGACAGCCGGATGCAGGCGACCGTGAGCGTGGTCGATACCCATGGCCAGATTTTGGGCATTGTGCGGACACCAGACGGCCCGATTTTCGGCACCGACGTATCACTGCAAAAGGCACGGACGGCCGCTTTTTTCTCTAATAAGGTTGCGGCTCAGCAATTGCTTGGTACGCCGCCCTTTCCTCCCTTCGCCAATGTTCCTGCATATGTGCAGCGTGTACGCAATTTTCTGGGCGATCCCAATGCTCTGACCGGCACTGTGGCCTTTGCCGATCGTTCGGGTGGCAATCTTTCCAGGCCCTATTTCCCGGATGGCGAGATCGGACGCCCTCCCGGACCGCTATCGGTCGCACAATCAGCGAAATTCAGTCCGTTCGCTGTCGGCTTGCAGCTCGATCTGGTGGTTCGCAATATTGTCACCCATCTGGGATATGTCGCCTCCAACGGCGCCAGCCCCGATACAACGCAACAATGCACCGATTTGCCAGCAATACCCAATAGCGGCGGACAGGTCCGTCTTTCCAACGGCATGCAGATTTTCCCGGGCAGCGTCCCGATCTATCGCGGTGACAAGCTCATCGGCGGTATCGGTGTCTCCGGAGACGGTATTGATCAGGATGACATGGCCAGTTTCCTCGGACTGCACAATGCCGGCCAGCGCGTCGGCACTATCGGCAATGCACCAAAGGCGATCCGGGCCGACAATGTCGTTGTCGATCTCGGTAATGCCAAAGTCCGGTTGCGCTATGTGAACTGTCCCTTTGCGCCGTTCCTCGACACCAACCAGCAAAATGTTTGCGAGGGACTATAAAGCGGATGTCGGGACTCGCTGCCTCCTTTGTGCCGATCATGGCGGTGATGTCTGGCCAGGCAGAGCAGATGGAGGCTCAGCGGGCTTCGGTCGAGGACATGGAGGCATCGTTGATAGCTTTGCTGGCCGGGGAAAAATTTGACTGGATAGGTACAAAATCTGACGATTTCGGGCAAGAATTGGGCATGGGTGGACCAGATCCGGACGAAGAAGAAGCAGAAAAGCATGAAAAGGCACCAGCTGATCAACCTACCCTGAAAGATGCTTCCATATCTTCCAATCCTGCGCAATCCGAAACCCCGGATCAACTGGAAATGGACTTTGATGGCCTGGCAGCCGATGACGCTCTAATCGATGGCCGCCGCCGTCCGGGCGTCCAAAAAACGCTGCCGGATCGGGTAACCCAGAATAACCCCGGTGCGGTCAATGCCCCGCCGCCCGAAGCCTTTCCGACCGACGAATTTCCGGTCCCCGACCGCTGGCGGATCATGCAAAGCCTGTGTCCGGCAAAAGGTGGTGATGAATCGATCTATACTTTGTTCGGAGCCTTGCGGAACAACTGTCACAGCACGCTTAATCCGTATAATCAGAATGTTCTCAAAGGCGACAAGCCGATTCCGGCCGGCAAGAAGCCGGGCTTTTTGAAAGGCGATGACTGGTTTTTCGTTGCCAATGTGATTTCGGATACGGTGATCGAGCCCCGCAGCTTCCCCATTCCGGTCGGCGTGCAGACCACGGAACGCCCGAACAGTCTCGATGTTTTCGGGCGATCCGGCTCGGAAGTCTACGTCCAGACGTTCATCACCGGCTTTGCCCTGATCAAGGGATCTACCGCTTACAAGCCGCCTGATGTGGAATATCGACTAACTCTGGCAACCCAGGTCAATCATGTGAATGTACCGGAACGCCGGGTGCTGTTTGTCGAGCCTTCCAAATCCTCGCACCGCACCGACTGGTTCGTCGGGGTGCAGGAAGCATTTTTTGATTATCATATCCGCAACACCTCGGCGCGCTATGACTTCGACAGTTTCCGTATCGGCATCCAGCCGATGCAGGCCGATTTTCGCGGATTTCTGTTTCAGGACAACCAGCTTGGGTTCCGCCTGTTCGGCACCCGCGACAACAACCGGGTACAATATAATCTCGGCGCCTTTATCCAACTCGAAAAAGACACCAATTCCGGTCTCAATGACATCACCCAGACCCCGCGCGAAAGCTATATTTTCTTTGCCAATCTGTACCGGCAGGATTTACCCTTTGTCGGCCTGACCAGCCAGTTCAGCCTAACCTATAATATGAATCGCGAACGGTCCGATGTCGAAATTGACGACAATGGTTTTCCGGTGCGTCCGGCGCTGCTCGGCGACCTTCGGGGCCGCGCCTATGATGTTGTCTATCCGGGCTATGCCTTCGACGGACGGATCGGACGGATCAATGTCACCGGACAGGTATACGGAGCCTTTGGCGAAGACCGGAACAGTATTTTCACCAGTGAGCCGGCGAATATCGCCGCCTATTTTGGTGCCTTGGAAGCCAGCTATGACGTTGACTTCCTGCGCTTTCGCGCCTCTGGGCTGTTCGCCAGCGGCGACGGTAATCCCTATAATAATACCGAAGCGGGATTCGACGCGATCTTCGAGAATCCGATTTTCGCCGGCGCGGACACGAGTTACTGGATCCGCCAGACAATCCCGTTCGCGGGTGGCGGAAGGGTGATCTCGATTAACGGTCGCAACGGTATCCTCAATTCCCTTCGTTCCTCCAAGGAACAGGGGCAGAGCAATTTCAACAATCCGGGCACGATATTGGCTGGCGTGGGCGTCGATGCCGATCTGACGCCCGATTTCCGGCTATCCGCCAATGCCAATCATCTTTGGTTTCACAAAACAGAGAGCCTCGAGGCACTGCGGGTCGAAGGTTCGATTCCCAAAGATATCGGATGGGACCTTTCCATGGCTGCAATCTACCGCCCGAAAGCTACGCAAAATATGGTATTCCGCCTGTCCGGCGCTGCATTGATACCCGGAAAAGGATTCAAGAATTTGTTCGATCAGACAGATAAACGGGACTTCCACTATTCGATATTGCTTAATGCGATACTGGCTTTCTGATGCGCTGGCGAAACGTCATGACCGGCAATAGCAAATTAATCCTCGCAGGGTTGGGGGCGTTTGCCCTGACCCTTGCACCAGCCTCGTTGCTGCTCGCTGCAGGCACTGAAAAACCGCAAAAAATCGATTATAGCTTCACTCCCCCTGCCCCGCAAAACCAGACCTGGGACGAGGCGCAAGCCAAAAGCAGCGGCTGTCAGACCTGCCACACCGACAGCGATCAGAAGACCATGCATGAGACCCCGGCTGTGGTTCTGGGCTGCGTTGATTGTCATGGCGGTGATGCTTCGGTTGTCGGCAACAACAAATGGGGCAAGAATAGTCTTGCCTATATGGATGCCCTGACGAAAGCGCATGTCCTGCCCAAATATCCCGAAAGCTGGCACTGGCCATCTTCCGCCAATCCCAAGCGCAGCTATGCGTTACTGAACACGGAATCACCCGAATTTGTGCGCTTTGTCAATCCGTCGGACTATCGCGTCGCACGCGAATCCTGTGGTGCCTGTCATATGGAAATCATCGAGGCTTCTGAGCGTTCGCTAATGGCAACCGGGGCCATGCTCTGGGGTGGTGCCGCCTATAATAACGGTATTGTGCCCTTCAAAAATTACATATTCGGCGAAGCCTACACCCGCAAAGGTGAACCCGCGACGATCAAGTCGCCCGGCAACCCGCACGGCACTGTAACCGATGCCGAAAAGAAACGCGGCGCGCTTCCGATTCTCTACCCTTTACCGACCTGGCACACCGTCCCACCAGGCGACATTTTCCGTGTGTTCGAGCGCGGTGGCCGCAATATCAACACCCAGTTCCCGGAAATTGGGCTGCCCAATATCGGCGGTATCATTCAGCGGCTCGAAGAACCCGGGCGCCCCGATCTCAAGCAATCCAACCGTGGTCCGGGAACCGGCCTGCGCGTCGCCATCCCGGTGCTCAATATCCACAAGACCCGGCTCAATGACCCCTTCATGTGGTTCATGGGAACCAATGATCAGCCGGGTGACTATCGCCAGTCGGGCTGCGCCGGCTGTCACGTCGTCTACGCCAATGACCGCGAACCGCGGCACAGCTCGATCTGGGCAAAATATGGCCGTGACGGACAGACCAACACGGTCGATCCGACAATAAGAAACCTGAAAGAGGGCGAGCATCGTTTCGGCAAATTTGGCACTTATGATGCTTCCCACGGTGCAAAAGGCGACCATGGCGAAGGCGATAAGCCAGCCGGAGAAGCACATGGTGAAGAGACGGGGCATGGCGATGATCATGCAGTCGAGACCGATCCTGCCAAACGCGAAAAAGGTCATCCGGTCCAACATGCCTTCACCCGAGCCATTCCGACCGCCCAATGCATGAACTGCCACATGCATCAGCCGAATATCTTCCTGAATAGCTATCTTGGCTACACCATGTGGGATTATGAATCGGACGCGCCCTATATGTGGCCCGGTCCGGACAACAAGACCCTCAAGCCGGAAGGCATGAGTGACGAGGAATATCAGAAAAAATACAAGCAGCAAAAATATCCGACTGCTGCAGAAGTCCGGGAAGTGCTCGATAGAAATCCCGAAGGGGCCGCTCCCAAAGGGCTTTGGGCCGACATGGATTTCCTGCGTAATGTGTACGACATCAACAGCGACGCCAAGGATACCCAATTTGCGGACTATCACGGTCATGGCTGGAATTTCCGGGCGATCCTGAAACGCGATCGCGATGGCAATCTGCTCGATGCCGAAGGCAACCAAGCCAGCTACAGCACCGATACCGACAATATCGTAGCGAATGATGATCCGGAAAAATTCCGCAAAGAAGGCGAAGGACAGTTCGTCGAACCGGGGATTAATCCCGGCAAATCGGTCCATATGATGAGCATCCATGCCGAAGTGGGCATGCAATGCGCCGATTGCCATTTTTCACAGGACAGTCATGGCAATGGCCTGATCTACGGCGAGGTCGCCAATGCGGTCGAAATCAGCTGCAAGGATTGTCACGGCACCGCCGATGCCTATCCGACCCTGATGACCAGCAATCTGGCGGCGCGGCCAAAGGGCAAGAACCTTGGTCTGCTGCGCAATGCTAATGGTGAGCGGCGCTTCGAATGGTTCCAGGACCCCGATGGCAAGCGCGTGCTGATCCAGCGTTCCATCGTCGACCCCAAACTCAGCTGGCGGGTCAGCCTCGTCAAAAACAGCGTCGATCGTTCTCACCCTGACTTCAATCTCAAGGCGGCACGGGCAAAACTTATGTCCAAAAGCGGAGCGGAAACCGGCAAATTTGCATTCGGCAGCGGCGTTGCGAAAGACGAACGGGCGCACAAAGATGAAAATATGGTCTGCTTCACCTGCCACCTTAGCTGGACGACAAGCTGCGGCGGCTGCCACTTGCCCATCGAAGCGAACTGGCAAGCAGACAACCACAAATATGAAGGCGGCACGACGCGGAACTATGCGACTTACAATCCCCAGGTTGCCCGGGACCAGATGTTCCAGCTGGGACGCCACCAGACAAGCAAGGGCAATATCATTGCGCCGGTGCGTTCGACTTCGGCCCTGATCCTGTCCTCGACCAACATCAACCGCGAGCGCATCTACGTCCAGCAGCCGCCGATTTCGGGCATTGGCTTTTCATCACAGGCCTTCGCGCCGCATTTCCCGCACACTGTGCGCAAGACCGAGACCAAGCAATGTTCCGATTGTCACGTCAGCGAAGCCAATGACAATAACGCGATCATGGCGCAAACATTGTTGCAGGGAACAAATTTCGTCAATTTCATCGGCCTCCATGCCTGGGTTGGTCTTGAAAAGGGCTTTGAAGCGGTCCGGGTCACGGAATGGGATGAACCACAGGCGGTCATCGGTTCGTATCTTCAAAAATATGCCTATCCCGACTATTGGCGGATGCATGTCGAAAACAATGACCGGGAACTGATCGACTGGGTACGCGGTGAACGGCTCGACAAGGACCTGTCCGGCGAAACCAAGGCGCTCGAAGAATTCAAGAATGTCGTTCAGGGAACTGGCGACGCTGTCCGCTGTCTGCAGCTGCGCGGAGAATATATGTTCGTAGCGGAAGGAAAAGGTGGTTTCCGCGCCTATGATGTCGCTTCCATCGGTAACAAGGGATTCTCGGAACGCATCGTCAGAGCGCCATTCTCTTCGCTCGGCCATGATACCCATGTCGATACCAAAAACGCGACCTGCATGGCTCTGGCGACCAACCAGCCTATTGCACCAACCCGCAACACCAAGGAATTGCGTGAGGTCAACGAGGAACAGCCTTTTCATCCGATCTACAATTACGCGGTAATTACCGATAGCGAGGAAGGTCTGATCCTGGTCAACATCAACACTTTGGCCGACGGCGAATTCCGCAATAACTTCTTCAAGCGCAGCCTGACCTGGAACCAAGACGGCATATTGGACGGCGCTCGTCATATCACACTCGCTGGCCACTACGCCTATATTACCACTGCTGCCGGATTGACGTTGATGGATCTCGATAAGCCGCTGGAACCCCGCCATGTCATTACCATTCCGATGATCGATGCCCGGGCATCGGCGCTGCAGTTCCGCTATCTTTGGGTCACCGATGCGGAGGGTGTAAAACTGTTCAATGTCACTGATATGGAAAATCCGGTTGCAGTACCGTCAGGAACCATAGCACTGCGCAATGCCCGGCGTCTCTATCTCGCTCGCACCTACGCCTATATCGCTGCCAAGGACGAAGGCTTGGTGATTGTCAATATCACGCGACCGGAAGCGCCTGTGGTCTACCGGAAAGAAACCTTTGGCGGCACGATGAACGATGCAGAGGATGTGATTGTCGGATCGACCAACGCGACGCTATTTGCCTATGTCGCCGATGGCCGCAATGGCTTGAAGGTAGTTCAGTTGACCACGCCGGATAGCCAGAAGAACTTCTATGGCTTCTCACCGGCACCAAAGCCGGAATTGATCGCCTTTGCCCGTACACCCAAACCGGCATTGGCTTTGTCCAAGGGCCTTGATCGTGACCGGGCTGTGGATGAGACCGGCGGTCAAATGGCGGTCTTCGGACGGCTGGGTTCCCGGCCCTTCACCCGCAGCGAGATGCAACGCTTCTATCTGAACAGCAAGGGTGAGCCCTATTTCGTGAAAGATGAGCCGGATCTGGCGGACTGGATCGGACCGGTTCCTCCGCTGCTTGCCACGCCATAAAATGAGCGGGGGCCGGGCTATTAGACAGCACCGACCCCCTGTCCCCCAATAAGCAACTCGGGGGAATGAAGTCCCCTGCGCGCTCGCACGCAGGGGTTTAACTCTATTGGTTAGAACGCGATCAGATCAGCAATTGCCGTCGATTGCGCGGCCAGCCAGTGCACCGACTGCACCGCCGATAATCGTACCTTCGGTTTTGCTGCCGCGACCAGCGACTTCATTGCCGAGCAGGCCACCGGCTATCGCGCCGATAATCGTGCCACCGGTTCCGCGGTCACAGCCCCGATGACGGCGATCACTATAATAGCGATTGTCGCGGTAGCGGCGCTGGTCGCGATAGTTGCGGCGATCACGGCGATCACGGTAGCGATCACCGCGATAATAATCGCCGCGCCGATATTCGCGACGGCCGTCGTTCCGGACCTGCTCGTAATAGCCGCCATTGGAATAGCCGCCACGTGCTTCGGCTGGTGTTGCAAAGGCCATTGTAGCAATGGCCGCGGTTGAAATCGCTAAACTTCCCAAAATCTTGCTGATCATATTCTCTACTCCAAAAAGGGCTTCCCTAAACCCGAATCAATTGCTGCCCGACAATTGGCGGTCTAGCGGAGCTGCGTTGACCAGCGGCTGAATGGTGCTTTTATCTCAGGTTCATATTTATGGCACTTTTTATGAACAACCATTAAGCCAGCAACATTGACGCGCGCCTTGGGCCAAGGTGGAAATGTATCGCGTACGACAGCAATCGGCCAGTTCAGTGGAGCAGTTCTTCGCGCTTTTTGGCGACATCCTTCATCCCCGCCCAGGGATCGGCCGGTTTCTTCTCCGCCTTGGCAACCACAGCATCCGGCGCGGACGCCACTTCCGCAGGCGGATCTGCCGCGACGCAATAGGCCGTGACCAGCACCATGGCTGACCACCATAATGCGTTGTTGCGACTGGCAAAGACACGAGAGAGGCGCGGTCCGAACATGGCTTTGTCGATAACATCTCGATGTTAACAGAAGGTCGACATCCTTATCCCGATCTTCGAAACCAATAGTTGGTATATTTTACTATTATTCAGTTTCGGTTCATATTCATAATATCGTAAAATTTCCTTATCCATCTGTTATATATAGATTTTCTTAAACTGGCATAGCCTGTGCAATGCTATTGGCATCTTCGCAGAACAATTTGTGAAGCACCCAATTGAACCAAAAAGGAAACTCAACATGACCAACACCAACATCCAGAACCAAGTCGCCGCCGCTTTTGCCGCTCTCTTTGCAGCCGCTGTTTTTGTCAGCGCCAGCGTTGGTCCTGCCGTCAACAATGCCGCCGCCCTGATCGCCTAGACCCCCAGAAAGGAATCCCGAATATGTTGTCCCCCAAATTCCAGAACCGTCTCACAGCCGCCTTCGCCGCTTTCGTATCGGCCGCTGTCTTCCTCACCGCCTCGATCGGCCCTGCGGTCAACAACAGCGCATCTTTGGTGATCTGATCACCGAAGATGCCCCGACCGGCACAAACCGTATGCCCTCTGCCTACCCCTCCAATTTAGCACCGCCATTTAATCTCCTTTAACATTTGCCCGCTATCTTTCATCCGGTGAACGACCTCCGCTGGCCCACCTTCATCGTGATCACCGCCGCCATGTGCACGGCGCTGTTTCTCGCGATTTTCCTGAGCGGCGGTCCCGCCACCACCACAGCAGCGGTCGGTATGGATCCGCACCGCGCCAGTTTCGGTATCTGCTTCGGACCCGACCGCTACACCTGCGTTGTCGATGGCGATACCATCTGGTTCGAGGGCCGCAAGATCCGGATCGCCGATATCAACACACCGGAAA
>CBETBW010000002.1:0-214308 GCA_965534715.1 uncultured Parasphingorhabdus sp.
AATTTCTTGTTATTGAGTGATTCCCAGCGGGAAAGTGGGACCGGATAACCACAAACCGGCGGGGCGTCAAGCATTACGGCGCTTTTCCTTGTCCGACGCCCTATCTGGCATTTTACCCTCATTCCCGCTAGGCGCAGCCGATGGCTCCGGCAAATTACACATCCTTCATGGACGCGGCGCTGGCCCTTGCACAGGCAGCATTGACGATTGGCGAAGTACCGGTCGGAGCGGTTGTTGTGCATAACGGGAAAATTATCGGACGCGGCCATAATCGCACCCGGATCGATCATGATCCGACCGCTCATGCCGAAATCGTTGCGATTCGCGAAGCGACACGGATACTCGGCGATGACCGGCTCGAGGATTGTGATCTGTGGGTCACGCTGGAGCCGTGCACCATGTGCGCCGGTGCCATTGCCCACGCCCGCATCGACCGGCTCTATTATGGCGCGAGCGATGCCAAGGGCGGAGCGGTGGATAGCGGCGTACGGTTCTTCGATTCACCGACCTGCCATCACAAGCCGGAGGTTTATGCGGGGATGGAAGAAGAAACATCAGCGAAATTGCTGATGGATTTCTTCCGGGGTCGCCGAGACTAGCTCTTAATGCACAAACCGCGCAACAACATCGCGGTAGCTGCGTGACACCTTAACCTGCGCGCCCGATCCCAGTACCAGGAAACATTCGCCATTGGTGTGCGGCTTGACCTCGCGGACCTGGCTCAGATTCACAATCGTCGAGCGGTGTACCCGCTGGAAATGACGGGGATCGAGGCGTTTCTCGAGGTCCTTCATCGTTTCGCGCAAGATCAGGCTATTGTCGGCCGTATAGATGCACATATAATCCCCGGCCGCATCGATCCGTTCGATCGAGTCGACATCGACCCGGAAAATCTGGCCGCGGTCTTTCACATTGATCAGCTTTTCATAGCGGTTGGCGGACGTTGGCTCGTCCGAATCGTCCATATTCGCCATGGCATCGGGTGCCACTTCGCTGAGCACGGATTTCAGTTTTTCGATCTCGTCTGCGCCGCGTTTTTCGGACAGGCGCTTGCGCACCCGGTCAATGGCGTCGGCCAGCCGGTCTTCCTCGACCGGCTTCACCAGATAGTCGATCGCCTCCGCCTCGAAGGCGCGGACCGCGTGCTCGGAATAGGCGGTCACGAATATGAACAGGGGTGGCTCGATCTCCATGATTCCGCGCACCACGGAAAATCCGTCAAATCCGGGCATCTGAATATCGAGAAATACCAGATCGGGTTTCAATGTCTTGATCTTGCGAATCGCTTCCCGGCCATTGCGGCAGGTGTCGACAATCTCGACATCGTCAAATTTCTCGAGCCGGATCTGCAAACCCTGGATCGCGAGCTTTTCGTCATCGACTAGAATCGTCTTGATCGTCATGTTTTTAAATCCTTATGCTGAAAAGATGCCATCGCCGGCGTATTCACCGGCTCCCGCTGATGGTCATCACTGGATGCATGCTCCCCAAAAATTGTTTCGTTTCTCACTTGTTCGTCGGTTGCCGAGTCATCCGCCACTTCCCGTTCGATCTGTTCTCTCGTTTCGAACGGCAAGGCGATGAATACCGAAAAGCCCTCGCCAGGTGACGAGCGCGTTTCAAATATAGCCGCTTCTCCATAGGCTTGGTTTAATCGCTCCTGAATATTGCCCAGCCCGACGCCGGTCGAATCGGATTTGCTGGTCATCGCACCAATTTTTCCGGGCCCGGTGTCCGACACGGTTATCCGCAGCTTGTCCCCGTCGAGATGGGCAGAAACCGAGATGTCTGCGCCTTCTTCCTGTGGTGTAACCGCATATTTGATCGCATTTTCGACCAGTGGCTGGAGTAACAAAGATGGCAACAGGGCGTCGCGCACGGCCGGATCAATATCGAAATGGGATCGCAGTCGTTCTTCGAAGCGCATTTTTTCGATATCGAGATAGAGATGCAGCGTTTCCACTTCCTGTGCCAGGGTGACCCGGCTGTGGACTTCGTTGACCAGCGTATGGCGCAGGAACGAAGACAGGCGCGACAGCATGGCATTGGCAGGCTCGGTCTGCCGGAGCAGCACCAGCGTGGAAATGCTGTTCAGCGTGTTGAACAGAAAATGAGGATTGAGCTGATAGCGTAGCATTGCAAGCTGAGCACGGGTTGCCTGCGCTTCCAGCTGCAGTAGCTGATCATTTTGTTCCTCGACCCGCAGGAAGAAATTAATCGCATAATAGAGCGCCGACCAGGCTCCGAGCAACATGATGCCGAGGAAAAGTGAGCCCAGAAATAGAGTGACAAAGCCGGTCTCCGTGGTCGGATTCTGGATGAGGAAAACCCAGGCATCGATGAAGGCGTATAGCGCTGATGCAACCGTCAGAATCGCGGCGGTGCTGCTCCATGTCACAATCGGCCGGCGGTGAATCAGATTCTTGTACACCACCGACAGCAGCAGGGAGATGGAATAGCCGGTGATCGTCGAAATAATGACCGGCACCAGAAAGCTCAACGGCAGTCCGTTGGAGATCCCGCCGATCGCCCGCAAAATGAGCGCGCCGGCCCAGCCCGCGGATTGCAGGTTCCAGAATGCGCGGTTCTTGTTGCCAAAAAACGGCTGGGGACGAATTTCCATAACGGCCATTGCCCTATCTATAGCGGGGCATTGCCGGTTGGGGAAGAATCACCTATCATTTGCGCAAATAGGCTATCAACCGGCAGGGTTTTTGACGAAAAACTACGACATTTGCATTGCCGAAACCAAAAATATGGTTGAAAACCAGAAAAACAAAGGAGAGCATGATGGGCGGTCCCAACGAAGTCCGGGCTAAATTCCCTTCCATGGAAGAGGGGACACAGGAAGACTGGCAGATTATTGGCGGTCATTTTAGTTCTTTTGCCAGCAAGGTAGCCGACCGGGTGCTTGATCATCTTAGACTTCTTGATGGTGATTATGGTGGATTCCCGATCGACCGGATGCAGCACAGCCTGCAAACTGCGACCCGCGCGCACCGCGACGGTCGGGATGAGGAATATGTCGTTATGGCCTTGCTTCACGACGTCGGTGATACGCTCGGCACCTATAATCATCCCGATATTGCAGCGGCGATCCTGAAACCTTTTGTCAGCGCCAAGAACCACTGGATCGCCGAGAAACACGGCATCTTTCAGGGCTATTATTTCTTCCACTATCTCGGCCAGGACCGCGACATGCGCGAGCAATATCGTGACCACGAGCATTTTGAAGATTGTGCAGAATTCTGTGCAAAATATGATCAGACGGCTTTTGACGCGACTTATGACACCGCGCCACTGGAGTTTTTCGAACCGATGGTTCGCCGTGTCATGGCGCGACCGGTAAACAGTATTTACGCGACCGAATAATAGCGGGCCAGTCCAGCCTTCAGGCCGCCGAAGACTCGCCAATTTCCTTCAGGTGGCGGACAACCATGTCTTCGCGACAGACCCCGTCCGAATCCGGCTTCAATTCCGATTCGTCTATCCAGCACAAATCCTTCATTTCGAGGATCCGGTCATCATGCGCCCGCATGCTGATCCGGCCAATCGGTTGACGGTCACGCGAATCGCACAATATGGGATTGGACGGAACGCCGGTCTCCCATCTTTCGCCCCATTGCCGCAGCGCGATCATGGTCGGCAGCAAATCCTGCCCCTTGTCGGTCAACCGATATTCGACTTTCCGCTTGTCATGATCACAGGGGCGACGGGTCATGATCCCCGCTTCCACCATTCGGGTAAGCCGGTTGGCCAGGATGTTCCGGGCGATACCAATTTCGGATAGGAAATCTTCAAAATGCCCGACGCCGTTGAGTGCAGCGCGCAATATCATGAAGCACCAGCGCTCGCCGATGACTTCCAGCGATATCGGCAGACTGCACTCACCGCCCGTCATACTCGATAGATCTTCTCTGATTTTGTCCATACCCCGTTCCTAAACCAGTTTGATGCCGAGTGCGAAAAAAATATAAGTTTTTAGTTGCAACTTAAAACCTATTAATCTAAGTAGTGATTCGCAACTTATATTGCAACAATAAATTTCTCCCCTCCGGCCATCGGAATATCGGCTAGAAAACTGATCGATACGAAAGGAAATATCATGGTTCGCTCCCAAAGCCCGCTGCGCGCTTCAATTATCTTCTCCATTGCCGCAATGACATCCCTTACCCTGTTTACGGCCGCGACGGTCGAAGCCCGCAGCACGGCCATCGCTTATACCGCGGAATTACAGGCCCCGGTCGAAGCCGCCCAGGAAATTATCAAGGGTACGGTCATCCGCTGCTCGGGCACGGAATGTATTGGCGCCCAAAGCAGCTCCTCGCCCCGGACGATCTGCGCCAAGCTCGCCGATGAATTCGGCCCGGTTGCCAGTTTCGCTTATAAAGGCGATACATTTGACGCCGAAGCGCTGGCCAAATGCAACAACTGACTTGAACATCTCCTCCTGACCGGTCTCTCGCTCCCCATAGCCGCCAGTTCACTGGCACCCGCCGGTCGGTCTTAGCGCCGAAGCCAAGGCTCCGTTCCGTTCCCCGGACACAAGAGCCGACTTCGGCGTTTTTTTGTTGCTCCAGCGCCGAAAGCGCTACATCCTTACTCCATGCTCAGGCAATATGAACTGGTGGAGCGGGTGCGATCCTATGATCCCGATGCAGATGAAGATCTGCTCAACCGCGCCTATGTTTTCTCCGTGCAGAGACATGGCAGTCAGAAACGTGCCAGTGGCGATCCCTATTTCAGCCATCCAATCGAGGTCGCCGGTCTGATGACCGACCTCAAGCTGGACCAGCAGACGATTGTCACCGCACTGCTCCACGATACCGTCGAAGATACGCTCACCACGTCTGAGGAAATCGAAAAATTGTTCGGCGAAGAAATCGCCCGATTGGTCGATGGCGTGACCAAGCTTTCCAAGATCGAAGCCCAGACCGACAATGAACGCGCCGCTGAAAACCTGCGTAAATTCCTGCTGGCAATGTCCGATGATATCCGCGTGCTACTGGTCAAGCTTGCCGACCGCTTGCACAATATGCGGACGTTGCATTTCATCAAGAGCGAAGAAAAGCGACTGCGGATTGCGCATGAAACAATGGATATTTATGCGCCTCTGGCCGAGCGGATCGGCATGTATGAATATATGCGCGAGATGCAGTTGCTGGCGTTTCGCCACATGGAACCCGAAGCCTATGAAACCATCACCAAAAGGTTGCAGGCGATCAAGGAGGGGGACGAAGGCCAGGTTGAGAAAATCGCTGCGTCGATCCAGAAGGCGCTCGAAAATGGCGGACTGGTAGCCGAGGTTAGCGGACGGGAGAAACACCCCTATTCAATCTGGCGCAAGATGCAGGAGCGGCACGTCAGCTTTGAACAATTGACCGACATCATGGCGTTCCGGGTGGTCACCGACAATAGCGCCGAATGCTATCGCGCGCTCGGTATCTTGCACGAAAAATGGAAAATGGTCCCCGGCCGGTTCAAGGACTATGTCTCCACGCCCAAGCGCAACAACTACCAGTCGATCCATACGACCCTGATGCATGGCAATAATATGCGCGTGGAAATTCAAATCCGTTCCCAGCGCATGCACGAGGACAACGAATATGGCCTCGCCGCGCACTGGGCCTATAAACAGGGCAACCGGCCCGATGGCCAGGCCGGCTGGATCCGCGACCTGATCGAGATACTGGACCAGGCAGAAGATGCCGAGGAACTGCTCGAGCACACCCGGCTGGCGATGTATCAGGACCGGATTTTTGCCTTCACGCCCAAGGGCACTTTGCTGCAACTGCCCAGAGGTTCGACCACGGTCGATTTCGCTTATGCCGTGCATACCGATCTCGGCAATCAGACGGTCGGCGCCAAGCTCAACGGCCGTCACGTACCATTACGCACCCAATTGCAAAATGGCGATGTGGTTGAGATTTTGAAATCCAAGGGGCAGGAGCCACAGCCGGGCTGGCTATCCTTTGTCATTACCGGCAAGGCGCGCTCGGCGATCCGTCGTAACGTCCGATTCAAGGAACGCGACGAAATAATCGCCATAGGCACTGAACTTTACGAGGAAATTATCGAAAGGCTGCCGGGCAAGATCGGTCCGCGCGCGGTCAAGGCGGCGCTAAAACGACTGGAAATGAAGGAACAGGACGACCTGATGATGGCGATTGGTACGCGCCAGCTCAGTGATCGCAAAGTGATGGAAGCGCTCATTCCCGGCAGCGTCAACGACAATGACGACGAACGTCAATGGCCCGAACAGGATCGAGCGATTTCGATCAAGGGCCTGACCCCCGGTGTTGCCTTCAATCTCGCCGAATGCTGTCACCCTGTACCCGGAGACCGGATTGTCGGACTGCGTCGCAGCGGCGAAAATGTCGAGGTGCATACGATCGATTGCCAGAGTCTGGCCGATGGCGTAGATGCGGACTGGGTGGACCTGAGCTGGGGCAATGAAAGTGACGGCGCGGCCGCACGGCTATGCGTGGTGCTGCACAACAAGCCGGGAACTCTCTCTGAAATGGCCGGAATTTTCGGCTTTCACAATGCCAATATCCTGAACCTGCGCCTGTCGCACCGCGACGGTCCGTTCCATACATTCGATGTTGATCTGGAAGTGCACAATGTCCACCATCTGATGCGGATATTGTCTGCTCTGCGCGCATCGGAAGCGGTCGCCCAGGCCGAACGTACCTGATTCAACAACTGGAAAATTCAGGGTGCGGGCGGTGGTCCGCCGGGAACGCCCTGCGCCTGCATCTGCTGCCGCAATTCTTCCATTTGCACCGCTGAAATAAAGTCCAGCAGTGTCACATCAAAAACAAGCAGGCTGTTCGGCGGAACTTTATCGCCAGGAGACGCTTCGCCATAAGCAAGCTCCGACGGGATCCATATCCGATATTCTCCGCCTTTTTGCATCAGCTGCAGCGCTTCGGAAAAACCGGGAACGACCCCGCCAACCGGCATGGGTGTTTGTTCATTGGCATCAAAGATCGTGCCATCGCGCAGACGGCCTTCATATTTGACCAATGCCGTATCGGTAGCGCTGGGCGACGGCCCCTCGCCCGGTTTGATCACTTTGATATTGCAGTCCGGATGCGGTTTGCACGACGCCGGACTGTTTCGCATTATCCGTCAGGAATTCTGCGTTCCCCGGTGGCGGAAATAGCTGCTCCCATCCCGCTTGCACGAATTCTGTCGGGCTGGTTTTTTCCGGTATTGCCGTTGCAAGCCCGGCCACTAGAATGATACCCAGCAGCAGCCCGAGCAGAAAGGGCTTGATCGGCGATGATGGCCTGCTTTTATTCCGGTGTGGGCCGATATTACTCACAGACTATTCTCCAAACCAATAGGCAAACCATGCCGATCTCTATTGGCCTGGACCTGCCGGAGCACCGGGCATGCCGCCCTGCGCCTGCATCTGTTGCCGCAATTCTTCCATTTGCGCTGCAGAGATAAAGTCGAGCAAGCTAATATCGAATATCAGCAAGGAATTGCCAGGCAACGAAACCTCTCCGGTTTGCGGATTGGTCCTATCCTCGGACCCATATCCCAGTTCCGCAGGAATCCATATCCGATATTCTCCGCCTTTTTGCATCAGTTGCAGCGCTTCGGAAAAACCGGGAACGACCCCGCCAACCGGCATGGGTGCCTGTTCATTGGCATCAAAGATCGTGCCATCGCGCAGACGGCCTTCATATTTCACCAATGCCGTATCGGTAGCGCTGGGCGACGGCCCCTCGCCGGGCTTGATCACTTTATATTGCAGTCCGGATGCGGTTGTTTCTACCCCGTCCTCGTCTGCATTGGCGGCAAGAAACTGTTCGTTGGTTGCGCCATTCACGACGGCATCCTGGGTTCCCGCATAAGCAAGAGCCAGTGCGACGGCTGCGATCAGCAACACGCCGAGCCAGATTTTGGTCAGAGAACCCTTTTTGATGGGATGAATCGGAACCGTCGTGACAGACATGGGCAGGCTACCTTATTATTGTGGAGCCGAAGCGCCTAAATCAGACCGTCGCGTTCCATCCGCTTGCGGTCCATCTTGCGGGCACGACGCACGGCAGCAGCCTTTTCGCGGGCGCGCTTCTCGGATGGCTTTTCATAATGGCGGCGAAGCTTCATTTCGCGATAGACACCTTCACGCTGCAATTTTTTCTTGAGCGCCCGGAGGGCCTGATCAACATTATTGTCGCGAACCATGATTTGCATAAGACTGAGTAACTCCGTTCAAATTTCGTAGCGGGCCAGAAGCAATTTCTTCTGGCCTATATTAGTGTAAAAGCCATAAAAAAGGGTTTGCAGCAGAATCAATCTGCTTCAATCTCGCGCCGCCTATCAATTTCTCGGCACCGAGGCAAGCTTTTACACGATATATTGCGCGAATGACAGGAGCTTTGCATTCGTGTTTTCCAGGCTTTGCTATAGTATGCCGAATAAAGACAAGATCAGCCGATTCGAGGAGAGAAAAATGGCCACCGCGATCAACATACAGTCCAGCTGCAGCGAAGAAGAATGGAAGGCGCGCCAGCGGCTTGCGGCCTGCTACCGGATTTTCGCCTATCTCGGCTGGGATGAAATGATCTTCAACCATATCACCCTCAAGGTGCCGGGCGAGGATGATGCCTTTCTGATCAATCCCTATGGTCTGCATTTCAGCGAAGTGACCGCCTCGACCCTGGTCAAGATCGACATTGAAGGCAACACGCTCGATGGCTCGACCTACCCCGTCAACAAGGCCGGCTTCACCCAGCACAGCCTGTTCCACCGCGAACTCCCCGATGTGCATGCGGTCATCCACACCCATACCACAGCGACCATGGCAGTATCCTCGCTCGAAGGCGGGCTACAACCGATAAACTTCTATGCCGCTGCCATCGCCCCGCGCCTCGCCTATCACAAGTTTGAAGGCATCACGGTGCATGAGGACGAGGGGCCGCGCTTTCTGACCAGCCTTGGCAAGAAGCGCATGATGTTGCTCGAGAATCACGGGCCGGTGGTGATGGGCCGGACACTGGAAGAAGCGTTCCTCAATCACTGGGTGCTGCAGCGGGCATGCGAAATCCAGATGCAGACGCTGGCGATGGGCAAACCGGTGATGATCGGTGAAGAGGTGATCAAGAAGCATCTCGACAATCTGTCACAAGCTTCGATTGATCCCATGCAACAGGGCGTACCGGAGTTCGACGCGATGGTGCGACTGGTCGATCGCGAAGACCAAAGCTGGCGTGAGTAGAGATTCTGGATAGAATATCGTTAGTCCTGAGCTTGTCGAAGGACGCCTATGGCCGAGAAGCGAGGTTCGACAGGCTCACCTCTAACGGATTTTCAAGATGATATCTGAGTCAATTCCCCAGTTTCTTGCACAGGTCTCAATTTCGGAGATAGATCGAGTCACATTTTTCAAACAAGATGAAATCACGACTGATCTAATTTGTTGCGAATTGCGGGCAGGTAACAAAACTTGGCTATTCCACGAGGAAGAAGTGTGTTGGGACAACCTTCTCGAACAGCTTGGTCAACTAGAGGGCTTCAAGACCAATTGGCGCGAGGATGTAGTGCAGCCGCCCTTTGAACCAAACCCCACCATCGCGTTTGACCGAAATTCTTGATCTCTTGCCCGATCGATTATTGCGCGTCATAACCGAGGCATGACCAAATTTACCGTCAATGACCGTCCGGTCTGGTACCGGATGGACCCGGAAACGCCGCTACTCTGGGCGCTGCGCGACGCCTCCAATCTCACCGGCACCAAATATGGCTGCGGCACCGGCGATTGCGGGGCCTGTATGGTCGAGGTAGACGGCGAGGCCATCCGGTCCTGCCTGGTCACCATTGGCGAGATGGAAGGACGCTTTGTTACCACCATCGAGGCGCTGTCGCGCGATCGCAGCCATCCGGTGCAACAGGCATGGGCCGCGGAAAACGTCCCGCAATGCGGCTTTTGCCAGTCCGGCATGATCATGGCAGCAGCGGTATTGCTGAAGAAAAATTCCAATCCGTCCAAAGCCGCGATTGACGAAGCGATCACCAATATCTGCCGCTGCGGTACCTATCCGCGCATCCGCGAGGCCATTCAGCGGGCCGGGCGCGTGGCGCGCGGGGAAGCGGTGCTCAGCGCCGCGCCGCCTCCGGGTATCGATCCCGAAGACGCCGCCAAGGCCGTCCCGGCACTGACGCCGAAAGAATAATCAGTGCGCCCGCGAAGGGCGCAGGCGACGAAGGCTCCGGGGGAGCCTTTTCAAGCCGAGCTGTCCATCTCGTAAATTCCTGTCAGTATGACGTAACGTCCCGAGATGGACCCCGGCCTGCGCCGGGGCACAGGTCTGCTAGAAACCAAATTTCACGGTAAGCCGGGCATTGAGCGGTTCGCCGGTCGAAATATTGTCATTATTATGAACCGACGGGTAATAGGTCTCGTCGAGAAGATTCTCGACATTGAGCTGGACCTGCACTTGCTCGCTCACGTCGTAGTAAAGCGCGGCGTCTACTCGGGTGAAGGCCGGGATTCGGACAGTGTTGTCATTGGTAGCGAACTGGCTGGATTGATGGGTGACGCCGATTCCGCCGGCAAATTGCTCGGTGAAATCATATTTTGTCCACAATGAAATCATATGTTCAGGAACCTGAAACAGCCGCAAATCCTGCCCGCCCACGGTATTCATATTGCGTTGCTGGCCGTCAAGATAGCTATAGCCGGCATTGATCTGCAATTGATCGGTGAGCTTGCCGACCAGCTGGAATTCAACGCCTTCGGTCCGCGAACCCGACAAGGTGCTATTGCCCTGATTGTCGAGCAGGATCGACTGATCATCACGGTCAAGGCGGAACAGGGCGGTGGTCAGGCTGAGCCCGGGTGTCAGGTCCCATTTTACGCCAATTTCGTAATTCTCGAAAGTTTCCGGCGCAAGATTGGCGTTGGTCGGATTGAGCGTCAGGAACTGGTCACCCGACCGTGGCAGGAAGCTTTTGGCATAGCTCGCATAGATCGAGATATTCTCCTGCGGTTTGTAAATCGCGCCGAAACGAGGTGAAAATTTCTCGTCCGTTCGGCTCAGCAACAAGCCGTTCTGGATATCGTTTACATCAAGATCGAATCGATCAAAACGCACGCCGCCGATAATCTCGAAATGATCACCGATGTTGATCTGGTTCTGGACATAAAGCGACACGAATTTGAGGTCGGACATGGTGCTGCGGTTGAAGGCCGGAAAAGTGAAGGCCGGAACGGCAATCGGGTCAGTCAACGGAACCACCACCTGATCATCATTGCTGGCAGCAAATAATATGTCCCGCCGGGCATTGGCGGAACGCTGCTGGCCGATTTCATAACCGAGCAACAGGCTGTGGCCGATCGCGCCGGTCTCGCCCGTCCACAACAGATTGCCCTGCGTGATATAATTTTCCCGGTCTGTTGTGTCGACGTAACCGTCGAGGGTGACGGAATTGGCGACCGGCGTCAGCCGGATGTCGTTGCTACGTGCATCCACCGGATAGACGTTGCGGTAGAGCTTGTCGTAATCCCCATATTGGGTGGTCGAACTGAAGCTCAGTTCATCGCTGAAATCATGCTCCACCCGCAACTTTACGATATGGGCCTGCAGCGTCGTGCGGTTGGTTCCGGGCTGGCCGAATAATGTATCGCGATATCCGGTGAGCGGGCCACAGGGGTCGGCAAGGGAACAGCTATTGCCTGATGCGCGCAGCTCCGCCGGATTGCCCCGGTCTACCGCACGATCATCGTCAACATATTCGTAGGACAGCAAAATCCGGTTGGTATCGTCAAGCTCGGCGCCGAAGGTCGGGTTGATCGCGAAACGCCGGCCGTCGTAAAAACCGCGATGGTTGTTGAATTCTTCGTAGAGACCATTGAGTCGGAAGGCCGCCGTATCGCCAACGGATAGGTTCAGGTCACCGGCGAGATAATAGGCACCGAAGCTGTCAACACTCGCGGTTGCTTCGCCAAACTGGCGGTCGGCGATCGGTGATTTGGTCACCCGGTTGACGATTCCGCCGCCGCCGCCGCGGCCAAATATCATCGCATTGGGGCCTTTGTGGATCTCGACTCGCTCGATATTATAGAGTGGCCGGAAATATTGAACGTCATCGCGTATGCCATCAACGAAGAAATCTGCGGTGGTATTCTGCCCCCTTATCGTGATCTGGTCGCGATTGCCTTCGCCCTGTCCGATGGATGCGCCCGGCGTATACCGGAGAATGTCGCCAATATCCTGAAGCGCCTGATCATCAAGCTGCTCGCGGGTTACAACCGAAACGGTCTGGGGCGTATCGATGAGCGGAGTGTCGGTTTTCAAACCCGCGCTGCTGATTGCTACATAGCCTTCTTTTTCGCCGGTAACGATGATCTCCTGATCGTCCACGAAGCCTTCTTCCCACACCTCCTGGGCCGTTGCCTGAACCGGACTGGCCGCGATCGCGACGAGGCTGACCGACGTAAACAAGCGCAACGGGCGGCGTGGGACAATATTCATAGACAAGCTCCTTGACATGAGAATCATTCTCAATAGCTATTGCGCTAATGCGAATAGTTCTCATATGCAACAAAGAATCTTTAATCTCGTGAATTTTTCTTTGAACCAACAGCCGAACTTGTGTTTATGGAGCGGTTTCAGCGCAACAGGAGAGAGATATGCAAGCCACGATCTGGCACAATCCGAAATGCGGCACATCCCGCAAGACATTGGCAATATTGGAAGAAACGCCCGGTGTTGATCTGACCGTGGTCGAATATCTGAAAAATCCGCCCGGCCGTGCCAAGCTGGAACAGCTCTACAGCGATGCTGGCATCACCCCGCAGGAAGGCTTAAGGGTGCGCGGATCGCCCGCCAAGGAACTCGGGTTGACCAAAGACGATGCTACGGCGGATCAGATTTTGGATGCCATGGCCCGGGAGCCAAGCCTGATCAACCGGCCGCTGGTCGAGACCGATAAAGGGGTCAGGCTGTGTCGCCCGCAGGATGTCGTGCAGGAGATTCTCTGACACGACGGGCTTTCGGCGGATCTGATGGAAAAAACCGGGAAAGATGATGTCGGTAGTCGCAATTTACAGCATGAAAGGCGGGGTCGGCAAAAGCTGTACGGCGGTGAATCTGGCATGGAATAGCGCCGTCGGCAGTGCCCGGCGGACTTTGCTCTGGGACCTTGACCCGCAAGGCGCGGCTTCGTTCATTCTGAAGGGAGATAATGCGGAAAAGGACCGCGCGCGGGCGATGATCGCCGGCAAAGTCAAGCCGGCCAAGTTGATCAAACATACGGAAATAGAAAATCTGGATCTTTTGGCAGCAGACTTCTCGCTGCGCGGCCTTGACCGGCTATTTTTCCAAATCGGCAAGAAGCGGCATCTGGGCAAGCTGCTCAAAGAAATGCACAAGGACTACGACCGGATCATCCTCGATTGTCCGCCCGGCTTGACCGAGACGAGCGAACAAATCCTGCGCAACGCGGACATCGTGATTGTTCCGACCATTCCATCGCCCCTTTCGGAACGGGCGCTTACAGATGTGCAGATGTTCCTCGACAGTGCCGGGAAAAAACACGCACCATTGCTGCCGGTTTATACCATGGTCGACCGGCGGCGATCCATCCACAACCAGGGCTTGATCCGAAAGCCGAAATGGCCCGTCATCCCGATGTCGAGCGCCGTCGAACAGATGACAAAATTGCAAAAACCGGTCGGCAGTTTCGCACCGCGCAGCCCCGCTGCCCAATCTTACGCCAGAATTTGGCGCGGGATCGAAAAGCGGTTGGCGAAAAAATAGACCGGCCAGTCGAGCCTATGCCGACTTTTTGCTATACTCCAGCCCCTCGGACTCGAATGTGTTGAACAATAATCTGGCATTCTCGGCGACCATCGGTCGGCCGAAATAATAGCCCTGGATTTTGGTGCAACCCAGTTTCTTGATCATCTGCACTTCTTCCTCTGTCTCCGCACCCTCAGCGGTCGTAGACATACCAAGGCTGTCCGCCATCGCCACGACAGCACGGATGATGGCAAGGCTTTCAGGAGCTTTTTTCGCTGCCCCCTGAACAAAGCTGCGATCAACTTTGATCGTTGTGAATCGCGTTTTGCGCAAATATCCGAGCGAGGAATAGCCGGTCCCGAAATCATCGAGCGACAGGTTGATCCCCAGTGCAATGATTTGATCCAGCATTTCTGCAGCCCCGGCACCCTCGCGCATGAAAATGCTCTCGGTCACTTCGATCTCGAGGCGATGCGCAGGCAGCCCGCTGTCCTGGAGCGCTGACACAACGGTAGAAAGGAAATTCGGTTCGGTCAGTTGATCTGCAGAGACATTCACGGCAACCTTGACGGTGGAGGGCCAATTCATGGCTTCCAGGCATGCCGTCCGCAAGACCCATTCGCCAATTGGAACAATCAGTCGCGCATCTTCTGCCAGCGGAACGAATTTGGCCGGCGAAACCATACCAAATTGGGGGCTGGTCCAACGCAGAAGCGCTTCGAACCCGACCACCCCGCCCGAATCAGCGCTGACCACTGGTTGGTAGTTCAACGACATTTCATCATTTTCCAGCGCTTTACGCAGAGCGATTTCCATAACTCGTCGCTCTTCGGCTTGCACGTGCAGTTTCGGTTCATATTGATTATACGCGCCACCGCCCTGATCCTTGGAGCGATACAGAGCAAGATCAGCACTGCGCATCAGCATTTCGACGGTGCGCCCGTCCCGCGGACCGATTGCTGTCCCGACGCTGGCGCCTATGTAAAGGGTATGCTGGTCGATTTCATAAGTCTGCGACAATCTGTCGATGATCTTTTGAGCAAGTGTCTCCATATACTCCATGTCGCTGGCGTCTTTGATCACGATAGCAAATTCATCACCGCCCAGACGGCAGCAAAGCTCATTGTCGGTCATGATTGATCGCAGTCGATCGGATACACGCGCCAACAACCGGTCGCCTACGGGATGCCCAAGAGTGTCGTTCACCGCCTTGAACCGATCAAGGTCAATCATCATGAAGCCACAGCGGCCGTTCCATTTTTCGGCCGTTTCAAGTGCTTTTGCAAGCGCTTCGGTCAGCTGCAGGCGGTTGGGCAGACGGGTCAGTGTGTCAAATCTCGCCATATGCGAAATTTTGTCCGCCGATTCGCGTTGCTGCGTTATATCCGACCCAACACCGCGGAACCCGTGAAACATGCCGCTATCATCGAGCTTCGGCGAAGCAGACAATTCCCACCAGCGATTCTCGCCATTGATCTGGACAGGCACCAGCATGTTACTGAAACTATCGCGCCGTTTCAGCTTGTCCGCCAGTTCGTGCAGAGCGGTCGAGAATTTTCCGCTTTCCCAGGATTCGCCTGCGACAAGTTGCAGGAACGGCTTGCCTTCGATCGCCTCCGCGGGCTGGCCGATTGCATGAGCAAATCGGGGTGAGACGTGCGTTATCCTTCGTGATGTATCCGTCTGCCAAAGCCAGTCGGCACCGGTATCCTCAAATTCCTTGAGCAACAGGCTGACCACTTCACTTTTCTCGTTGAGACTGGCTTCCGAGACCTTTCTATCAATGAAGGACCGACCGGTCATCAGGCAGGCGGAGATCAACAATATCCCGATGGCCCCTGACGCAAATGCCAGTTCGAAACTACCAATATACGACCAACCAAAGGTCATGGCTGCGCTGGCCGATGAAATGAACAAGATGCTGCAGAGCGGAATCGCCGAGAACATCATCGCGGAACCCACCATCAGACAGATGATCGTGGCCCAAAGCGGAACCATAGTCATGAAGTCGGTGCTGAATGTGAAGATCAAGAAACCCAGTCCCCAGATCGAACCGCCGGCAAGGGAAAGGAAATGAACCATCGTCATCTCGCCTCGATCGATGGATTTCCGTTGCCATGATGACTGTTTGCGTAACAGGACATGGGAATAGAGATATAAGGCGCACAATGCTGCCAGCCAGAGACCGAGAAACAGAATATTCACCTGGCCGATACCCAGTTGCACGGTCAAAAGGCCGCAAACGATCGCCGATACAATTTTCAGCCAGCTGTGCTGGTGGAGGCCATTAAACTGCAACGCACGAATTCGGCCCCAATCAACCCCTTCGGGATCAGTCAGGCCAAGTAACACGCTCAGCGGGATATCCCGCGGCAAACCGGATTGGGCGATAGTTTTTTCCACCGCTCGTCATTACGCCGAAAATATTAGCGAAAGGTAAGTATCCGCCCATATTTTCCTGCAATTTCCGTTTGACGGAAACTAACCCGGGTCAGGCAGCGACCGCATAAGGTTGAATATCACCGGAAAGATAGAGATTCCGGGCCTTTGCTCGGCTTAATTTACCGGAGCTGGTGCGTGGCAAAGTCCGCGGCGGGACCAGTTCAATCACACAATTCATCCCGGTAATGGCTCTCACCTTTTCCTTTATCTCATTGCGCAGCCGCAAACGCTCGATCTCATCCGAGGTTCGGCATTGAACGAGCACGGCAGGTGTTTCCTCCCCGCCAGGCGTGGTGATCGCAAAGGCGGCAATGTCGCCGGCCTTGAAGCCGGGCAATTGCTCAACCGCCCATTCGATATCCTGCGGCCAGTGATTTTTGCCATTGATGATGATCATGTCTTTGGCGCGGCCGACAATGTAGAGATAGCCATTCGACAGATAGCCCATGTCACCGGTATCAAGCCAGCCGTCCACCAGACAAGCGTCGGTCGCCTCCTGATCTCCATAATAGCATTCCATAACCCCGGGACCCTGCATCCAGACCTTGCCGACGGTCTTTTCCGCCAGTACGGCTCCGTTTTCTTCACGAATTTCCAGCAAGGTATCGCGCACTGGCTTCCCGCAATTGACGATCGCGCGAAAGCGTTTCGGGCGGCTTCCATCGCTCTGTTTCTCGCCCGAAAGCTCGGTTTCTTCAACCAGTTCCACTTCCATGCCTTCGCCCGATGGCATCAATGTCACGGCAAGCGTTGCTTCGGCAAGTCCGTAGCTGGGCAAAAAGGCCTTGGCATCGAATCCCGCCGCTGCAAAAGCATCGGTGAACCGCTGCATAACATCGGGCCGGATCATGTCCGCGCCATTGCCCGCCAGCCGCCAGCGCGACAGGTCGAACCGTTCCTTCACATCGGACTGGCTGCCAATGCGCCGTGCGCAAATTTCATAGCCGAACGTCGGCGAAAAACTGCAGGATGTCCCCGGATTGCGCGTGATCAGGTCCAGCCACGACAACGGCCGCCGCGCAAAGTCCGCGGTTTTGAGAAAATCGGTAGAAACCTGGTTGGCGACCATCGACAGGAAGCAGCCGACCAAACCCATATCATGATAGAAAGGCAGCCAGGAAATGCATCGATCGGTCTGGTTGATCAGCATGCCATGGGCATGCGAACCAAGATTGTGCAGCAAAGCCTTGTGCGAAACCGCAACCCCGTGCGGGAACCGGGTCGAGCCGCTGGAATATTGCAGATAGGCGATATCGCTGCTGCTGGCTGCGGGCAATTGCGTTTCAGGTGCGTCCTGCTGGGCAAAACTATCCCAGCCGAAAACCGGAATGTCGCGGGACTGGCCGGCGGCACGCGCCAATTCCGCAATCTCGTCCGGAAACAGCAACAGCGCTGGATTGCAACTGTCCAGCTGCACGCCGATTTGGTCGATATAGCTTTCCTTGCCGCCAAAGGAGGTTGGCAATGGCAGGGGAACCGGCAGCGCACCGGCATAGACGGCACCAAAAAATAGCGCGCAGAACTGTGGCTCGGTATCCGCAATCAGCGCCACCCGGTCACCCGGAGTGATGCCGTAGGCGATCAATCGCTTTGCTGCGGCCAATGCGTCTTCGCGCAGCTCGCTAAATGGATACACTCGAACAAGAGAAGCGCGGGCATCGTGAAAGTTGAAACCCCTTTTTCCTTGGGCCGCATAATCCAGGGCATCTCCCAACGTATCAAAATCGGAGAAACGGCGAGGGAGTTCATCTGCAGTCGGGGTTGCTGTCAATTCGGTCATCCAATATCCATTTCCGGAAGGTCCAGCCTTCCTAAAAACCAATCTTCTTCTTTCGGTAAGGGAGTTCGGTGTCTTTTTGACCTCCCTTTAACCTCTTCTGCCATTGTCATTGATAACCTCTGGCGTTTAAATTTCGGCCCGACTGTGGCACAAAAAGGGCAAACTTCAAACCAGAAGGCCAAGCCGTTGAAAAACAGCGTTAAAACGTTAGATCGGGAGAGTTTGAATCGGCTCGCTATACGCTATGTCGAGCGATATGCGACGAGCCGTAAAAAACTGGCCGGATATCTGCATCGGAAAATCCGGGAAAGGGAATGGCAAGATGCAGATCCTCCCGCGGTCGAGCAATTGGTGGAGCACCTAGCGGAACTGGGTTATATTGATGATGCATTATACGCCCAGAACAAGGCATCGGCCCTCACCCGGCGCGGTTACGGCACCCGCCGCGTCTCGCATGCGCTGTATCAGGCAGGCATCAGTGAAGCGGACGGGCGCGAAGCCTTTCAGATCAGTGAATCGAACAGATGGGTGGCGGCGGACAAATTTGCCCGCAAGCGACGGATCGGCCCCTATGCAGAAACCCGGCAGGAAACCGATAAATGCCGCAAGCAATTGCAAGCTTTCCTGAGGGCCGGCCATGAATTCGACGTGGCGTCACGCTATGTCTTTGCCAAGCCAGGGGAAGAGATAACGCAGGACGACTAGGACGTGATTGTGCGATTGACCGGTGCGAAGGGATTGACATCGTGCAGGTCAAGAATCGCTAGTTTCCAATTATTATGATATAAGCGGGATACCGAGTCGAAAAGTAGCAGACTCTTGATTTAGCTTAGTTTTGTTCGGAGAAGTATCGTGGCAAGCTTATTTGCGGAACCAGTCCCTGCGGATAGTTACACAACCCAAACGAGCGAAGAAGAACATTCATCGGCCGATGTGGAGTTGCTGCGCACGAAAGGCCGCGTGAAATGGTTCGACAGTCATCGCGGGTTCGGCTTCATCGTTCCGGAGAACAGCGATTCTCATGATAATGGCTCGACATCACAATCGGATATACTGATTCACTGGAGTCTCCTCGAAACGCTGGGCACGCGCGAATTGCCGGAAATGGCAATAGTCACCTGCGAATATGTGGTCGCGCCCAAAGGACTTCAGGCGACAAAAATTCTCGACATCGATCTTTCCCCTTGCCGGGCAGCAAACGAACGGCCAGCGGCATCGGTCAGGAACCAGCCGCTGCACGTTGTCGATGGTGATTCCGCGTTCAGCAACGCCGAAGTGAAATGGTTCAACCGTGCCAAAGGCTACGGTTTTCTGGTCAGCCACGATCTCGGTAGCGACATTTTTCTGCATATGGAAACACTCCGCGACGCTGGAATTGCAGACGTCGTTCCGGGTCAGCAACTACTGGTCCGTATAAAGGACGGCAATCGCGGCCACATGGCCGTGCAAGTCTGCCTGCCACCATCGGTCTGAAGCAGAAACCCGTTCAAATGAACAAGATGCCAAAAGCGATCGCGCTTTCCCTGATGCTGTTTTCCGCGTTCAGCCTGTCTGGTTGCTATGCCCGGACCGGCGAAACCGCAGCGAACAGCCAGCAAAGCGAATTGCCGCTATCCCAGGCGGGCCTCAAGCAGGTCCCGCTCAGCATTCGAACATCGGACGCGACGCATTCCTTTGTCGTGGAAGTTGCAGAAAGCAGCGCTCAGCAGGCTCAGGGCCTGATGTTCCGCACCCGGATGCCGCCTGACAAAGGCATGATTTTTCCTTTCGCTGAGGATCGTCTTGCGAGTTTCTGGATGAAAAATACCGTTGTTCCACTCGATATTATATTCATCCGCAGGGACGGGACGATCGAATCGATTGCGGCCGATACCATTCCCTATTCGCTTGAGCCGGTTCGCTCCCATGAGCCGATTGCCACGGTGCTGGAAATTGCGGCAGGCCGAGCCGCAGAACTGGATATCAGGCCGGGTGACACCGTCATGTGGCGGTGGTGATCTGCGCATCCGCAAACATCCTTCCTATTTGACATTTTTTCATTGCGGACCGCGTGTCAGCGAGGCTAAGCGAACGTCATGAGCATATTGGCAAAAGCTGCAAAACTATTCACCTGGTGGGACGGTGCGACTATCGGCACGGCCCTGTTCAGCGCCCGCAATGGAAAACGCGTCGGCGAGGATGTGTTCGGCAATAAATATTTCCAGTCAAAGAAGACGGGTTCCGGCCGTCCTGCGGGAAAGCGATGGGTCATCTACAATGGCGCCAATGACGCCAGCCGTGTACCACCCGAATGGCATGGCTGGCTCCATCACAGCTATGACGAGATTCCGGAAAGCTATCTGCCGCAGGCGCGCATTTGGGAAAAAGAGCCCAGCGGCAACCTGACCGGCACCGCGCAAGCCTATCGTCCGGCAGGTGCGCTGGAAGAAGGCGGCCGCCGTGCGGCAGCGACCGGAGATTATGAATCCTGGAACCCTGCCGAAGCGGAATGACAGGCATGGCGCGCCACTCAATTCTATTCTCGATTCTGGCGACGATCCTGCTGACCGGCTGTGGCTGGTTCGGTGGCGACCATGTCGATGAAAATGCAACCGGCCAGGCGGCTGAGAAAGCCGCGGCTGCGGCAACCGATGATGACCTGGTCACACCTGTGACCGAGCAGATCGGGACACCCATGGCGGAACGCGTCGCCACGCTCGGCTTCCTCAATAAGCGCAACGGTCTGACGCGGGATCTCGAGCTCCGGCCGGGTCAGTCGATCCGCATCGGACGGGCAATTGTCCGCTTGCGGGCCTGCGAGAGAACAGCACCTTGGGAACTGACCCCGGAACAGGGCGCCTTCGTACAGCTGCTGGTCAATGAACGACCGCCCAATCGATCCGGTGACGATCAGTGGAAGCGTGTTTTTTCCGGCTGGCTGTTTCGGGAATCACCTTCGCTGAATGTGGTCGAGCATCCGATTTACGACGTCTGGGTCAAGAGTTGCGCGATGAGCTTCCCGGGTGAAGAGGACGCGCCGGAAGATTCGGCGAATCCGACCGCTCCGCGAGCGTCCTCCTCCAATCTTGCCAACAGCACATCAAGCGCGCCAAATGAAACCGTGCCGGAAACCGCAGCTCCTTCGGCCCCCGCGGTTCGATCTGCTCCTGCGGCGAACAGGGTGCCGGAAGATGTAATCGGTGATCTGATCGCCGAAACCGAAGACGGCGCATAACCTCGAACTTTTCTCAGGTCTTCCAGATAGTCTTCCTGGCTGATTTCGATCGCTCCCAGTGATGCCAGATGATCCGTCATGAACTGGCAATCGAGCAGACAGAATTCTCCAACTTTCAAGCGGGCTACGAGCCATGCCAATGCTACTTTTGAAGCGTCGCGGGTACGGGAAAACATGCTTTCGCCGCAAAAAGCACCACCAATGGCCAAACCATAGAGACCGCCGACAAGCCTTTCCTTACCGCTTGCATCATCCACCTGCCAGCATTCGACGCTATGCGCAAAACCCAGTTGGTGCAGACTTTTGAACGCTTCCTCGATATCGGCATTTATCCAGGTTTCCCGGCGATCTGCGGCTTCCTCGGCACAGATCGCGATCACATCGGCGAAAGCGATATCGGTCGTGATTCGAAAACGGTCGGACCTGATGGCTTTGCGGAGGGAGCGCGACATCCGAAAGTTATCGAGTGGAATAACCGCCCGGGTTTTCGGTTCAACCCAGAAAGTCTCCGGATCATCACGAGCGTCCGCCATCGGGAATATGCCCGATGCATAGGCTTTCAGCAGCAGGTCGAGATCAATGGTCATGAACATTAGATAACCCGATCAGTCCCGTTCGCACAGTTAGAAATCGACACGGATTGCTATCCTTCAAGTGGCCATCAACACTCGAGCTTCTTCAGCAATTTTTTCTGCAATTGCGGCATATTCCTTGGCGAAGCCGGCATTGGTGCGCCAGGCGGCACCAATGCTGCGAGTCACCGACCAGCCTTCGACATCCAGTAAGGCGACATCACCGCCGCGAGCAAGCTCGGAACGCACATAGAGTGCCGGCAATATCGCCAGTCCCAGACCTGAAGCAACCATTTGTCGAACACTGTCCAGACTGGTGCCCTCATAGTCGCGCAGTAGATTCATGTCATGCTGCTGGCACTGACGCGCCACGTCGCGGTGAAGATGATGCCGGCGATCCAGACTCAACACAGGCAGGCCCGCGAGATCGGAAAGGGTCAGATGCTCGTGTGAGGCAAGCGGGTGGTCGGGCGGCGCGACCAGAATCAACGGTTCGCGAAATAGCGGTTCAATATGCAGATTATCGCCTTCGATCGGCAAAGGACCCAACAGCATGTCGATCGAGCCTTTGGTCAGTTCCATCGCCTGCAAATCGGGAATTCCTTCGCGCATGTAAAAGCGCAGGTCCGGGCGGCTACGGTGCAGAGCCGCGATTACCGGCGGCATGAGATAGGGGCCCAGGGTTGGCGAAACACCGAAGCGCAAGATTCCCGCCAGACTGTCGCTCGCCCTTTCCGCCAGATCGCGAATATCCTTTACCTGGACCAGCACCCGCCGCGCGCGATCAGCGATCTCCCGGCCTACGGGAGTCAGCTCGGCACCATGGGTTCGCCGTTCCACCAATGTCACACCCAATCGTTGTTCGAGGGTACGCAACTGATGACTCAGCGTCGGCTGTGAAGCGCTTGCGGCTTGGGCCGCCTTGCCAAAATGGCCGTGGTCGGCAACCGCGACCAGATATTCGAATTGGCGTAAAGTCGGCATAGTGCAACAATTCCATCCTATAGAGAGGTTCTATCGATTCTTACGATTTCATTCGATTTGGTTTATCATTTGATTTGCCCCATATCAACCGTGTCGATGCCGATGCACGACAGACAAAGGATAGGTCGTGGAAAGATACAATAACAGCTTGATCCGAAAATATCGCAATCTGCAAAACCGGATCGCGAGCGGTCACGACGAGAGCGAGCAAATACGCGAACTGGAAGAATTGCAACGCAGCCTGGCCGAACGCATCCGCAAAATGGAGCGGGTTGCACGACACGGACAGGAAAATGAAACCGGATAGATCGCATTCCCTTCCCCCACCTCCGGGGCGGCAGCACACCCTCAAGCGCTCGCCGCCCCAATTTTTAGGACCGGGAGGATGTCCCCGATGGTAAAAAAGATGCGCGCAGCCCTGCAGGAATTTATTGCACTGGAGTCCAGCGCAGGAATCATATTATTCTGCGCTGCCGTGTTGGCGATGCTCGTCGTCAACAGCGCGTTCAGTTCCTATTATCTGGACTTCCTCGAGATCCCGGTTGCCGTGCAATTCGGTGCCCTGGAAATTTCAAAGCCGTTGGCGCTGTGGATCAATGACGGCCTGATGGCGATCTTCTTCTTTCTGATCGGGCTGGAAGTGAAGCGCGAACTGCTCGAGGGGCAGCTGTCCAGCATCGAGCAGGCCTCGCTGCCTGCCATTGCAGCGATTGGCGGCATGGCCGTTCCGGCTTTGGTGTTTCTCTATTTCAACTGGGATATGCCTGAGAATATTAGCGGCTGGGCGATTCCGGCAGCGACCGATATCGCCTTTGCGCTCGGCGTACTCGCCTTGCTCGGCAAACATGCGCCGGTTTCGCTGAAGATACTGCTGCTCGCGATCGCGATCATCGATGATATCGGTGCGATCATCATCATAGCCCTGTTTTACACCACCGAAGTATCAAGCCTCTCCCTGCTACTCGCAGGGAGTGGAACAATATGGTTGTTCGCGATGAACCGACTGGGTGTGATTCGCACCGCTCCCTATATTCTGGTCGGCATTTTCCTGTGGATCTGCGTCCTGAAATCGGGTGTTCATGCGACCCTGGCCGGAGTGATCGCAGCGCTCGCGATACCGTTAAACGCCAAGGATGGTAGTTCACCGCTCAAGCATCTCGAACATTTTCTGCATCCGTGGACAGCTTTTCTGGTGCTTCCGCTATTCGCCTTTGCCAATGCCGGCGTGTCTCTGGCCGGACTCCGGCTCGACGATCTGATGGCGCCGCTGGCGGTCGGCATTGCTGCAGGATTGGTTGTCGGCAAACAGCTCGGTGTATTCGGCTTCATGTTTCTGGCCACCAAGGCCGGACTGGTAAGACGTCCTGACGGGGTCACATGGTTGCAGCTATACGGCCTCGCCTGTCTGACCGGCATCGGCTTCACGATGAGCCTGTTCATCGGCAATCTGGCCTTTACTGATGCAGAACAGATTGAGACGGTCAAGCTGGGCGTGATCAGCGGTTCGCTGGTTTCGGGATTGTTAGGATATTGCATGCTGCGATGGGCCCCGACTGCAAACTGCGCGGGAATGGCAAAACCAGCTTGATAACCATGCCCGCTCGAATCGACTTTGGGCGTCCGATATGATAGAAAAATCGAAAAATAAGGTCGCGCTTTAAAACTCTTTTTTGGGAGCATGAGTGATGAACTTTATTGAATGGGTGCAACGGCGACTGATCGTGCATGGCTTCAACCCCGGACTGCCCGATGGCGTCTGGGGTCGCAATACCCGGGCCGCGACGATCGAATTCCAGGCTACCACGGGCCTGATCCCCAATGGCACATTGAACAGCGCCACCGTCGCCGCGCTGCGACTGGAATTTGATTCCGACACCAAGTCAAAGGCTCCGCCGGAAGCAGACCGGATGGAGGAATTCCCATGGATGGGCCTCGCCATCCGCAAAAAGGGCCTGCACGAAGGGGCCGACAACGCCAACTTACGCACATTCCTCAAGTCCGATGGCAAAACACTGGGCGATCCGGCCCAGCTGCCATGGTGCGGCGATTTTGTTGAAACCTGTATTGCGGTGACCCTGCCCGATTCGGCGATACCCACCAACCCCTATCTGGCACGAAACTGGCTGAAATTCGGCCATACTGTTGATCCCTGTTACGGCGCGGTGATGGTTTTCTGGCGGGGGAAAAGAAGCGGCTATAGCGGCCATGTTGCCTTCTATTATGCCGAAGACGACACGACATATCATGTTCTGGGCGGGAATCAGTCGAACAGCGTCAGCGTAACCCGGCTGAAAAAAGACCGTCTTCTCGGTGCCCGGCTACCATTGGTCGGCGGACCTTATGACAGATTGCGGATCAGTTCGGAAACCGGCGGTAAAATCTCGACCAACGAAGCGTAGCTCCGACAGAATCTTGTCAGCAGGCCATGATTCACCGAATCTGTCGGCGTTCGCCACGATCCATGATAGGGCCGATGCATGAAGCGGCAATTCTATCTGGCAGCCGGACTGGCTTCACTGGCGCTCGGCAGCATCGGCGTCTTATTGCCGCTGTTGCCGACGGTGCCGTTCATGATTCTCGCGGCCTTCTGTTTCGCCAATAGTTCGCCGCGACTGGAATCCTGGCTGGTCGAGCATCATGTCTTTGGCGCTCATATCAGGAACTGGCGCGAGCGGAGGGCGATCACCCGGCGCGGCAAATGGGCGGCGACGGTCGCTTTCGCGGTCAGTTGTGTGATTGCCTTGCTCTTTGTCGAACTGCCCTGGAATCTCGTCCCCGTTGCTGCAGCGCTGATCAGCGGTAGCTGGATATGGACCCGCAACGAGCCCGATACGGAAAAATTATCAGCGCGCAGCCCTGCCCGGGAAGAATAGTCCGGTTCAGTCGTTGCGATATTTTCTGACCAGTGGCCGTACAGGAGGAGGCGGGAAGAGCAGATATGATGCTAGGCGGGCTTCTTTTTGGCCGGAAATTTCGCCGCATAATGATTCAAAACGGCCAGATTGAGCAGATTTTTGAAAGCACAGCCCACACCATCATTGCTATGCCGAACCACTTCAGCCTCAAGCGCGCCGAGACCAGGTAGTGTCAGCCAGCACAAGGTACCAGGATGTGCTGCCAGCAGAGCGTCGCAAGCAAATCCGGCGAGCGACATGTCCGTCACTTCCACGGGAAAGCTGCTGGAGCAGGAAAATCGCATCCGCGCTGGAATCGCAAGTCGCTGGCGCGGGGCGCATCGGTCTTCGTCGGACGCAATCGCATAAGGCAGATTCTGCTCGTCATTGTTCGCAATTGCCGAAGGCGCGCGGGTTGTTGAATCTGGCATTTCAGTCTCCTGAGCGTGGGTTTCGCTTCGGTGGGTGCCGCTCTGGCCCCTGAGTGGTTAGCGACGTGCCTATTATCACCCATACCGGTAAACCCCGCCTTGCTCCTCGAGGTAAACAGGCATCTACTCTTTTTTAACCATGTTACGATTTGGTCTGTAGAGATACAATCATGCTTGCCGAAATCATCACGGGGCGCTAAGGCGCGCAAACCGGCTGTTTCGCAAGGGTGATACGGCCCGTGCAGGAGTGTAGCTCAGTTGGTAGAGCATCGGTCTCCAAAACCGAGGGCCCACGGTTCGAGTCCGTGCACTCCTGCCATTTTTCTCTTCATTTGATCGAAGTTCCGATGACCCAGTTTATTTCCGCCATCTCCCTGATTGTTCCCGACTATGATCAGGGGCTCGAATTTTATGTTGGCCTGATGGGTTTCGAACTGATCGAAGACACGCAATTGGCCGAAGACAAGCGCTGGGTGCTGGTGGCTCCGCCAGGGAGCACCGAAACACGCCTCCTGCTCGCCCGGGCGAGCAACGAGGCTCAGGAAGAAGTGATCGGCGAACAGGCCGGGGACCGGGTTTTCCTGTTTCTGGAAACTTTTGATTTCGACGGCGATCTCGCGATCATGCAGCGCGCCGGGATCGACTTTCTCGAGGAGCCGCGCGAGGAGATTTACGGCAAGGTCATCCAGTGGCGCGATCCGTTCGGAAACAAATGGGACCTGATCGAACGTTACTGAATCCAGCCATGACGTAGCGGAATTATGTTATTTGCAGGAATGGCTGTTTTCTGCCATATAGGGAGCATGTTGGAACAAAATATTGACCCCCTGGACCCTACGCTGGAATCCTATCTCGGTGGCCGGACATTTCATGAATGCTGGCAGGAATATGATGAGCTTGGCTATATCATATTCAATAATGTCCTGTCGGCTGACCAGCTTGAGAAACAGCGCGCGGCGCTCAAGCCATGGATCGATGCGGACATCAGGGGGCGCAATAATTTTGAAGGTGCACAGTCGAACCGCATCTATGCCATGCTCGACAAGGATCCGGCCTTTGCCGACCTGGTGTCTCACCCGCTGCAACTGGCATTTGCCGAACGGGAGCTGGGTGAAAGCTGCCTGCTCTATGCCTGTCTCGCGATCAATCTGCACCCCGGAGAGACCGTTCAGCCCTGGCATTATGACGACAGTCATTGCGCGCTGGCGCGGCCGCGCGATCCGCTGAGCCTATCCACATTCTGGTCGATCAGCGAGACGACAGAAGAAAATGGCGCGACCGAGATCATCCCCGGCAGCCACAAATGGGGCGACGAAGAACCTGACGGAGCCAACCGCTCCGCCGATTTCAAACCGCGTCTGTCCGGTCAGCAGATCGCAAATAACAGCGATCATCCGGATATGATCAAGGCAAGCATGCTGGCGGGCTCCCTGATGATCGCCAAAGGCACATTATGGCATCGCGGCGGTGCCAATGATTCCAATGCATCCCGCCTGATTGTGACACCGCAATTTTGCAAAGGCTGGTGCCGTCCGCTGGAACAGCAATTGCTTGCCGTATCCCCTGAAAAAGCGGCGCGATTGTCAAAACGGGTGCAGGAACTGCTGGGCTATAATATCCACCCGCCGTTCATGGGTTATGTTGACGGCATGCATCCCGACAGGAAGCTTGCCCACCGCGCTGACTGACTACGGAATTTACCGCAAATCCAACTGTGATCCGGGGAGATGACATATGAAAGCCTTGGAAAGCGAAGCGCCGCTAATCGTCTATATCGACATTAAAAGCCCTTATGCCTTTGCCGCCATCCGTCCGACGCTGGCACTGGAAAAGTCGCTCGACATGCGGTTCGACTGGCGACCGCTAACCCTCGATATTCCGAGCTATATGGGATCGGCGCGTAAGAGTAAGGGCAAGGTGATCGAAAACACCCGCAGCGCAAGCCAGTGGGAACGGTTGAAATATGGCTATCGTGACGCGCGGCGCTATGTCGAGCGTCAGGGATATATGCTCAAGGGCACCGAGAAAATCTGGGATTCCTCGATCGCCAATATCGGGATCTCATGGGCGATGCAGACGGATCGTGACCGGCTCGGCGCCTTTCTCGAAACAGTCTATCCGCCCTTTTGGCGACGAGAGCTGGATATTGAAGATGTGTCCGTGATCGGAGTCTGTCTGGAGGAGGCTGGGATCGACTCGAACGGCTTTGCCGCCTTTCAACAAGGCGAGGGCCGCATCCGGCATGATATCCTGCAGGCCCAGCTCCACCCGAGCGGCATTTACGGTGTTCCGACCTATGTCTTTTATGACACCATCCTGTTTGGCCGCGAACATCTGCCTTATGTCCGCTGGCACCTGAGGGGGCGGGAAGGCCCGGCGCCCGATATCGCCTATGAGATTGACGCCATGGAGGCACAGCCATGCTGACCGTCACCATCGATTTCAAATCGCCTGCATCCTGTCTGGCGCTCGAACCAACACTGGATCTGGCGCGAGAAACCGGCGTCCACATCGATTGGCTGCCATTCTCGGTCCGGCCGTTTTCCGTACCCGAAGAACAAGCGGAGGAGACGGTCGGCGAGCGTCACCGCCGCGTCCGCGCCGTAGCCCAGTGCGAGACCTGGTTGCACTATGCTGCTGTTCAGGGACGGGAAATGCATTTTTCAAAAACGCCCGCGGGCAGCGATGCTGCCTTGGCGGCGATGGCCGGCATGGATAGCGACCCTGTCCCGTTCATGCGCGCCGCTTTTGCCGCTTATTGGGCAGAGCAGGCAGACCTTGATGATCCGGCGGTGGTGGCGACCCTGCTGTCCTCCGTGCAGGTCGCCCTTCCCGATCCGCAATCGGCCCGCGCCAAACTGCTTTCCATCCGGGCGCAAGCGGAAGAACTTGGGGTTTTTGAATCGCCATCCTACGTCATTGCGGACCAGCTCTTCGTCGGCCGGGAACATCTCCCGTGGATACGCTCGCTGATCGAAGCGGCTCGGGTCTCGTAAAATCCCACTCTTTTCTTGCGAATCCGCGAATCTGCGGCTAAAGGGCTGGTTCTTTCCGAAATCATGCATATATCCGAACACGGTCGAACGACTGACACCCGGAGTTTATGCGGAAACCGGCGAGAAAGTTTAGGGAATCAAGCATGGCAAAAGTCAATCCAGGCGAATTCATGAATCAGGTCAAGGCCGAGACCAACAAGGTCGTCTGGCCGACGTGGCCCGAGACCGTCCGCACGGCGATTCTCGTGCTGATCATGACAACTATCCTCGGATTGTTTTTTCTGGGCATTGATTCGATTTTTAACGGGCTTGTCGCCTGGCTCCTGAGCCTCGCTTAATTCCCAAACAGATTTTTAGGTTATTCGCATGGCACGCTGGTATATCATTCACGCTTATTCGGGCTTTGAGCACAAGGTCAAGGAAGCCATTGAGGCGGACGCCAAGCGCCTTGGCCTGACCGAATTGGTCGAGGACATAGAAGTCCCGACCGAAACCATTACCGAAGTCAAGCGCGGCAAGAAGGTCCAGTCGGAACGGAAATTCTTCCCCGGCTATGTGCTGGCGAAACTGGAAATGACCGATGATGTTTATCACCTGGTCAAGAATCAGCCCAAGGTAACCGGCTTTCTCGGCAGCAGCGGCAAACCGCAGCCGATCAGCGAAGCCGAAGCCGCCCGCATTCTCAACACCAAGGAAGAAGCGGCCAACGCACCCAAAGAACGGATCACGGTCAGCTACGAAATCGGCGACGAGGTCAAGGTCAAGAGCGGACCGTTCAACAGCTTCAACGGAATCGTCGAAGAACTCGATTTCGACAAGAACAAGGTCAAGGTTTCCGTCTCCATCTTCGGACGTGCAACCCCGGTCGAGCTGGACTTTGGCGAAGTCGACCTGATCAGTTAGTTTTCATGCTCCGGATCAAGTCCGGAGCAACACAGAATTTGGGGGCTTTTAGCCACCGAATACCAGTGCGGGAGGGGATTTCGATCTCTGTTTGACCGCTTAATTTGATCCGCCCCGAGGCTCGCTCATCCTGAGCTTGTGGAAGGACGGGAAAAGAATGAAAGGACAGCCAAATGGCTAAAAAAGTTTCTGGCTATATTAATTTACAAGTGCCCGCCGGCATTGCAAATCCATCCCCGCCCATCGGACCGGCCCTCGGCCAACGCGGTGTCAACATCATGGATTTCTGTAAGGCGTTTAACGCGGCAACAGACAAGTTGGAAAAAGGCACGCCGATCCCGACGAAAATTACCGTCTATGCGGATCGCAGCTTCACCTTTGAAACCAAGACACCACCGGCCAGCTATCTGATCAAGAAGCTCTCCAAGCTGAAAAAAGGTTCGAGCGAACCAGGCAAGGTTTCTGGCGGAACGATCAAGGCTTCCCAGATCAAGGAAATCGCCGAAACGAAAATGGCCGACCTCAATGCCAACACCATTGACCAGGCTATAAAAATCATCTCAGGCAGCGCGCGCTCGATGGGCGTAGACGTGGTGGAGGGATAAGAACATGACAAAACTCTCCAAAAAAATGCAGACGATCAATGCAAAAGTCGATCGCGAAAAACTCTACAGCATCGATGAAGCAATCAAGACGCTGAAGGGTCTGGCATCAACTTCGAAATTTGACGAAACGCTTGATATTGCGATCAATCTCGGTGTCGACCCCCGCCATGCTGACCAGATGGTCCGCGGCGTGATCTCGCTTCCGGCCGGTACCGGCAAAACAGCGCGGGTCGCAGTGTTTGCCAAGGATGCGAAAGCAGACGAAGCAAAGGCAGCGGGCGCCGACACCGTGGGCGCGGAAGATCTGATGGAAGCCATGCAAGCCGGCGACCTCAACTATGATCGCGTTATCGCAACCCCTGACATGATGGGTGTTGTTGGTCGTCTCGGTAAGATTCTTGGTCCCAAGGGCCTGATGCCGAACCCGAAACTGGGTACGGTGACCCCCAATGTCGCGCAAGCGGTCAAGGACGCCAAGGGCGGCCAGATCGAATATCGCGTCGAAAAAGCCGGGATCATCCACAATGGCATTGGCAAGACCAGCTTCTCCGAAGCCGATCTGCGCAAGAATTTCGATGCGCTGGTCAATACTGTAGTCAAGGCGAAGCCACCCGGTGCCAAGGGCAAATATGTCCGCAAAATCGGGCTGAGCACAACCATGGGACCAGGCCTCAAGATTGATCTCGGCGAGATTGAAGGCGCCTGATTCGTCGCACGTCGTCCTGGCAAAAGCAGGGGATGACACAACAAGCTGCTAGAAGAAGGCCGGGCGCAATCCCGGCCTTTTTTCATAGGCAAAATTTTTGAGGACCGGCATGACAAAATTGCAGATCAGCGCAGAACTGTCATACCGCCTCCCCGCGCCCTGCACCATCCTGGTCCAGGTCGAGGCGGCTGCGACGGCCGACCAAAAAGTGTCTCGCTCGCATATCGATATCGGCTCTGCCAGCAGCAAAGCCGTCGTCCCGGCCCATGATGGCATCGGCACAAGGCTGTGGACCACGCAGCAGGAGCAACTCACCGTCTCCTATGCCGCACAGGTAGTAGTTGATCGCGCGAATCCGGATTTCTCGACCCTGTCGGCAACCGCCCTGAACGACCTGCCCGGCAATGCCGTGCCCTATCTGTTCAACTCGCTCTATTGTTCGGTCAGCGCCTTTGATCAGCTGGTGTCGGGCGAATTTTCCGGCCTGAGCGGTGGCCCGCTTGTGGCAGCCATGGCGGACTATATCGAACAGACCATGACCTATGGAATGGATGTAGATAATGTCCACAATGACGCGCAGCAGAGCTTTGCCGCGCGCAAGGGTGTGTGCCGCGACTATGCCCATATCCTGATCAGCATGGCCCGCTCGGCCGAGATCCCGGCCCGCTTTGCCAGCACCTATGCGCCCGATGTCGAGCCGCAGGATTTTCACGCCGTGCCCGAGGTGTTTCTCGAAGGCCGCTGGCATCTGATCGATCCCACCGGCATGGCGCAACCCTCTGATATGGCGGTGATCGGCATCGGCCGCGATGCCACCGACGTGTCCTTTCTGACCGCCTTTGGCAGCATGCAGATGGTCGAGCAGCGGGTCAGCGTTTCGCGCATCTGAACGCCTGCGGTCCATTTCCGACTTTCAAAACGAAAGCTTTTTCCTTTAGGATTGCCTCCAAGCAATTTTTGGGAGGAAAATATGCACAAAGGTTCCTGCCTCTGCGGTGCGATCCGGATTGAAGTCACCGGCGACCTAGCTGCGGCCGATGCCTGCCACTGCACCCAGTGCCGCAAGCAATCCGGTCATTACTGGGCCTCGACCGATGTCCCGACCAGCGCCGTCACCATAAGGGGCGAAGACCATATTCGCTGGTATCAGTCTTCGGAAAAAGTCCGCCGCGGCTTCTGCCAGACCTGCGGCGCCTTCCTGTTCTGGGACCCGATCCACCACGACAAGATCGCCATCGCGATGGGCTGCTTCGACCAGCCGACGGACACGAAAATCTGGAGCCATATCTTTGTCGCCGAAAAGGGCGATTATTACGAGATTGAAGCGGGAGTGCTGCAGCGGGATCAGTAAACCTTCTCCCGTGAGGGAGAAGGATATGAAGCCTTATTCGCGAAGCGGATTAGGCGCAGTTGGATGAGGGCGTTCTGCCCTCGACGGTTCGGTACACCCTCACCCAGCTGCGACTAGGCAACAAGTTGCCAAGTCTCCACATCCCTCTCCCTCAAGGGAGAGGGGATTGGACAGCTATGCCGCTATCTGCGTGAGAATATCACTATTCAGAAATGACGCTGGTGAATTCCCCCAGTAAAATCGATGCTAAACTTGACATCCCCGCCCCACCCGTTAATGGCTCCCCTACAAATTGCGGTTCCCTTAAAGGAATCACAATTTCCGTCCGAGACAGCGGGTGAGGGTAATTTGACCCTCTTAATTTCCAGCCTAGACGGGGACCAGTTTTTTCGTGTGGCAACACACGGGTACGCAGCCAGCGTTTCATAACGCGGCAGAGCGACCAAAACCCCCCTTCGGATTATATGGAATTGGCTCAGGCTAATTCTTTCGCTCGTCGCCCCTGCGCAGGCAGGGGCCTAACCCGCCTATCGGTTTCGACCGATAGATCGGTTTGGATCCCAGCCTTCGCTGGGATGACGGTTACTAGAATCGGGCACGGGCCTTAAAACCCAAGCCCACGTGAAGGAGCAAAATATGGATCGTGGTCAAAAGACCGAAGCGGTTGTCGCTCTGAACGCTATTTTCAAGCAGGCCGGGGTGGTCGTGGTGACACGCAACCTGGGTCTGACAGTGGCTCAATCTACCGAGCTGCGGATGAAAATGCGGGACGAAGGCGCAAGCTTCAAAGTCTCTAAAAACCGCCTTGCCAAGCTGGCTCTGGAAGGAACCGACTATGCCCCGATAGCAGATATGCTAACGGGTCCGGTCGCGCTCGCAACATCGGATGATCCGGTGGCGGCTGCAAAAATCGCAGTCGAATTTGCAAAAACCAACGATCATCTGGAGATCGTTGGCGGCGCAATGGGCGACACCCTTCTTGACGAAGCAGGCGTAAAATCCCTGGCTGCCATGCCTTCGCTTGACGAACTGCGCGGAACGATTGTTGGACTGCTTCAAGCACCAGCAACCAAAATCGCACGGGTTCTTGTCGAGCCGGCGACCAGTGTCGCACGCGTACTCAGCGCTTATGCTGCTGCGGGTGAATAGTTGAACCCTTCGTCACCCCGGACTTGATCCGGGGTCCAGAGTGTAACGGCGCAATGTCTGTGTTTGCCGCTCTGGATGCTGAATCAAGTTCAGCATGACGATCTCGAAATGATAAAAAAACGGAGTATTTAAAATGGCTGATATTGCAAAACTGGTTGAAACACTTTCGAAACTCACCGTCATGGAAGCGGCTGAACTGTCCAAGGCACTGGAAGAAGAGTGGGGCGTTTCTGCTGCCGCTGCTGTTGCAGTTGCTGGTCCAGCGGCTGCCGCTGGCGAAGCTGCTGAAGAGCAGACCGAATTTGACGTAATCCTGACCGGCGACGGCGGCAAGAAAATCCAGGTGATCAAGGAAGTCCGTGCGATTACCGCCCTGGGCCTCACCGATGCCAAGGCTCTCGTCGAAGGCGCGCCAAAAGCGATCAAAGAAGGCGTCAACAAAGCCGAAGCAGAAGAAATCAAAGGCAAGATCGAAGCTGCCGGCGGTACCGTCGAACTCAAGTAAGGCTTTCGACAACCAATATTCAAGGGGTGGTTTCCGGTTCGGGAACCGCCCCTTTTTTACGCGCCTTTCTAAGGCAATTCGAGCACCAGCCGGACACCGATGATATCCAGACCCGGGTTCTGGACATCGCTGAAAAGGCCGGCATGGCTCAGATGCACCCATGTCGCCTCGATATCGGCTTTATCCGACAATCGGACGCCGACGGACAGTTCCGGCTCGAACAATAGCCGCGATCCCAATTGTATCTGCGAGCCGTCTGGTGCGAATTGCAATTCGGGGCCGTCATGAATCGCAATCCCTAACCCGGGGCGCACGTAAAACCTGTCCCCGAACTTCCAACTCAAACCGGCTGCGGCAAAGCTGGTGTCGCCGGAGAGGTTGATCGAAGCCAGCAGATAGGGCGATGGCTTACCGATGGCCGAAAGCGCCTCAATCCGGTCGCCGCGGTAGCCAGCCTGAAAATCAACACCATCCTGATTTGAATCCACGGCAATGATTGTCACGACCTGATGCGCGGCGAACCCGCCGTAAAGCTCGTCCGCATGGGCGGGTTGAGTAACGGTCAATCCGGCCATGGCAGCGATGAGAGATGCAAAATACTTCATCATAACCGAAACATAGTATAATTCCGGATAGCGCGGAAGCGGGCCTGTGCGCCGGTCTCTTTCTGGGGCAGAGTGATTGACACAGTTTAACGGCTCGGCGACTAGAACATCTGAAGAGAAAAGGGGGCTCAATGGCAGACAATCAGGACCTGATCGATCTCGTACGGACGATCCCGGACTATCCCAAACCGGGCATCCGGTTTCGCGACGTATCGACCCTGCTGCTCGACGGACCAGCCTTTCGCCGGACCATCGACCGGATGATTGCGCTGGTCGATCCGGCGAGCTTCGACCTTATCGCCGGCATCGAGGCGCGCGGCTTCATCGTTTCGGCGGCAATGTCCTATGCGCTGGAAAAGGGCAAGGTCATGCTGCGCAAGCCGGGAAAATTGCCGGGCAAGGCGGTGAGCATCGACTATGCGCTGGAATATGGCAGCGACAGGATCGAGATGCATGTCGATGCCATCCTGCCGGGGCAGCGCGTACTGCTGGTCGATGACCTGATCGCCACGGGCGGGACCGCCATAGCCGGCGTGCAGCTGTTGCGCGGCCAGGGTGCCATAGTCGACCAGGCGCTGTTCATCGTCGACTTGCCCGATCTGGGCGGCGCACAGAAGCTGGCCGCAACCAGGGTGACGCCGATAACGCTGATGGCCTTTGCCGGTGATTGAGCATATCGCAATCATCACCGGTGTGCAGGACGAAGCGGATGCATTCTGCCGGGATTATCCCTCGACGCAGGTTGACAGTCCGCTGGGCAACGTCCGCCAGCTGGATCATGCGGGGAAAAAGGTCTCGATCCTGTGCTCCGGCATCGGCAAGGTCCATGCCGGTGCGGCCGCCCTTTATATGCACAGCCACTTCCGACCAGACCTGTTTCTGGTCATCGGCACCGCCGGTCATGTCAGCACCCGCCAAGGGGACTGCTTCTACCTGCAAGAATCCTTGCAAGCCGATTATGGCACGCTCGAAAAATTCGGCGAGCATGATGGCTTTACCCATTATAATGCGGGCGCCTGGCCGATTGGTCCGGCAGAGTGGAGCCCGTTCAAGGCCTATCCGATGCCCGAAGCCATGTCCCTGCCGCAGGCGCGGATTGCGACCGCAGACTGTTTTGTAAAATGCCCCGAACGATCGGGCTATCTGCGCGATGTGCTTGAAGTTGATCTGGTGGATATGGAGACCGCGGCGGTGGCCCAGATTGCCGCGATGCTTGATATCCCGTGGGCCGGGATCAAGGCGGTATCCGATGGTGCCAACAGCGAAAGCTCGGGTGATTTTCATGCCAACCTGGAGGCTGCGGCAAAAAATGCGTCGGATGCTGCGGCTGAATTTTTGACCCATATATAACAATGTTAGAGCCTTTGATCTCGGGTTCACCCTTAAGCTAAAGCCCCAAGCACCGTACTTAACCCTGTAAAAACTCTATCCTTCTACTGTCTGCCAGCAACTGGCAAAATCAGGTAAATCGGGGCGCGCATGGGCGAGACAATTACACTTCAGCGATTGCTGGAGATGCAGAGAAAGGTTTGGAACTTCAAGATCAATGCTGATCATGAGACCGCCGAACTTGTCGCCCGCGAGCAACTGAAATCCTTCGGCCAGATATCGCGCATTGGTATCCTGATCACTGTGCCGCTCGGCATTTATGCCCTGATCGTGCTCTTCACCTTTGCGGCACCGGCATTCATTGCAACAGGCTGTTTCTTTTTGGCTGTGGCCGGATTCATGGGCGGACGCAATTACGTTCGACAATTCGCGTTAGACCCCGATACTGCGGACCTGAAAGCAGTGTTCAAAACGATCCGTATGGAAAGCATCATAATCAGCGCCGCCTTCTCAGGCATTTTATCAATACCCTTCGCTTTTGGTCAGATTCCTTACAGTCTGGATGTCGCAATATTGGCGATGGGTGGATTGACTATAGGCGGATTTGTGTATGGCAGCATACCCCGGGCACAGACGTATAATCTTCTCATTACGACAATATGCTACGCGGTATCGTTCATTGCAGCGAGAGGATATGGCGGCATCACTGCCGCGGTTTTACTGGCCTTTTTTGCGTTATGCAGCGATTATATTTATCGTCTGTTTTTCTTCAACTTTGTCCAGCGCCATCTGCATGCAACCAAACAAAAGGACGCCGCCGAAACCGTCCGGCTTTTGCTCTATGACTATGCAGAACAAAGCTCTGACTGGCTGTGGGAAGTGAATGCAAATCATTTGATCGTCAATCCATCGGCGCGTTTCGCGAGCGCGGTCAATATGGAAATACGCGATCTCCGCAATCTGCCGCTGGTGGATTTGTTCGAGGAATCAACGGAGCGCAATCAGCTTGCTCAAAGCCTGGCTTCGGGCAAAGCATTCCGGGACATTCATGTTCCGATAAAAATTGACGGGAAAGAACGCTGGTGGAAACTATCCGGCAGACGGATCACGACAAAGCGAGGCGAAAGCAAGAATGTTCGCGGCGTCGCGGCTGATATTACAATCGCCAGAAAGGCCGAGGCACGGGTTGCCCATCTCGCCCATTTTGACAGCCTGACCGATCTACCCAACCGCGCCCTGTTCAATCAGTCCCTGGAACGCTCCGTCACGCGCATGAGGGACGATCAGAAATTGGCGGTGCTATATCTCGACCTCGATCATTTCAAAACGATCAATGATACATTGGGACATGGCGCAGGGGATATGGTGCTGAAATCCGTTGCGAACCGCCTGGAAAATACGATCGGCATTGAAGGTATGGTAGCGCGTCTCGGCGGGGATGAATTTGCTATATCCTTGCGCAATTGCGGTTCAAGCGAACATGTCCTCGAGATTGCGAATAAAATCATTGATAGATTATCCGAGCCGATAATGGTTGAAGGACAATCGGTTGCCACGGGCGTCAGCATCGGAATCGCGTTGGCCCCCGAAAGCGGCAGCAGCGGCGAAGAGTTGATCAAATATTCTGATATTGCCCTTTATCACGCGAAGGAAAACGGGCGCGGCTGTGTCTCGGTTTTTCACCCGTCGATGCATCACGCGGTGCAGGAACGGCGCAATATTGAATTGGACCTTCGTGCTGCGCTGAAGCGCAACGAACTAGAGCTTTTTTACCAACCGTTGGTCAATATCGAAGCCAATGAGACAATCGGATATGAAGCTCTGCTCCGCTGGAATCACAGCGAAAAAGGCATGATCATGCCGGATGTGTTCATTCCGGTGGCTGAAGATACCGGCCTGATCGTGCAGCTTGGTGAATGGGTTGTCCGATCGGCCTTGTATGAAGTCGCCAATTGGCCGGAGCATCTGAGTGTCGCGGTCAACCTGTCCCCGGCCCAGATGCGTAGCCCCAATTTGATGCCAACGATCATCAATGCGTTGGCCGCAACCGGCGTCGCACCACACCGGCTGGAGCTGGAAATCACCGAATCCGTGCTGATGAACGATAACCAGTCCAATGTGGAACTGCTCCACAAAATCCGCTCGCTGGGCGTCCGCATTGCACTGGACGATTTTGGCACCGGTTACAGTTCACTCAACTATTTGCGCAGCTTCCCGTTTGACAAGATCAAAATTGATCGCTGTTTCGTGGACGAAGTGGACAGCCGGGAAGATTGCCGGGCGATTATTCGCGCGGTGACCGGCCTGGCGACGAGCCTCGGAATGGTGACAACCGCCGAGGGCGTCGAGCGCAGCGATCAGCTTGACCAGTTGAAACTGGAAGGCTGCGTCCAGGTTCAGGGATATTTGTTCAGCAAGGCAATGCCCGCCTCCAGCGTCGTCGGAAGGATTGCACCGACGGCTGACCAGGCCGCTCAGATCAGCGAGATCGGCAACCAGTGCATTGAGCTGAAGCCCGCAGAAGCTCCGATTAAGATCCAGAGCAAAAAGGCAGGATAATATCCACGCGACCGGGAAGGAGAATGGATCGCTATTTTAACTATCGGCAGCCTTGAACAAAAAATAGAGCGCCGGTGACATGGGGCTTTGAGACACATCGAAGAAAGCGGAAGGAGATCTCGGCATCAAGTGCGGAGCTCCCCGTGAGATATTGATTTAACTCGCCACCCAGTTGCCGTGAAACCCCGGAGGTATCCGGTGCGGCAGATGGATCACGGCCTGGGGTTTCCCAAGAAAATCATCAGCGTTGAGGATTTGTAGTTCGGTCGTTTCCCGCTCGGCATCGATGACCAGACCGATCAGCCAGCCTTCGTCTTCTGCCGATTCTGGCGAGCGGGGCACGAACACAAATTCCCCCGGATGCCGGCCCGCGCCAAAATCGCGAACCAGCTTCTCGCCGCGTTCCAGATCATGTTTGAACAATTCGGTGCCCGCCATATCCAGTTCGTCCGGACGGCCGGCCAGCGCGATATTGTAGATATAGCGATAGGGTTTTGTGGTCAGTCGCTCGTCATAGCGCGGGAATTCCTGCGGACGATCATCAAGCATCTTGCGGTCCACTTTCTTCGCTACCGGATCGACCGTCCAGCGTTCCAGCCGTGACCATTCTCCGCCCGGGCCAAAGGTCGTCCGCGCATAGGTGCTTTCGTGCACCACCACGTCGACGATCACGCTGCCATCATCCGTCTCATAGGCATTGGCCGGATGATATACATAACAGGGATCAACATCGCACCACACGGTATCCGCGCCCGACCCGTCGCGCGGGCAAAGACCGACGCGGGCAGCATGGTCCGGATTCCATTCATAAGGGAAAGCAAAACCGCCCAGCATACGCTTCATCGAGAATGTTGCCGGAAGATCGAAGACCAGCACATAGTTTTCGGTAATCTGGCAGTCATGGATCGACGGACCGTCCTTGACCGCAATCGGTTCCTCTCGCTTCACCTTGCCATCCGGGCCAAGCACCACATGCCACACCCTGTCCATAACCGGCGCGTCGTAGCAAATAGCGTGCATCTCTCCGGTCTGGGGATCAAGATGCGGGTGGGCGGAAAAGGCGTTGATCAAAGTTCCGTCGAACGGATTATGCTTCACCGTTTCAAGATCATCGGTCAGTTCCACCGGAAAGCCGCCAGCCTCGACAATCGCAAAGGTCTTGCCGCCAATGTCCACAATATTGGTGTTGGCATTGTCCGTGCGGGGTTTGCGGGTTCCCGGTTTGCGCGGCTCGCCCAGTGCATCGCTGACCGCATTGCTGCGGATCCAGCGGTTGCGATACCATATCGCTTTGCCGCTCTGGATTCGGATGCCATGCGCCATGCCGTCACCGACAAACCAGTGATAGCTGCCTTCATCGGGCGCGGTCACCGGATTGGGGCCGATCCGAAGATAGCGCCCGTCGAGCATCTCGGGGATTTCGCCCTCGACCTTGAGGTCAGCCAGAGTGACCTCTTCGGTCATCGGCCTGTGCACACCGGTCAGATAGGGGTGGCCGCCGACCGGCTCCTTCATCCGCTTGCGATTATAATTGGCGACCGCACCCATCACAGGGGTGACCGCGGCGCGGATGGTTTTTTCGATTACGGAAGCCATGAGAAATTCCTTCTAGTTGAAACCAATGTCGGCGACTGTCGCCATTGCCATCGCCAGCAAGATGAGACCGCCCGGATGCGGTCGGCGGAGCGCAGCGAGATTGCCGATGCCGGACAGCGCAAAAATTATAGCCGCGGTGATCGGTAGCAGATCGCTGCCGGACTGCAGGCGGTTGAGCAGCACGGCGACACCGAGACCCGCCCAGGCCAGCGACGGTATATGAAAGACCGCCCGGATGATATCGCGCATCGCCCGCGCGGCCAGCAGACCGGTCGTCCGCTCGCGATAGAGCGGACCTAGTATGGCCCGTTCGCCAATCACCGAATGCGCAATAGCGACGATCAATCCAAGCGCGGCGACGATGATCGCATAAATCAACAATGGTGATACTTCCTTCCGGCTTGGCAAATCGACTCGTGATGTTTATGCTGTTAACATGCCAATCAATGCTAACAGTGTCAACATAAGCCTTCCCCAAGGCTCAACATGCTTCCATATCTTCCAATGAATACGCCCTATCATCACGGCGATTTGCGCGCTGCGGCGCTGCAAATGGGAATGGAACGGCTGGAGAGTCAGGAACGGCCTGATCTCGGATTGCGCGCACTCGCCCGCGATCTGGGCGTGTCGGCCACGGCGCTATACCGCCATTTTCCGAACAAAAATGCCTTGCTTGATGCGCTGGCGCTGGAAGGGCTCAATCGCCTCGGCTGGCATCAGGCGAAAGCAGCAACGGCGGCAGGCGGCGGACGCGCAGGCTTTGCCGAGATGGGTGTGACCTACGTCGACTGGGCGGTGGAGCATCCTGCGCTGATGCGCCTGATCTACACCCGCGTCGGCAAGGTCGACCTCGACGGCAATGATCCTTCCGCGATGGGCGAAGCCTTTCATCAGTTGCGCAAGGGCATCGCGGCGATGATGCCCGATAATCTCCCGCCCGGGGAACGCACCACCGCGACCCTGCATGCCTGGTCGCTGGTTCACGGACTTGCCATGCTTATTCTGGATGGTCAGGTGAGCTACGATCCGGCGATGGTCCGAAAAGTTGTTTTGATGGCGGATTTCAGCGACGACTGTAATTTCTCGTGACCCCAGGACCCCTGATCGGTTCTGCTTAACCTGCCTTTTACCCGCTTCTGCTAGCATCACGGCGCGAATGATATGCAGGAATCAAAGAACAAGCGGATGAGAAACTTCTTCACCAGAAGCGATATGCAGGGGAAGCTCTATTTTGGAGTCATTCTCGGCCTGTTGTGCGTCCTTGCCGCCTTGGAACTCGCGCTCGCCGATCGCAAATTCGGATTGTTTACGGGCGGCTTTGGCCAATCCCAGGCCATTGACACGCTCGCTGAGCGGTTCGTCTTCCTTGTCGGTTACCTTTGTTCGATGGCCATGCTCATCGTCGGTGTGTGGTGGATAATTGTCCGGCTTTTCCGATCCAGAAAATCCTGGCCACCGCTGTTTTTTCTGGTGACCATCGTCGGCGGCGGATATATATTATTGCTCGCTCTGACATTCCAGTTGGGCCAGTATTTCAGTGATACGATGAGCTTTGCCCTGATGGCAAATCTCGGCGGCGGCAGCCTGACCGACGCCTTGCTGTTCGCTTCCAGCGAAATTTTTCTGGGGCTGGCCGCGCTGGTTATCGGTCTGGCTGGCTACAGCTTTATATTCAGGTGGCTTTCGCGAAAATTCCTGGTGCGCCCCAACCATCCCGAATGGTCGGCCTACGGCCGCGTCGCTATCGATTTCTTTTTCTCCAGCCTGTTGCTCGCCATCATGGTGCCCGCCGCTTCCATCGACGTTCATAATGGCCTGAACCGTACGCTCGCATGGGGCCTTTTCACGACGGCAGCGAACAGAATTACCGATTTTGATAATGATGGCTATGGCTGGATCTCCAACATGCCCGACCGGCACCCGTTCGACAGTTCCCGCTATCCGCTGGCGCTGGATATTCCGGCAAACGGGATCGACGAAGACGGTTATGGCGGAGACCTGCAGCTGGTTCCGATAGCGCCGCAACCGCCGGTCACATTGATATCGGGCGAACGCCCTCACCTCATCCTGATTGTCATGGAGAGCGCGCGCTACGATGTGATCGGGAAGCGTATCGACGGCAAACCGGTTGCTCCCAACCTCGAAGCAATTGCAAAATCGGGTAGCCTTGTTTCCCCCGTTTTTAGTCACGTGGGCTTTACCACCGCTTCGCTCAAATCCCTGTTCGGCGGTACCCTGAAACCTGCAAGCGGTTCTCCCTCGCTGTTCCGCGAACTTAAATCCAGCGGTTATGAAATTGGTGTTTTTTCCGGCCAGCCGGAAAATTTCGGAGACATTTCAAAAACAGTCGGGATGCGCGAGAACGCCGATATCTTTTTCGATGGAGAGACGCTGAAACATCTGCGCGCTTTCGGCAACGGCGCGCAAGGATCAATCCTCGTCGACGAAAAACATCTTCTGAAAGCCTTTGCGGAACAATATCAGCAGCGATCGAAATGGGAGCAGCCGCAATTTCTCTATTTCAATTTCCAGTCACCGCATTTCCCTTATTTCCACGAGGGAATGTCGCTTAATCTGACCGACAGACCTTTGCCGCGGTCCGACATCAATGCCGGAAACCGGGATTTGCTGCAGCAGACCTACTGGAACGCGGTACATTATTCGGATCAGCAGCTAGGAGCGCTGGTTGCTAGATTGAAGCAGGATGGCGTGTGGGACAATAGCGTGGTTGTCATAACCGGCGATCACGGTGAAGACCTGTTCGAGCAAGGCTTCCTGGGTCACGGCCACAATATCAATATCCGCCAGAACGGTACTTTCCTGGTAACCAACCGCGCGGGTGTCGCAGTCGACGGACCAATCGGTCTGAGTGATTATCGCGCAATCATATTGTCGCTGCTAAACGGCGAAAAGCCTGATATTCCTGCAAAACCGGTACTGATGACAGTCGGCGATCTCGAACGACCCACACAGATCGGAATCGCTGAAGGAGGATCGAGAATTACAACCTTACGGCTCGATACCGGGGAAGCCTGCATGGTCGAGAAAAAGCGATGTGCCAATACTCACGGCCTGGCTGGAGATTTCAAAGACCGCGTCGACAGACTGATCCGTATCTGGGGATCTGCAAGATGGCAAAACAGATCGGACCCGATGCCGGATTGACATCTGCCAGAGGTAACGTCTGACACGCCCTCTTGACCCAAAGCGGGCATCTCCCTATATCGCGCTCTCACCACAGATTTCGAGACAGGGCGTGCAGTCGCGCGGCGCGCCAGAAGAAATGAAATTTGCACGGTTTTCAGGACGCTAAAAAGCTGCAGTTTCCCACTTTGGGAGACATGCGGCTTTTGTTGTCTTGAAGCGCCTCCACATATTGATTTTCCGCCGGTTTTCCGGCGATGGCGAGAAGGCAAAACTATATGGCTACCCAAGCAGCTTCGGTCAAAACAACGGCTCCGACCCCCACCCGCAAGAAACGCATTCGCAAAATCTTCGGTGACATTCACGAAGTCATCGAGATGCCGAATCTCATCGAAGTGCAGCGCGAATCATACGAACAGTTTCTGCGCTCGGATGCCTCGATCGGATATGTCTCTGGCCTCGAAAAAACGCTGCGCAGCGTTTTTCCGATCCGCGATTTTGCCGGTACTGCCGAAATGGACTTCGTCAACTATCAGCTCGAAGACCCCAAATATAATGTCGAAGAATGCCGTCAGCGGGGCATCACCTATGCCGCACCGATGAAGGTGACCCTTCGCCTGATCGTGTTCGAGGTTGATCCCGAAACAGAAGCCCGCTCGGTTCTCGATATCAAGGAGCAAGACGTTTATATGGGCGACATGCCGCTGATGACCAAGAACGGCACGTTCGTCATCAACGGCACCGAGCGCGTCATTGTCAGCCAGATGCACCGTTCGCCCGGCGTATTGTTTGACCATGACCGCGGCAAGACCCACAGCTCCGGCAAGTTCCTGTTCGCCGCCCGCGTCATCCCTTATCGCGGTTCCTGGCTGGACTTTGAATTTGATGCGAAAGACATCGTCAACGTCCGCATTGACCGCAAGCGCAAGCTGCCGGTGACCGCATTGCTGCGTTCGCTGGGCGACGCGATCCTGGAAGTGAAAGAAAAGAAGCCTGATTTCAAAGCAGGCGAAATGATCCGCGTAGCGGGCATGAAACAGCCAGCCGAAATTCTCGAAGTCGACGGCAATTTGGTGACCATCCGTGAACCGATGGGTGCAATCGATATCCAGGGCAAGATCGAAGACGAAGGCCGCACCAAGAGCGCCCAGATCGTCAAGATCGTCAAGCAGGGCTATTCGGAAGAGGATATCCTCAACCTGTTCTACGAGCGCATCGTTTACAAGCGCGCCAAGGACGGCTGGACGATTCCTTTCGTCGCCGAGCAATGGCGCGGTCTGAAGCCGACATTTGATATTGTTGATTCGAAGAGCGGTGAAGTCGTCTTTGAAGCAACCACCAAGATCACACCGCGCGCGGCGAAAAAGGCCGAATCCGACGGCATGAAAAACATCGTCATCCCGACCGAGGAAATCTTTGGCCGCTACAGCGCCTTTGACCTGATCAACGAGAAAACCGGCGAGATTTACATTGAAGCCGGTGACGAAGTGACGGCTGAAAATCTCGAGAAGATTGACAATGCCGGCATCGACGCGCTCGAATTGCTGGACATTGACCATGTCACAACCGGGCCATGGATCCGCAACACGCTGAAAGTCGACAAGGCCGAAGACCGTGATGGTGCGCTATCCGATATTTACCGCGTCATGCGCCCCGGTGAACCGCCAACGCGCGAAACCGCTGAAGCCTTGTTCGAAGGATTGTTCTTTGACCCCGAGCGCTACGACCTGAGCGCCGTGGGCCGCGTAAAACTCAACATGCGTCTCGAACTCGATGCGCCGGCTGATTATACAATCCTGCGCAAGGAAGATATCCTCGCGGTTGTCAAAACCCTGGTTGATCTGAAAGACGGCAAGGGCGAAGTCGATGACATCGACAATCTCGGCAATCGCCGTGTTCGCTCCGTTGGCGAACTGCTGGAAAACCAGTATCGCGTCGGTCTCCTCCGCATGGAGCGTGCCGTCAAGGAGCGTATGAGCAGCGTAGATGTATCCACCGTGATGCCGAACGACCTGATCAATGCAAAGCCTGCAGTCGCGACCGTTCGCGAATTTTTTGGCTCCTCGCAACTGTCCCAGTTCATGGATCAGACCAACCCGCTTTCGGAAGTCACCCATAAACGCCGCGTGTCAGCGTTGGGCCCCGGTGGTCTGACCCGTGAACGTGCCGGCTTTGAAGTCCGCGACGTTCACCCGACCCATTATGGCCGGATTTGTCCGATTGAAACGCCGGAAGGCCCGAACATCGGCCTGATCAACTCGCTGGCATCGTTCAGCCGGATCAACCAGTACGGCTTCATTGAAACACCGTATCGCAAGGTCGTCGACAATAAGGTCACCGACGATGTTGTCTATCTCTCCGCGATGGAAGAGCAGAAGCACACCGTGGCACAGGCCAATGCGGACCTGAATGAAGACGGCAGCTTTGTTGAGGAAATTGTTTCCTCACGTCAGGCAGGCGAGTTCCTGATGGCGTTGCGTGATCAAATCACGTTGATGGATGTGAGCCCGAAACAGCTCGTATCGGTTGCGGCATCGCTAATCCCGTTCCTGGAAAATGATGACGCCAACCGCGCACTCATGGGTTCGAACATGCAACGTCAGGCTGTGCCTTTGGTGAAAGCCGAAGCACCGTTTGTCGGCACCGGAATGGAAGAAACCGTAGCTCGCGACAGCGGCGCGGCGATCGCCGCAAGGCGCGCCGGTATTGTCGATCAGGTGGACGCCACCCGTATCGTCATCCGTGCATCGGGTGCGGTGGAAGCCGGCAGATCGGGCGTTGACATCTACACGCTGCAGAAATTCCAGCGCTCCAACCAGAATACCTGCATCAATCAGCGTCCGCTGGTGAAGGTTGGCGAAATTGTCCAGCAGGGCGACACGATTGCTGACGGCCCGTCCACCGATATGGGTGAATTGGCGCTCGGCAAGAACAGCCTCGTCGCCTTCATGCCGTGGAATGGCTACAATTATGAGGATTCGATCCTCATCTCCGAGCGGATCGTCAAAGACGATGTCTTCACCTCGATCCACATCGAAGAATTTGAAGTCATGGCCCGCGACACCAAATTGGGCCCTGAAGACATTACCCGCGATATTCCCAATGTCGGTGAGGAAGCGCTGCGCAACCTCGACGAAGCGGGCATTGTCTATATTGGTGCGGAAATCGAACCGGGCGATATTCTCGTCGGCAAGATCACGCCCAAGGGTGAAAGTCCGATGACGCCGGAAGAAAAACTTCTCCGCGCCATCTTCGGCGAGAAAGCATCTGACGTTCGTGACACGTCCTTGCGTCTGCCTCCCGGTGTTGCCGGTACGGTGGTCGAGGTTCGTGTGTTCAACCGTCACGGCATCGACAAGGACGAACGCGCCCTGGCGATCGAACGCGAAGAAATCGCCCGGTTTACCAAGGATCGCGACGACGAACGCGCCATCCTCAATCGCGCGACCTTCAACACGTTGAAAGACATGTTGATCGGACAGACCGCAACTTCCGCGCCGAAGCCGATGAAAAAAGGCGCCGCGATCACCGAGGAAAGCCTGTCCGAACTGGAACAGGTTGACTGGTGGAAGATCGCTGTAAAGGACGATCAGGTTCAGTCCGATTTCGAAGCCACCCGTCAACAGTATGACGAAGCGATCAAGCTGATCAACGAACGGTTCGAAGACCGTCGCGAGAAGCTGGAGCGCGGCGACGAGCTGGCACCGGGCGTGCTGAAGATGGTCAAGGTTTTTGTCGCGGTGAAGCGCAAGCTGCAACCCGGTGACAAAATGGCTGGCCGTCACGGCAACAAGGGGGTTATTTCCCGCATCCTTCCGCAGGAAGACATGCCGTTCCTCGAGGATGGTACACCGGTTGACATCGTGCTCAATCCATTGGGTGTGCCTTCGCGAATGAACGTCGGGCAGATTTTCGAAACCCATCTTGGCTGGGCCGCACGTGGTCTCGGTCAGCAGGTCACCGAAGCTCTCGAAGAATGGAAGCTTGCTAACCCCGATCCACAGGCAGCGCCTCCACCGGATGCGGTCAAGGAACGGCTCAAGGTCATTTACGGCGAGCAGTATCACGAAGATATTGATAGCCGTGATACCGCCGAGATTGTCGAAATGGTCGGCCATCTTCGTGATGGTATTCCAATGGGCACGCCAGTGTTTGACGGTGCGCATGAAAGCGACATTTCCGACATGCTCGAACTGGCAGGTCTGGATCGCAGCGGTCAGGTCAATCTGTATGATGGCCGGACCGGTGACAAGTTCGATCGCAAGGTGACCGTGGGCTATATCTACATGCTCAAACTGCACCATCTGGTTGACGACAAGATCCACGCCCGTTCGATCGGCCCTTACAGCCTTGTCACGCAGCAGCCTCTTGGCGGTAAAGCGCAATTTGGCGGACAGCGTTTCGGGGAAATGGAAGTCTGGGCGCTGCAAGCCTATGGCGCGGCTTACACGCTGCAGGAAATGCTGACGGTCAAGTCCGATGACGTGATCGGCCGGACCAAGGTATACGAAGCGATCGTCAAGGGTGACGATACGTTCGAAGCCGGCGTGCCGGAAAGCTTTAACGTTCTGGTCAAGGAAATGCGGTCGCTCGGCCTCAACATCCAGCTCTCCAGCTTTGGTGACGATGATGATGAAACTGGCGACGGGATTGCAATAGCGGCGGAGTGAAGCGGTAAGTTCACGCCACGCAGCATTTCAAATTTGGGGCGAAAGCCCAAGAGGAATTAAGACATGAATCAAGTATCAAATTTTGCAAATCCGATCGCAAAGCCGGAAACATTTGACCAGATCCAGATCGGCCTTGCTTCGCCGGAGCGCATCCGCAGCTGGTCCTTTGGTGAGATCAAGAAACCGGAAACCATCAACTACCGGACGTTCAAGCCGGAACGTGACGGCCTGTTCTGTGCGCGTATCTTTGGTCCGGTAAAAGATTACGAATGCCTGTGCGGCAAGTACAAGCGGATGAAATATAAGGGCATCGTCTGCGAAAAATGCGGTGTCGAAGTCACGGTGACCAAGGTCCGCCGCGAACGCATGGGTCATATCGACCTTGCCGCTCCTGTGGCGCATATCTGGTTCCTGAAATCCCTGCCATCGCGCATCGGCCTGCTGCTCGACATGCAGCTCAAGCAGCTCGAACGCGTGCTCTATTTTGAAAGCTATGTGGTTATCGAGCCCGGCTTGACGGCGCTGGAAAAATTCCAGCTGCTGACCGAAGACGAAATGCTCGAAGCCCAGGACGAATATGGCGAAGATGCTTTCTCCGCCGGTATCGGCGCAGAAGCGGTCAAGATCATGCTGCAGGACCTCGACCTGAAGCAGGAACGCGACGATCTGATGGAAGATCTGCGGACGACCAAGTCGACGCTGAAACCCAAGAAGATCATCAAGCGCCTGAAAGTGGTCGAAAGCTTCATCGATTCCGGCAACAAACCGGAATGGATGATCCTCGAAATCATTCCTGTGATCCCGCCCGAACTGCGCCCGCTGGTGCCGTTGGATGGCGGCCGTTTCGCGACCTCCGATCTCAACGATCTCTATCGCCGCGTGATCAACCGGAACAACCGTTTGAAACGTCTGATGGAACTGCGCGCGCCGGACATCATCGTCCGCAACGAGAAGCGCATGCTTCAGGAATCCGTGGATGCGCTGTTTGACAATGGCCGTCGCGGCCGGACCATCACCGGCGCGAACAAACGCCCGCTGAAATCCCTGTCCGACATGCTCAAGGGCAAGCAGGGCCGTTTCCGCCAGAACCTTCTCGGCAAGCGCGTCGATTATTCCGGCCGTTCGGTTATCGTGACCGGTCCCGAGCTGAAATTGCATCAATGTGGTCTGCCGAAGAAAATGGCCCTGGAATTGTTCAAGCCGTTCATTTACGCGCGCCTCGATGCCAAGGGTCTTTCGATGACGCTCAAGCAGGCCAAGAAATGGGTCGAAAAAGAGCGCAAGGAAGTCTGGGACATTCTGGAAGAAGTGATCCGCGAACATCCGGTGATGCTGAACCGCGCACCAACGCTTCACCGTTTGGGCATCCAGGCGTTTGAGCCGGTATTGATCGAGGGCAAGGCCATCCAGCTTCACCCGCTGGTCTGCTCCGCCTTCAACGCCGACTTTGACGGTGACCAAATGGCGGTCCACGTTCCACTGAGCCTTGAGGCGCAGCTGGAAGCGCGTGTCTTGATGATGTCGACCAACAACATTCTGTCCCCCGCCAATGGCAAGCCGATCATCGTTCCTTCACAGGATATGGTTCTCGGCATCTATTATCTGACAATGGATCGCAAAGGCGAGCCGGGCGAAGGCATGTTGCTGGCCGATATGGCTGAAGTGCATCAGGCGCTGGAAATTGGTGCGGTGACCTTGCACTCCAAGATCACCACCCGGGTTCCGCAAACCGATGAGGACGGCAAACCGATTCTCAAGCGTTTTGACACCACTCCAGGCCGTTTGCTAATTGCGGAATGTTTGCCGAAATCACATCTGGTACCGTTCGACATCGTCAACCGCTTGCTGACCAAGAAAGAAGTCGGCGACGTGATTGACCAGGTTTACCGTCACACCGGTCAGAAAGACACGGTCCTGTTCGCCGACGCGATCATGGGCCTTGGCTTCCGCCACGCTTGCCGGGCCGGTATTTCCTTCGGCAAGGATGACATGATCATTCCGGATTCGAAGGATGCTACCGTTGCCGCAACGCGCGAGCAGGTGGCTGACTATGAACAGCAATATCAGGATGGTCTGATCACCCAGCAGGAAAAATACAACAAGGTGATCGACGCCTGGTCTCGCTGTGGTGACACGGTTGCGAACGCGATGATGGACGAGCTGGCTGCTACGCCGGAGGACGAACATGGCCGCGAACGCGAGATTAACGCGATCTACATGATGAGCCACTCCGGCGCCCGTGGTTCGCCAGCACAGATGAAACAGCTGGGCGGCATGCGCGGCCTGATGGCGAAACCTTCCGGCGAGATTATTGAAACACCGATTATCTCGAACTTTAAGGAAGGCCTGACGGTTCTCGAATATTTCAACTCCACTCACGGGGCGCGTAAAGGCCTTGCGGATACGGCGTTGAAAACAGCAAACTCGGGCTATCTGACGCGCCGTCTGGTTGACGTTTCTCAGGATTGCACGATCGTCGAAGAAGATTGCGGCACCGAAAATGCCCTGGAGATGAAAGCCATCGTCCAGGGCGGTTCGGTTATCGCATCGCTTGGCGAACGTATCCTCGGCCGGACCATGGCCGAAGATATTATCGACAGCAAAGACGATAGCGTTGTGATCAAGTCCGGCACGTTGCTGGACGAAGCGGCCATCGTCGTGATCGAAGAGCTCGGCATCCAGTCCGCGCGCATTCGTTCACCGCTGGTATGCGAATCCAAGATGGGCGTATGCGGCACCTGCTACGGTCGTGATCTTGCTCGCGGTACACCGGTGAATATCGGTGAAGCGGTTGGCGTTATCGCGGCTCAGTCGATCGGTGAGCCAGGCACGCAGCTGACGATGCGGACTTTCCACATCGGCGGCGCTGCTCAGCTCAACGAGCAGTCCAATCTGGAATCGGTGGCAGAAGGCAAGGTCGAATATCGCGACATGCCGGTCATCGAAGACAAGAATGGTCGCTTCCTGTCCCTGGCGCGTAGCGGCATCATCGCCGTGATCGACAATGACGGTCGCGAACGCTCAGCCGACAAGGTGCCTTATGGCACCAGCGTGCTGATCAAGGATGGTGCGAAGGTTCATCTGGGTGATCGTCTCGCCGAATGGGACCCGTTCACCATGCCGATGATCACCGAGAAACCGGGTGTCATCAAGTTCCAGGACGTCATCGAAGGCAAGACGATGACCGAACAGACCGATGAAGCCACCGGTATCGCACAACGTGTGATCATGGAATATCGGGCCTCTGGTCGTGGAGCCAATAAAGAGGACCTGCGTCCCCGCCTCACCCTTCTGGATGAGAACAGCGGAGAAGCCGGTCGTTACATGCTCGCCAATGGCGCGACCCTGTCCGTCGAAGACGGTGCCAAGGTTGCCGCTGGTGACGTGCTGGCGCGTGTTTCTCGCGAAGCTGCGAAAACTCGCGACATTACGGGTGGTCTGCCACGTGTGGCCGAACTGTTTGAAGCGCGTATTCCGAAGGACAATTCGATCATCGCGAAAATCGATGGGCGGATTGAATTTGTTCGCGACTATAAGGCGAAACGCAAGATCGCGATTGTTCCGGAAGAGGGCGAACCGGTCGAATATCTGGTGCCGAAGACCAAGGTCATCGACGTTCAGGAAGGCGATTTCGTCAAGAAGGGCGACAATCTGGTCTCCGGTTCTCCGGATCCGCATGACATTCTGGAAGTATTGGGTGTCGAAGCGCTGGCTGAATATCTCGTATCGGAAATTCAGGAAGTCTATCGTCTGCAAGGCGTGAAAATCAACGATAAGCATATCGAGACGATTGTTCGTCAGATGCTGCAGAAAGTTGAAATCACCAATGGCGGCGATACCACGCTTCTTCCGGGCGAGCAGATCGATCTTGAAGAGATGCTGGAATATAATGCCAAGCTGACCAAAAAGCAGGAACCTGCTGCCGGCAAGCCAGTCCTCCTTGGTATCACCAAGGCGAGCTTGCAAACCCGCAGCTTCATCTCTGCTGCTTCTTTCCAGGAAACCACCCGGGTGCTGACCCAGGCGGCTGTCGAGGGCAAGAAGGATCAGCTGATCGGTCTCAAGGAAAACGTGATCGTTGGTCGTTTGATCCCGGCTGGCACCGGTGCGGGCATGAACCGTGCGCGTATCGCCGCAACCAGCCGCGATGCTGCATTGCGGGCGCAACAGCAGAAGATGCTTGATGCGATCCAGGCCGCAGCGGATCTGAAAGCGGAAGAAGTAGCCAAGGCTGCTGCTCCTGTCGAAGTCGAGCCAACGGCCGATGACGTCTTTGCGGCACCAGCCGCAGAAGCCGAAACAGCGGCTGCCGAAGCGCCAGCGGAAGAAGCAGAAACAGTGGTCGCTGAAGCGCCTGCTGAAGAAGCTTCGGAAGCTGCTGATGAAACGGCTGATGAAAAAGAGTAAATTCTCGCACTTTGGATGGTAACAAAAGCCCCGCTGGATCATCTCCAGCGGGGCTTTTTGTTTCCAGAAAAAATCATCGCTACTATTTCTCGTTGGACGAGACGATCGAAGGGAAAGCGGAGATGAAACTCCGGGTTTGCAAGCTACGAAATTGCCATCATTTTGCTGTCCTACAGGCTCCGGATTTTGTAGCTTCCTCTTTTAACCAATGAAATGCTGATCAGACCCGGTGGCAATAGACTTTTCCCCTACAGATATTTCGAACGCGCGGGAGACCGTGGTTTTTGCGAAAATCGAAGGCGGAGAATTTTTTGCTCTTACACTGTAAAGTTTGTAAAGTTCATCAGGAAAACAGGTCCGAATATCAATGCCGCTCGAAACCATCCTGTTATTTCTGTTCGCTGACCTGATGTTCTGCCTCACCCCGGGACCGGCAACCATGGTTACCGTCAGCCATGCTTTGCCACTCGGCCCGACAGGGGGAATGCGCGGCGCGCTCGGGCCGATCATCGGCGTCAATATCGGGAATTTCATCTGGTATGCCCTGACCGCTTTCGGACTGATCGCGTTGATCGAGGCGGTTCCCGCCGCCTATGCCGTGCTGCGCTGGATCGGTGTTGCCTATCTTGCATGGATGGGATTTCAGATGTTTCGGGGCGGAACCAGCGCTCTCGCCAATCAATCGGCCAAAAGCGCCAATTTTGGAAAGGGCTTTCTCAATGGGTTGGCCGTGCACATGTCCAACCCCAAGGCCTTGCTATTCTATACTGCATTCATCCCCCCGTTTATCGATCCGACAGGGAATCTGATGCTGCAATTTGCGATATTGGCAGGACTAACCGTCATCACCGAAACAACCGGCCTCACCTTTTATGCCGCCCTCGCTTCCAAGGCGCGCAATTTGGGAAATGCTGATCAGGCGCAACCGGTGTTTCAAAAGATTGCGGCGGTCGTGCTGATCGGCGCAGCGCTGATATTGGCTTGGTGGAACCTCACCGACAGCATGGTACAGAGCGCGTTCAACTTGCCGACAGGAGCGATAGGCTAGATGGAAATAATGATTCGGATTTGGTTCAGTCTGTTGGCCTTGACCGTTGCTGCGCCACTATCCGCACAGGAAGAGCCCGATGGCGGATTCAACGCCGGCACGATTCTGGCGCTAAAGAACCTGCAGCTGCTTGACCAGCGGATGAACGCCATCGGTTATCGACTGGTCGATGCCAATACACCCTATTGCGATCAGAAAACTGCCAGAACCGGCCTGCTGCTAAATGATGTCGCCCAATATGCCGATCAGGAAACCGCCCGTTTTGCGCTCGGGTTCGATGGTTCCATAGGGATTACTGCGGTGGCTCCGGGCAGCCCGGCCGAAACCGCAAAATTATCACCAGGTGACACCCTGCGGGCAATCAACACTATGCCCGTCGATGAAATTGCGGTCGACGATCCGCAACTGTCCAGGGAGCACTCCCCCTATCGCAGGATCGCGGCGATCAATCAGATGCTGGAACAGGCGCTGGCGGAGCCCAATATCCATTTGACCATCTCGCAAGGCGGTATCAGCCGGACTATTTTGATCGGGCGAGTTATGACATGTCCAGGACAATTCCAGATCCGGGTCAGTGCCGACAGGAGTGCTAGCGCTGATGGCAAGCTGGTCAGCGTCTCGTCGCGCCTCGCCGAATATTTTCTGAGTGACGATGAATTTGCCGCGGTTGTAGCGCATGAACTGGCCCATAATCTGCTGAAACACCGTGACCAGCTCGATGCGCAAAGCGTCAATCGCGGATTCTTTGGACAATTCGGCAAGAGCGCTGGCCGGATCAAGGCCGCCGAGATCGAGGCGGACCGGCTTTCGGTGTGGCTGATGGCCAATGCCGGCTACGACCCGCAAGCGGCGATCCGCTTCTGGACCCGCTACGGCAAGGAACATGGCAAAGGCATTTTTTCGGCCTCAACCCATTATCGCTGGAAAAAGCGGGTGAAATTATTCGAAGAGGAAATGGCGAAAATGGCGGCCATGGAACCGGTTGATGGCAAATTTGCGCCACCGCTGCTGACCAAAAACGACTGACTCAATCGTCCCGGTTGTAAGCATCTTTGCAATTGCGGCGCTCTTGCTTGTTTTGCGCTTCATCCAGACAAAGGTCCCGCTGTTCTTTCCGCTCGGCGAGCACTTTACGGCCCAGATCTTCTTCCTTCTCGGATTGTGTCTGGGTGGTCGCATCGACAGCCGTCTCGACCACCGTCCCAGCGGCCCTGAACGGCGCTGTGACGATCTTGCTCGCGACACAGCCAGACAATAGCAGAGGAACCAGAACCACCGACAAGATTGAAAACGCGCGCATGAAATACTCCTCAGATGCTATGTGCAGCCATTGTGATGAAGTCTGGATGAATGCCGGACCGGTTCAGGACTCGGCCAGCAGCTTCTCGGCCATCGCCCGGATGTCACTGCCAATTTCCGGATCGGCCAATGCCATAGCCAGATTGGCCTCGACATAGCCTTGTTTCGATCCGCAATCATAGCGCTTGCCGTCAAAGGTCATGCCATGAAACGGCTGTTTTCCGATCATCTGCGCCATCGCGTCAGTCAGCTGGATTTCGCCGCCGGCACCAGCTTCTTGCGTTTCCAATATCCGCATCACTTCGGGTTGCAGGATATAGCGACCCGGCAGGATCAGGTTGGATGGTGCAGTGCCCGCCGCCGGCTTCTCGACCAGACCTTTGACCTCGGTGATCGGCCCGTCCCGTTTGCCAGGATAGATCACACCATAAGAAGGCGTGTCCTCGATCGGGATTTCCAGCGCGCAGACGATATTGCCACCCAGCTTTTCGTAAGCACTCACCATCTGCGTCATGCATCCTGGAGCACCGACCATGAATTCGTCGGGCAGGAAAATCGCAAAAGGCTCGTCTCCGATGATGTCCCGCGCGCACCAGATTGCATGGCCAAGGCCAAGGGGTTCCTGCTGCCGCACGAAGACACAATCACCCGGTCTGAGACGGGTTCCGTCGAGAGCCGACCGGTCTTTCGATCGATCAGCCATCGTGCGTTCCAGCTCGTAAGCCATGTCGAAATGATCCTCGATCATGCCCTTGCCGCGGCCATTGACGAAAATCATCTGCTCGATTCCAGCCTCCAGCGCTTCATCCACGGCATATTGGAGGAGCGGACGATCGACGATCGGAAACAGTTCCTTGGGCATCACCTTGGTCGCCGGCAGGAAGCGGGTTCCCATGCCGGCAACCGGGAAGACGGCTTTTCTGATCGGTTTCATTGGCCTGTCCTAGTCCTTCAGCTTGTCAGCGAAACTGGTCCGCAGTTTTTGCAGTTTCGGTGGAATGGAGGCCACACAATAAGGATTGCTCCGCCCTTCATCCGCCCAATATTGTTGATGATAATCTTCCGCAACATACCAGGTCGCAGGCCCTTCGATCGTGGTCACGATCGGTTCCGACCGGCTCTCCCCGGCACGCAATATTCCGGCTTCCGCTTCGGCGCGCTGTTCATCGTCCAGCGGGAAAATCGCCGACCGATACTGGGTGCCGATATCATTGCCCTGGCGATTGAGCTGTGTCGGATCGTGGGTTGCAAAAAAGATATCGAGCAGGGTGGAATAGCTGATCGCCGCATCATCAAATCCGATCTTGATCGCTTCGGCATGGCCGGTCGTACCGGAGCAAACCTCACGGTAAGTGGGGTCCGGTTTCTCGCCGCCAATATAACCGCTTTCGACGGAATTTACTCCGGCAACGTCATTGAACACCGCTTCGGTGCACCAAAAACAACCACCGGCAAAAATGGCTTTCTGCTGTGCCATATGCACTCCTTTTAGACGGTGGCGGTGATGCCCCCGCTGCTAGTGTTTTCGCTCTCTTCATCGCGCATCGCGACAAGAAGATACATGGCGGGTGTTACCACGCGAGACAAGAGGGTCGAGCTTATCAATCCCCCGATGATGATGACCGCCAGAGGGCCGTAGAGCGCACCGCCCCATAAAGCGAGCGGCGTCAAACCGCCTATCGCCGTTACCGATGTGAGCAACACTGGCAGAAAACGTACTTCTCCGGCCTTTTCGATTGCTTCGCGCAAACCCATGCCCTGCTCCCGCAGCTGTGTGGTGAAGTCGACCAGCAATATCGAGTTTTTGATTTCAATCCCGATCAGTGCGATGAAGCCGATAATTGCCATGACGCTGAGCGAATTCCCGGTAACAAAAAGCGCGAGAATTCCGCCGAACGTCCCCAGAGGAATAACGCCCGCGACGACAATCGTTTCGCGAAACCGCTGAAACTCGGCCACCAGAACTGCGAGTATCAGCATGAGCGCCGTGATGATCAGCGGGCCGAAATCCCCAAAGGTTTTACCAATGGCTTCTGACTCGCCACCGATCGACCATGTATAGCCTTCGGGGAAATCGATCTTCTCCAGCTTCTCCACTGCGCGGCTGTTGATCGTTGAAGGGATTTCACCAAAGTCGGCCTGGGCCGTAACCAGAACTGTCCGCTGCAACTGGTAGCGCTGGATTTGCGGAGTCACATTGGTGAGTTTGGGATTGGTGATCTGGGACAGTGGCACGGGATCACCGGTGCGTGTAGCCACATAAACCTTGTCCAGCACCGATATCGGAAGATTGTCCTCAAACGGGAAGCGGACGGTCACTGGATAATTGTCACCTTCCTGGTCCCGGAAAGATGCGGCCCGTTCGCCGCTGATCGCCAACCGGATAGCACGGCGCGGTTCGCCAGAGGGAATATTGAGCAGCGCCGCTTTCTTTTCATCCAGCCCAATATCCAGATCGATATTGTCGGTATTCACAGGATTCACGATGTCACGGGCACCAGGGGTTTCCCGCAGCACATCGGCAACTTTACCGGACAGTTCCTTGAGCTTGTCCAGTTCCAGTCCCGCCACCCGAATGACGATCGGCGCTTCCACAGGGGTGCCGTTTTGGAAAAGTTCAATTTTCACCCGGGCACCGGCAATCTGATCGAGCTGCTTACGCAATCTATTGATCATCTTGGGCCCCTCGCGGGTGTCCCATTCATCCATCACGGCGAGCACTTCGCCATAGTTGGTCCGCTCGGCCCTGGGACCGACATTGTAAAAAACCTGCGGATTGCCGTTTCCGATATTTTCCGCCCGCACAATTATGCTGGGTTCAGTTTTCAGGATCTTTGTAACTTCGGCAACGGCCCGGTCGGTACGATCAAGGCTGCTGCCCTGTTCCGTTTCGACCGAGACCCGGAAATAAGGGGCATCGGCAAGAGGAAAAAGGGAGAAGCCCAGAACCGGGACGAGCGCGAAAGCCGACAGGCACAAAACCATAGCCAGCACTACGGTCTTGACCGGTGCCCCCAGGGCGACGTGCAAAAATGGCCGGTAAAATCGCTGGATTTTGTCGTTCACCCAGCGCAGCGCGGGATTGCCTTCCGGATTCTCCTCCGGCCGCAGCATGCGGCTGGCCAGAAAAGGAATAATAGACAGGGAAATCACCAGCGAGGCAATCACAGTCGCGATGATGGCGATGAAGAAAGACCTGGTATAGGCACCGGCACCACTCGGCAAAAACAGCAACGGCACAAAGGCCAGAACCAGAACAGCCGTAGATCCGATGACCGCTGCACGTATTTCCAGACTGCCCTCGATAGCGGCTTGGGTTCGCGTCTTGCCCATCCGCAAATGCCGAGCAATATTTTCAGTCACCACGATACTGTCGTCCACCAGCAATCCTAGGGAAACGATAAAGCCGGCAATGGATAGCTGGCTGAGACCATATCCCATCGCATAGAGGACCAACAAGCCGGAGGCGAGCGAGAGCGGGATTGAGATCATGACGATCGCCGAAGACCGCAAACCAAGCGGAAGAAGCGTGAAAATGACCAAAGCGATCGCAATCGTGAAGTCGCGGGTCAGTTCGTTTAACCGCCGCTTCACATCGCGGCTCTGGTCGAACTGCATAACCAGCTTTATGTCCGGCGGCAGGATCGACCGCTGCCGTTCCAGTTCGATATCAAGCTCGTTTTTCAGGCGGGTGACATCAGCTCCGTCTTTCTGTGTCACAGTGAGAAACACGGCCCGCTGGCCATTATGCCGGGTCCGGTAGATCTGTTCCTCGGCACCCCAGCCGACGTCCGCGACATCACCAACGGTCAAAAGAGACCCGTCAGACCCTCGCAGAGGCAATCCGCGAATCGTGTCCAGATTCCGGAATGCGCCGCCTGCCTCGACGTTCAGCCTTCGCTCACCACTCTGCACCGCGCCGCCAGGCAGGTCTGCGCCGCCCTGACGAACTGCATCGGCAATCGCGCTGGCCGGAACGCGCAGTTCTGATAGTCGATCAGGATTGACCTCCACGCCGACTTCCGGTCGCGGCAGACCAAAAATCCGCGATTCCCGCACGCCGGAATTGCGCGTGAAGACATCCACCATATCGTCTGCATATTTTTCCATCCGCCGCCATGATGCGGTTTCGCTGATCAGAGCCACCTGCATAACGGCAGCCTCCGTGGTACGGATCTTGCGAAATTCCAGTTTTTGCAATTCTTGGGGAAGCTGATCGCGGATCGCGGATACCTCTCGCACCACGTCGTCGAAATAGCCGTCGACATCGCCCGACCATTCGCTGAATTCAACGCGGATGACTGTTCCGCCATCGGTGCTCGTCGACTGCACTTCCTCGATATCATCCAGACCCTGAACAACATCTTCAATCGGTTTCGCGACCGTCTCTTCCATTTCTTGCGCATCGGCCCCCGGCTGGATCGCGATGATACTCACGGCAGGGATGGGGAAATGGGGGTCGACAGCTTTGGGGATATTGATGAGCGCGCTGATGCCGAGCACCACGAGCAGAAGAAAAAGGACCAGGCTGAGTTGCCAGCGGGAGATGACGAACCGGGCAAGCATATCAGGCCGGATGATCCTCCCGATTCAAAACAGCGCTCATTTCGCTGCCCGTATGGGTTTTATCAAATCGCCGTCCCGCAGTTTCTCGACACCGCGAGTCACGATGGTTTCACCTTCTTTCAGGCCAGCGAGGATTTCAAGATTCTTGTCGGTCAGCTTTCCGATACTCACATTGCGTTGCGTCACTCGATTTTCGGGATTCACCACGAACACCAGACCTTCACCGGCGCGAACACCGAATATCGCATTGGCTGGTATAGTAAAGGTCGCCGACGAATCGCGCGACACTTCGACTTCGACTTTACCCAACTGGCCGGAACGCAGGCGGTCACTGCCAGGAAGCAGAAAACTCACTTCGAACGTTCCGGTCCGTTCATCGGCCCGTCCGTCTTTCTCGCTGACCACGGCGTCAATCGGTGCATCGGAAACTGCGGAAACCAAAACCTTGGCGGGCTTACCAACTCGCACACGAGCAGCGTCGGAGTCGCTCATCGGAACACGCAGCACAAAACCTTTGTCGATTTCTCCCAGCACGAGCACGGTCGTGCCAGCCGCGACAATTTGCCCGGCGTCAATATTGCGTGTGAGTATGATGCCATTGCCGGGCGCACGAATATAGGCGGTGCGGCTGGCAAATTCTGTTGACTGGATCCGCGCCCGCGCTGCGCGCGCTGCCGCTTCCGATTGATCGAGCCGGGCTTTGGTCACCCAGCCATCCTTGAACAATTTCTTGACGCGGCCATATTCGGCTTCTGCAAGATCGCGTTCTGCCCGCGCTGCGCTGAGGTCCGCTGCGACCGTGCTGTTGTCGAGAGCGGCGAGAACCGCGCCGCGCTTCACCCGGTCGCCTTCTTCAAAACGAACCGAAGCGACTTTGCCGGCCGTCGTAAAGCCCAGTGATGTTTCCCTGCGCAAGCGGACAGTGCCGGCAGCGTTGATAATTTCATTCTCGCTAGCTGGTTGGACTGTGGTCACGGCTGCCGGAATGGCATCGGTTGACTTGCGTTTTTCTTCTGGTTCGCTGACGCTACAGCCGGTCAATAAAACCAGACTGACGAAAATCGATGCTATCGTTTTGCCAAGCGCCATATCGCGAACTACACCCCCATTAAATTCTCCTTAGGTCCCTATCCGGCCTTGACCAACAGAAAATTGCCAAATGAAACCAAAAAGGGCCGAATTGTCAAACGCTGCCCTTTGGATGTGCTATTAATGAGTCAGTATTGATATTCTGTTCCAAAGAACTCCTGACCGGAGCCTCGCATAATCTGTGCCAACATGGTTTACGTGATCGGCGCGCGACAGAAATAATATTCTCAAGCGCAGGCCCGTCAGATCATGGAAATGGAGCGCTATTTGGCCGCTGCTGCGCGACCCAGGCGATCATTCAATGCGATCCCGATACTGTTTTCAGGAATGGGGGCCACTGCAATTTTCGGCTTTCCGCTCGCGTCCGCGTCATGGAGCGCGGCGAACAAAAGGCTGGCGGCTTCTGCGAGATCAGAACGCGAAGACAGGTTCCGGTCCCCGTCTACTGGTCCAAAGCCGATATGATATTCATCCGCCTGGGCGATTTGGGCATTGAGGCGAAGCGGTTTTGAAGGTGCATAATGCGACCGCAATTGTCCGGGTGCTTCGATGTCGCCGGTGTCGGTAACAATGGGCGGCTTGCCAGCGATTTTCTCCAGCTGTGCCTGCGTCACCGGACCAGGCCGCAAAATCCGGTAGTTCCCGTCATCGATGGCAACTATGCTGGACTCAATACCCCTTTCGCACGGACCACCATCCAGGATAGGAGGAGCCCCCTCGCCCAGACTGCGCGCAACATGATCCGCCGTGGTCGGGCTGATTGCGCCGCTTCGGTTAGCCGAAGGAGCGGCCAGAAACAATCCTGACTCTTCCAGTAGTTCGCGCATCACCGGATGGGCGGGACAACGCAGCGCAATCGTGTTCAGACCAGCAGTCACGGCAGCAGCGACCGGGCAATTTTCGATCTTCGGAACGACAAGCGTCAACGGTCCAGGCCAAAGAGCCTCGGCGAAGCGAATTGCGAGATCGCCAAACTGCCCAAGTTTCCTGGCCGCCTCCAGATCCGGGACATGGACGATCAGCGGGTTAAAGTCCGGGCGGACCTTGGTTCGGTAAATCTCCGCCACTGCTGCTGCATTGGTCGAATCGGCAGCCAGACCATAGACGGTTTCAGTAGGAACCGCGACCAGCCCGCCCTCGCGCAAACGCGCCACGGCCTCGCCAATCGTCGCGGTGCCGTAGCGGCGTGCTTGTGCGCCAATATGATCATTTGAGCCCGACATGACCCTGCGCTATAGCCCAGCGGAAAATCAGGCAACAACGGATAGCAAATTCATGAGTTTTACAGCCCCCGGTCGCGAACAGAATTTCGTCCTAAAACATATCGCCGATATCGGCGAACTGGCGAGCCATGAACGCTTTGCGGGGGCGAGCGAGGATATGGTCGAGGCAATTGTCGAAGGCATCGGTCAATTCGCCGCGGGCGAATTTGCACCGCTCAACCGGATTGGCGATACCGTGGGAGCGCGATGGAATGATGGCCGGGTGACGATGCCGGAGGGATATAAGGAGGCCTATGCGCAATTTGTCGAGGGCGGCTGGGCATCGATTGACGGGCCGGAAGATTTTGGTGGCCAGGGCCTGCCTTATTCGCTGTCTGCATTGATCCTGGAGACCTGCGGCGCTGCCAATTTCGCCTTCACGCTGTGCCCGATGCTCAGTTTTGGCGCGATCGAGGCGATCCACGTCCACGGGACCGAAGAGCAGAAGGCACAATATCTGCCCAAGCTGATTTCCGGTGCATGGACCGGCACAATGAACCTGACGGAGCCGCAGGCCGGGTCTGATGTCGGCGCGCTGCGCGCTACGGCGGAACCGATTGTCGAAGGCGAGTACGCAGGAAAATACCGGATCAAGGGACAGAAAATCTTCATCACGTTCGGCGAACATGACCTGACCGACAATATCATCCATCTGGTGCTGGCGCGGACGCCCGGCGCGCCGGAAGGAACACGGGGGATATCTTTGTTCATTGTGCCCAAATATCATCTCGATGCGGACGGCAAGGCGGGTGCGCCCAATGATGTGACCTGTGTCTCCATCGAACATAAGATCGGCATTCACGCTTCGCCGACCTGCGTCATGGCTTATGGCGAACAGAATGACTGCATTGGCGAGATGATCGGCGGCGAATTTGGCGGCATGAAGGCGATGTTCACGATGATGAACAATGCTCGCATCAACGTGGGCTCGCAGGGCGTGCAGATTGCCGAGCGGGTGACCCAGCAGGCCAGCCAGTTCGCTGCGGAACGGATCCAGTCGGCCCGCGCCGGCAGTGGCAACAAGGCACCGGTGGCAATTATCGAACATCCGGATGTACGGCGCATGCTGCTGCGGTCCAAGGCATTGACGCAGGCCGCACGGGCCTTGCTTTACTATGCAACATCGAGCGTCGACCGCGCCACTCTGGATATCGAAGGAGCCAAGGCCCGCGCCGAAATCCTAACGCCGCTGATCAAGGGCTATGGCACCGACATTGGCAACGAAGTAGCATCACTCGGCGTGCAGGTGCATGGCGGCATGGGCTTTATCGAGGAAACCGGTGCAGGCCAGCATTTCCGCGATGCCCGGATCGCACCGATTTATGAAGGTACCAATGGCATTCAGGCCGCCGATCTGGTTGGTCGCAAACTGGGTCTGGATGGCGGCGAGGCGATGACCGCGCTGATTGCCGAAATCCGGGCCGAGGCCCGGGAGGAAGAGACCCTGTTGGCGCTGGCGAATGCCTGCGAAGATATCAGGCAATGGATGGCCAGCGGCGATGCGTCGATCGACGATCGGCTAGCGGGCAGCTATCCGTTCATGACGATGCTCGCGACCGCTACCTGCGGGATGCTGATGAAAAGGCAGCATGATATCGCATCTGCCGAACCGACCGCAGCCGATGACACGTTCCTCAAAGCCAAGCTGGTAACGACCCGCTATTATCTCGACCATATCGTCCCGGAAGCGATGGGTCTCAAAGCCGCTGCGATGGGCGGAGCCGATATTCTGTACAATCTCAGCAGCGCGGAACTGGCTGGCTGATTATGGCGCAAGAGAGCAAGAAAGATTTACTCAAACGCATAGCCGATGCGCTGGAACGGCTTGCTCCACCGCCGGCCATCCCGGAAAATTTGGCTTCTGGTGACGCCTTTTTCTGGGATAGTGATGGTCCCAAGGCGATCGACCCGTTCACGCCGGTCGATATCGATCTGCTCACTGGCATCGACCTGCAAAAAACGCGGTTGCTGGACAATACAGGCCGCCACGCCAGAGGCCATGCCGCGCATGATGTACTGCTCTGGGGTTCAAGAGGCATGGGTAAATCGGCCCTCGCCAAATCCGTGGTCCGGGCCTTGCAGGCACAAGGACAGGATATAGCGCTGGTCGAGACCGCATCGGACCATCTCGAACAACTGCCCGCGCTATTTGAAATCCTGGCCCGTGAAAAACGCCATTTCATTCTCTTCATCGACGATATCGGATTTGCCGAGGGCAGCAGCGAACCGCGCATGCTCCGTTCGATGCTCGAGGGCGGCGCGAGCGAGCGGCCGGCCAATGTCCGCCTCTACGTCACTTCCAACCGCCGCCATATCGTTCCGCGCCAGATGAGCGAGCAAGATGATCCGATCAACCCGCGTGACGCGGTCGATGACCAGCTTGCGCTGTCCGATCGCTTCGGTCTGCGGCTGGGCTTTCATGCTGCATCGCAGGAGGACTATCTGGCAATCGTCGCGAGATATGCCGAGGTTCATGGCCTCGCTTTCGATCGCGAGGATGCCCTGTCGTGGGCGAAACAGCGTGGCAGCCGGTCGGGCCGGGTGGCGTGGCAATATATTGTCGAACTGGCGGGGCGTGCAGGAACGTCTCTGGCTTAGTCTATTTCTCTGCCGCCGCGTCAGCCTTGGCGGCATCCTTGCGTGAAACCCGCCAGATGATCCCGCCAACATCGTCGCTGACCAGCAGGGCACCGGTCTGGTCAAAGGCAACCATGGCCGGACGCCCGCGTGCCCGTTTTTCCTCATCGGTAAACCCGTTCAGGATCGTGACCGGCTTGCCCTCCGGTTCGCCGCGCTGGTTGAAATTGACATAGACCACATCATAGCCGGAAAGCGGCTGGCGGTTCCATGAACCATGCCGTGCGATCACCGCGCCTGTTGCAAAAGGTTTGCCAAGCGCCTGACCGTGCGAAAAGGCAAGGCCGAGCGGCGCCACATGCGCACCAAGCGCATAGTCCGGTCGCCGTTCATATTGACGGTGATCGAGATTCTTCTCGACCCGCGGATCGACATAGCCGCCCCAGAAATGCCAGGGCCAGCCATAATGCGAGCCCCAGCGAACCTCGGTGAGATAGTCTGGCACCATGTCGCTGCCAAGCATATCGCGCTCGTTGACAACGGTATAGAATTTGTCAGTGCCCGGCAGATAGGCCATCCCCACCGGATTGCGCATACCGGCAGCATAGATGGCCTTCTTGTTGGTCGCGAGTTCGACCTGCAATATCGCGGCACGCTGTTTTTCCTTCTCCATGCCATTTTCGCCGATATTGCTGTTCGATCCGACCGAAATGTAGAGATATTTTCCATCCTTGCTGGCGAGCAGATCGCGGGTCCAGTGATTATTCGGTGCCATCGCATTCAGATTGGCGACCTTGCGGCCTTCGGCGGTGATTTTCGTTTCGCCCTCCACATAGGCATAAGCATAGACCGCATCGGTGTTGGCGACGTAAAGTGTGTCATCGATCAGCGCCATTCCGAACGGCGAGTTGAGATTGTCAAGAAACGTGAAACGCTCGTCCACCCGACCATCTTTATCGCTGTCGCGCAGCAGGCTGATCCGGTTCGCCGATTCGCCTCCCGCACCGGCCTTGCTCATCAGGTTGCGCATGATCCAGCCTTCTATACCCTTGTTGGTCCGCGGCGGGCTGTTGGTTTCGGCCACCAGAAGATCGCCATTGGGCAGGCGGAACATGCTCCGCGGATGATCCAGGCCTTCGGCGAAGCGCTCAACCACAAGCCCCTCCGCAGCAACCGGCCCTTCTCCTTCGGACCATGGTTCGGCTTTCGCGATATTAATCGTCGGGAAATTTTCCGAGCGGACATCGGTCAGCGCCGGTTCAACCCCTGTGGTCGCATCCAGCGGCAAGCGCGCCGTGTCGCCACGGGTAAAATAATATCCTGCACCCACGCCAAGGATGATGAGCAGAATCGCGATATTTCTTAAATGTTTCAGCATGGAGCGATAATAGATTGCGTCAAAGGTCCTGACAAGCGCGGTCTGTAATGCTCAGCGGTCTTTCCACCAGATTGCCAGCGCCGCCAGCGCACCAAGCGCCAGTCCGGCCAGAAGACCGGCGGATGGCTGCCCCATATAGCCGCCGGCAAACACGCCAATTATGGCGCCTATCGCAATGAAGACGCCGCCGCCGTTGCGATTTTTCGGTCCATCACTGGAAGATTTGGAAGCATGTTCCGGGGTTTCAGGGTTCATGGCAAAAGCCCTAACCGACGATGTGCGAGATGACCAGAGCTTCTCATCCAACATATGGTCAACTTACTGTTAACCCTAGCTTTTGAAGATATTTCCATCGGTTGATTGTAGGACTCGGGGCTCAGATGAGAGGCGTAATCGCTTCCCGACAAAGGAGCCTGTAGTGCAACTACCGATATTTATAGACTCCACCCATTATAGCGACGCCGAACTGCTGATTTCCAACTATGGCGAAGAAGCCGGGCTGGAAGCGGCCAACCGCGCGGACAAAAGCCGTTCGGTGGGCAACCATCTCCATTATTGCAAGTGGCGCCAAGTAGAACGGCTGTGCATCATTCTCTCGATCGACCAGTCGATCGGCACGGTACACTGATTTAGGAGCCGGGGACCTAGCGATCGGGATTGCAGATAATATCGGCAGCCCCGTCAGTGCGCACTATGCAATTGGGTTTCCCGGCAATCTTGATCCGCCCGGTGCCATTGTTGGTGATATTTGCTTCCCGCTTCACCGCCATATGGCTGCTCGCCGGGCCGCGCTGGACGAGCGTGAGTTTTTCGACCGAGAGGTCCGGGCTTTCAAACATGCTGGCCCCTTGCAGTTCGACCCGGGCATCACGTGCCTTGCCGGTCATGACCACTTGTCCGCCGCCGGTCATCGCCACATCGAGCCGGTCTGCATCGACCGAGTCGATCCGCAGCGTACCAAAGCCGCCCAAGCGCACTCGCGGTGTGCGGCCTGATAATCTATCGAGTTCCACCAGACCGGACCCCAGATGCGAAATGCTGGTGATCGCATGGCTGCTGAGATAAAGGGTGACCGGCGCATCCGCATCATAAACATCGCCACTGAGCGATTTTGGCCGCACGGATACGATCAACTGCTTGCCGTTTTTTTGCAGGGAAACCCGGTCCAGCAGTTCACGCGTTTCCCCTTCTGCGCGAGCCGACGGACCTTTACCCGAGGTCAGCACCACGTCGACACCATTGCCGATCCGGATGTCATCAAAACCAAATAGGGAGAATTTGCGTTCTGCAGCCTGGGCCGCTGACGATAGCAACAGCATAGCGGACAGCAGGAAGATTGGGAAAGCTCTCATGTCGGACGAGCCTCGCCAGATTCCATCCACCCGAGCCAGCGCGGCGTCTTGGGTGCATAATGGCCCTCATTTTCCACCAGCGCATAGCCATGGGCTTCAAATGTTTTCGCCACCGGCCGATGCAGGTGGCAACCGCCAGCGATATGTTTCCAGACCGGTTCGATTCGCCGCTGCCACTTCTCCGGTCCCTTGTCGGGCGCTCGGCCATGCTCGAGAAACAGAATTTTTCCGCCGGGTCTCAGCACGCGGCGCATTTCCGAAAGCACTTGTCCGCCGTCCTGCACCGAGCAGAGCGTGAATGTGGTCAGCACCGTGTCAAAACTGGCATCCGCAAAAGGCATGGATTCTCCGATGCCATCGAGTATGTCCATATCGAAACCGCGTTCGCTTGCTTCCTGGCGGGTATAGTCGAGCAATTCCGCAGACGGGTCGAGGCCGGTCAGCTTTGTGACCTTCGAGCGGTCGTAAAATTGCAGATTAATCCCGCCGCCGCAGCCGAGCTCGAGCACGTCGCCATCGGCTTTTGGCACGATCTTGCTGCGATCTTTCATCACCGCAGGTTGTGAACATGCGATGCGGATCAGTTTCGGAACCGCGTATTTTTCCCAGAGATTTGGCATCGCAGACGAAACTGCCACATGCGCGGCAGATCGCCAAGCGATTTCAGCATGTTGGTTGCGCAATTAACCGCAGGTGATGTCGCCGGACCCCATCGCCCGTGACTTGCACTTTGCGTCGCCGTGGATCCGGACATCCCCGGATCCCATGACCTTGGCATTCACCGATCCGTCCGATGACAGTTCGACATCGCCGCTACCGGCAACCGAGATGTCGGCGCTGTCGGCTTTCAGATCCTTGCCGCTGATATCGCCCGAACCGGCAATCGATATATCGATTGAATCGGCGGTGCCGGCCAGAGTGAGGCTGCCCGATCCGGCAATTTTGGTACTGAGCGCCGCCGTTTCGATTTTGGCGACCCGGATATTACCGGACCCGGCAATGCTCAGTTTTGCCGAGTCTGTGTTCATCGCGTCGACTTCCATATCACCCGACCCGGCAAGCTTGGCGCTCTTCAAAGAGGGCGCGCTGACATAGATCGTGGCCTTGCCGCTGTTCCCCCAGGACATGCTGTTATTATCCCGGCCAATTTTGATCTGTTCACCGGAAATTTTATAGCGCAGCTGCTCGATCGCCTTGGCATCACCTTCGGCCCGGATCGAGAAATCATCTCCGGTGGTAAAGACAATATTATCGGGACCGGCGAGCGTAATGCCTTCGAACACGCCCGGGTTGCTGGCGCTGGTTCCGATGGAGGTGCCATCCGAAAAACTGCTGGTGCTGGTCGTGGCGTCGCTGACAGCATCGACGATTGAGCCTTCACAGGCCGCGAGAGCCAGTAGCGGTGCCAAAAACACTATATTTTTCATCCATGCCTCCATTGCTGTATTAATGCACTAATACGCTGATCCCGAATAGAGATCAACCTAAAAATGCTGCTCTTCCGAGCATGAAAAAAGGGGCTGCCACATCGCTGTGACAACCCCTTCCCTGTTTCGACGAAGCACGATATGCTATCGATCAATCGTCCTTGACTTCATAATATTGCGGTGCGGCGATATTGAGGATCTCCAGAATCTTCGTCAACGCCGTCGGCTCGTCGGTTTCTTCCATCGCCGCCAGTTCGCGGGCGAGACGGCTGGACGCCGCTTCGAAAATCTGCCGTTCGGAATAGCTTTGCTCCGGCTGGTCATCGGCGCGGAACAGATCGCGGGTTACTTCGGCAATCGATACCAGATCGCCCGAATTGATCTTTGCTTCATATTCCTGCGCCCGGCGTGACCACATCGACCGCTTGACCTTGGGTTTCGCTTTCAGCGTTTCCAGGGCTTCGCGGAGGGTCTTGTCCGAAGACAATTTGCGCATTCCTACGCCTTCTGCCTTGTTGGTAGGAACCCGCAAGGTCATCCGCTCTTTTTCGAAGCGCAAAACATATAGCTCGAGTTGCATGCCTGCAATTTCTTCATTTTGCAGCTCGACAACCCGGCCTACGCCATGTTTCGGATAAACAACATAATCGCCCACATCAAAGGACAGCACATTAGCAGCCATAAAAAGCCTTTCTTAAATCAATGGAAAAGAACGCTGGTCACGTTCGAATTTCGTAATATCTTGACGAAATAACCCTTTCGTACATATATTTTTCGACCGAACACCACCCGCTCCCTCAGGTGTCCAGCCGATCACAGTGATTATATAACAGATTCGGAACGAAAAAGCAATTTTTCGTTGCAGTGCACAACTTATCTCGTCCGGAACCGCCAATCATTGGCGTCCGGATATCAGGATTTCAATGGCTTAACGTGCCAATTTCGACGGTCCGGATGAGCCTGTCCGATTTATGCTATCAGCGTTGAAGCTAGTCGCCCTCGCCGGGTTTCTCGGAGAAGAAGGCTTCGAACTTGCCTTCCATGCCTTTAAACTCGTCGGCGTCGGCGGGCGGATCGCGGCTGACCGTGATGTTGGGCCATTCTTCGGAATATTTGGTATTTATCTCGAGCCATTTTTCAAGGCCGTCCTCGGTGTCAGGCAAAATCGCTTCGGCCGGACATTCGGGTTCACAGACACCGCAATCAATGCATTCGCTGGGGTTGATGACCAGCATATTGTCGCCTTCGTAAAAGCAATCCACCGGACAAACTTCGACGCAGTCCATATATTTGCATTTGATGCAGGCTTCGGTAACAACATAAGTCATCTGGTCGTGAACTCCTATACCAGTCCGCCATTTGAGGTCAGCAATTGGACCCTAGCTATTGTGCAATTTCTGACACGTCAACAGTTGGTTTGACCGCCGATTCAATTGCCAGTCTGCAATATTTCATAACAGGTTTGTGCCAGCGCAGCGTTGCCACGGCGTTCCGGAAGCGACAATATGCGCACAACATGCACATCGCGGCCTTGGGGGATGGTCAATATGTCGCCTTGCCGCACCTTGACATGGCCCCGTTCGATCCGTCGCCCGTTCATCCGGACATGGCCTTTTTCCGCAAGCTTGCGCGCCATCACCCGGTTATGCGCAAAATGCAGGAACCAGAGCAATTTGTCGATCCGCTGCGCGGGTAGCGCAGCGGGAATGCGATCCGCTTCACTGCCGTTCAACCCTGCATCCTATTTTTTCATGCTGTCCCTGAGCGCTGCCAGTTCGGCGAAAGCACCGCCCGCAGTGGCAGGAACGGGTTCCGCCTTTCGCTTGCCGGGTGCATCCTTGGCCTGTTTTCGCGGTTTTTCACGGCTTTTGGAATGATCGCGGCTTTTTTTGCGCGCCATTCCCTTCCAGCGCCAATATTGCACGGCTGCAGCCGGCTCTTCCGATACTGACGTGTCGGCTGCTGGCGCTTCTTCCGGTTCTTCGGCCATGATCAGCGCAGCGCCCGATGCCGGGGTAGCGTCTGATGTTGCAGGTTCTTCGGGAGCCGGCACCGTCACATCAGCGCCGGTCGGCGGTGACGAACTGTCTTTGGCAACGGGCTGCTCAACCGGAGCTGGCTTGTCATCCGTTTTGACAAAACCTGCCAGATCGAGCAGCGCTTCGTGACAGCTTTTCGTCAAGCCCAGTGATGTCGCCAGAGCAGGATCAACCGCGAATATGACAACCTGTTGCCGGGCTTCATGGGCCTGCTTGATCAGCCTTTCGACCATATCGACCCGAACATATTCATCGGCAATCTTGCGAAAGCCGAGTCGCGCTGCGTGATCGACGGCGAACGTCCCTTCCTTGAGATGCACCGCATTGTCCGGTGCCTGGTCTATCATCGGTTGTTCGTCAAAAGCGGCGAACAGCGCCGTCCGCCAGAGCACGGCTCCGGGCTTCATCAGCGCGTGATGGAAAATATCCAGCGCCCCGAATACCAGGCCTGCCCGGCGCGCATGGCCACGCATATCATTGTCGAGCGCGCGGATGGCCTGGTCGATCTCGCGCCGCGACAGGATTCCGCCGGCATCGACGATTTGTGCGAACAGCGCGCGAACCGCCGCCGGCGTTTCCGGTTCATTGGCCAGCGCGTCAATTTTCACCAGTCCTTCGAGATGCTTGGCTTTCATCGCATCGACCCAGAGCTTGACCCGGTCCATCACTTTCTGGCTGTCTTCGGGTGCCATATCCTTGATCGAGCGGTCGAACTTAATTTCGGGTTGCAGGAGAGTTTTGCCCTTGGACAGAACCGCGAGCCGGGCATCGCCCCAGAGTATCGCTGGCTGTCCGGCCGTGTCGGAGACCAGCGTCAATACGCTGTCCGGTGCCTTGGCAAGAGCGTCTGCATTTTCCGTCATAATCTGTCCCAAATATCTTTCTGCCGCCGCAAGCAGCATCTTGCGGTCCTCGCTCCGGCTATCGGATGGCACGACAAATTGGAAGCCCTTGAGTGTTCCAATCTCTTCTCCCTCGACCAGGACCATACCATCGTCGTCAATGGCGACATCCTGAGGCAGCGTGTCTTTCATGAGGCCGCGCATCAAAACCCGCGTCCTTTTGTCTACAAAACGCTGGGTCAACTGGCTGTGCATTGCATCGCTCAACCGCGATTCCAGCGCGCGGGTGCGGTCGATCATCGCCTCGGGTTGCTCCACCCAATGGGGCTTTTGCGCGATATAGCTCCAGCTGCGGGCCGCCGCGATGCGCGCGCCCAGCGTTGCAATATCGCCCTGAAAATTTTCCAGCCGCGAGATTTCCTGTGCCATCCGGGCGTGGGGAATCCTCCCCGAAACCCCGGCGAGATGCGGCCAGAGCGACGCGACAAACCGCGCCTGATGATCCGCGCCGACCTTGCGAAAATCGGGGATGGATGCGGCCTCCCAGAGCAGGCGTACCATATCCGGCGAGCCGGTGTGACCGGATACCGTCAGATCTTGCGCTAGCTTTTTCAATACCGCCAGGTCGACGGCTTCCGGAGCGGCATGCAGTAGCCGGACTTGCGGTTTTTCCTCGAGCGAGCGGATCAGGCGGTCGACCGAGCCGAAATCGGGGTCGGCATTGCGCCAGTAGAGCCATTCCAGCTTCGGGAAACGATGCGCTTCGAGGCGCTCGATATCCTCGGCCTGCAATTCGTCGGAAGAGGCCAGTCCGGACAATACGCCGAAGCTTCCGTCCTTCTGGTGGCGTCCGGCGCGCCCGGCAATCTGCCCGATCTCCGCCAGGGTCAGCCGCCGCCTGCGGCGACCGTCGAATTTTCTCAGCGCGGCAAACGCGACATGGGTGACGTCAAGATTGAGCCCCATCCCGATCGCATCGGTGGCCACGAGATAATCAACCTCGCCATCCTGGTATAATTTGACCTGCGCGTTGCGGGTCTGCGGTGACAGCGACCCCATGACGATCGCCGCTCCGCCATGCTGACGCCGGAGCATTTCCGCGATGGCGTAGACATCCTCCAGCGAAAAAGCGACGATCGCCGACCGGCGCGGCAAGCGGGAGAGCTTGCGCGGCCCCGCGTAGCTCAGGGTGGAAAAGCGTGGCCGGGTGATGATCTCGGCATCGGGGAGCAGCGTTTCAATCAGCGGTCGCAGGCTTTCGGATCCCAGGATCATGGTCTCATCGCGGCCGCGCGCATGGAGCATCCGGTCGGTAAATATATGGCCGCGCTCGGGATCGATACCGATCTGCGCCTCGTCGATCGCGACGAAGGCAAATTCGCGGTCCATCGGCATGGCTTCTGCCGTGCACAGGAACCACTGCGCGTCCTTGGGGATGATTTTCTCTTCACCCGTAACCAGCGCCACCCGGTTGGCGCCTTTGAGCGCGACTACGCGGTCATAGACTTCGCGCGCCAGCAGGCGGAGCGGAAATCCGATCATCCCGCTCGAATGGGCACACATGCGTTCGATGGCAAGATGGGTTTTGCCGGTGTTGGTCGGGCCGAGAACGGCGACAAGAGACGACTGGGAATACCGGGACATTGTCCGCACAACAGCCGATCAGGCGCAGAGTTGCAAGGGGCATGGCGCCAAAACCGGGAATCCGGACCAGATATCCGCGATTTTGCACGTCTCGCCGCATGGAAACCGCCTGCACGGCGGCTTAATTTGACATTAACTAAGTTCCTGCACAGAGGTTGCGGATAAATAGGATGCAAAGCGATAAAATTGCATTACCGAGGGGTGCGTTTGTTCAAGAAACTAGACGATATTGACATGCCAGTTCAGGGGGCTGCAACCATCGCGGCAGATTCCCTTCGCTCGTCGCTACCCGAATTGATTTCTTTCAGGGAAAAGCTCGCCGAATGGCGTGAATATTTTACCGAAGTCGACTGGGTGCCCGACCTTGGCGTGGAAATCGGCAGCCCGTCCTGGTTCCGCGGTCTCGTGACACTGACGGCCCTGTGCGGCTTTGCGATTTCCGCCCTCCCTGATTTTGGTCCGATCGCCGGACATCGCGCTGATCCGCTGAGCGGATATCGCGCCGATCAGGCGCGTTCGCAAATGATTGCGCCGCTGGCTTATGGTTCCGACACCGGCTTTCGGATGGCCGCCACCGACGCGGTGCGCCCGCTGACGGAAAGTCCCGAACGGCCGTCGATCGAACTGGTCGCGACGCTGGGCCGGGGCGACAGTTTGCGCCGGGTACTGCAACGCGCCGGTGTGGCCAGCGACGAAGCCTCACAAGTGAATGATCTGGTCAGCGGTGCCGTGTCGCTCGGCGATATCAAACCCGGCACCAAAATCGACATCATACTCGGGCGACGGCCTGCAAAAAATCAGGCGCGACCAATGGAGCAGCTGGCGTTTCGCGCGCGCTTTGATCTGAATCTCGAGGTGCTCCGCGACGGGGCCCGGCTGAAACTCAACCGCAAGCCGATATTGGTTGACGACACACCGCTGCGGATCAGGGGCGTTGTCGGTTCGAGCCTCTACCGGTCCGCTCGCGCCGCTGGTGCGCCCTCCGATGCCGTCCAGAAATATCTGCAGGTTATCGGCACAAAAATGTCTGTATCCCGTGACATCCGCAGCACCGACGAATTTGATATCATCCTGTCCTATCGCCGCGCGGAAACCGGTGAAGTGGAAGTGGGCGATCTGATCTATGCCGGCCTCGAACGCGGCGGCAAACCGACGGCCCAAATGCTGAAATGGAAAAGTGGCGGTCGGACCAACTGGTTTGAAGCTTCGGGCGTCGGTCAATCGAACGGGGAACTGGCCCGGCCTACCAACGGACGGATCACCTCCAGCTATGGCATGCGGCGGCATCCGATCCTGCGCTACAAGCGCATGCACAGCGGAATGGATTTCGGTGGTGGCTATGGCGCTCCCATCTATGCGGTCACCGACGGAACCGTTGCTTATGCCGGGCGCAAGGGTGGCTTCGGCAATTATGTCAAGCTGCAACATGGCGGCGGGCTGGCTTCCGGCTATGCCCATATGAGCCGGATCGCGGTGAGCAGCGGGCGGCGTGTGCGCAAGGGCCAGATTCTCGGTTATATCGGATCGACCGGCCTTTCGACCGGCCCCCATCTGCATTATGAACTGTACCGCGGGGGACGGTCGATCAACCCCCGGTCGGTAAAATTTGTCGAACGCGCACAGTTGGGCGGACAGGAACTGCGCCGCTTCAAGGGCGAGTTGCAGAAACTGAAACATGTCGAGCCGGGCGCAGCGTTGGGCGAACTGAAAAGCGCGTCGGCACAAGTAGAACCCGAACGCGAGATCAACCGACTTAACAAGCCGCTCAAAAGCTAGGGTCACCCCAAACAGTTTCACAGAAGAGTTGAGCGCCGCTGTCGGCTCCGCTAAGCATCGTCCATGTCACAGCAAGCCTCTTTCCCGCACACCCGATTGCGCCGCACCCGCACCCATGCCTGGAGCCGGGAAATGGTCCGGGAGACGCGTCTGTCGCCATCCGATCTGATCTGGCCGCTGTTCATCACCGAAGGCGAAGCGGTGGAAGAGCCAATCGCGGCTCTCCCCGGCGTTTCGCGCTGGTCGATCGACAATATCGTCGAACGGGCACGCGAAGCACGCGACCTTGGCATCCCGTGCCTTGCCCTGTTTCCCAATACGCCGGCAGAAAAGCGCAGCGAAGACGGGAAAGAAGCATTCAATCCCGACAATCTGATGTGCCGCGCCACCAGAGCGGTGAAAGACGCGCTGGGCGACGATATCGGGATCCTGACCGATGTCGCGCTCGATCCCTATACCAGCCATGGCCAGGACGGACTGATTGATGGCAGGGGCTATGTCGAGAATGACCGGACGCTCGATATCCTGGCCAAACAGGCGCTCAATCAGGCCAATGCCGGTGCCGATATCATCGCGCCGTCCGACATGATGGACGGCCGGGTCGGCGCGATCCGCGACGTACTGGAACTCGCGCACCATCATAATGTCCAGATCATGGCCTATGCCGCCAAATATGCCAGCGCCTTTTACGGCCCTTTCCGCGATGCCGTGGGCTCGGGAGGTCTGCTCAAGGGCGACAAGAAAACCTATCAGATGGACCCGGCCAATGGCGATGAAGCGATGCGGGAAATTGCGCTCGATATTGCCGAGGGTGCCGATAGCGTCATGGTCAAACCGGGGCTCGCCTATCTCGACATTATCTATCGCGCGAAATCAGAATTCAACGTGCCGGTGTTTGCTTACCAGGTGTCCGGCGAGTATGCGCTGGTCAAGGTCGGTGCGGCAGCCGGAATCGGTGACCATGACGCCCTCATGATGGAAAAGCTGATTGCATTCAAACGGGCGGGATGCTCCGGCATTCTCACCTATTTTGCTGCCGATGCCGCGCGCGTGCTCCATGGCTGAGCAAGCCTCCGATATCATCCTGGAAACCGAACGGCTGATCCTGCGCAGGTGGCGTGAAAGCGATATCGAGCCGTTCATGGAACATCTCAACACCCACAATGTGATGCGCTGGCTGGGCGGCGTCCAGAGCCGCGAAAAATTCGATGCCGCGGTCGGCCGTCTGGAAGGCTATGACCGCGACTTCGGCCACACATTCTGGATAATCGAGCGCAAGTCCGATGGTGAAATTCTGGGGTTCTGCGGCCTCAAGCGGGTCAATGCGCCGCAACCCAAATTAACCGGCGCCCATGAAATCGGCTGGCGCCTGCGGGAAGATGCCTGGGGCAAAGGCTATGCAAAAGAAGCCGCGACGGCCTGCATGGACGCAGCCTTTACCCGCTGGAAAGCGCCCTATGTCGTGGCGCTGACCGTCGCGGGAAACGGACCGAGCCGGGGACTGATGAAGCGGCTGGGCATGACCCACCGTCCCGAACTGGATTTTCACGATCCGAATTATAGCGAAGATCTGAACCCCACTATTGTTTACAAAATCGAAGCAGATGACTGGAACTCCGAAACATGACAGCCCCCCTCATCCTGCCGTTTAACGGCAAGGTCCCGAAAATTCACGAATCGGCCTTTATCGCGCCGGGCTGCAAGATTATCGGTGATGTCGAAATCGGTCCTGAATCGAGTATATGGTATAATTGCGTGATTCGCGCGGATGTGAATTTTATCCGAATCGGTGCCCGCAGCAATATCCAGGACGGCACCACGATCCACTGCGACAGCCCAACTCCCGCGACACCCAAAGGGACTCCGACGATCATCGGTGATGACGTTCTGGTCGGTCATATGGTGATGTTGCACGGTGCGACGCTGGAAGATCGGGCCTTTGTCGGGTTGAGCACGACGGTCATGGATGGCTGCGTGATCGAGGGTGACGCGATGCTCGCTGCCGGAGCGACTCTGACACCCAACAAAAGAATCCCGTCGGGGCAGCTGTGGGCCGGTTCACCGGCCAAATATATGCGCGACCTGCCGGAGCAGGCGATTGCCGGCATGCGCATGGGCGTCGCCCATTATGTCGAAAATGCAAAGGCACATAAAGCCGCCATCGACGGCCTGACTTAACGCAGCCGGTTTTTCATCGCGTCGATCTCGGCCTGCTGACGGTCCACTTGCGCCTGCACAGCGTCGCGCTGCCTGGCAATGATGGTCGTTCCGCCTGACTGGCCTGCGACCGTTTCGCGCTCGAGTTGCTCTTTGTACAGCGCGTCGATATCGGCCATCGCTTCGACCGAAGGACTCCGCTGCATTTCGAGCGCGGCCAGTTCCATCTGCGCAGCGACCCATGATTCGCTCGACACTGCAGCATTGCGCGCCGCATCCACTCGCCTTTTGACGACCGGGAGCCTGGCTTGAAACTGCTCATTTGCGGCCCTGCTTCTTGCCACTGCTGCGCTCAGATTGCTTTGCAGGTCAGCGGGCAGGGGGATTTCGGTGGTGGCGGGTGGCGCCGGTTCGACCATGACCGGGTCGTCTTCATAAGGGCGCTTCTGGAGCGACGGAAAATCGCCCTGCTGCATCGCGCAGCCGGACAGCGTAACCGTGATAATCGTCACCAAAACAGAGAGTTTTTTCATTGCTCTGTCTTTAGGATAGGCTTATCCGGTCTGCAACGGCGAATATCCCGGGAAGAAGCGGAGCATTGCCGGGTCTCTTGAATAGCCAAAATCGCCTTAAGCTGGTTGACAGCGCCACCCTCATCGGTTAGCTGCCCACTCTTTCCAGCGTGGGCCGAAAGACTCGCGTTGACGGGCTTGTGCGCTGGAACCACAAATTTGAAACGGAAAATAGCCATGTTCGCAATTGTGCGCACCGGCGGCAAACAATATCGGGTTGCCGCAGGAGATATTATCGCAGTCGAAAAACTAGCTGGTGAAGCTGGTGATTCGGTGACTCTGGATGACGTTTTGCTGGCCGGTGACGGTGGCGACATGAAAGACCTCAAGGGCCTGACCGTTGCGGCTGAAATTATCGCCCAGGAAAAAGGCGAGAAGGTCATTATCTTCAAGAAGCGCCGCCGGCATAATTATCGTCGCAAAAACGGCCACCGCCAGCAGCATACGGTATTGAAGATCAGCGCCATCGGTTCTGAAAAAGCACCGAAGAAAGCGGCTCCTAAGAAGGAAGCTGCGCCAGCCGAAGAAAAGCCGACCGCGAAAGCCAAGGCTGCACCGGCTGCTGAAGCAAAAGCTGCTCCGGCCAAGAAAGCACCGGCAAAGAAAGCTGCTGCAAAAACCGAAACGAAACCCGCTGCTGCCAAGAAGGCACCAGCGAAGAAGCCAGCCGCCAAGAAGCCGGCTGCCAAGAAAAAGGACTAAACCATGGCACATAAAAAAGCAGGTGGTTCATCCCGCAACGGGCGCGACTCAGCAGGTCGTCGTCTGGGCGTAAAAAAATTCGGCAGCGAAGCTGTTGTCGCCGGTAATATTATTATCCGCCAGCGCGGAACGCAAACTCATGCAGGTCGCAATGTCGGCATGGGCAAGGATCATACCTTGTTTGCGCTCGTTGACGGCAAAGTGGAATTCCACAAGGGCAAGCTCGGTCGCAAATATGTGTCCGTCGACCTCATGGCGGAAGCCGCAGAATAACCGGACAATCGATAAAGGGTTGTCCATTAATAGGATGACCCGGCAGGTTCCAAGGAACCACCAATTTCAGGGAGAGGGTCATCCTCTCCCTTTTTTTGTCTCTCCCTGTCTCAATTGTCTCATTGTTGTAACCGCCGGACTGTAAATGGCGAAACATCAAGGGGACGGAACAAAAAGACTTAGGAGAGTCCCGATGTTTGCACGAACCGGAAGACTGTTGCTGAGGCCCGGCTGGCCCGAGGATGCACCGGCTGTGTACGAGGCAATCAACGATCAAGATATTGTCCGTAATCTGGCGTCAGCCCCTTGGCCCTACACGCGCGAAGATGCCGAGCAGTTCCTTGCAACATCGCGGCCTGTCTTACACCCCGGCTTCCTGATCTTCCGGCGAACTGCCGGCGCGCCGGAACTGGTGGGATCCATAGGTTTTGGCGATATGGGCGATGGTCAGCTCGAACTGGGTTACTGGATTTCCCGCCAATATTGGGGTCAGGGTTATGCAACCGAGGCTGGCCGCGCGGTGCTCGATATTGCCACTACCCTTGGCCACCGGGAATTGCAGGCAGAGCATTTTGCCGACAATCCCGCATCAGGGAGAGTGTTGAGAAAACTTGGGTTCAGGCCAACCGGTCGAGTTGAACCACGATTTTCAAGAGGGCGTTGCAGCACAGTTGATGCGATCCATTTCGAACGACAACTGGGAGAAGATGAGCTTGATTGCGACGTCATGCGACCAATAGCCGCTTGATTTCAATTTGGCGTCAATCAGGCAACTTTCTTCAAACGGCCTGCGCGGCGCCGGTCTTCTAATACGGAGGCTTCGGCGAGAGCTTTCTCGCCGTCCATGATCGCGGCTTCATATTCGCTCTCGGCTAGTTGAATAAGATGGCGATCATCAATGTGCCAGGGATGGAAGCCGGGTTTGAAGAACTGCAGCCAAGGGCGGATCGTCCTTCGGAACGGTGCCGGACCGACCAGAGCATAATGCGCTAGCCCGGTCCATGCACGGAGCCCGGAAATACCATCCTGCCGCAGCAGGTCGATAACGCCTTTGATCCGGTTTATCGTGAAGCCCAGTGAAATTTTGGCCATGAAGGCGCTGCGGACAAACCAGCGTTTCAGGGGTTTCCAGTCTCTGGTCTCGTGTAACCACGTATCGTAGGCCACGCCTTTATGCTCGATCTCTTCCGAAGCGTGCCATAGCCACAGCTTGCGTTGCTGATCGTCAGCATGTTCAAAATGCCGTGGGTTGGAAATCACCTCTGCTGCCAGAATCGCGGTTATATGCTCGATGCACATGGTCGCTACGAGATGAGATATCTCGGGCATAACGCGGATGCCGCTCACAACATCGGAAACGGACTGTTCGAGTCGGGAAATATCCAGATCACAATCGCCGAGATGCTGGTTGAAGCAATGATGCTCGCGGCTATGCGTTGCTTCTTGCTGGATGAAGGCGCGGATTTCGCCTTGCAGCTTCGGTGGCATGCGGTTGCGAAATTTCTTGAGCGATTCGATGAAAAAGGTCTCGCCTTTCGGAAATGTAACCGACAGGGCATTGAAAAAGGCGGATGCAAATGGGTCTCCGCCCACCCAGCGGCGGCGTTCGATCACCGCGCTGGCAAAATGGCGGTTGCGGCATTGAATATGAAGATCGGCCGGCGTCGCGCACTGGTGCTGACGATTGGTCTCAATCGCTGTTTTGGCGATGGATGGAGCTCTACCCATGTCTGTTCGTCAACCTCCGTCTTAATTGGTAGCGACCCAACCGATGATTCTGGTTAAGCCTTTTATAGACAAGGAAGGTTAAGGATCAGCGTCCCGACTTACTTAATAAACATGGTTTAAAAATAGTTACTCCAGCCAAATCCGCTAGATTTTCAGGCATTCGCCAAGATGCTGCTTAAAAAATTTTGGTTTATCTGCGCCGGTACCTGAAATACCAGACCTCATGACCCTGACGGCGCGCCTTGGCTTCATAGCGCGTCTCCGGCCATCCACCCGGGCGGATCATCCAGTCTTTCGGACTTTCGCACAACCAGTCAAATTCAGCGCGCTGGTTCATGATCATGCAGGCCCATTCCAGATAGACCGGATGATCGGTTCCGAAACGAAACTCCCCGCCGGGTTTCAGCTTCGCCGCGATCAGGTCCATCGGTCCGTGGTTCATGAAACGCCGCTTGGCGTGACGCGCCTTGGGCCAGGGGTCGGGATGCAACAGATAGACAAAACTGAGCGCAGCATCCGGAATGCGCTCCAGCACGTCCAGCGCATTGCCCATATGCAGGCGGACGTTGGGCAGGCGCTGGTCGCGGATATGCTGCAGCGCACCAACCACACCATTGAGATAAGGCTCGCAGCCGATAAACCCGTGATCGGGAAGCATGTCCGCGCGCGCCGCGAGATGTTCCCCGGCACCAAAACCGATTTCGAAATGAAGCGCACGGTCGCCCCCGAACAATGTCGCTGATGATACCGGACCTTCAACCGGCACGGCAATTTGTGGCAGCAGTTTTTCGACCAGTTCGACCTGCTGATCGCGCAGCGCATGGCCCTGACGGCGGCCGTACAGCTGGCGGATAGTGGTCGGATCGCCGTCTTTATATGCGGTCATTGCCCCAGGATTTCTAAGGATAACATCGCCTTCAGATGGCGGCTTTCAGCGCTTCCACCAGATCGGTTTTTTCCCAAGTGAAAAAATCCCCCTCTGCCTTGCGGCCGAAATGGCCATAAGCGGCGGTCGGGCCATAGATCGGCTTGTTCAGACCGAGATGGGTGCGAATGCCCTTGGGTGTGAGGCGAACGAGCGTGGGCAATATTTCCTCAAGCTTCTCTTCGCTTACCGTTCCGGTGCCGTGCAGATCGACATTGATCGACAGCGGTTCGGCAACGCCGATCGCATAGGAAAGCTGGATCGCGCATCGTTTGGCGAGCCCCGCAGCAACGATATTCTTGGCCATGTAACGCGTGATATAGGCTGCCGAGCGGTCGACCTTGGTCGGGTCCTTGCCGGAGAAGGCACCGCCGCCATGCGGGCTCGCGCCGCCATAGGTGTCGACGATGATCTTGCGACCGGTCAGGCCGGCGTCGCCGTCCGGACCGCCAATTTCAAAGCGTCCGGTCGGATTGACATGGATCACGGTCTTGTCGGTGATGAAGCCTTCGGGCAGAACCATATGGAAGACACCCATCACATAGTCGCGCAATTCCTGATATAATGCGGGATTGTCGCTGTCCTTGTAATAGCCGGGCGCATGTTGCGTCGAGACCACCAGGGCGACCGCCTCTACCGGCACTTCATTGACGTAGCGCAGGGTCACCTGGCTCTTGCTGTCGGGCTCGAGGAACGGCGCTTTGCCGCTGTGGCGATCGGTGGCCATCTGCTTCAATATCTGATGCGAAAATTGCAGCGTTGCCGGCATCAGGTCCGGTGTTTCGTCGCTGGCATAGCCGAACATGATCCCCTGATCACCGGCGCCTTCGTCCTTGTTTCCACTGGCGTCCACGCCCTGCGCGATATGCGCTGACTGAGGATGCAGATAATTCTCGAACGTCAGATTCTGCCAGTGAAAACCTTCTTGCTCATAGCCTATCTGCTTCACCGTTTCGCGGACTGCATTCTCGATTTCCTGCAGCGCTCCCGGCGCCCAATTGCCGTCGGTGTCGATCATGCCGTTTCCGCGAACCTCTCCTGCCAACACCACCCGGTCGGTGGTGGTCAGGGTTTCGCAAGCTACCCGGGCTTCGGGGTCTTTGGACAGGAACAGGTCGACGACCGCATCAGAAATCTGGTCCGACACCTTGTCGGGATGGCCTTCAGAGACCGATTCGGAGGTAAAGATAAATTCTGAACGCATGGCAAAATCCTGATTTCTGGCCGAAAATGGGGTCGGCCGCTGGGACATAAGGAAAAGTTTATATGTGCTTTAGCGAGCGCGCACCCGGATGGCAATGGCCGACAACAGCAAAATTAAAGCCAGTCCAAGCGGCAGGATATTGCCATAGTTTGCAAAAAGAGTCGGCGACTTGGGACGCGGCAGACGGGCATCGATCCTGCCTGCCTGTCCCATCGGCACACTCTCCAGGATCCGGCCATCGGCATCGATCAGTGCCGAGATTCCGGTCGGGGTCGAACGGATCACCGGCAGGCCTTCTTCAATGGCCCGCAATCGCGCCTGCGCGAGATGTTGCGGCGGTCCCCATGCTCCGAACCAGGCATCATTGGACGGGTTGAAAATGAAATCCGGACGATTGTCGCGATCCACGACCTGACCCGAGAAGATGATTTCGTAACAGACCTGCAGACCGACCTTGCCGAACTTGCCCAGATCAAGCGAACGGGCTCCGGGTCCGGGCCAGAAATCAAAATCTCCGGGAGCCAGACGGGACAGACCGATGGCGGACAACAACGGCCGCATCGGAAGATATTCGCCATAGGGCACCAGATGGGCCTTGTCGTAACGCCCCAGAATCTCGCGCTGCGCATCCATCGCAAAGACACTGTTGCGGGCCCCGACGGCGCGCCCTTCAGCTTGGTCAAATTCCAGCTTCAGCGCGCCGAGCACCAGCACATCACCGGGTTTCATCAATGCGCCCAGTTGCTGACGCACCAGTTCCGGCGGGCGGCCGTAATAATAGCGGGCCGGATATCCGGTCTCCAGATAATCGGGAATGGCCGCTTCCGGCCAGAATATGATGCGCGGACTATCGTCTTCCCGGAGCGTCAACTCGGCCAGTTTTGCCAGATTCTGCTCTTCGTAACCGGCCTTCCACTTATCCTGCTGGCCGATATTGGGCTGGACGACGGTGATCGGGATGGCTTCAGGATCGGCAATATCGGTAGAGGCTTTCGGCGTCAGCGCCGCCGCCAGGCCGAAAAGAAGCGAGACGGAAAATGCCATGACGGTCATTCGCCCCCATTGCCGACTCGCAGCAGCAGATCCGAACTGCAGAAATAGCCCCGCGATCATGATTGCCATTGCAGCGAGACCGTAGGTTCCGACATAAGCAGACCCGGCCCAGAAGCTTGCAGGCAATGTCGCGGCCAGGGGATTCCAGATAAACCCGCTGAACACCCAGCTACGCAGCCATTCGGTGATGATCCACATCCCGGCCAGAGCCAGAATGAATGTCCAGGGCCTGTCTTTACCAACCCACCAAGCGACCCAAGCAGCCAATGCAGGGAAAACTGCCAGATAGAGAGACAATAAGACCACCGCGACATAGCCGAGCCACCCCGGCATCGCCGCCTGAAAGGTAAAGGCTTTGGCGATCCAGTTCAGGCCAACGACAAAATGTCCGACGCCGAACAGCCAGCCGGCAAGAAAGGCAGCCTTGCGGCCTTGCGCCTGCATCACCATTGCCATCCACAGCGCCAGCATGAGCAGCGCCAGCGGCCACAGGTTCAGCGGCGCGAAGCCGGTTGCGCTCAAACCACCTGCAAGCAGCGAGAATCCGTAAGGATGGCGAGCGATCATATTCTGGATTTTTGACACCGGCGGCTTTTGCCGTGTTCGTCGCCGCCATTCAATTGCTAATTGCCGGAACAGGCATTTGCTTGCTATTGTATCTCCATGAATATCATTCCCCTCCTGATGCTCGCCCTGTCGCAACCGGCAACCAGCCAACCCGTACCGCTCGACGAAACCCAGCGGCGTGACCTGTCCTGTGTTGCCGTTCTGGCGATCATCGCTTCGGAGCAGGAGCGCGGCGTGGAGAGCGCGCTCGACTTTCCCTTGCTCACCGAACGCGGTGCCACTTATGCCGGTCTGGTCGGCCAACGGATCATGGAGGATACCGGCAGAACCAGAGAGCAGGTGAGGGAAGATATATTGGCGGCGGTATCAGCCCAGCAAGCCCTGGGGCAGAATGCCGCCGATCCGGACGAAGTGGTCAGGAAGGAAATGGCGACATGCCTGCCCTTGCTTGATGCCGCCGTTCCTCCCAAGCCAAAGCCCGACCTGAGCCAGTGCGCCGGGATGTTGCAACTGGCCTATGAAGAGGTCCACGGTCGCGAAGGCCTGTCCAAAGCCGCGCAGGATCTGAAAACCCTGGCGGCTGTTCTGGACAGCCGCGCCCGCGATAAAATGCGTGCCGAGGGGCTGAGCGGTCAGGAGAGCGATATTCTACTAACGCAAAGCCGCGAAGCGATGCTGGCCGACGCCAGGCAAAAAGAAGCTCTGGGTCAAAGTTCCGATCTGGATTTCGACCATTGCTTCACCCTTGCCGCACCCGAAGACAAGCAGCGCAAATATGAACACTGAGCCGCTCGGCCCGTTACGGCCTTTCCATCTCGCCTTCCCGGTGCGGGATCTCGAGGAAGCGCGCGCATTTTATGGCGGCTTGCTTGGCTGTGAAGAAGGCCGCAGCGCAGCGCACTGGATTGATTTCAATCTGTTCGGGCATCAGATCGTTACCCATCTCGATGAACATTTTGATGGCCGCCAACTGCGCAACCCGGTCGATGGCGAACAGGTACCGGTCCCCCATTTTGGCGTCGTGTTGACGATGTCCGGGTGGCAGGCGCTGGCTGATCGCCTGATGGCGGAAAAAATCGACTTCGTCATTTTACCCACGATCCGTTTCAAGGGGCAGGTTGGCGAGCAGGCGACGATGTTTTTTTGCGACCCGAGCGGCAATGCGCTCGAATTCAAGGCGTTCGCCAGCGACGATCAGCTGTTTACGAAAAACCAGGGTCCTGACCCTAGTCCGCCTATCGAAGCCTAGGCTTCCTGCTCCTGATTCCATCGATCAATAGTATGTTCCAATTGCCGTTCGGCCATGTCACGGGCGGAATTGCGTCCCAGAGCAAGCGAACCGGACAGGCGTTCACCGATCAGGGCATCACCGAGCGCCATGAGAACCAGGACCAGCGTGTCTTCATGCATTTCGCGGTCTTCGTGACCATCTTCTGCGAAATCGTCGACCAGAGCGTGAATCGCATCGACAATCGGGTCGAGCGCGTCCTCGTTGCCGGTCAACATCATCCAGGACCAGAGCGCCGCCGCTCCCTGTTTGTCAAACGCATCAAAAGTCAGGTCGACAATGTCGCGCACCGTCCCTTCGCCAGTACGGGATTTCACGATCGCCTCCGATATCATGCCGCAAACCTCGTTCGACAAATAGACCGCAAGCGCCTTTTGCAGGCCGGAGGCGGACCCGAAATGGTGCAATAGATTGGCATGGGTGCGCCCGATCCGCCCTGCAACAGCCTTTAGCGTGACAGACTGCGGACCCGTTTCGATCAGCAAATCACGGGCCGCCGCCAGCGCCATGCTGCGGCTTGCTTCCGGGGATAGACGTCTCTTCGCTATTGACATTTATGTAAGTAACCTTATGAACTTCAAGCTAGCTATAAGCCGAATTTCCCATAATGGAAACATCTGATGACCAAGCTTCGTTCCGCTAACGCCGAACCGGAAACCATCCGCACACCAACGCCTGCTGGCCATGAAATCACGCCGCGCGACCGCCGTTTTGGACGGGACTCGGGCTTTGAGTCTGGAAAATATTGGCAAAATGCTGATCCGGTCGCGACCGCCTTTTACAATTGCCTGTCGCTCACCTTTCCGCGTGGCGAGGCTTTTTTCATCGAAAGCGTAAAAGAGTTTCGGGATCACACGCCCGAAAAACTTCAAAAAGAGATCCGGGCCTTCGTGCAGCAGGAAGTGATCCACAGCCGCGAACATCTTGCGCTCAACCGCAGGGTCCAGGAAAATGGATATGACACCAGCCGGATAGAACAGCGGATTACCGAATCGCTGGCGATGACCAAAGACCGGCCCAAGATTACCAATCTGGCGGCGACGATGATCCTCGAACATTTCACCGCGATCATGGCGCAGCAATTTCTGGCCAATCCCCGGCATTGGAAAGATTCCGATCAGGAAACCGCCGATTTGTGGCGCTGGCATGCTCTGGAAGAGATTGAGCATAAGGGCGTGGCCTATGACACGTGGCTATACGCGACCAGGGACTGGAGCCGCCGGAAGCGCTGGCAGGTGAAAGCGGTGATGATGATATTGATTACCCGCAATTTCTGGGGCAACCGCTGGCGTGACACGCTCGACCTGCTTGCGCAGGACGGTATCACGGGATGGCGGGTGAAAATGAAGCTGCTAAAATTCCTGCTCGTCAAACCGGGTATTGCGCGGGCGATCATCATCCCATGGTTCAAATTCTTCCTGCCCGGATTTCATCCGTGGAATGAGGATGACCGGCATTTGATCCAGCGGGCCGAAAGCGACTATGAAGCGGCGATGACGGGACGACCGGCGACGGTCTAGTGTCAGGACCTGCTAAATGACAGCGGTCAATGCGCCGCTTTGCTCACATCGACTTTTTCGACCCACTCCGGGAAAAAACTCGGTTCGCGGTTTGACCAGCCCGGCGCGGTCGCGGCGGCTTCGCTAATCGATTGCAGCAGGCCCTTGCGGGTTTTCGGGTGAAGATGCGGAAGCGACGCCGCCGCACAGAATGCGCCAGGTAGCCAGGGACGCGATTCCGGACCCAGCAGGCGCTCATAGAGAAAACGAAACGCCGGGAAACTGTGAATACGGCCCTGCCCCAGATCAAAGGCTGCCAGAGAAATCAGCGATGGCATGAAGGCTTCGATACTGTCGATGGCGCAATCCTCGGGAATGGCTTTGCAAATGTCGTCGATGCGCCGGTACAAGGACATCTGGACCTTGATACCCGCCTCTTCAACCGCATCGCGCGACCAGGTTTCTATGGCATCGGATCGCTCGAGACCGACATCCAGCGAACGCCGGATATAGCGCTGGGTTGCGGAGCTGAAGCCCGCAAATTCTTTCATCTCGGCCAGCGTCATCGCGCCGGGGACGGCTTTTATTTCCTTGGTCATGGTCTCGGGACTCCCTGTTGTATCATCCCACAAGGCCATTTGACCCAAACATAGTTAGCAATTGGTTAAACCGGAGCGGATTAATTCCAGATTGGCCGCCCAAATTCCGAAAATTGCGCGCCGGACTTAGAAAGTTTCGACCAACCGCAAGCCTGTTTCGACCGGTCACGATTCCACTAGAGACAATTGATACCATATTGGCCTAAGCTCTTTGGAAACCATGAATTGAATGCACATGAGAAAATTTGAACTCGGAAGCCGCAAGCCGTCGGTCGGACATCAGGTTGCCATCCTGTCAATACTCGGATTCTGGCTTTTCTATGGGATCGTTCTAACGCTTCGTGTTTCGGTAGGTGATTGGCCTGCGCAGGGCGAAATGGCGATGCGGCGCATTGTCGTGACGATTTTCGGGATCGGCATCACCTACCTGCTCTATTTGTTTCTCCGGCAGTTTCAGGACAAGGCCCTGTCAACCCGGATCATCACAGCGTTTGTAGCCGCCATTCCCTGCGCGATCATCATCGCCTCGTTCAACCATTATGTCTTCAACGTCTATTATCCGGAAAATCTGTGGGACGAAGCGCATATCGAGGAAATGCGCAAATATATGGCGCAAGACAACGTCGCGTTCAAAGCGATTTTTGAAGACACCATCTCCCGCTATTTCTTCATCGTCAGCTGGGCATCGCTCTATCTGACTTTGAGCTATGCCGGGGAAGTCCGGCAGGTAGAACGCAAGGCCGCGCGCTTTGCCCAGGCGGCGCAGGATGCCGAACTCCGGTCGCTGCGCTATCAGGTCAATCCGCATTTCCTGTTCAACACGCTCAACAGCCTGAGCACATTGGTGATGCGAAGCCAGCCGGAAGAAGCGGAGGAAATGATCCTCAATCTATCGAAATTCTATCGCACCAGCCTGTCGGGCGATCCGCTGGAGGATGTGCCCCTGTCGGAAGAGGTGCATCTGCAGAATCTCTATCTCGATATCGAAGCGGTCCGCTTTCCCGAGCGGCTCAGAACAAAAGTGAATATTCCCGATGACCTGCTCGGCGTGCTGGTGCCGGGCCTGATCCTGCAGCCGCTGGTCGAAAACGCGATCAAGCACAGCGTTGCGCACAGCAAACGCCCTGTCACGATCACGATCAGCGCGCGTTCCGATGGGGACAATCTAATCCTGACGGTAGCCGATGACGGTGATCCGCGACCGGTAGATCTGCAGGACAACGGCCCGAGCAGTGGCATTGGTCTCGCCAATGTCCGCGATCGTCTGGAAACCCGCTTTGGCCGACAAGCCGGCCTGCAGACTGTACGTCCTGCAGAAGGAGGCTATATTGCCCAGCTGACCCTACCCTTGATGCTGGACAATCCATGACAGATGATATCGCAACCAAACCGCTAAAGACGCTGATTGTCGACGATGAACCGCTGGCAATCGAACGCTTGCAGCTGCTCTGCGCGCGGCAGAAGGATATTGATCTGATCGGCACCGCGAGCGATGGCGAAGCGGCGCTGCGCCTCACCGAACAATTGCACCCGGACCTGTTGCTGCTCGACATTGCCATGCCCGGCAAGGACGGGCTGGATGTTGCAAGAGCCCTGTCGGGGAAGGCCGATGCCCCGGCGATCATATTTGTCACCGCCTTTGACCGCTTTGCAGTCGAGGCTTTTGACGTGGCAGCGATCGACTATGTTTTGAAACCGGTCGAAAACGAGCGGCTGACGCTGGCCATCTCACGGGTGCGGGAACGCACCGCGGAACCGCGAGGCAACGAGGCGGAAGACTCCCCCTGGGCCGAAGAATTCTGGGTACCCTACAAGTCAGAACTGCGCCGTATCCTTGCCACCGAAATCGACCGGGTCGAGGCCGAGCGTGACTATATGCGGCTACACGTCGGCAGCATCAGCTATCTCCTGCACCAGACGATCACCGGCCTGGAAGAACGGCTGAACCCGGACGAATTCATCCGTCTGCACCGTTCCCATCTGGTCCGGCGCGACTGGATTGCCGGCCTGCGCCATGACGGCGGCGGCGTGTGGATAGCGTGTCTCAAATGTAACACGGAAATCCGCATCGGGCGGACTCATCTCGCGGAGGCCAAAAAGCTGGCCGGACGGTAGCGGGGCACCGCCGCTCAAAAACTGTAGCGCACGGAAGCGGTCGCGCTGGTTTCATCCTCGTCGACCACCGATATGCCGTCCCGCGCGATCTGGGCTTTGCGGGCATTGACGCCAAGATTGGTCGATAGACCGCGAGCAATATCATAGCGGACACCCAGCGAAGCGGATGCTTCGGAAGTGCCGTCAAGCTCGCCATAATGGCCGGCGGCAGACAGGCTGAGCACGCCGATCTTGGTCTGCGTTCCCCCGGATATATACCAGCGATCCAGATCGATGGGGCCAGCCTGCAGATTCTCGTAGCCGAATCCGAGGTCGAACAGGCTGCTGCCATAGACAAATTCACCGACAGCGCCGGCACCAATGGTTTTGAAATCGGTCACGCCATCCGGAGCCAGATAGCGGGCCTTGGCAACGCGGGTGGCGAAGCGATAATCTTTTCGGCCAATCGGCCGCTGAAATTGTGTGCCCAGTTCGAAATTGCCGTCGTCATCGGCAATAGCAGTCAGGGTAACCGGCCCGAAACGCCCGCTATAGCCGCCGCCCCACTGGTTGATCCGGCCATAATAATCGTCAAATGCCAGGAACGCATTGCCGGTGCCGCGTCGCCGCCGCGTGGCCTCTCGCACCAGCCCGTTAACATTGCCACCGATCAGGCTGCCCCAGCTGGTCCGGACAAAGCCGGCGACATTGTCCTCATAGTCGTCGCTATTTTCATCATATTGCCCGAAATAGGCAACCCCGACATTCCACCGGTTGGCGAGCTGCATCTCCACGCTGATATCAAAATTGCCGACCAGACTGACGTCCACATCGCCGCGGAAAACGGCATCATCCACCGTCAGTTTAACCGGGACATCGACCACACCGCCGACCAGAACCGTGGCTTCGCCAATTTCAAACGCGAGCGGTTCTTCAATCGAGGAAAGATCGTCATAGTTGAGGCTGATCTGCGCCTGGGCAGTACCGGCAGACAGAGCCAGTGCCCCAAGAGCAACCGAAAGAAACAGGGAGCGGGAATATCCAAATGTCATCGGTTAAACCCTCCGCCGGAAATAATTGATATGGGCATGGTCGGCAATCGCCTTGCCGGCCTCCATCGCCACCAGATGATCGCGCATCCAGTGCACACCGCCATAGATGCGGCTCAAACCATTCTCGTCGGCCGCGTGGCTCAGCCGCGTCCAATGCCGGGTGATGCCGCGCAATCGCGGCCACAGCACCTGATCCGGCGATTCATGCGAAAAGCGCACTGCATCGGTGCCCAGAATATGCGCTATCATCGTGGCACCGGCACTGCCAAAGGTCGAATGGCCGGATGTATAGGCCGGGAATTCCGGTGTCGGGATATAGCTGCGCCACTGTTTTTCCCGTTCGACCCGGGGATCGCGATTGCCGAATTTTGGTGCACGGTGACGGATCGCGGTTTCCGGACGGATCACATCATGACGATATTTGGTGTCCCAGGCATGGATCGAGGCGTCGCACTGGGTCATCCCGACCAGCGCCATCGCCCGCGCCCATTCGATAAACGACAGATTGCGGTCCTGCAGCACCTGTATCGCGATCAGCATGTAATGACCGGGCGGCGTAATCCCCCAGGGACCGTCTTCCCAGAACATCGCTATCTCGCTCTGGTCGGCTGTGCGCTCCCGGCTGTCAGCGCCGCCCAAAACCCGGACCTGGTCAAAATCATCGGCAAAATCCGGACTGGCCGGATCATGAAAGGGAGCGACCCTGAAATTTTCGACGCGGTCCATTGTCCATGGCGTAATCTGACCATGACCGGGGAAAAGCGGCCGGGCGAAACTGTCGAACGCCGGCCCCGGCTTGGCGCTGTAGAGCGGGCCGGTCGGGGTCCATTGCAGGGCATCGTGGCGCCGCCGGTAGCGGTTCAGATAATAGTTGACCTTGCTCGGCTGCGATCCGTCGCGCGTGCGCATTTTGACGATTTTCAGACCAACCTGCCTGCCCCATTCGGCGCCAAGCGATTTGGCCTCGCCATCCGGTATATTTCTGGCGAAATCCATCCGTTCGCCAATAAAAGGCTGCTGAAACACTTCCGAGGCCGCGGTGGCAAAAGCCACACCATAGGCCATTTCAGGGTCTGCGCCCCGGGGACCGGTGCCGATATCAAAGGGATCATCATAGGCTTGCAATATGCTGTTCGCAGCCAGAAAACCGGCGACCGTCGGCATCGCCAGATTATAGGCGGCGCGGGGCGGAGGCACGCGCTGATCGCGGATCTGCTGGAGCATGATATCACACCAGTGCGTAACGACATTGTGATATTGCGGTCGCAATATGGGCGTCAGATAGGATGTTGCGGTGCCGAACCGGCCCGTGCAGCCGGCCAGTCCCGCCACACCGGCAATTCCGGCAGTCGCTATGAAATGACGTCGTGAAAAAATCATAATCCCCCCTGGACCGTCGCGCCATCATCCAAGGCAGACAAAAACGCCAGATATGCGGGTCGGACTAATGGTAAACCACCAATAAATGATTAAAATCGATCGTGGCCGGGTTACAGAGGGATACAGACGGTTACGCAATCAATGCTGCTGGAGATCGGGTCGGTTGATAGCAGAAACTCAATCACCTCAATTGGCTCGGGAGGATGCAATATCGCTGAACACTGTAACAATCCAATTTAGCTTGGATTATGTTTCGCTAGGAAATCGTCGAGTTGGTCCAGCCAGTCTTTTCGGTTTTTAGTATCCGCCAACCCATGCCCTTCCTCATCATAGGTTACAAAAACTGCATCGGTGCGACGGTTTTTGAGTTTGTTTTTATAAAGAGTGAATTGCGTATAGGGGACATTGCTATCCTTTTTCCCGTGAGCCAAGAGGATCGGGCGGGTCAACTGGTCGACTGCTCTGACCGGGGAGACATCATCAAGGTCAAAATCATCTTTTCCTTGAATCTGTGCTTTCCAATCGCGGCTATATCGACTGCTAAGGAAACGTCGATCGTACCGGAGTTGTTTGTTCCAATCTGTAACACCGGCAAAACTTGCTGCACAGCGGTAACGTTCCGGATTGCGTGTAACACCCCACAAAGCTGCGTAGCCACCATAAGACGATCCAACTATGCAAACCCGCTTTGGATCGGCAATTTGTCGCTTCACTAACCAGTCCATTCCATCGTCTAGATCATCTTGCATCGCACGACCAATTTGACCTTCGCCGATTTCATAGAATTTTTCACCATAGCTCCCCGATCCCCGGAAATTTGGTTGGAGCACAACATACCCTCGATTTGCCAAAAACTGGACCTCGGTGTTATAATCCAACGTATCTCGGACGCCAAAAGGGCCTCCATGCGGCATGATGATCAACGGAAGGTTTTTGGCTTCTTTTCCTTTTGGTACCGTTACATAAGCAGAGATCGAGGTGCCATCCCGGGCGGTATATGTTTCATATTTCGTCAAAGACAATTGGTCAGGATTCAATTTATCATTGATACCGGCAAAGCGATCCATTTTTCTCGCAGCCGGTTCATAGAGATAATAGCTGCCAGGATCAGAGGCCGATGTGGACAAGACAATCATTTTTGAACCGTCTTTACTTTTCGACACGATCCACGCTTCCTGACCAACCAATGTACGATCGAGCAATTTTTGCTGTTCGGCTAATTCCTCATTAAACCATTTTATGCGATCTCGTGAATCGGTGTAGCGGACAGACTCTAAAACCGATCCATCGGCATTCATATCGTAACTGATTACGTCATTTGTTTGGTGGCCGAAAACCATCTCTCCTGTTTCCCGTGTCAGAAAATTGAATTTATACAGGGCAAAACGACCGGTCTCTTTGTTAGATAAAATATAGCCTTCGTCTGCTTCGGAGATGATATGATAGATATCGACGAGCGCTTCTTCTTCTTCGTCTTCATCATCATTGGCTTTCAACTTACCTATTCTGCGAAACTTTTCTCCGTCTTTGCTACGATAATAAATAAGAGTGGAACGAACGCGATAGCTGATTCCCAAACGAACAACGCCTTTGTTGTCAGTGATCCAGTTCCAGATTTTGAACTGGTCCGAGACGATTTCCTCTGGTTTATTGGTCGAGATGTTCACTCTGAAAACGCGCGGGTATTGATAGACGGACGGGCGTATGGACATAATTATATATTGCCCGTCAGGATCAATAAACAGCACATTATCACCGTCTAGCCCGGATTCGCCAGGCCCGATCGAGCGAGCTTCACGGATTGCGATATCTATTACATAAAGTCCGACCTGACGAAATTCTACCGTGCCATATTCTCGAACACTCGAGACACTGAAGAGCAATTTCTGATTCCCGGCCCAACGATACCAGCGCAAGTCGGCACCCTTGGGCATAGCCACACGATAACTCTCCGCACCGTCCAAAAATTTGGTAGTCAAATAAGTTTTGTCGGAAATCTGTTCACGATAGACGATTTTAGATCCATCAGGAGAAAGATAAGGTTGGCGAACATGGCCCGCATCGGCAAATGTCGCTGTATCAATTCTGTTTGCATCTTTTTGGTCAACTATCTCCGCAGCATGGCTGCTGTGAATGAAAAAGAAGCTAAGCGCGAAGAGAAACAATATTCTTAGGATAACCATTTAGTAAATTTGTCCCAACATAATCCAAAATTCGCTACTGCAGCTATCAATCAAAACAACGCTTCTGCGTCAAGTTTCTAGTGTATCCTGTTGCGTCGTATGTAGACACCTGCAAGCAGTAATTCGAACGTCCAATCTGGGTCGTAAGCTGCCTTTTAAGCCGGGCAATGTTCAACATCCGTTTCGGGATGCACCGGACAAACACCCTCTTTCCTACAATTAACCAAATAAGTTATATAAATAATTTTCTTTAGCCAAAAAGAGGATGATTACCATGAACACCCAAGCTTCCCCTGCCGACACACCCCAATCCCCCCAACCCAGCTGGACCCCCGAAAAACAACGCACATTTCTCGAAACGCTCGCCCGCTGCGGGTCGGTCAAGGCGGCCGCCGCCTTTGCAGGGATGAGCCGGGAGGGCGCCTATCGCCTGCGCCGCCGCGACGAGGGGCGGGCCTTTGCCCGGGCGTGGGACGCGGCGCTGATTCACGCGCGGGACTTGTATGCCGACACCTTGCTCGACACCGGCCTCAACGGCTGGACCGAGACGGTCTGGTATCATGGCGAGGAAGTGGGCGAGCGATCGCGCTTTTCGCCCGGGCTGCTGCTCGCCGCGCTGGCCCGGCTGGACGCGAAGGCCGATGGCCTAGATATGGAAGGCGATGCCGCGCGCGAAGCGGTTGCGGATTTTGACGAAATGGTCGAAGCAATCGGTGAAGGCAAGGATTGTGCCGCCATGCTCGACGAGCAGGACCAGGCCGCGCAGGCCCGCCGCGCAGCCCCGCCGAGCCCTTATATGGCCCAACTGAGCGACGAGGAACTGATCAGCCGGATCGAAATGTTCGAGGAGCGCGAACGGATCGCCGCGACCGCCCCGGAAGATGTCGATACGTCCGATCTTGATCCGTTGGAAGCGGACGACTGGGACGATCTGCAATGGGCGCGTGCCGAACGCAGCGGCATGATGGACGAGCCGGGCTTCTGGGAAAAGGCTGCTCCCGACTGCGACGATGACGATGACGATGACGGGCCGGAAGGGCCGGAAGGCCCGGATTGGGATGACCGGACTATTCACTAAAGGGGGTGTGACCCGTGTGACCCTGATGACCGCCAGAATCGGGAATCGACCAGAGTCGAAAATTCGCGAAAAAACCGTCGACAAGAGAATGAACAAAGGCCTATTCCCCTCCTCCATCATCCGGGATCGTCGGACATTGTTTTGACACTCAATATCTTCATCATCCTCTCGGTTATCGCGACCGGACTGCTGCTGCTCTCGCCGCGCCTGTCGAAATCGAGCGTCTGGCGCGCGACGGTGACGCCGCTGGCCTCGATCATCGGCAGCGGGTTTCTCGTGCTCGCGCCGATATTGGTGACCGACTATGGCTATATAGCTCCGCTGATCATGGCCGGACTTTGTCTCGGCGCCTTTTTATTTGGCGCGGCGATCCGGTTCAACATCTTCCACCGCAATATCGAACATCCCTTCGAGGACCAATGGGTCGACCGGCTGGAGCTCGCTGCGTCCTGGGCGCTCGTCTTCGCCTTTACCATTTCGGCCGGCTATTATCTCAACCTGTTCGGCGCGTTCGGGGTCAGCCTGACGTCTTTTGACAGCCAGGCCAATGCCAAGCTGCTGACGTCAGCGGTTTACATCCTGATCCTGATCGTCGGCTGGACCCGCGGGTTCAAGGCATTGGAAAAGATGGAATATAGCGCCGTCACGCTGAAACTGGCGATCATCGTCGGCCTGTTGGTCGGCCTCAGCTGGTATTTTTATCAGAAAGCGAGCGCGTCAACGCTCTTTGTCCACGCGCCGCAGCTTTCCGGCTGGCCCGCGATCACGCTTGCCTTCGGACTGATCATCACCGTGCAGGGCTTTGAAACCTCGCGTTATCTTGGTCAAGATTATGACGCGACCACGCGAATCAAATCGATGCGACTGGCGCAGATCGTCAGCGCGGTGATCTACATGATCTATATCGGCCTGTTCGCCTATAGTTTCGAGCGCGAACAATTTGCTCTCACCGAGACCGCGATTATCGACATGATGGGGATCATCACGCCGATATTGCCGCTGCTATTGGTGGCAGCCGCGCTGGCGGCGCAGTTCAGCGCGGCGATTGCCGACACCAGCGGATCGGGCGGGCTGGTCGAGGAACTGACTCGCGGCCGGATCAAGGCGCGCACCGGTTACGCGTTGTTGGTGGCGATTGGCCTGATTCTGACCTGGAGCGCCAATATCTTCCAGATTATCGCTTATGCCAGCCGCGCCTTTGCACTCTATTACACATTGCAATCAGCGATTGCCGCACGGCGGGCCTATCTGGTTCCCGGAAACCGCCTGAACGCCATTGGCTTCATCCTGCTCGCGATGCTCGGGACCATGATCGTAATATTCGGCAATGATGTCGAATCGTCGAATGCGTAGTCGCTATGCTAGGTCGTAACCGTCCGCGGACGCGCTTGCCGGTAGGTTCCCAGCACCCGCACGCGGTTGCAGTGGAAGCCCAGTTCCTCCAGCGCGCGATCCACCGCCGGGTCTCCGGGCGCGCCCTCGATATCGGCGTAAAATTCGGTTGCGGCAAAGCTGCTGCCCTGCTGGTAGCTTTCCAGCTTGGTCATGTTGACGCCATTGGTCGCGAAGCTGCCCATCGCCTTGTACAGGGCAGCCGGGATATTCTTGACCTCGAAAATAAAGGTCGTCATCAGCGGGCCATTGGCTGCTGGTTTCACAGCATCTGGCGCCAGCACGACAAATCGCGTCATATTGTCGGGCGCGTCCTCGATCGCGCCTTCGAGCAGTTCCAGACCGTATATTTGCGCCGCGAGCCGAGGCGCGACGGCAGCGGCATGGGGGTCGTCGGACTGGGCAACAAAGGCGGCGGCGGCGGCGGTATCGGCATAGGCCACCGGTATGATCCCGCGCTTGCGCAGATAATGGCGGCACTGGCCCAGCGCCTGCGGGTGGCTCATCGCTGTCCTGATTTCGGCATCGGCCGATTTGGCCATCAGGCAATGCTCGATCGGCATGAAATATTCGTCAACAATATGTAGGCCCGATTCGGGGAGCAGAAAGTGGATGTCGGCAACCCGGCCGTGCAGCGAATTTTCAATCGGAATGATCGCGCTGCCTGCCGTGCCCTGCTTCACTGCGTCGATTGCATCCTCGAACGAAAAGCAGGGAACCGGAAGACCGTCCGGAGCATAATCGAGCGCGGCAAGATGGGAATTGGCACCGGGCGCGCCTTGAAACGCAATCGCCTTCTCCGGCATTTCAGCGCCCTTTTCGGTCATTTTGCTGACCATGCCCAATGCGTTTTTCGGAAAGCTGTCCATCATGCCCCTCTTTTGCTGCGCTGCGATAGTCGAACGGGACATCGCGGGGCAAGAAAGAAGTGGCTTGTCCGCCTAGCCCCTTTGCATTTTGTATCGGCAATTGCGCCTTTAGCGTCAATTGAGGTCTTGCGTTGGCCGGTCGGCCTCTTTACAGACAGCACAAATTTGGCAGGCCTATAGCCGCCGCTCACTCAGGGGTTTGAGAGACAATATGAGCAACAATAACACCATCGCAGGCTGGGTTCTCGCTGGCGGCATTGCCGCACTGGGCTTTTCCATTGTCAGCGGAAAATATTTTCACGCCGGCAAGCATGAACGCCCGGAAGTAATGGGTTATGTGATCGAAGGCGTGGACGCCTCTGGTGGTGCTGCTGACGCAGGTCCGTCGATCGAGACATTGTTGCAGACCGCCGATATTGCTGCTGGTGAAAAGGTTTTTGCCAAATGTGCCGCGTGCCACACGATCAATCAGGGCGGAGCCAATGGCATCGGTCCGAACCTGTGGGCATCAATGGGCAAGCCGCATGGCCATGTCGCAGGCTTTGACTATACCGATGCCCTGAAAAGCGTTCCGGGCAACTGGGACTGGACGAGCATGAACGCCTGGCTGACGTCGCCGCGCAAATATGCCGAAGGCACGAAAATGACCTTTGCGGGTCTCGGCAAGGCGGAAGACCGTGCCAATCTGATGGTCTATCTGAATGCGCAGGGAGCAAATCTGCCGCTTCCGGCCGCTCCGGTCGTCGAAGCACCGGTGGAAGAAGTCGCCGAAGCGGATGCCGGCGCTGATGCCGAAGCAGTTGAAGCGGTTGAAGCAGACGCAGCGGCGGCCGAAGAATAGGTCGGCTGAACGGATTGTCCTAGTCGCAGTCCAGTTCGTAAAAATGCTGGACAATAGCCCAGGCTTCGTCTGCGGTTTCGACAAACTGGAACAGATCAAGATCCTTGCGGCTGATCGTGCCCTCTTCGGCCAATGCGTCGAAATTGATCACCCGATTCCAGAACGCCTTGCCGAACAGCAATATCGGTAGCGGTTCCATCTTGCCGGTCTGCACAAGCGTGACCAGTTCGACAAATTCGTCCAGCGTCCCAAACCCTCCGGGGAACACGGCGACCGCCCTGGCGCGCAAAAGGAAATGCATCTTCCTCAACGCAAAATAATGGAACTGGAAACTCAGGGACGGCGTCACATATTCATTGGGGGCTTGTTCATGGGGCAAGACAATATTGAGCCCGATGGATTCTTTGCCGACATCGGCAGCGCCGCGATTGGCCGCTTCCATGATCGAAGGCCCGCCGCCGGAGCAAACGACAAAATGGCGCTTGCCTTCGCTTGAAATTCCGCAATCGCTCGCTAGCCGCGCAAGATTACGGGCTTCATCATAATATTTGGCTTTTTCTTTCAACCGCTGGGCGATCTTGAGGGATTCCTCGTCGGTCGCCGCCTCGATCAGCGCATCGGCCTTGTCCGGTTCGGGGATGCGCGCGGATCCGTACATCACCAAGGTCGATCCGATGCCGGCTTCATCCAGCAGCATTTCCGGCTTCAGCAATTCAAGCTGGAAACGGACGGGGCGCAATTCTTCACGCAGCAGGAAATCGGTATCCTGAAAAGCCAGTCGATAGGCCGGGTCCCGGGTCTGAGCCGTCTCGAGATCAGCTTTCTCGGCAAATTCAGCTTCTTGCTTGGCGTGGTAAAAACGGCGGTCGTGGAGATCTTTGTTGGTCATCACTTCGCCCTAAAGCATAGATTTGCGACTGACCAGTGGCCTTATTCTCCTAGCGGCAATATCCGTTACCACTCATATCGAGATGGAAATGGTCGCGATGGGCTGCGTTGTAATCGGGGCTGAGAACGGTACCAAAACGCTTGCAGGCACTGTCATGGATCGCGGTCAGAAATTGCATTTCCTGGCGTCCGCTTTTCCAGTCATTCTCAACCGTTATCCTGCGACCGTCGGCGAGCACAAAGGCGGACACGTCGATCGCATTGGCATGTGCATGTTGCGACAATTTCCCTGATCCGGCGATATTGCGGCAACTGTAACTACCCATGGTTTCGATACGCTTGAGGTCGCTACCAAGATATTTGCGGGCCGCGCGTTTAACCGCATATTCGGTCCAGGCGGCGAATTTTCCGGCCAGTTCGCACTTAACCGGGCCCAGATTGGTAACATCAGCACCAACGTCGAGCAGTCTGATGCTGTCGATTTGGCTACAACCACCACTGAACTGACGATTCGGCAAGGGAGAGAAGCGGACGTTGGCCTTGCCGAGGTCGCTGAAACATTGGCGAGCTGCGGGTGTGGGATCAAAAGAGCCGAGACCGGCTGAGGCCTGTGGTCGTTGCGACTGACCGCTGTTCCCGGCAGGTATTGCGCCGCAGGCGCTTAATAACACCGAAACCAGGCCCAGAAGCCCGATCGCCCGCGCTTGGCGTTTGATATGCAGGTTGATTTCCATGGCAAGATCAATGGCAGAGGATGGTTAAATTCAGGCTGAAGATTGTGGTTAACAAATTATTGCCAAATACCCGCCTCGGGACGAGCGACAAATTGCTACAAATTGCTACAAATTTAAGCTGGACCATAGGGTCTGTAAATCCCATGAGAATGGCATGTCGATTATGCGGAAACTGAATAGCCTGCCGGTCTTCTGGATGGTGCTGACCATACCGGCAATTCTGCTGCTACGCGGATATTGGGCGGGTGATATTATCGCGATGGACATGTTGCACCCGACCGGTAAATTTTCCGCCCGATTCATGATCATTGCCCTAGCGATAACACCGCTTTCGGTGATATTCGGGAACTGCCGATGGGTCGGCTGGTTGCTAAAACGTCGCCGGTCCTTCGGGCTGGCTGCCTTTGGCTACGGCGTTCTGCATCTGATTTTTTACGCAATAGATATGGAGGCGTTAAGGCCCATTCTGGCAGAATTTTGGGCGCCCGGTATCTGGACTGGATGGGCTGCGTTGATGGTTTTCGTACCGCTGGCCATTACCAGCAACAACGCCTCGATGCGTCGTCTCAAACAGGGCTGGAAGCGATTGCAGCGGCTGGCGTATGTTGCCGCCTTGCTGACGCTTGCTCATTGGTTGTTAATCCATGATGGCGCAGGCGGGGCTCTAGCACATTTTATTCCGCTTTTGCTATTACAGCTATTGCGAGGCATTATCATATATGCCAGAAGAAACGATAGATTGAAGCAACGCGAATCGCTGCAAACAGAGTAGAATTGGAGAGAATGAAGATGAAATATCCCGTAATTGCTGTTGCAACAGCCGCTGTTCTTGCCACCGCTGGCTTGTCCGCCCCTGCCTTTGCCACCGGCAAAATGACCTGCGAAGCAGGGCCGCAGTCCGGCTGGAAAACGCGGGCCGAACTAGAAGCCAGTCTGATTAAACAGGGTTGGACGATCAAGAAGTCCAAGATCGATGGCGGCTGCTATGAAGTCTATGGCACCACCCCTGAAGGAGATCGGGTTGAGGCCTATTTCCATCCGGTATCGCTCGAAAAACTGCTGGTCCTGCGCCGCGGAAAAGAGCTTTTTCGCAAGCAATAGACAGCCATTCGGTAACGGTTGATACTGAAGATTTGACGCTTGACATGCTGCGCCGCACAATACAAAGCGGCGCCGGGCCACGCGGTCCCAACGCCGCGCGAGCTCTCTGTAAGGAGAAGCGTTAAAATGACTGATACGACCATACCGACGCCTGAGTTGCGTCCTGACTGCCCGAATTTTTCTTCGGGTCCCACCGCCAAATTCCCTGGCTGGTCCCTTGACAAGATCAATACCATAGCAATGGGCCGCTCGCACCGCTCCGCAACCGGTAAAGGCCGTTTGAAATATGCTATCGACCTCAGTCGCGAGCTGCTGGGCATTCCCGACGATTATCTGATTGGCATCGTTCCGGCCTCCGATACCGGAGCCGTCGAACTGGCGATGTGGAACATGCTTGGTGCGCGTCCGGTAACGGTTGCCGCTTGGGAAAGCTTCGGCAATGTCTGGATTCAGGACGCCGTCAAACAGCTCAAGCTTGCCAATCTCACCGTCCTCGACGCCGACTATGGCGAAATTCCCGACCTCAGCGGCATCGATAAGGGTGATGATATTGTCTTCACCTGGAACGGCACGACTTCGGGCGCGAAAATTGCGAACACCGACTGGATTGCCGACGATCGCGACGGGATAACAATCAACGATGCCACCAGCGCCGTCTTTGCGCAGCCAATGGATTGGGCCAAGCTCGATGCCACCACCTTTAGCTGGCAGAAAGTCATGGGCTCGGAAGCCGGTCACGGGATGATCATTCTCAGCCCGCGCGCCGTTGAACGGATAGAAAGCTATACCCCGTCCTGGCCGCTGCCGAAAATCTTCCGCGTGAAAAAAGGCGACAAGCTCAACCGGGCAATCTTCGAAGGGGCGACAATCAACACCCCGTCGATGCTCGCGAACGAAGATTATATTGCATCGCTCGAATGGGCAAAATCTATCGGCGGCTTGCCTGAACTGCATGCCCGCGCCGACCGCAATGCGAAAATCGTCCACGACTGGATCGAATCCACTCCGTGGCTGCGCAATATGGTCGACAACCCGGCCCAGTGGACCAACACCGGCGTGTGCATGGTGTTTCAGGGCGACTGGTATGACGGTCTCGACGATGACGCCAAAGCGGCTGTGCCCAAGAAGATCGCCGGGATGCTCGACGAAATGGGTATCGGCTATGATTTCAACGGGTATCGCGATGCACCACCAAGTCTGCGTATCTGGTGCGGTTCGACCGTCGAGGAAGAAGATATCCGCCGCCTGCTGCCCTGGATCGAATGGGCATATGCACAGGTAAAAGCCGAACTTTCTTAATTTTTCTAACGCCCCGGCCAAGGCCGGGGCCCAAACCATGGTCCGGAGTTGCCCGGCTTTGCTTTGGATGCCAGCCAGCGCTGGCATGACGATCCCAACAAGGAATCCAGACATGCCAAAAGTATTAATTTCCGACAAGATGGACCCGAAGGCCGCCGAAATCTTCCGCGAACGGGGATGCGAAGTTGACGAAATTACCGGACTGACGCCGGAAGAGTTGAAAGCCATCATCGGCGAATATGATGGCTTGGCCATCCGGTCGTCGACCAACGTCACTGCCGAGATATTGGAAGCGGCGACCAATTTGAAGGTGGTCGGTCGCGCCGGTATCGGGGTCGACAATGTTGATATTCCGGCGGCCTCCGCCAAAGGTGTTGTCGTCATGAACACGCCATTTGGCAACAGCATAACTACTGCGGAACACGCCATTGCGATGATGTTCGCCCTGGCTCGCGAACTGCCCGCTGCCGATGCCTCGACCCAGTCTGGCAAATGGGAGAAATCTAAATTCATGGGCGTGGAACTGACCAGCAAGACGCTCGGCCTGATCGGCGCTGGCAATATCGGATCGATTGTTGCCGAACGGGCGATCGGTTTGCGGATGAAGGTCGTCGCTTATGATCCGTTCCTGACCGAAGAGCGTGCCGTGGAAATTGGCGTTGAAAAAGTGTCGCTGGACGAATTGCTCGCCCGCGCTGACTTTATCACCATGCACACGCCGCTCACCGACCAGACGCGCAACATTCTGTCTGCTGAAGCCATTGCCAAGACCAAAGCCGGGGTAAGGATCATCAACTGCGCACGAGGCGGCCTGATCGACGAGGAGGCGCTGAAGGAAGCCCTGGAATCGGGTCACGTCGCAGGCGCAGCATTGGATGTATTTGCCCTGGAGCCGGCCAAGGAAAACCCCTTGTTCGGCACACGGAACCTGATTTGCACACCCCACCTCGGCGCCTCCACCAGCGAGGCCCAGGTGAATGTCGCCATCCAGGTTGCGGAACAAATGGCCGACTATCTCGTCAATGGCGGAGTCGAAAACGCGCTCAATATGCCGAGCCTTTCGGCGGAGCAGGCTCCCAAGCTCAAACCCTATATGACGCTTGCCACCCAATTGGGTTCTCTCGTGGGCCAACTCGCAGCCGACCAGATCAAGGGCGTCGCCGTTGAAGTGGAGGGCGCGGCCGCCGAACTGGATCAGAAACCAATTACGGCAGCGGTGCTCGCCGGGCTGATGCGGGCCTATAGCGACACCGTCAACATGGTCAACGCGCCCTATCTGGCGAAAGAACGCGGACTGGATGTTCGCGAAATTCGCCATGAGCGCGAGGGTGACTATCACACGCTGGTCCGGGTCTCGGTGACAACCGACGAAGGCGAGAAGTCGGTTGCCGGAACCCTTTTCGGATCATCCGGGCCGCGACTAGTCGAGATGTTCGGCATCAAGGTCGAGGCCGATCTGGAAGGGGACATGCTCTATATCGTCAACCGCGACCAGCCCGGCTTCATCGGCAGCGTTGGCTCCACGCTCGGCGCAGCCGGTGTCAATATCGGAACGTTCCACCTTGGCCGTCGCAGCGATGCGCCAGGCGGAGAAGCCGTGTTGCTCCTTTCCATCGATTCGCCTGTGGAAGAGCCCGTGCTATGGGCCGTTTGTCAGCTGGAAGGCGTGAAGACGGTCAAGGCATTGCGCTTTTAATCCGGTCGACCGAGACTCAAGAAAAAAGATGGCCTGAGCCTTTGCTTGGGCTATGGAGCAGGGCCATGCGAACGCCATCCAACCTCTTGCCTGAAGGATTTCACGACGCGCTGCCGCCATATGCCGAGGCGGCGTCGCGACTGGAACGCGATGTACTCGATACTCTGGCCAGTCACGGCTATGCCCGGGTCACCCCGCCACTGGCGGAATATGAAGATGGCCTGACCGAACGGATGCAGGGCGGATCCAGCAGCGACCTGCTGCGCTTTGTCGATCCGATTTCGCAGCGTACATTGGCGCTGCGACCGGATATGACCATGCAGATCGGCCGTATTGCCAAGACAAGCCTGGCCGCCCGCCCTCGTCCGCTCAGACTCAGCTATTCGGGACAAGTGTTGAAACTGCGCTCGGGCCAGTTGCAACCGGAACGCAGCCGGTTGCAAATTGGCGCAGAGCTGATCGGCAATGATAGCGTCATCGCCGCCAGCGAGATTGTTTCGGTCGCGGTTGAGGCCTTGGAGCGGGCGGGTGTCGCTGGCATTACCGTGGATTTCACCATGCCCGACCTGATCGACATATTGGCGGCGGGACCGTTGCCGCTGAACAAAGTCCAGATTGCCGAAGTGCGCGGCGAACTGGATATGAAAGATGCCGGGGGCCTGAGCGCTATGGGAGCAACCGGCTACCTGCCGCTGATCGAAGCGACAGGCCCGTTTGACGAGGCGATGGCGAAATTGCGGGAATTTGATAGCGGCGGGCTACTGAGTTCGCGACTGGATGGTGTTTCCCGTATCGCTGCGAGCATCAAGGGCAAGGCGAGCCTCACTCTGGACCCGACCGAACGGCACGGCTTTGAATATCAGAACTGGTTCGGCTTCACGCTCTATGCCGACACGTTTGTCGGCGCGTTGGGGCGCGGCGGCAGCTATGAAATTGTCGGTGCCGACGGGGAACCCGAAGCTGCGGTTGGCTTTTCGCTTTACCCCAATCCGCTGATCGATGCCGGTTTTGGAGAAAAAACCAGCGATCAGATATTCTTGCCGCTCGGACATGACCGATCTACGGCAGCGCGGCTGAGAGAGACGGGTTGGCGCACGGTGTCAGCCCTGTCAGACAAGGACCAGGCCAAACCGCTTGGTTGTTCCCATATTTTGAACGGCGATCAGCCGGAACCATTATAAGAAAGTGAATCAATGGCCAATGTAACGGTAATCGGAGCACAATGGGGTGATGAGGGCAAAGGCAAGATTGTTGACTGGCTGTCCGAGCGCGCCGATGTGGTTGTCCGCTTCCAGGGTGGCCATAATGCGGGCCATACGCTGGTTGTCGACGGTGCGGTCTACAAGCTTTCCCTGCTGCCTTCGGGTATCGTGCGGGGGGCGCTGTCGATTATCGGCAATGGCGTGGTGCTCGACCCCTGGCATTTGCGCGACGAAATCGCGAAGCTGGAAAGCCAGGGCGTGACCATCAACACCGATAATTTCGGTATTGCCGAAACCTGCCCGCTGATCCTGCCGATCCATCGCGATCTTGATGCGATGCGCGAGGACGCCAGTGGCAAGGGCAAGATCGGCACGACCCGGCGCGGCATTGGTCCGGCCTATGAAGACAAGGTCGGTCGGCGCGCTATCCGGGTCTGTGATCTGGCGCATCTCGACGATCTGGGACCGCAACTCGACCGTCTGTGCGCCCATCATGACGCGCTCCGTGCAGGCTTTGGCGAACCGCCGGTGGACCGGGAACGGCTGCTCAATGACCTGAAGGAGATCGCGGACAGCGTGCTGCAATATGCACAGCCCGTCTGGAAACGCCTCAACGAGGCACGACGCGATGGCAAGCGCATCCTGTTCGAAGGCGCGCAGGGCGTCCTGCTCGACGTTGATCACGGCACCTATCCGTTCGTCACCAGTTCGAACACCATTTCGGGAACCGCAGCGGGAGGATCGGGTATCGGTCCGTCCGGCACTGGCTATGTTCTGGGAATAACCAAGGCCTATACGACGCGCGTCGGGTCCGGTCCGTTCCCGACCGAACTGAATGATGATGTCGGTCAGCGTCTGGGCGAACGCGGTCATGAATTTGGCACGGTTACCGGGCGTCAGAGGCGCTGCGGCTGGTTTGATGCCGTGCTCGTGCGGCAGGCACTGGCCGTGTCCGGCGTTGCCGGCATTGCGCTGACCAAGCTGGATGTGCTCGATGGTTTCGAAGAACTGAAAATCTGCGTCGGCTATGACCTCAATGGCATGACCTATGACTATCTGCCGCCGCATCATCAAGACCAGGCCGCAGTTAAGCCGATCTATGAAACGATGAAGGGCTGGAACAAAACCACCGCCGGCGCGCGCAGTTGGGCGGATCTGCCAGCGCAAGCGATCAAATATATCAAGCGGGTGGAGGAATTGATCCAGTGTCCGGTGGCATTGGTGTCAACCTCGCCGGAGCGCGAAGATACGATTTTGGTGACAGATCCGTTTGCAGACTGAAAAGGCCGCTTGTTTCCAGACCCGGGCGACCGGCGCGTTGCAGGGCGACCTTCAATAGTCTGGCATTTTTTGTAAATCACTGGCGCTAATTGACTATACATCCGCGATTCATTGGCCCAATGTCACCAAGTTTTGCAATCATGTCACATTGGCAATGTGATGGCTCTAATCAAAGTAATCCCGATTTTATGCAAAGTCTTTTCAAACTCCAGTCACTCGACTTGGCGATCGATCTCGGTACTGCCAATACGCTTATCTATGTGCGGGATCGCGGCATCATGCTCAACGAGCCATCCGTTGTAGCGCTCGAGACCAATGACGGCGTGACAAAGGTGCGCGCGGTTGGCAGCGATGCCAAGCTGATGATGGGCAAAACACCGAGCAATATTACGGTCATTCGTCCACTCAAAGACGGGGTCATCGCCGATCTCGATGTCGCAGAGCAGATGATCAAACATTTTATCCATAAAGTGCATGGGAAAAAGCCCGGGATATTCCGGCGTTTCGATATTGTCGTTTGCATTCCTTCCGGCTCCACCAACGTGCAGCGGCGCGCCCTTCGCGATGCAGCCTCCAATGCCGGCGGGTCCAGTATATTTTTCATAGAGGAACCGATGGCCGCAGCGATCGGCGCAGGAATACCGGTAGCCGAGCCAACCGGCGCGATGGTGGTCGATATTGGCGGGGGCACAACCGAGGTCGCTGTATTATCTTTGCAGGGACTTACCTACAGCACATCGGGACGCATGGGTGGCGACAATATCGATGATGCCATAGCATCCCATATACGCCGCAAGCATAATCTCGCTATCGGTGAAACCACCACGGAACTGGTCAAACATGAAATTGCCAGTGCGGTGAGCCCCGATGGCAACGGACGGACCATGGATATCAAGGGACGCGACCTCGTGAGCGGCATGCCGAAGAAGATTACCATCACCGAAGCGGAAATTGCCCATGCCGTTGCCGAACCGGTGGGCCAGATAGCCGAATCCGTGCTCAACGCACTGGAGAATACCAAGCCGGAATTGGCGGCAGATATCATGGATCAGGGCATTATACTAACCGGTGGCGGTGCGTTATTGGGACGAATTGACGAATATATTTCCGAAAAAACAGGACTAGCGGTCACCATTGCCGATGACCCGCTGACCTGCGTTGCCAATGGAGCAGGCCGGGCGCTTGAGGACCCGCTGTACCGTAATGTGCTGATCCCCGCCTAGAGTACGCGGCGCGGGCTATCCAAATGGTCAAAGCAGCTCGGGTTTCATCGCAGAAATTTGAATGCACCGATGCCCATTTTTGATCTAGCCGACATCTGACGGTTGTCCCCCTCTCCTAAACATCGTCCGCCGAAATCATTTCCTCGCGGTCGATTTCACCGGTCATTGCCGCCACCGTCACCGCAACTGCCGCATCGCCTGATACATTGGTGGTAGTCCGCATCATGTCCATGATCCGGTCGACACCAGCGACAAAGGCTATGGTTTCCAGCGGTACTCCGACACTGCCGAAGACCAGCGCCATCATGATCAGGCCGGCGCCCGGGATGCCCGCAGCACCAATCGCACCGAGAGTCGAGGTGATCGAGATCAGGACATAATCGCCGAAGCTGAGATCGACGCCGAATATTTGCGCGCCGAACAAAGTGGCGAGGCCGAGATACATGGCGGTGCCGTTCATGTTGATCGTCGCGCCGAGCGACACGACAAAGCTCGCCACCGAATTGCTGACACCCAGATTGCGTTCGACGCAGCGCAGGGTTACTGGCAGAGTCGCATTGGACGACGCGGTGGAATAGCTAACCGCCATCGCGTCGACAATCCCGCGGAAGAAATCGATCACCGGCAGTTTCGCAATGAATTTGATCATCGATGAATACATCACGCCGATGATCAGCAGACAGCCGAGATAGTTGAGGCCGACCAGCTTGGCGAGCGAGACAAGCGCATCGGGGCCCAAGGTTCCTGCCACCCAGGCCATCAACGCGAACACGCCAAAGGGTGTCAGCTCCATGACAATCATCGTCACCTTCTGCATCACTATGGCACCACTGTCGAAAATCTTGGCGAGTGGTTTGCCGTCTTCCTTGGCCATTAAAATGCCGATGCCAATCAACAGAGCGAAAACGATCAGCGGCAAAACGCGCACATCGGCCATCACCTGAACCGGACTATCCGGGACGATCGACAGGATCATGTCAACGGCGGTCGTGTCGTTGGGTACTGGCGTATCGCCTTTCTGGATTGCACTCGTATCGACGCCGTCCCCCGGCCGGATAAAAGTTCCCAGCGCGAGGCCGAGCCAAGCGGCAATCTGACCGGTGACTACAAAAAGAAGCATTGCCCGGCCGCCAACGCTGCCGAGTTTTTTGAGGTCACCGAGTGCGGCTACACCGGCGACAAGCGAGAAGAAGATCAGCGGGACGACGAGCATCTTGATCGACTTTATGAAGAAATCGCCGATCCATTTGATGGCTTCTGATTCAGGGCCCCAGATAAGTCCGGTGATGACACCGAGCACAAGCGCCGCAATCACCCGCTGCCAAAGTGGAATCTTGAACCAGAATGCCAGCATGCTAATTTCCCCGATATTTTTCCCGGCCCATGCCTATCGTCCGCAGGAGTGCGCGGCAAGTCTTTAGGGCGGCGCTACATCCAGAAGCTGATCGCCAGACAGGTCGACAGACCGACTCCAAAGGTCAGCGGGATGCCGGCCTTGAAGAAATCGGTGAAACGGTAATTGCCCGCTGCGTAGACCAGCGTGTTGGTTTGATAGCCAATCGGTGTCGCGAAGCTGGCGGAGGCGGCGAACATAACCGCAATGACCAGCGGCCGCGGATCGACACCCAGATCATTGCCCAGCGCAATTGCGATCGGTGTGATAATGATGGCCACCGCATTGTTGGTCACAATCTCTGTCATAATCACCGACAAGACATAAATCGCAAACACCAAACCCCAAGGCGGCACTTCCCGCAAAAAGGGAGTTAGTTCGGACACGAGCAGGTCAACGCTGCCCGCCTGCTGAAGCCCAAGACCCACCGCGAGCATGCCGAATATCAGGACCAGAACATTACCATCGATAGAACCCCAGGCTTCTTCCGCATCTATGCAGCGCGCCAGCAAGATGGCGCCGACGGCCAGAATGGCGGCGACGGACAGCGGAATGATATTGAGCGCGGCGAGAACCACGACCGCAACCAAAGCACCAATGGCAATCGGCGCGCGATCCCGGCGAAAGGCGCGGATTTTGGTCTGCCCGACTCCGAACAAATTTGGGTTTTGATACATGCGGCGAATATCTTCGCTCGATCCCGTCACGAGCAGCCGGTCGGCCGCGTGAATGCGCGCATTGGTCAGATCAGACCTCGGCAGGTTACGATAACGGGTCATGCCCAATATGCGGACATCAAGCTGGGCCAGAAAAGGAATGTCAAACAGCCGGTTCCCGATGCTGGGATGGCTCGGCGCCACCGTCGCCTCGACCAATTCCTCACCCAAGGGCCCGACATCGCCTTTGTGAACGATACCGATCTTGAAATCTTCCGATTTTCGCAAGGAAATCAATTCGGCGAGATCCAGTTGCACGACAATCCGGTCCCCTGCCCGCAATATGTGAGAATCGAGGTCATGGCGGATATAACTGCTCAACCGCTTGACCGCCGTGACCTCCAGGCCTGCCCGGCGCAATTCCGGGACGGCGGAGAGTTTCTTGTCAATCACCGATGCCTTGCGGCGGACCGTCAGTTCGGTGAGGAACGCGCTTTCATCGCTGCTGTCAAACTCGCCTTTGACCTCGCCGCCGGGAAGCAGCCAGCTGCTGAACAATACCATCATGACCGTGCCCGCAACGGCAGCGATCAGCCCATATGGCGTGATTTCGAAAATCCCGAAGCCATCCAGGCCTTGATCCCGGGCAACCGCATCGACGATGAGGTTCGTCGACGTTCCGATCAGCGTGGTCGTACCGCCCAATATGCAGATAAAGCTGAGCGGGATCAGCAATTTCTTGGACGAGAAACCGGTCGCCCGTGACAGGCGGAGGATGATCGGAATCAGGACGATCACGACCGGTGTGTTGTTCATGAACGCGGAAGCGACAAAAGCGCCCAGAAACATCTCGGCGACCGCCAGTTTGGGGTGGCGCTTGGCGCGCTTGATGATGAACCCGGCGATCGCGTCAATAGTGCCTGTTCGCAGCAAGGCTCCCGATAGAATAAACATCGCGGCAATGGTGATCGGCGCGGTGTTGGAGAAGACCGAAAACAGGCCGTCGGAATCGATGATACCGAGAAACAGGAACATGCAGGCCCCGAGCACCGCGACCACGGCGGCCGGAAAGCGCTCCATAACGAAACCGGCGAACAGAAAGCCTAATACGATCAGACCAATTATCGCCTTGTTCGCCTGGATATATTCGTTGAGGATGTGAAGAATGAGGTCGATCATCGGATCAGGAACAGCCTTCTATATAGCTCACAGGACCGGACAGCCCTGCGCGAAAATCGGTGACGCGTTTGTCGGCCTTGGGCCCCTGAGACGGCGCAGAAGACAACTGCTCGCCACTGACCTCCGGGTTCGCCGTCTCGAATATCATCTTATAGCGACCGTCGCTGGACTGGAGAATCAGATAGGAACCTGCATCGCCGAGATAGGGATGATGGTCGATCTTCATCCAGTTTCCATATATTGACGCGACTTCTGTCTCGGTCATCCCGATCATAGCGCCGGACAGCGTCTGCCAAGTGATACCAGCTTCATTAGGACCAATTCCAATGCGTACAAGCGTATCATCGTTGATCATGAATCCGACACCAGGATATTCACTCTCGTTTGCAAGATAGTGGCACGCGGCATATTCTTCATCCGTTTGCCAGTCTGCCGATCTGTACGGATCGCTGAATCCCAATGCCTGGAGTTCGGTTTCACTCATTCCAATTTGTATAGGACCCAGTCCGGTAAAAGTAAGACGGGGTTTTTCATCCGTAGCCCCCGTCAACAAGAGCAGGCCAAGCAGCAGGGTTGCGGGCTTAAAGAGATTTCTCATCCGCATTGCGCCCGATGCATCAATTTCTGATCTGCGAGTACCAGCGCCATCATCGCTTCGACAACCGGAACACCTCGGATGCCAACACAAGGATCATGACGACCCTTGGTCGAGATTTCGGTCGCCTCGCCTTCGCGGGTGATAGTTGCCACCGGTGTCAGAATGGAACTGGTTGGCTTGAACGCCACCCGGCAGAAAATCGGTTGACCGGTGGATATCCCGCCAGCGGTGCCGCCACTGTGGTTGGCGAGAAATTCGGGGCCGTTTTCTCCCGGTTGCATGGCATCGGCATTTTGTTCACCGCGCAGCCGGGCTGCGGCAAAGCCATCGCCGATTTCGATACCCTTGGTCGCGTTGATAGTCATCATCGCAGCGGCAATCTCGCTATCCATCTTGGCATAGACGGGCGCGCCCCATCCAGCGGGCAGACCGACCGCCTCACAAGCGATAATCGCGCCTAGGCTGCTGCCATCCTTGCGGGCACCACCGACCAGCTCCTCCCAGCGCTTCGCGGCCACCGCATCGGGGCAGAAAAAGGGGTTATTGCCGATTTCATTGGCATCAAAATGCGCGGAATCAATCGCATCACCGCCAATTTCGGCAACCCACGCCCGAACTGTCACTTCAGGAATTACCAGCCGCGCCACCGCACCCGCCGCGACCCGCGCCGCGGTTTCTCGGGCGCTCGAGCGGCCACCGCCGCGAAAATCGCGAAAGCCATATTTCTGGTCATAGGCATAGTCCGCATGACCGGGCCGATAAGCCTTGGCGACTTCGCTATAATCCTTCGACCGTTGATCGACATTCTCGATCATCAGTGAAATCGGCGTGCCGGTGGTCTTGCCTTCGAAAATGCCCGAGAGGATTTTGACCTGGTCCGGTTCCTGGCGCTGGGTCGTATATTTCGACTGGCCGGGCCGACGCGCATCGAGAAACGGCTGAATATCCGTCTCGCTCAACTCCAGTCCCGGCGGACAGCCATCGACCACCGCGCCGAGCGCAGGACCGTGGCTTTCTCCCCAGGTGGAAAAGCGAAAGGCGTGACCAAAGATATTGAAACTCAAAGCTCGCTCTCCGCGTTGATAGGCTCAATTCTGTTTGCAAAAGGATCATTCACGAAAAAACGGGAATGATCAATCCAGCGCGATATCGGGCGCGTCTTCCTGCTTCATACCAACCGTATGATAGCCTGCATCGACATGATGGGTTTCGCCAGTGACGCCTGCGGAAAGGTCGGACAGCAAATAGAGAGCTGAAGCGCCCACATCATCGATCGTCACGTTGCGCCGAAGCGGTGCATTCAACTCGTTCCACTTCAATATATAACGGAAGTCGCCGATTCCGGAAGCGGCCAGCGTTTTGATCGGCCCAGCAGAGATTGCGTTCACCCGAATTCCATCGGGACCAACATCATTTGCGAGATATTTGACTGACGTTTCAAGTGCGGATTTGGCGACGCCCATAACATTATAGTGCGGAATCACTTTTTCGGCACCATAATAGGATAATGTAAGCATTGATCCACCTGCGCTCATCAGCGCCGCAGCACGTTTTGCGACGGCGGTAAAGCTGTAGACACTGATATTCATTGTCATCAGGAAATCGTCGAGGGTCACATCGAAATATTTGCCGCGCAGTGCTTCCTTATTGGTGAAGCCGATCGCGTGGACGACAAAATCCAGCTTGCCCCAGCGTTTTTCAATCTCGGCAAATGCTGCATCGAGTTGAGCCATATCGCTGACGTCGCAGTCTAGCAGGAAATCACAGCCCAATTGTTCTGCCAGCGGTTTGACACGCTTGGCCATCACCTCGCCCTGATAGCTGATTGCCAGTTCGGCACCGTCTGCAGCCAGGCGCTGTGCGATGCCCCAAGCCAGCGACTTGTTGTTGGCAAGCCCCATGATCAAGCCTCGCTTGCCCTTCATTAACTCACTCATCGCCGCTATCTCCTGAAATCCGATTGTCGCCGCTAATAAACTGTATTCCGATGATTTTCCAGCGGATCATTGGCTAACTTCCTTGCGCAAAGGCCTTTCGGCGAGAGCGGCGTTAAGCTCTGCGCCGATTACCACTCCCAGACCGACCAAATAGAAAAAGATGAGTGTGATGATCACCCCGGCGAGACTGCCATAAGTGAGTTGGTAATTCGCTGCATATGTAAGAAAAACCGGCAGCAGTCCAGTGATCAACAGCCACCAGCCGCTGATGAATACCGAACCCGGCCATTTGGGATATTGGCGAGGCCGATATTGACGGGGCGTAAGCAGCCGAAACAGAAGATAAAGCGTCGCAAACAGAACGAAAAAGGGTACAGCGTTGGAAAGCGCAAGCCAAAGCGCATCGCTCTCCACCGCAGGGAAAAAGGAGCCGAGGAAACCTCTAATGCCGGCCACTACAAATTGTGTGCTTAGGGCCAGCATAGCCAGGAACACCGAGAAGAGAATGAGCATTATTGATGTCAGACGGTATTCCCAGAATGCGCGCTGCGCCTGTACGCCATAAGCGCGATGGAGAATTTCCCGGATTGTCTCGATCAGACTGGTGGTGGTCCACAGGCCGACGATCGCGCTGAACCAGAGCAAAGGCCCAGTTCGTGCGGTCATCGCATCGCTGATCGGATCGTGCAGCGCTCGGGCAACTGAAGGAGGGACGGTCCGCAGAAATGCCTCGACAAATTCGGCCCCTACTGGGGTCTGGCCAAAGCCTCCGATAATCGCTGCTGCCACAATGAAGAAAGAAAATACAGCAAGCAGCGACATATAGGCGAAATTTCCGGCAAAGGTGAAACCGTCATAATAGACGCCCACGGCAATGCGCTCGACGATGATGGCGGCACGACGAACCGGACTTTCATCGGCCAGGTTCTCGCCCACTTTAGTACCGGATATACCAACTTTCCCGCGGTCATGGCGCCGGGCTTCCGGAGTGAGCTCAGACAGGGGCTTCCGGCGCAAGCCTACACGCCCATGCTGACGCGGGGGTTGTCTTCCGGATTCCAGTCTTTTACGAATTGCTCGAGTTTTTCATCCTTTTTCGGCAAGACGATCATCAAAGTCACCAGCTGATTCCCGCGGGTACCGGATTTGCCGTGAAACCCTTTGTTTTTCAGACGCAGCGTCTTGCCCGAATCCGACCCCGCCGGAATAGAAAGCATCACCGGCCCGTCCACGGTGGGAACCTTGATCTTGGCGCCTTCCACCGCTTCCTTCAAGCTGATCGGCAGTTCCAGCGTGATATTGTCGCCGTCCCGTTCAAAAAAGGGATGAGGATTGATATGGATGGTAACAATCGCATCGCCATTGCCTCCCGGACCTACGCGGCCCTTGCCGCTGAGACGCATTTGCGTGCCTTCTTCAACACCCTTGGGAAGACTGAGATCAATGGTTTTGCCATCTTCCAGCGTTATCCGTTGCTTTTGCAGTGTTGCAGCGGCGGTGAATTCGACTTTCAGCCGGTAGGCAACATTGGCACCCTTCGGCGGTGGCGCACTGCGCTGGCGGTTGCCGAAAGGCGAACCGCCAGCCCGCCCGCCGCCGCCAAAAAGACCTTCAAAAATATCGCCGAAATCCGCGCCACCATTGCCGAAATCAAATTGCTGACCCGCCGGACCGCGTTGATATCCGCCGCCCCCGCCGCCGCCATAGCCGAATGGTGCGGTGGGATTGCCTTCTGCATCAATTTCTCCGCGATCAAATTGGGCGCGCTTGTCCTTGTCCAGCAACAGATCATAGGCTTTGGTGACGTCGGAGAAGCGCTCCGTTGCCTTTGGATTATCTTTGTTCTTATCGGGGTGCAGCTCCTTGGCGAGCTTGCGATAGGCGGATTTAATCTCCTTCTCGTTCGCGCCCTTGGCAACACCCAATGCTTGATAGGGATCTATCATTATTTACCCTTTTTCAAATCCTTACCGTGCAGAGATTGGAATTTTCCGCCAATTTTCAACTCCACTGTTTTATGCGGGTATAACGGCATCTGCAACCTTGTTGTGCCGCGTGAATCGCAAAAGCAGATAGAGAACCAGCCCCAACGGTCCCAGGAGGAACACGAAGAACAGGATAGGGACCTGCAGCCAGCGCGCAAACCCGTATTTATCCGCATTGCGCGCGACCCAGAGACCGACGAACATATCAAAGGCGAGATAGTGGATCCAGCCGATGGTGGCACCACTTGGGCTAGAAAGCGATTGCTGGACGCCGGCCAGACTTGAAAAATCCATTGTTTCACCGGCCACGGTGTCGATTATTCCGGTCATCAACGAAACCATGATCACAGCATAGCTTGCGGATAGCAGACCAGCCCCGCCGTAGAATAATCCGGTCATGACAAGCTCGTTGCGCGGTGCAAATAAAAGAACGAGCCACATCGCCATCGCGTAGATATTGGTAATGGTAAAAATCAGGTCCCAATCCATAACGCCCCCTTTTCCCATGCTTTTACCAGAATTCCGAGCCTTGTCGCCGGACAAATTATTGTTTGTTTGCGGTCGATCTCCCGGCTGTTAAAGAACCCGCTATGACCGATCCATTTTCCCTGTTCGACAGCTGGTTTTCCGAAGCCCGCACAACCGAAATCAATGATAGCAATGCGATGACCATCGCCACTTCCGATGCCTCCGGACAGCCATCGGCGCGGATGGTATTGCTAAAAGGCCACGGCCCCGATGGCTTTGTCTTCTACACCAACCAGCAGAGCCGCAAGGCGGTCGACATAGCCCAGAATCCCAAGGCAGCGATATTATTCCACTGGAAAAGCCTGCGCCGCCAGGTCCGGATTGAAGGGCAGCTCTCGATGGTATCTGACACCGCCGCAGATGCCTATTTTGCAACCCGCGGCCGGGATTCACAGCTGGGGGCCTGGGCGTCGGACCAATCCCGTCCGCTCGACGATTACGCAACCTTCGAAGCGCGGTTTGCGGAAATGATGCAACGGTTTGACGGCGGCGATGTGCCGCGCCCGCCGCACTGGTCGGGCTATTGCCTTACGCCTCTACGATTTGAATTCTGGCAGGACCGGGAACACCGGCTGCACGAACGGCGGGTATTTACCCAAAACGGGGAGGCCTGGACGGAAGGGCTGCTTTACCCGTGAAAGGCCTGCCTTATTATCATGTCGACGCCTTTGCAGACCGCCCCTTTGCCGGCAATCAGGCAGCGGTAATGCCGCTCGAAACCTGGCTCGATGATATGGTCCTGCAGGCCATTGGCGATGAGAATAATTTTGCCGAAACTGCCTTTTACCTGCCAGATGAAAGCGGGGAAGCGGATTACGAGCTGCGCTGGTTTACTCCGACGGTGGAAATTGCACTTTGCGGTCACGCGACGCTCGCCAGCGGACATGTTCTTTTGTCGCAAGACCCCGAACGGCAGCAAGTAACGTTCCGGACACGAAAAGCAGGCATATTGACCGTCAAGCGCGAGGGAGATGGCTATGCGCTGGATCTTCCCGCTTACACCCCCGCGTCAACAGCCATGCCGGAAATTGTCGCGCTGGTCGGTGGTAGCCCGATTGAAACCCGGTTTCATGAAGGGCGCTATCATCTTCTTCGCTATCGCGATGCCGATGATGTTCTTGCTCTCAAGCCAGACCTGAAAGCTCTAGCTGTGTTTGGTAGCGCACAATTTATCTGCACCGCACCAGGCAAGGACACAGATGTACTCAGCCGGGTTTTCGTGCCAGGCGGCGGGGTCGACGAGGATAGTGTGACCGGCTCGGCTCATGCCGTCCTGACTCCTTATTGGGCCCAGCAATTGGGCCGCAACAGCTTTACCGCTTATCAGGCGAGCCGCCGGCGCGGCGGTTATGTCAATTGCCGCCTCGACGGCGACCGGGCCTGGTTGGGCGGGAAATGTGTGACGGTGGTGGAAGGCGTGTTTCGCCTGTAGCGGCCTGACCCTGGCCGGGAACTAGCCCCTCATCGGGAACAGTGCCATGATCCGGCCGATCTGGGCACTCATCGGCGCAAGGACATCATCCTGCGTCTTGCCAAGCCGGACCACGGTCAGCTGTTGCTCGGGTGAAACCACGATCTGCTGTCCCAGATGGCCGAGTGCGGCAAATATGGTTTCCGGCCCGTTGTCGGGAAACAACACCGGGTTGCGGCCCTCCGGGCGTGGTTTGTTCAACCAGACATGGCCGCCATAGGCCGGGTCGTTTTGCGAAGATGTCTTCATGAACTTTACCCAGCTGACCGGCAGGTGCTGCGCGCCTTTTCGAGCGCCATTGTGGCGCAGGAACTCTCCGAACTTGGCATAATCGCGCGCCGTCGCCTGAATGATACTGCCACCCAGGAATGTACCGTTCTGGTCGAATTCCGGATAGGTGCCATCCATTCCCAGGGGTTCGAGCAGTCGCCCCCGGATGAAGCGCAGGGTAACGTCGCGCCGGACTTGCGGATCGGTGCTTTTGGTCAGGGTGCGGGTGATAATGTCAGAGAGAATGATGCTGGTGGCGGTGCTATATTCAAACTTGTCGCCCGGCTTGGCTTCCATCGGACGAGCTTCGGCATAGGCGGCTGTATCTTGCGCACCATCCAGAAACAGCATCCGGTTGGTATCCGCCTCATATATGGGTTTTCCATCCTGTTCGGCCACTTCGGTATGATCGAGTCCGGACGACATATGGAGCAGATGCCGAAGCGTGATGTCGCCACGCGGATCGCCAGGCCTTTGCCAAGCGGGCACGGGCGCTGGATCATCCAGCACCAGCCGGCCATCCGCAACCAGAAACCCTATCAAAGCGCCGGTAAAGCTTTTTGCCATCGACCAGCTGATGAATCGCGTGTCCTCATCATAGCCCTCGCCGTAACGTTCGGCGATAATTTCTCCTCGATACATGATTAGAAGGGCCCGCGTCTCCGCCATCGCCGGATCTTCAAACAGCGGCGCAATTGCCGCATCCAGCCGTGCCTTGGTGATCGGGGTATCGTCCGAGATGTAGGCCAGTTCTGCAGCGCTTTTCTGCGGCGGCGCTTTGGAGTCACGATTCGCTCCGCACCCGGCAAGGGCGAGCAGCAGGGCCGGTATCAAGGCTAGTTTAATCTTGTACATATAGCGTCGTTGCACCAATAGAAGCGGCCATGGCAACCGTAAAAGACTCATCCCGAGCTCCGCTGAACAGGAAGCGCGCTGCACTATATGTCGGGGCGCTGTTCCTGCTCATCCTGATCGCGCTATTGGTGTATAACTACAGTTCTATCAAAGGACAGCTGGACGTCGGCACCGCTTATGGCGCGCGGGTGGCTTGTTCCTGCCATTATGTCGGCGGACGGGATATCGAAGATTGTCAAAAGGATTTCGAACCGGGCATGGAAGTGATCGGCTTGTCGGTGGACGGGGAACGCAAAAGGATAACGGCTTCCGCCCTGTTGATCGAGTCGGCCACTGCCGAGTTTCGCGAAGGCTGGGGCTGCGTAATGCTGACCGACGCGCAACTGCAAGCTGAATAGACTAGGCTTCGACGCCCTCTAACCATTGCTGCGCAACCGCATTGGTGCTGTCGATCCAGCCGCCGCCCAACACCCGTTCCTTGTGATAGAAAACCGCTGCCTGGCCTGGAGCCACGCCGAATTCCGGATTGTGGAATTCCAGCTTTTGTCCCTCCAGCCGGGCCAGGGTTGGCTTTGCCATCGACCGGACCTTGACCTCGACCGGGCCCGCATAGTCGCCGCCGATCCAGTTAATGTCCCGAAGAGACGCCGAAGCAACGGCCAAAGCGGCCTTCGGGCCGACGACAACCCGCTTCGCTTCCGGTTCCAGACGAATGACATAGAGCGGTTCGGCCTGACCGCCAATTTCCAGACCTTTGCGCTGTCCCACGGTATAATGGATAAGTCCTTTATGCCGTCCCATTGCAGTACCATCGATATGGACAATCTCGCCATCATCGTCCGCTTCCGGACGTAATTTGCGCACTACGCTGGCATAGTCGCCATTGGGAACGAAGCAGATATCCTGACTGTCAGGCTTAAACGCCACCGCCAGACCCATGTCTTCGGCGATCTCGCGAACCTGTGTTTTGGGCATATCACCCAACGGAAAGCGCAGATAGTCCAACTGATCCTGGGTGGTTGCGAACAGGAAATAGCTCTGATCGCGCGCCGGATCAAGCGCCCGATGCAATTCTGCGCCACCGGGAGCAGCAACACGTCGCACATAATGACCCGTTGCCAGACAGTCGGCGCCCAGCTCGCGGGACAGTTGCAGCAGGTCGGTGAATTTGACACCCATATTGCACTGCACACAGGGAATCGGAGTCCGACCCGCCATATACTCGTCGGCAAAGACATCCATGACCGAATCCTTGAACCGGCTTGCATGGTCAAAGACATAATGAGCGATGCCAAGCCGGTCGGCCACAGCGCGAGCGTCGCGAATATCCTGTCCGGCACAACAGCTGCCCACCCGCCCCACGGCTTCACCATGGTCGTAAAGCTGCAAGGTAATGCCTATGGTTTCCGCACCCGTTCGCGCAGCCAGGGCCGCCACGACGCTCGAATCGACGCCGCCTGACATGGCCACGACAATTCGCTTGCCCGTCAGATCGTCACCGAGCTGGAAATTTCCGTTGATTCTATCCGTCATATCAATTGCAGTCCCTAAAGAAATCCCGCCGCTTGCGCCAGCGCTGCGAGCTTTTCTCCTTTTACGTCCTTATATGGTCCATTTTGGCACGAATTGGCTCGATACAAGGAAGGATTGCTTAATCAGTCCTAAGGCCGTGTGAACATCGCTTTTACATTAGCTTATATCTTCGCTGCTAGACCGGCGTCTATGGAAATGAACTTCCCCCATAAGGACCTGGAACGGACAGCGTTGGATGAGGGCGCCGCTGTTGCCATTCCAGTCGCGGATCATCAGACTTTATTCGCCCACGCCATTGCGAGGCAGGCATCCAGTCAGTCGGCACGACATTATGTCGCGGCCAGCAAGGGCCTGCCAGGTCCCCTGGCAGCAGCTCACACCTGCTTCATGGAGGACCGGATGGCTTTTTTTGCCGGAAGAATCCGCTCGGACACGACCGGAAACCCCGAAGCAACAATGTTTGAAAGCGGCTGTTTTCGACCGGATCTGGCGCATAAGGATATCAACGACATGCATGGATAATCGAATTTATGAACACGGCGTTTACCTTGGCAATTCAGGTAATCGAAAAGCTCTACTGTTACGAAGACCAGACGGAACAAAAACAGGGCCAAATGCCGCAAGGCGAAATTGAGGGTAGTATGATTGAAAACCAGAAAATAAAGCCAGCGCAAGTTGTCGGCCCACTGGGTGAACCACTGACCATTGGCGATTTGCCAAAGCCTGGTACGACTCGTTGGGTGGTCCGTCGCAAGGCGGAAGTCGTTGCAGCGGTCAACGGTGGCCTGTTGACCGTTGATGAAGTCTGCGATCGCTATGATCTGTCGCTGGAAGAATTTGCTTCTTGGCAGCGGGCTGTGGACCGGTCCGGAATGCCGGGTCTGCGAGTCACACGAATCCAGCATTATCGGGACTTGTACGAGCGTCAGCAGAAATATTGACGGGCGTTTGTTCGACTCAAATCCTTATTGGGACCGCCGGACGAACTCCGGCGGTCTTTTTTTATCCCTTCAAGTCTCCGGAGTAATCCTCTATGTAGCTGTATTCGCGAGCGTAAAGAATTCAAGCTCGCAAATAATCAGGAGGAACATATGGGTTGGATTATTGCTTTGATCGTTGGTGGCGTAGCAGGCTGGCTGGCCAGCATGGTAATGGGACGTGATGCCTCGATGGGCGTCTTCTGGAACATTATTGTCGGCATTATCGGGTCGGTAATTGGTAATTTTGTCGGGAGCTATTTCGGCTTTGGCGGAAGTATTCAGCAATTCTCGATTGTCGGCTTGTTCACCGCTTTTGTGGGCGCAGTAGTGCTGTTGTTGATATTGAACCTCATCCAGCGTGGCCGGGTACGTTAAAACCTGCTTTTCAGAATAGAACATGCAAATTTGGAGGGCCGGTTCGTTCACGAATCGGCCCTTTCGCAAGATGACATCGGTTGTTGGTCGAAGCCCGGCTTGTAAAACTGGTCGAATACTGTTCCGGGTTGCTGCTAGTGCCATATTGATGTAACACAGTCGCTCAAAATCCGAATTGACCGGGAAATCAGCGATTCTTTTGTGTATTGCCGTGCAAGAATGCGATATGGGCCTGACCGAAGAGTAAAAACATGAACTATGAATCCACCATCCCCAGTAATGAAATCGCGATTATGGACGATCCTGAGCAGCGCAATATCAATCGCCGTCGCCTGATTGTCGCAGCGGCTGTAATTATAGCGCTTCTGCTGGCTTATATTGGCTATAATTATTTTTTCGGAGCGGCGGAGAGTGAAGATACGGGGAGCCAGGCGCCTATGGTCACGGTCATGTCCCCCGGTAAACAGCAGATTACACGAACAATCAATGCAACGGGAACACTGGCCGCGCGGCGAGAGATTCCGGTCAGTGTGGTCGGTGAGGGTGGCCGGGTAACCAACGTCTATGTCGACGCCGGCGACTGGGTCAGGCAGGGCCAGATCATGGCCAGTATCGACCGGTCCGTTCAATCCCAGCAAGCGGCAAGTCTCGAGGCGTCGGTCGGCGTTTCTCGCGCCGATCTCAATCTGGCCCAAGCAAATCTCGATCGCGCAGAGCAGCTAGTGGAACGGGGATTTATTTCCAAGGCAGATATTGACCGGTTGACTGCAACCCGCGATTCCGCCGCCGCCCGTCTGCGGGTGTCGCAGGCCCAGTTAAACGAAACCCGGGCACGCAACAGTCGCTTGAATATCGTGGCTCCCAAGGGCGGCTTCGTATTGGAACGCAATGTCGAACCGGGGCAGACGGTGACCCAGGGCAGCGGTGTGCTCTTTCTGCTGGCACAAAATGGGGAAATGGAACTACAGGCGCAGCTTGGTGAAAGTGATTTGGCCAATATTTCGGTGGGGATACCCGTGCAAGTCACCCCGGTCGGTACCGACAAGGTCCTGACCGGACAGATCTGGCAAATTTCTCCGATCATCGATCCGCTATCCCGCCAGGGTACAGCCAGAATTGCGCTGGGCTATGATAGCGCTTTGCGGCCAGGCGGTTTTGCCAGTGCGCAGATCCAGAGCGGAACGTCCGAGGTTGCAATCTTGCCCGAATCTGCCTTGCAGAATGACAGCAAGGGAAGCTTTGTCTATATTATAGGGCCGGATAACAAAGCGGCGCGGCGCGATGTCGTGATCGGTGCAGTGTCTGCCGCAGGACTTTCCATCACTTCCGGCTTGACCGGAAACGAGAGGGTGGTGCTTCGAGCAGGCGGCTTCCTGAGTCCCGGCGAAACCGTTCAACCGAAAGTCCAAAAGAAAGCCGGTGGCGCGTGAGTCGTGTGCAAATTTGAGGCCTGATCGATGAATCTTCGCAATATTTCCGCCTGGAGCACGCGCAATCCGGTGGCCCCATTGGTGATTTTCGCCGCCCTCCTGTTTGCGGGCTTGCTGAGTTTCAATCGCATGGATGTCGTGAACCAGCCGGAGGTCGAATTTCCGGCTGTCTCTGTGCAGATCGCGCAGCCAGGCGCTGCACCGACCGAGATTGAAAGCCAGATCACCCAACGGGTGGAGGCAGCGGTTCGCTCGATCAGCGGCGTCAAGAATATAAGCTCGACGGCAAGCGAAGGCAGCAGCAGAACATTTGTCGAATTTGAAATTGGCGCGGATGTGAACAACAGCGTCAATGAAGTAAAAAATGCTGTAGATCAGGTTCGCGGGTCCCTGCCGGAAGGAATTCTGGAACCGCAAGTATCAAAAGTCGATGCGGTAGGTGGCCCCATCGCCTATTTTGCCGTCAAAGCCGATGACATGACCGTCGAACAACTCAGCTGGTTCGTTGATGACACCGTGGCCAAGCGGCTGCTATCCGTAGATGGAATGGCGGAAGTTGACCGGTTTGGCGGGGTCGACCGGGAGATCAGGGTGATTCTCCGGCCCGAACGGATGCAGGCACTTGGCGTTACCGCGAGTCAGATCAACAGCACGTTGCGCCAGATCAACATTAATGCTGCTGGTGGCCGGGCAGAAGTGGGAGGTACCCGGCAATCGGTTCGCGTTTTGGGCAATGCGGACGATGCGTATGATTTATCCCAAACGCAAATATCCTTGGCCAACGGTCAGACGATCAAGTTGAGCGATGTTGCAGACGTGAACGACTCTTTCGGCGAACGCAGTTCGATCAGCAAGGTCAAGGGCGTTGAGGTTGTCAATTTTGCGATGTCCCGCGCGCGCGGAGCCTCCGATGTGACAGTCTATGACGATGCGATTGTGGTCATGGACAAGATCAAAGCGGAAGTGCCCGGAATCGAATTCATTCCGCTCTTTAACAGCGTCACCTACACCAAATCGCAATATAAGAGTTCGATGCTGGCCATGATAGAAGGCGCAATTCTGGCTGTGGTTGTCGTTTTCATATTCTTGCGCGACTGGCGAGCGACGGTCATCTCCGCGATCGCCATTCCTTTGTCGGCGATACCGACCTTCTGGTTCATGGACCTGCTTGGGTACAATCTCAATTTCCTTTCGTTGCTGGCTCTGGGCCTGGTTGCAGGTGTGCTGGTCGACGATGCCATTGTCGAGATCGAGAATATCGTGCGCCATATGCGCATGGGGAAGACCGCCTATCAGGCATCAATTGATGCCGCCGACGAGATTGGTCTAGCGGTCGTCGCCACCTCATTCTGTATTGTCGCGGTATTCCTGCCTGTCGGGCTGATGCCTGGCATATCCGGTCAGTTTTTCAAGAATTTCGGTATCACGGTGGTTATTTCCGTGCTCATGAGCCTTGCGGTCGCACGCATGATAACGCCCATGATTGCGGCCTATTTTCTCAAGGCCAAGGGCCAGGCCGAGCATGGTGAAGGGGTCTGGATGGACCGATACATGCGGTTGCTGCAGTGGGTACTAGACCGCTCGGCGGCCGATCGCATCCGGCAGACACTTGTCCCCGCCAAAGCCGCGTGGTGGCAATATCTGATCGGCTTTATCCTGTTCACTCTGATCACTGCAGCCTTCGTTGGCGCAGGCGCTATTGGCATCTTGGTCTATGGCCTGCTTGCGAGTTTGATACCCAGCGATTTTCTAAGGGCGATCCTGAGTCTGATATGCGGCATTGTCGCCGGTTCCTTCGCTGCGCTCCTGCTGGTCGAAATCATCAAACGGGTGGTTGGTGTCATTGGTGGCCGCTTCACTCTTTGGTATGCCTATCGGTCCGGCCGTTTCCGGGCCCGAGGCCACGATCACCGCATATGGATGATGGCCACCGGCGTCCTTGCCTTTGGCTTGACGGTAATATTATTTGCGATAACGCCCACGGAGTTTCAGCCAAAAACCGATGAGGACAACAGCCGTATCCAGATCGAGGTTGTTCCCGGAACGACGCTCGAACAGACCGAAAAGATCGCTGACCGGGTGTCGAACCTCATGTATGCTCAACCCGAAGTCGAACGCGCGCTGACACGGGTGCGAGAAACGAACGCGTCGGTATTCGTGACTCTGAAGGAAGATCGCAAAAAAACATCGATCGAATTTGAACGCAGCCTGTCACCGGAGCTTCAGAAAATTCCTGATGCCCGGATTTCCTTCCAGTCACAAAGTGGCGGCGGTGGAACGGGACGCGATATTTCCATCATGCTGACGGGATCTGACCCGAACTTGCTCGATACCACCGCTGCCCAGTTGGTTGAGCAGATGAAAGGCATTGATCTGGTGCGTGCCCCCCGTATTGCATCAGACCTCAGCCGACCCGAGATTATCATCACACCTTATATGGATCTGGCATCCAAGCTGGGTGTCACCACGGCGTCCCTTAGCCAAACGATCCGGATCGCAACTTTGGGCGAAATCGATCAGAATGCCGCTAAATTTTCTCTGTCGGACCGGCAAATTCCGATCCGTGTCATGTTGCCGATTGCATCGCGAACAGATCTGACGACCATCCAGAACCTGCCAATCCCAATTGCCAGTGGCGGCACTGTACCGCTCAGCCGTGTGGCCTCGGTGAGTTTTGGATCCGGACCGACGTCGATCCAGCGCTATAACCAGAACCGCCGGACATTTGTCGGTGCTGACTTGGCTCCGGATGTCGTCAAAGGTGAGGCGATGACTAAAATCTCCGATCTGCCGATCATGAAGAACCTGCCCACAGGCGTGTCAAACGAGGCCTTTGGCGAAGACGAGTGGCAACAGGAACTGATAGTGAATTTTATGGTCGCATTGATAGCCGGCATATTGCTGGTATTTGCGACACTTGTTCTGCTCTACAAGCGATTGATGTCGCCGTTGGTTAACATGGGGTCGCTCGCACTTGCGCCGCTCGGCGGCATGTTACTGGTCTGGGTCTCAGGCACTTCACTTTCCATGCCGGTGTTGATCGGGGTGCTCATGCTGCTCGGTATCGTCAGTAAGAATTCGATTTTGTTGATCGATTTTGCGATCGAAGAGATGCAGAAAGGCGTGCCGAAGTTCGAGGCGATCATGGATGCAGGGCACAAGCGAGCCCAGCCGATTGTCATGACGACGGTGGCGATGACTGCGGGCATGGTGCCAACTGCGTTGTCCTTGTCCGGCGATGGCGCTTGGCGCGCGCCGATGGGAATAGTGGTGATTGGCGGCCTGATCGTTTCGACCTTGCTGACCCTGGTCATTGTTCCCGCCGGTTTCAGCCTGGCGGACGGATTCGAACGACGGGCCGGCCCGTGGTTGCGCAACAAAATGCTGACCTTCGAACCCGGCGATGACCACCATGATCGACCCGATGCAGAGGTCCAGCCCGCCGAGTGAAGCCAATATCGTCACAGACAGGCAGCGGAGACGGATCAAACTCTGCCACGAAAGCCAAAAATGCCGGCCAGGATATGAAAATCATCGCCACCGGTATGCTGGTGGTCATGGCTGTCATATATTTCACTTCGAAAAGCTATGAAGCGGTGCACCCGGCACTCGGATTTGTTCGCGCCTTCGCCGAGGCTGCGATGGTCGGCGGTCTGGCAGACTGGTTCGCCGTCACCGCCTTGTTCCGCCACCCGATGGGCCTGCCGATACCGCATACCGCGATCATTCCGCGCAACAAGGACCGGATCGGCGACACACTGGCCAATTTTCTCAAGGACAATTTCCTGATTTCACAGCTGGTTGCCCAAAGGATGAGAAATGTCGATCTTGCCAGCGGCATTGGGCGTTTTCTGAAATCACCCAGCGGCGGGGAAGGACGACTCAAATTCGGCGCATCGCGACTGCTGGGCGACGCCATTGCCTCACTCGACAAGGATCGTCTCGGGACCATGTTCAAAGGCGCCGTCAAGACGCAGGCCGTTGGCCTCGACATCGCGACACCGATGGGACAGATTCTGGCTGCGGTTATGGCTGAAAAACGGCACGGGCCCCTGATCGATTCCACTATCCGCTGGGCCTATCGCACACTGGATTCCAATGAAGTGGTGATTCGCAAGATCGTGACCGACCGCGCCAATGCAGTGATGCGCTGGACTGGTCTTGACGACCGGGTTGCCAATGAGGTGCTCGACGGTCTCTACAAGCTTCTCGCCGACATGGCAGCCGACCCCCATCACCCGGTGCGCGCCAAGACAGAAGAAAGCCTTGAGCAACTGGCCTCCGAACTGAAGCATGATCCGGATCTTCGTCAAAAGGTAAACGAGTGGAAGCTCGAAATGATCGACAATCCGGCCATCGCGTCCTGGCTGGACGGAATCTGGGAGCAAGGCAGGGAAGCGCTGCTCCGGGCAGCCCGAGATCCCGATGCCGCGCTGGCTGGCCAATTTGGTGACGCGCTCATTCAGCTGGGAAACAGCCTCCAGCAGGACAAGCTGCTCAATCACCAGATCAATCGATTCGGCCGGCGGGCCGTCATCGGGGTAGTCGCCAGCTACGGCGACAATATCGTCAAGCTGGTGTCAGAGACGATCCGCGATTGGGATGCCCAGACGATCACCGATCGGGTAGAAAATGCCGTTGGCCGTGACTTGCAATTCATCCGGGTGAACGGCACCCTGGTGGGCGGACTGGTCGGGGTGTCCCTCCATATACTCGGATTCTGGATCTAGCGCGAGAGTAACAGGCGCGCCTGCCCGGCAATTTGTGCCAGCATGGCGATAGAAGGCTTTGACGTTTGCTGCGCCCGGTCCATGATCTTTCTGAATTGGGCCACGCGGTTGATATTGCGTTCAGCCCAGCTTTCGACAAATTGCGGCATATCCTTGCCCCGGGTCCGGCGGAGGAAATCAAGACGCATCTGCTGAAAATCCCGTGCCAGACCTGCCACCAGCAAACGGTCCCAGGGATCGGATGGGTTGATCCGGGTTGCGGTCATTTGTGCCCAGTCCAGGCCGAGCTGGCTGCCGAGCGTGGTAAAGGCAACGGCCACGTCCAGGGGATCAATCTCCCGGTTGTGGGCGAGATGGGCAATGCCTGCCGCGCCATCATTCTTGTAAATATGGGCAATCTTGGCGGCGATCTCCGGCGTCGCTCCCGCCTCGACCAGCGATTTGGTCTGTTTCGCAGCCTGCAGACGACCTTCAGCGGTTATCAGATCGTCGACATTCTCGTTGATCGCCGTGACGCCCGGCGCCAGCATATTGACGGTATCGTCAATCCGGTCATCGGAAACACCAATCCGCATCAAATCCGCCATGTGCGAGCGCAGGACGTAAGCGAGACGATCGAATAGGACTATTCTGATATCTTCCGCAATTTCCGCTACTTCCAGTGCGTGCCATAATCGGTCGGCGTGGAACAGCCGTTCAGCCATGACGAATGCGCGCGCGACTTCTCCCAAGGAGCAGCCCTCTTCCTCGGACAATTCAAACGGATCAATCAGGCCCAGCCGGTTGATCATCCGGTTTGCCAGCTTGGTTGCGATGATTTCGCGGCGCAATTGATGATTGAGGACGGCCGATTCATGCTCTTTCTGCATCGCGGCCGGGAATGCCGCGAGCAGCTCGCTGTTCAATCCGGGATCATCACCCAGATCGCTATTTTCGATGGCATCCTGCAGCACCAGCTTGGCGGTGGAGATCAATACAGCCAGTTCCGGCCGATATAGTCCCCTATTTTCCTGACCACGGCGGATCAGGTCTTCATTACTGGCCAGCCCCTCAACGACCCGGTTCAAATGGCCCTGCTCTTCGAATTGATCGATCAGGCGAACATAGGACGGCAGGTTTTTTGCACCGCCCATCTCGGCGATAGAGAGACCCAATGCCTGCAGTCGGTTATCTTCGAGAACCAGCGCGCCGACATCATCGGTCATCGATTCAAGCAGGGTATTTCGTGCGTCCGGCTTCAACTTGCCGGCGGCTAGTTCCGCATTGAGCGCGATCTTGATATTGACTTCATTGTCCGAGCAATCAACCCCGGCGCTATTGTCGATGAAATCAGCGTTGATCCGGCCGCCTTTGACGGCAAAGGCGATGCGTGCTGCTTGCGTAACGCCCAGATTGGCCCCCTCGCCAACGACCTTGACCCGCAGTTGCTCCGCATTCACGCGAATTTTGTCATTGGCCGGGTCACCAACTTCGATGTGATTCTCGGATGCAGCCTTCACATATGTGCCAATCCCGCCAAACCACAACAGATCCGCGTTGCATGCCAATATAGCGGTCATCAATTTGGACGGGGTTGTTTCGGCATCGTCGGGCAGACCCAGCAGACTGCCAATCTGCTTCGAGATTTTGATCGTCTTCGAGCTGCGTGGGAATACACCGCCGCCTCTGGAGATCAGTTTCTTGTCATAATCATCCCAGCTGGAACGCGGCAAGTCGAACAGTCTTTTGCGCTCTACCCAGCTTTTTGCCGGATCGGGATCCGGGTCGATGAAAATATGACGGTGGTCAAAGGCAGCAACTATCTTCAGGCTCTTCGACAGCAGCATACCATTGCCGAACACATCGCCCGACATGTCACCGACACCGACTACGGTAATTGGCGCAGTCTGAACATCAACACCGGTTTCCGCAAAATGGCGCTGCACAGAGACCCAGGCGCCGCGCGCCGTAATCCCCATCGCCTTGTGATCATATCCGTTGCTGCCGCCGCTGGCGAAGGCGTCGCCCAACCAGAAACCGCGATCGATCGCGATCTGGTTGGCGATATCGGAAAAGCTGGCGGTACCTTTGTCGGCAGCCACAACAAAATACGGATCATCTTCATCAAGACGCTCTACTCTTGAAGGGGGTACGACCTTGCCTTCGACGATATTGTCAGTCACCGTCAGAAGGGCGGTGATGAAGATTTTATAGGCTTCGATACCTTCTGCAATGAACGCATCGCGGTCATCGCCCGAAGGCAGTTGCTTTGCAAAAAAGCCCCCCTTCGCACCGGTCGGAACAATCACCGCATTCTTGACCCGTTGGGCTTTCATCAAGCCCAATATCTCGGTTCGGAAATCATCTCTCCGGTCCGACCAGCGCAGACCACCACGAGCAACCGGCCCTGCCCGCAGATGAATGCCTTCAACACGCGGGCTGTAGACGAATATTTCTCGCCACGGAACCGGAGCGGGCAGCTCCGGTATTTTGGCGCTCTCGATCTTGAAGGCGAGTGCTTCCCCGGCCTGGTAAGCGAACGCATTGGTGCGCAATATGGATTCGATAACCGCACGAAACAGCCGCAGGATGCGGTCATCGTCAATCGAATGAACGCTGACCAGAGCGCTGTCCATGTCGCGTGTCGCGAGGTTCGCAGCTTTCGGCCGATCCCCCTCGAAATCGGGATCATGCAGGGCACGAAAAAGCAGGATCATCGCTGCGGTGACATCCGGCGCCTCGGCCAAAGCTTCGACAACGGTAATCAGGCCATAGCTCAGACCGGTCTGGCGCAAATAGCGGAACCATGCCCGCATCCACACGGTCGAGCGGGCATCGATGCCCGCTGTCGTGATCAGCTGGTTAAAGGCGTCATTTTCGGCCTCACCATCCAATACGCTGGTGATCGCCGCCTCGATTTCATCTGACCGGCCGATCAAGCTGTCACACCGTTCCTCGGACCGCAGTTCAAGCAGGAAATCGTGAATATAGCCCAACCGGCCATCGTCGAGCGGTGTCGGAACCGATTCGAGCACCGTAAAACCGAAATTCTCGAGCGTCGGAACAGCATCGGACAGCGGCAGAGCACCACCCAGATGATAGATTTTCAGCCGCAGCAGATGATCGGCATCGCTGGCGAGCCGGTAGAGCCGGGTCGAGCGCTGGCCACCTCGCTCGAGCCTGAACAACCGCATGATATCCTTCGCGGCTTCCAATGCACCATAGATTGATTGATAAGTTCCCGGGAAACAATTGGCATAGCGCTGTGCCAGAACCGCTGCCCGGTTTTCCTGTCCGGCTTCCCTCAGGTTTCGCTCGACTTCCGGTTTCCAGCCCCGGACCATATTTTCCAGCTCCTGGTCAAGCAGGTCAGGGTCGGGAATTCTGCCATCGGCCCCCATGTCGAGCGTGTAGCGCAGGGAAGATACTCCGCCTTCTTCCAGAGTATTGGACCAGCTCAATATCTTCGCCCCGGTCGCGTCCAACAGCATATTCTCGACATTCTCCCGGCGCTCGGTCGAGAGCTGTTCGCGCGGAAGCCATACGAAGGCAAATAGATGACGTGCCAGTGGCGATATCACGCTATGCAATTTGGGTCGCGGACGATCGATCAGTGACATTGAGATCAGTGCAAGTTTTTCCAGATCGTCTTGCGCGAACGTGATAAGGAGATCATGTGGCAATGCGGTCAACGCATGGGTCAGGCTTTTCCCGGCATGACCCGATTCGGAAAATTCAAACTTGTCGAACAGCCGGGTGAGCTGGGTGCGCAATACCGGAATATTCTCCGGCGGGGCTGCAAGCGCTGCGCTGGTCCACATGCCGGAAATGATCGACAGCGACGTAATCTGGGACTTGTCCCTCACCGGCACAATGATCAGATCCATCAGAACATGACGATGGACCGTTGAAAGCTGATTGGATTTGATGATAAGCGGTGCTTTTCCGCCATTTTCGAACCATTCGAAAGCGCGTCTGCGGCTTTCTTCGGACAGGATCGGCTGCGGCCGCATCCGCGCCAGACCAAGTCGCGCTGTGCGATCACCCTTAGTGTTGACGATTTCATGGCCAAGCAATGTAAGGTTCCGATCGAGGAACCAGCGCAGCAAGGTCGCGCCCTCTCCTTCCGGAAGGGCATCGGCATTTTCACCCAGCACGATCTGCAATTTCAGCCAGTCAGCAACAGCGGCGGCAATATCTTTGAGATTAGAGCGCAGCGATTTGACGAGTTCCCGGCGAATCCGGGCGTCGGTCCTTTCGAGTTCGATATAGATGACAGATTCGCGTTTTTCACCGCTGGTTGCCTGTTCGGTAATCTCGATCAGCTGGCCCTTGGCATCCCGCCGCACCGCAATAACCGGGTGGATCAGCCGCTCCACGGTCAAGCCGAAACCGGCAATAGTGGCACAAACCGAGTCGACCAGAAAAGGCATGTCGTCGTTGACTATCGCAAGACGCAAATGCCTGTGACTCGGGTGACCGCTAACGCTTTCCAGCGAAAGACTGGCTTCGCTGCCCTGACGTTCCTGGGCGCATCGCAAAGTGAACCGCGCCGCCTCTTCGCAAGCCTTTTTGTCAAAACCGATATTTTCGCCCGGCAACGCGCTTTCGCGAAAGGCTGCTACCAGCGCCTTTTCGAGGCTGTCGGCCGGTTTGCTCGTTCGCTTAGCTTTTGGTTTGCGAGTGGCTGCCATTTTTCCCCCAAGTGGATCAAGACGAGTCACAATCCCGTCAGCATGGCTATGCTATGCGCCTATTCCACAACCCGCTCAAGAGGTTCACCAATCCTTTTCGGATGCAGTTTGGAAATATTGAAAATAGTGATATTTTGGGCACATACGCCACTACAAGCTACCCGACAGCGGGTGCGATCCTGTGGGCGAAAAATCAGAACTGGGTATGTTTGAGCGCCTGGCTGGTCAGCTTGTCGTTGCCGAGGACCGGGCCGACGATGGTCAGATCGCCGTTCAGATCCTTGCGGGCAACGAGCACGATAAATTCGGAGTCGCCGGCATCAATATCCTGCAATTGCCGCGACGGTGCCGAGCGAAGTTTCGCCAGCAGATCTTCTCCGAGCGTCCGCGCTTTGGACAGCAGGCCGGACGGCTGGTTTGTTTCCCGTTCGGCATAGACGATCGCTTTCAGGCCACCGTCATGTTGACTGAGGAAATCACCCAGGGACCCTTTTTCAATAGCATTGCGCTTCGCATATTTGAGCGCGGTCGCATATTCGGTCAGCCTGGTCTTGTCATATTGTGTGCCAAACACCAGTTTCACAATCGGCGTCATCGGCGCGCGATCCTGAACCGCGAGACCGGAATCTTCGAGCAGCATCTGATAATCGTCCGGATATTGCTCGGTCATCAGATAGAAGTCATAGGCCTGACTGATAGCGGCATAGAGCGCTGCACGGGTGCGCTGTTCGCAATGCGCCGCGTTGTCGGCGCTGCTGCGGGCTGCGGACAACCAGTCCGCCAGACTTGCATCGTCATCCGGTTGCTCGGCGACTGCAATGGCAGCATCATCTGGTACAATCTCCAGCTCCGGGGTGAGTTCGAGCTCATCCAGATTGGCTGCATGTGGTCCGTCTTCCCAGATCGGTCCTGCTGCAACTTTAGCCGGAGTGGAGAGCATCGCTTCGGAGACCTCGTCCTCGAGTTCCTGCCGGACTGCATCGGCGGCAACTTCTTTCCAGTTGATCACACCATAGATGAAATCAATGGTATCGTCATCGGTCGAGAAGGGCAGCAGGATGCCACGATACATGATCGAGACTCCGCGCTGATTGATGAATTCGGCTTCAAAGCCGATCGGCGCCTGATTGGCAATAATCTGCAAATAATGATCCGTAATCCGCGACAGCAGTGAGCGCGCTGGCACATCGGCAACCGCGGTGATCGAATCATCGATCTCGCATTCCTCGCGTAGCGCCCGGCCCAGAAACTGGATCGTCGGATTTTCAACACCATCGGTAAAGTCGAGCAAAACGCTGTTCGGTCCGAAATCGTCATCCGATTCAGGCGCCAGATCTTCCACGTTGGGAAATTGCCGATCACCCAGCAGGCCAGCCCAGAAATTATAGGCGCGCACATGCATGCGCCGCTCATCCTGACCGATGGCCGGCGGCGCTTCCACAGCGGCGTCATCATCGTCATAGGCGGTGTAATCAGGTGCCGAAGCTAAATCCTGATCGTTAAGGTCGCCGTGATTTCGTAGGTTTTCCATGCTGCCCCATTGCAATTCCATTGGTTCCACACTGATATGCATCGCCTATGGTAAATATATGGTAAATTTTCTGATAATGACTTCGGGGCCAATTGGTTATGAAGCACAAGGTTACAGCCAGGACCACTCGATTTATCGACCGCGCGGACTTGTCACGGCAAAGCTCTGCTGGTAATGGCGCGCGATCAATGAATATGCATGAGGTCGACCCTCATCCGTTTCGGCGATGCCGCTTTAGCTCAGTTGGTAGAGCATCGCATTCGTAATGCGGGGGTCAGAGGTTCGAATCCTCTAAGCGGCACCACCCAGTTTCCCATTTTTTGCTTGTCTCAATATTTTGTGCGCGAGCGCAAAAATAAATCCTGGGATCCCGCCCTCTGCGAGTCAACGGGGCGGCGGCGCTCATCTGGCAGGAAAGCTTGGCCATGCGTTGATTCAGATCAATGCCTGCCATGCCATTCTACTACAGGCTCCAGACAAGCTATGACCCATATCCCGAGAAACCCATTTGACCATTTTGATGATTGGTATCGACAGGCGATGCGGCACAATGATGTCAAAGACGCCAATGCCGTAAATCTGGCAACATCAACCCCAGATGGAATGCCTTCCAACCGGATTATATTGCTGAAGGGGCACGGTCCCGGCGGTTTCATATTTTACACTAACCTGGATAGCCGAAAAGGGAAGGAACTGGAGGCAAACCTGCACGCGGCCATGTGTTTTTACTGGGCACCGCTGGCAAAGCAGGTCCGGATTGAAGGCGAAGTTATTCCCGTAAGCGATAAAGAGGCAGATCGATATTTCGCTTCCCGCCCGTTGCGTAGCCGTATCGGCGCTTGGGCATCCCGTCAGTCCCAGCCGCTTGAAAGCGGCGCTGCATTGCTGAAAGACGTTGCCAGAGAAACCGCCCGGTTTGCGTTCGAGGAAATAGCAAGGCCGCCATTCTGGTCCGGATTTCGCCTGATCCCGCAAAGAATGGAATTCTGGAAAAGCGGCGAATTCCGGCTCCACGACAGATTGGCTTATACATTAGACGAAAACGGGCTGTGGCAGAACCAGCTACTCTACCCCTGAGAGGTACTATTTGCATGACACACGATCCGACATTGACACTGTCGCGCGCCGAGATGGAAGAGATAGGCAGCCAGGTAATGGAAATGGTGATCGACCATTTTGAAAGCAACGGTATCCAGGCAGTTGCCAATCCTACCGATCCTGAAATGCTCAAGCAGTGGTTGACCGAACCGCCTCCGGAAAAGGCGATGGCGGTTCAGGATGTGCTGCACGAGTTCAAGACCAAAGCGCTTGAGACGATGACTCATCTTGATCATCCGCGCTGTTTTGCCTTTGTGCCCAGCCCGAGTAATTTCGTGAGCGCGCTTGCTGAATTTATAGCCTCTTCATTCAATATCTTTGCCGGCGCATGGCTTGGACCTTCGGGTGTCGCTGCGATCGAGATGAAATCGATCGACTGGCTACGGCAGCTATTCGGGCTTCCAAATTCGGCTGGTGGCCTGTTCGTCAGCGGTGGTTCGATGGCAAATCTCACCGCGCTCGCTGTCGCACGCCACATAAAGCTGGGCAATAACCCAGCCAATGCGTCAATATATTTTTCCGATCAGACCCATTCATCGGTCCCCAAGGGGCTGAAGATTCTGGGGTTCCAGCCTTATCAAATTCGTACATTGGCGTCTGATGCAAACCTGCGGCTCGATATGACCAGTCTGGCGGACAAGGTTGACGTTGACCGCAGGCGAGGGCTGGTGCCATTTTGTGTAGTGGCTAATGCGGGTACGACCAATAGCGGCGCGATCGATCCGTTGGAAGATTTGGTGGCCTTTTGTAAGGAACAGGGGCTTTGGTTGCACGTTGACGGTGCCTATGGCGGTGCGATAGCGATTACAGAGACAGGCAAGATCTTGCTCAAAGGCATCGAGATGGCTGACTCGATTACCATAGATCCGCATAAATGGATGTTTCAGCCCTATGAAATTGGCTGTTTGTTGATGCGCGATGCGCAATACCTTCAAGAGGCCTTCAAGGTGACTGCCGAATATCTGGATATTCTGGACAATAGCGGTGAACAGAAAAATTATAGCGATCATGGAGTGCAACTGACACGCGGGTTCAGGGCGCTCAAATTCTGGATGTCGCTCAAGACATTCGGATTGGAAAATTTCCGTGCGGCCATTGAGCAAGGAATCGCCAATGCCGAGTATGTCGAATCGTTGCTGGAACGGGATGATTGCTGGGAAATTGTGACACCCGCAGCAATTGGCGTGATAAACTTCCGCTATCAATCCGGTGGAGCACTGCCTGAAAAATTTCACAAACGGTTATCGCGTGAAATCCTGATCGACGGCTTCGCGATGATTACGCCGACGCGCATCGGAGACCGAGAGGTTCTTCGTATCTGCGCAATAAACCCACGCACCACGCAAGAAGATTTCCGGCAGACATTGGCAAAGGTCAAGATTCTGGCAGAAAAATTGCTGATCAGCTCATAATTGCAGCCAGCAAGCCCAAACGACCAATCAGAGATCCTGTCAGACCCATGACAGGCGCTCCTGTTCGAGGATTGCAAAAATCAACCGTTCATGGCCGCAATTGATCTGAATCAAAAGAGGCCCATCCCGTCCGGTCTATCGTTTTGACCAACGGAACGTAGCAATGGTCCTTTGATTGTAAATTAACGGAGGTTGTCACAAATGATCACACCCATCCGTATCGGTGCACGGGAAGGTTATCGAGACCTGGTTCCTGAACCGGGGGGAAGTCCGTCCGGGATTCCAGGCAAAGTTGGTATCGATAAAAGTCTCTGGAACAAACCCGGCATAATATCAATTATGCGCCTTCTTATATCAAAACTGGCCTTCCGATAGCGCGTAAAAAGTTCTTCTCATTGTTCAACCCGAGCCGAGAAAATTTCAGAAGGAATATTGGATATGAATGGAGCAGAGGCGTTAATTGAAACACTGAAGGATTGCGGTGTAGAGGTCTGTTTCGCCAACCCCGGAACGTCGGAGATGCAGCTGGTTGCGGCTATCGATAAGCAGCCCGAAATGCGCGCCGTTCTGGGCCTGTTTGAAGGCGTGGTTACCGGTGCCGCTGATGGCTATGGCCGGATGGCGGGAAAGCCCGCCGCGACCCTGCTCCATCTTGGGCCAGGCTTGGGCAATGGCCTCGCCAATCTCCATAACGCCAAAAGGGCGCATAGCCCCGTAATCAATCTGGTCGGGGACCATGCCGTCGATCATCTGCAATATGATGCACCGCTGACCTCCGATGTCGCAGGCGTGGCCAAACCGATGTCAGACTGGGTTCGCGTTTCATCTTCGGCCTCTGATCTTGCGCTGGCCGGCGCGGAAGCCTTTGCAGAGTCGATGCGCTATCCGGGGAAGGTAGCAACGGTGATTGCTCCTGCTGACCATGCCTGGACGGACGGCGCGCAGCCCGCCGCGAAGAAGAACCTTCCCGAAACGGAAAAGGCGTCCGACGCCGAAATTGAAAAAGCCGCTGCGGCCCTCGACAAAGGCGACAAGCCGGTTCTGTATCTTGGTGGACCAGCATTGCGCGAAGACACGCTCGTCCAAGCCGGCAGGATTGCTGCAGCGACGGGTGCACGTCTGGTCAGTGAGACATTTTCAGCCCGCGTCCAACGGGGTGCCGGTCGAGTGAATGCCGAAAGACTACCCTATTTCGGTGAGATGGCGGCTGAGTTCATCCGTGAATCCAGCCAGATAGTCTTTGTTGGCGCTCTGCCTCCGGTTTCCTTTTTTGGCTATCCTGGCAAACCAAGCTGGCTGTCTCCGGACGATGCCGAACTCATTGAACTGGCAGGGCCTCGCACAGATGCACTGGATTGCCTGACCCGCCTGGCTGACGCGCTGGAAGCGCCGGATGAGCCAGCGCATATTCAAGCCGCCGGTGTGCCGCCAGTTGGAAAAGGCGCACTCAATCCAATGAATGCCGGTACGGTAATAGCGAACCTGATGCCGGAAAATGCAATCGTTGTAGATGAGTCAACGACCGCTGGCCTCACCTTCTATCCGATGACCCAGGGAGCGCCCAGGCATGACTGGTTGATGCTCACCGGCGGATCGATCGGTTTTGGCTTGCCTGCCGCGCTTGGCGCGGCAATCGCATGCCCCGACCGCAAGGTTCTGGCTCTACAGGCCGACGGTTCGGCCATGTATACGGTGCAGGCATTGTGGACGATGGCGCGCGAGAAGCTGGATGTGACGACCGTCATTCTCAACAATAGCAGCTATGCAATATTGAACATCGAACTCGCCCGCGTCGGCGTGACCGACCCGGGACCGAAGGCACTGTCGCTGCTCGATCTTGGTAATCCTGTGATCGAATGGGTCTCTATTTCCGAAGGCATGGGCGTACCGGCCGTTCGCGTGGATACGGCCGAAGCCTTTTATGATGAGCTGCAGAAGGCTTTGTCCGAAAAAGGTCCGCGACTCATCGAAGCGATCATTGATCAGAGCTAGGCGAAGAAAGACCTTAGTTTCGGGAGCTGGCCGGGAGAGTTAGATCAAAAAGGAGCACAGGATGAAGGATGTAATATCCCGGATAGCAGCATTGGTGGATAAAGGTGGTTTGATCACCGGCGCCGATGTTGCCGCACGTCCCGCCGACTGGATGGGTCTTTCAACCTGTCAGGCCAAGGCTGTGGTCCGCCCCAGAAACACCGCACAGCTCTCCGAAGTCATGAAGATTTGTCATGCCGCAGGACAGAGCGTGGTCGCGGCCGGCGGTCTGACAGGAGTTGTACGTGGGGCCGACGCGACCGGCCAGGACATCCTGATTTCATTTGAACTTATGACCGAAGTGGAAACGCTCGATCCCGTTGGCCGGACGATAACGGTCCAGAGCGGCGCACAATTGCAAAAGGTTCAGGAAGCAGCAGAAGCGGAGGGCCTGCTTTTCTCGGTTGATTTGGGTTCGCGTGGTTCGGCAACCATCGGCGGTAATATCGCAACCAACGCCGGCGGAAATCAGGTGCTGCGCTACGGTATGATGCGCGATCACGTTCTGGGGCTCGAAGTGGTATTGGCAGACGGCACCATTTTATCCTCGATGAATCGGCTGATAAAAAACAACAGCGGCTATGACCTCAAACAAATGTTCATTGGCGCAGAAGGCACTTTAGGATTTGTGACGCGGGCCGTCCTGCGACTCGACCCGCGCCCGACAACCGAAAACACCGCGCTGGTCGCGATTGCAGATTTCGAAAGCCTATCGCGGTTTTTTGGCTTCATCGGACAAAATCTGGGCGGTGATCTGACCGCATTCGAGGTTATGTGGTCGGAATATTATCAAACCATGGCCGTGGATTCCCAGCGCCATGTTGCGCCCTTGGCTGGGGGGCATGCCTATTATGTGATCGTCGAAGCCAATGGTTGTGATACCGGACGGGACACGGAACGATTTGTCGAAATTCTTGGTCAAGCGGTGGAACAAGAGCTTGTAATCGATGCGGTAATCGCTTCGTCAAAAACCCAACGCAACGCAATCTGGGACATCAGGGAAGATATCGAGGGTCTTGTCGCGGCGCTCTTTCCTGCGGCAGTTTTTGACATCAGTCTGCCGATCAATGAAATGGACAATTACATTATCGGTTTGCGAGACAGGCTCGAAAAAAATTGGGGAGAGGCCGTTCGACTGACCATATTCGGTCATTTGGGCGATGGCAATTTGCACATAATTGTGTCGCCGCGACCGTGGGATGAAGCCGCCCGTGAACTGGCCGAGAAAACCGTTTACGAACCTCTTGCGACCATCGGCGGATCGATTTCCGCCGAACATGGCATTGGCCTGGAAAAAAGACGGTGGCTTCACCTGTCTCGCTCGCCTGAAGAACTTGCCTTAATGCGCCTGTTAAAACAGGCACTCGATCCAAAGGGCATTCTCAATCCCGAAAAAATATGGGCCGCTGATAACCAGCATCAGCCCATCGAGACAAAAGCCTGATTTCAAATCCCTAGGCTTTGTGATATTCGTTTCACTTGCCCGATATTCGCGGTTTGTCTTCGTGCTGTGTCGCATTGTCTCGCCACGAAAGCATGGTCTTGTAGGAGAAAAAAATGTCTGTCGTAACCACTCAAAAGCATGACAATATTCTGGTCATTGTTTCCAACAATCCTCCGGTCAATGCTCTCGGTGCAGCCGTTCGCCAAGGACTTGTCGATGGCATCAATGAGGCCCTTTCTGACGATACGGTCGAGGCCGTGGTCATCCGCTGTGATGGACGGACTTTTTTCGCCGGCGCCGATATTACAGAATTTGGCAAGCCGATGAAAGGTCCCAATCTGGGCGAAGCGCTGGATCAGCTGGAGGCCAGCAACAAGCCGGTGGTTGCAGCAATCCACGGCACCGCTCTCGGCGGCGGCTGCGAGGTGGCCTTGGCCTGTCATTATCGGGTTGCAGTGCCCTCGGCAAAAATGGGCCTGCCGGAAGTTAAACTGGGCCTGATCCCCGGAGCTGCGGGTACCCAACGCTTGCCACGGGTGATTGGCGCAGAAGCCGCTTTGCCGATGGTTGTGATCGGCAACCCGATTTCGGCTACAAAAGCCCATACCATCGGGCTAGTCGACAAGATCGTTGGTGAAGACAGCCTGGCCGACGATGCCATCGCATTTGCACGCGAACAGATTGGGAAGGAACCACCACGCTCATCGGAGGGCACGGCCAATGAAGATGGCATCAAAAACCCCGCAATATTCGACGAATTCCGGCAACAAAGCGGTCGCAAGATTCGTGGCTTCGAAGCACCGGAAGCGGGCATCCAGGCGGTCAAGGCGGCAGGCGAGTTGTCCTATGCAGATGGCGTGAAAAAAGAGCGCGAGCTGTTCATGAAACTGATGGCCGGCACCCAGGCGGCTGCCATGCAGCATTATTTCTTCGCCGAACGGGCGGCCAACAAGATTGACGGCATTGATCCCAAGATCGACCTTATCCCGATCAAGAAAGTTGGCATTTTGGGAGCCGGAACCATGGGCGGCGGAATAGGCATGAACTTTCTGTCCGCTGGCATTCCCGTGACCATTGTCGAGTTGAAAGAAGAGGCGCTTGATCGCGGCGTCGGTGTGATCCGCAAAAATTACGATAACACCGCCAAGCGCGGCCGCATGACGGAGCAGCAAGTCGAGGATGCGATGGGCATTTTGACGCCCAGCCTTTCCTATGACGATCTCGCGGATTGCGATCTGGTGATTGAAGCCGTGTTCGAAAATATGGATGTCAAAAAGGAAGTCTTCACCAAGCTCGATGGGATTGTGAAACAGGGCGCGATCCTCGCCAGCAATACCAGCTACCTGAATATCGACGAGATAGCGGCGGTGACCAAACGACCCGAATATGTCCTGGGTCTGCACTTTTTCTCGCCCGCCAACGTGATGAAATTGCTGGAAATCGTGCGCGGTGAGAAGACCGCTGATGACGTGTTGATGACGGCGATGAAGCTATCGAAGAAGATCGGCAAAGTCGCAGCGGTCTCGGGTGTCTGTCCCGGCTTTATTGGCAACAGGATGCTCAGCCCGCGTCAGGAACAGGCCAATGCCATGATCATGGAAGGGGCCAATTACTGGGACGTTGACGATGTTCTGCTCGAATTCGGCTTTCCAATGGGGCCGTTCCAGATGTCCGATCTGGCCGGTGTGGATATCGGATGGCATCGCGATCCGGAGCGCATCGAAACGCTGCGTGACGCGCTTTGTGCGGGCGGGCGCTGGGGACAGAAGGTCGGCAAAGGATTTTATGATTATGATCAGGCGCGCCAACGGACGCCCTCTGATGAGGTCAAGCAGATCATCGCTGAATTTGCAGCCAAAGCAGGCAAGGAGCAACGCGACATTTCGAAAGACGAGATTCGCGAGCGGCTGCTTTATCCGATGGTCAATGAAGGGGCGAAAATTCTCGAAGAGAGTATGGCACAGCGCGCGAGCGACATCGATGTCGTCTGGATCAACGGCTATGGCTGGCCGCTTTATACTGGCGGCCCGATGTTCTGGGCCGATACGGTTGGACTCGACAAAGTCGTGGCGGGACTGGAGAAGCATAATCTGCCGGTAGCGGATATGCTTCGGGATAAGGCGAGCAATGGCGAAAAGTTCAATGGATAGGTTAGTGTTCATCGATCAGGAGAGAAAGTTTTGGCAACCCAAGCAATAGACCCACTGGAACAGTGGACACCTCCTGCGGGATGGCCTCTGCGGTCGCGCGAGGAGGTGGAGGCGTTGTTGTGCGCACCGGGTCAGCCCTTCGAAATGGAAACGGTCGACATCGACGGCATAGCGACCCGTGTCTGGAAAAACGCACATGCCAGTCTTGCTGCCCTGGCGGAACATGCACGCGGCCATGGTGACAGCGAGTTTCTGATTTTTGAAGACGAACGCGTCACCTATGCAGACTGGTATCGTGCTGTCGCCGCTCTCGCCGTGGAGCTTCAGAAAATCGGCGTATCCAAGGGTGACCGGGTTTCGCTGGCCATGCGCAACCTGCCTGAATGGCCCGTAATTTTCTTTGCCGCGACCGCAATTGGAGCCATCGTTGTGCCGCTCAATGCATGGTGGACGGACCAGGAACTGGTTTTCGGGCTGGTAGATTCAGAGACCAGCGCCTTGCTGTGCGATGCCGAAAGATGGGACCGGATTTCTCCGCATTTGACGGATTTGCCGGATCTAAAACATGTCATCGTGGCGCGCAGCCAGAGCGCATTGGCGGCTCCCGCCCGTCCGCTGGAAGATATTATCGGTCGGCCCAATGATTATGGCAATCTTCCGGATCAGAACCTGCCCGTCGTGGACATTGCACCGGATGATCCGTCAACGATTTTCTATACCAGTGGGACGACCGGGCAACCCAAGGGCGCGCTCGGTACCCATCGCAACCTGACAACCAATGCACTTTCGGTCGGCTATTCCGCAGCTGCTGCTTCATTGCGCCGGGGAAATGAATTGCCCGAACCGACCATCCGGGTTGGTTTGACAGTTGTTCCCATGTTCCATTGCACGGCCTGCTCGGCCATCATGATGCCAACCATTCAGGGCGGCCATAAAATGGTCTACCTGCATAAATGGGACACAGTGAAAGCTATGGAAATTATCGAACGGGAAAAAGTCAACGCAACCGGTGGCGTACCGTTTATTGCCTGGCAATTGATCGAACATCCGGACCGTGAAAAATATGATCTAAGTTCGATCGATTCGATCAGCTATGGCGGAGCACCTTCAGCACCGGAACTGGCCCGGAAAATATATGAAGTCTTTGGTGCGCTGCCCGGCAATGGCTGGGGCATGACAGAAACCATGGCGACAGTTACAGGCCATAGCGCCGAAGATTATCTCAATCGCCCGACCAGTTGTGGCCCGCCGGTGGCTGCTGCCGACTTGAAAGTCATGAGCGAGGACGCCAGCCGGGAAATGCCGATTGGCGAAGTCGGTGAACTTTGGGCGCGTGGCCCGATGGTTGTGAAAGGCTATTGGAAGCGTCCGGAAGCAAGTGCTGAAACCTTCGTCGATGGCTGGGTCCGTACAGGCGATCTGGCGCGATTGGACGATGAAGGATTCTGCTATATCGTTGACCGTGCGAAAGACATGATCATCCGCGGTGGGGAGAATATCTACTCGTCCGAAGTGGAGAATGTCCTTTACGATCATCCTGCCGTGATGGATGCCGCTCTGATCGGCATCGATCACAAGATGTTGGGCGAAGAACCGGCGGCGATTGTACAATTAGCTCCGGGACAATCAGCCAGTGAAGCGGAATTGCAAGAGTGGGTGCGCGAGCGACTGGCGAGCTTCAAGGTGCCCGTAAAGATTTTGTTCCGCAAGGATAGCTTGCCGCGCAACGCTAACGGCAAAATATTGAAGAAGGATCTGAAGTCGCTTTTCTGAGCTTTAGTCGCTTTTCGGTTTCAGGCGGATCAGGCCTTCCTGCACCGCTGACGCGACCAATAGGCCGTCCTGCGTATAGAGTGACCCGCGATTAAGGCCGCGCGTATTGCCGGTCCAGTCGCTGTCCATGACATAACATATCCATTGATCGACCCTGAAATCATCATGGAACCACATGGCGTGATCGAGGCTGGTGGAAAATAGTCCGGGTGTCGTCCAGTGCAGTCCGTGCGGAATCATCGATGTCGAGAGCAATCCCATATCGGACGCGAAAGCCAGAGTGGCACGATGTATAAGCGGATCATCCGGCAGCGGCGCAACCGTCTTGAACCACTGATATTGGCGCGCGTCATCGGTTTTTCCCTCGGGGCGAAAGCTGCGGACATCAAACGGTCGCGGCATGCTCATCCGCTCTATATGCTCATCCGATATCTGCGGATTACGGGCGATATGTTCCATCGCGTTCATACATTGCTCGGGCGGCAAAACGTCCGGCATCGCTAACTGGTGTTCGAGCCCATCGGCCGGCTTTTGGAAGGAGGCTGTCAGGTTGAAGATGACTTTGTCATCCTGCCTGACCACCACCCTGCGGTTGGATATGCTGCGTCCATCAAAATCGCGGTGGACCCGGAAATGCAGTGGCTTGGTTTCCTCCCCGGCGCGCAGAAAATAGGAATGGAGAGAATGTATGTTCTTCTCTTCATCGACCGTGCGATCCGCCGCAACAATCGCCTGGGCGATCACCTGACCGCCAAAAATGCGTTCCCGCGCCGTCGAACTGAGCGCAGGAAATATGAACTCGTCATCCGCTTCCGCCGTCAAATCAAAGGTGCGGAGCAATCCGGCTATCAGCTTCTCCGCAGGCACGGATGAGCGATGGGCCAAAGCGTCCGCCAACCGCCGCTCGACTTGTGCGTCTGTCAATTTTTCCAAAACTGTTTCTATTCCTTAATATGCGTCAGGCTGTGGATAGAGCGAGTGTTCAGGGATATATCTCGAACAACCCGGCACCACCCTGGCCGCCTCCGATACACATGGTGACCACGCCCCATTTTGCGCCACGGCGGCGGCCTTCCTGCAACAAATGCCCGGCACAGCGCGCGCCGGTCATGCCAAAGGGATGGCCGATTGAGATCGAGCCACCGTTAACATTATATTTCGCCGGGTCGATTCCCAGACGGTCGCGGCTGTAAAGGCACTGGCTGGCAAAGGCCTCGTTCAATTCCCAGATATCGATATCGTCGACAGTCAGGCCCTGCCGTTCGAGCAGCTTGGGAACGGCAAATACCGGGCCGATGCCCATTTCATCCGGCTCGCATCCGGCGACGGCCCAGGATACAAAGCGGCCCAATGGTTTCAGTCCACGGCGTTCGGCCTCTTTGGCCTCCATCAGCAGGACTGCAGCGGCACCGTCTGACAATTGGCTCGCATTGCCGGCCGTGATAAATTTGTCCGGTCCCATGATCGGCTGCAATTTGGCCAAACCTTCCAATGTTGTTGTCGGACGATTGCACTCGTCCCGGTCGACCGTGTAGTCAACAATGGTTTCTTCCTTGGTTTCCTTGTCGACCAGTTTCATCTTTGTCTGCATCGGCACGATTTCATCGGCAAATAGCCCCGCTTCCTGTGCTGCCGCCATCCGCTGCTGCGATTGCAGGGAATATTCATCCTGATATTCGCGGCTGATATTATAACGCTCGGCGACAATATCGGCGGTCTCGATCATTGGCATGAAGATCGCCGGGGCAATTTTCAGGATTTCCTGGTCGATGCTGCCTTCCGGTGCCCGGGGTCCTTGCATCGAGATGCTTTCGACGCCGCCCGCTACGACGCAATCCGCCCCATCCCCGCGAATATGATTGGCGGCCATCGCGATGGTCTGCAGGCCGGACGAACAGAAGCGATTAACGGTTGCTCCCGCCGTTGTTTTGGGAAGGCCGGCGAGAAGGGCCGCATTGCGTCCGATATTGGGAGCGCCGTGCGCGACATTACCCATCAGACAATCATCGACAAACTCACCTTCCACACCCGATTTGGCGACTGCATGTTTGATGGCATGCGCCGCCATCGTCATCGGCGGTGTGATGTTGAAGCCGCCGCGGCCCGATTTGGCGAGCCCGGTACGGGCATAAGATACGATGACAGCTTCGCGCATGTTGAATTCTCCATTGATGTTCAAAGCCAAAGCTTTGATTGAATCGCATTTGAATATGTCGGCCTAAGTTTATTTGATATCTTGTCAAGATATCCGCAACGAGCAAAAAGCCCGCGTTTGTGGTTGGATGCAGCGAAGGTCCGCAGCCATCACGATCTTCCGGCCGTTCCAACCGGAAAACAATTCTTCTCGATCGATTGTCAGATATCCAGCGTTCTGCGAACTTCAACCGCTACTGCAAGCCGTCCAGAGATAATGTTTTCTAATCCTCAGCCTTACGATCACTCAAGAATAATGGCAGATTTTTTTGTCAATTATCAAGGGTTCGGTAACGCCGACCAGATCGATGATGATTCGCAGATGCGATAGACCAAAGACATCGACATTTCGATCCTATCACAGGCATCCCGCTCGGCGGCCCAATGGATCACATCGTTTGGGCCTTGCACGCCCCCCGAGACCAATGCATCTGCCCATATGCCATCTTAAACACCATCTCGTCTTGAGACATGCTTTCGAGCTGCATGTTGAAGAACGCAAGGGTTGGTTTGATTTTTATGCTGTTGCCATCGATGACGTAAGTTCCGGGCTTCTCGATCTCGGTCGATGAATTGGTCTGATATAGCAATGTCCCGTCTTGCGAGAATATATAACTGAGCATTTCATCGCTCCGCTCGTCGCCCATAATGGCATGCGTATAACACCATTGGCCTTCGAGATAGGCCGGGGTCAGGTCGGCAGCTTGCGCCGATTCAGGGCCTGCCGCATTCACTGTCTCGGCAGATGTTGCCCCTTGATCTTCTGCCTGACCGCAGGCTGAAAGAATCAGAGGAAGGAGGAGCGCGGTACGAAATTTCATGTATATTTCCTGACGATTTTACAGAAGGATAACTGAATGCTGTGACGGATAGCGGGGTTGCGCGCCGGCTTCTTACATCAGAGCTGGTCTTAAACACCGGATGCATTCTCCACGCTAACGACCAGTACGCGTTTAATTCCATCATCGCTAATATTGATGACGATATTACCGTGCCCGTTTCCGCGAAAAATTATCGTACCCGGCTTTGGCTTTTCCACCGGCAATAGCTCATATCCGACCGCGATCATGCGGTCTTCATAAGCGGCCAGCAAGTCTGTTGCGCTCATCTGCGTATTGCCGCGCAAGAGATAGGTTTCGGCTAGCGGATTCATTTTCTGGCTTTGCGTGGGTTCGAAATCAGTGGGAAGCCAAATATCCTTGGGCATCCAGTCCATATCCTTGGACAAGAAATCTGGTGGTGAATCCGCAGCACTGATCTCCAGCGGACCATTGGCGGCGGCTTCTGACTGCTGCGGGTCGTCAGAACATGCCATCGTCATCAATATCGGTGCTGCGATAATCACGGTAGCTCTACATTTTTTCATATTTTCTCTCCGTTTCGCCAACCCAAATCTCAATCTGATCGATACAGCGAGACACGTCAAGGCTTGCTCTCTATGCTCCCGACCGCCACCAATTCCGGAACCCGATCAGACAGAACGGCAAGAGCTTCATCAATGGTCAGTATCGCGTCGGAAGGCGCAGTGTCTGCGACCAAATTTTCACCTAGCTGAACCTGGACCGCACCGCTGCCCCGTTATCCGGCAGCCTTGCGCCGGGCGTGATCAACCAATATCTGGCGCATGGCGCGAGATGTCGTTGCCAGAGAGTGATTGCGGTCGGTGTAAGAGGAGCCCTCGGATGCAGATAATTTTAGCCAGGCCTCATGCACGATCATCATTGTGTTGAACGATGGACCGGTCGTTTGTCGACTAAGCTGCCGGGACGCAATCCGGCGCAAAGCATCATAGGTCTCCACGACCAATTCTTCGGACAGGCTTAGATTGCGACTTTCTGCTGCACTATCACCGCGCTTGCTCCCCATCCCAAATTCCCATGCAATACTCTGCGCGCTGGTCGCCGGAGAGAATCTCTCTTCTCGTGCATGTGGCTGGTATAGCAAGGCTTTTTCTACATTTCTCCATTAAACAGGGGCCGAACCTAACGGCCCCTTTCAGTATATGCGGCGCTGTCCATTGTTGAACAGCTCGCAAGAACAAGCATTGCTTGTATCAACCGCTAGCTGGGGGCGGAAGTGCCGCCGCCCTCGCGGCATCACGTTTACTCTCCGGATTTTGCGATCGATTCCAAAGCTTCAATGTCGATACGGTTAGCTATCGAGCGTAAGGCCTCGATGGAATCGGCGTAACCATCGACTTCGACGTTGAAGCGGTCACCCACGATCATACCGTACCGGCCATCCTTGCTTTCACTATCAAAACGGATCGTCGTAAGGCGACCGTCGATTTTGCCCATTTTTTCGGTCACGCTTCCATCCTGGCTTTCGGATTCCACGTTCAACGCATTGCCCAATGCAGCGAGGCTTCCCGCAACGCCCAAATCGGTAATGGTCAGATCAATGCGTCTTTCATCGTCGCCATAAGTGGCCGATGCGCTGGATGCTCCGACCCCGCCAACCGACGTTCCGCTGGTTTTCAAATTCGACTGGACTAGCCCGCCCGGCAGTGCAGCCGGGAGCATTGCGGCGAGACGTTTGGATGGCAATGCGGTGGCCTTTCCGCTTTGCGCTCTTTCATTGGCCGCAGCCATTTTCTCGCCAGCTTCTTCCAGCTTGCCCAGATCCAACGATCCGACTCCGGGCACGTCAAAGCTACCGGACAGACTACCGTCACTGACGTCTGGCGCGGCGCTGGTCATGAGCATAAGCGGGGCCAGAACGACGCTAAAGATCATCCCTGCAATCGCTCCGACAACAACGACCGCCACCGTGTAGATGAGGGCCTTGTCTTCGGGTGCCTTCATCATGATCGGGATGCCGACATACAGCAGATACAAACCATATAGTCCCAATAAGGTGAGCATGCCGAGGCCCGGAACAAGCTGGAAAATCCCCGCGACCCATGCTGCGGTTGCGCTATAAGCTGCCAGTTTGAAAGCATTGTTCCGATTGGCGGTTCCGCCGAAACGGGTAGCCAGAAAATCGATTACCAATGCCATAAGAAAAACACCGACCAGGGTGAAAATATAGCTGATGACCGCCGACGACAGTGCTGACAGAAAAGACGGCCGGTGCGTGATCCCGAAGAAGCTATTGCCAAACACGACGGCGTGAATGAACGCTGCAATTGGCCCGATAGCCGCCAGCGGAATCACGTGAGATTTATAAATATCCGCGATGCTCGCAGCTTCGCCTTCGATAACCGGCCATTCTGCACGAGGTTGCAATATTATCGCCTTAACCCGTTGCAACAGTGATGCTCCGCTTTGATTTTCGTTCATTTAACCACCCCTCCATTTTGCATGATCACGACCCTGGACGCAGAATGATCGGAAAACCCGCCAAAGTAAATGCAATTATTTCCGTGTCTTATTGCATTGAAAACGTCCTCTTTGCAGATTACGCCGTTCTGGCCAAAGCGGAAAGTAGGTAGATTCCCTGATATACGAGAGCAATGCGTCAGAATAATTGCCAACGCGAAGGCTTGGCTCAGAGATTCGGGCTCTATCCTGCTCCATTTCGTGAGAATGAATCCGTTGCACCAAAGGAATATAGATGAGCCACGTATTGCATGATCTCCATACCGAATTTCCGAACGACAGCGATATTCTTCATCAACTGAAGGTGTCAGACGCACATTTTCGGACCGTTTCAGATCGTTATCACGACGTAAACAAAGAAATTCACCGCATTGAAGCTGAAGTGGAGGCCGCTTCTGATGAGCGGAGCGAGGAGCTGAAAAAGCAGCGCCTCCAGCTTCTGGACGAAGTCGCGACCATGATTAGTAGCGCCAAAGCGGCGTGAATGCGATATGGTAAAGCTAGCATCAAAGAGCGCTATTTTTTGCCATATAAACTACCCATGGTTTCGATATCTTTTTAAGGGCATGGCGGTTGCAGTGGTACCTCTCCACCATCGGCAATGGCGCACATTTTGACCGCCTGGTTCTGGTGCGCGCATCGATCGATCCGCGTGGCTAGAGTCAGGCGTATCTATTTTGCCTATTCAATCCGCAATATGCTTCCCTTTATGGCTCTGGGCTTCTTGGTCCAGGCGCTGTCAGGCTGCGTCTCAATTCCTTTGCAGCAACCGCTAGCGTCTTCAGCGCCGGTTTTCGATCCGCTGATATTTTTCTCGGGCCGGACAGAAGGCCGCGGAAACTTGAAAAAAATCCTGTCATCGCCGACACCCGTCATCGTCCATGGCCGCGGTGTTGTGGACAAGGACGGAGTTCTCGTCCTGGACCAAGAGGTGCTGGAAGGTGAAAAGCCACCCCGCAAACGTAGCTGGCGTATTCGCCGCATAGGCGAAAATCTATTTGGTGGGTCGTTGAGCGATGCCAGCGGTCCGGTTAATATCTCCGTGAAAGAAAACCGGATGCACATATCCTTCACGATGGACGGCGGTTTCCCGGTCGATCAGTATTTGTATCTTGCGGCTGACGGGCGGTCGGCAAGGAACATCATGCTGGTCAGAAAACTGGGTGTCAGAGTTGCCGTGCTGGATGAAGAGATCGTAAAAATCTCTGAATAGAGTGATCCCGTTCACTGTTCCGGCGTGCAAAGAGGCCCGATAGGATCAACCGGGCAACGTCCGGTAGTTTAAGCGATTGCAGATACCAACCACGCTTTCCCCTGCATCATAACGCCCTTACCGGGAACATAATGCTGCGCGAAAAGATCGGTCAGTTCCTGGCGGGCGGCTTCGATCACCGCATCACCTTTATCACTTAGCAAACGACCGGTCGCCATCGCGGCTGAAGCAAATTCGGCGGCTTTCTCCGGTGTTGCACCAACACCGCCGACGGGTTGCAATCCTTTATATTCGACAACTTCAAAATCGGTGAAACCGCTGTTGTTCAATATCTCAACCATATATTCCAGATCTTCAAAGGCAAATGGACCCGGCGCACGGGGAATCGCTGGTGGAACTTCGACGTGATTTCTGACAACACCCATCATCTCCATCATCCATAAATTTTCACGCGGGGGTCCCCATACCGCCAGATCAATGCGACCGCCCTTGCGGAGCAGGCCGCGCAGGTTGGAAAAAGCACTAACCGGATCCTCGAAGAACATACTGCCAAAACGGGAGAAAAGGCGGTTATAAGGCGCATCCGGCAATTTAACCGTGGCTGCATCGGCGCAGGTAAATTCTATGTTTGTCGCTCCGGCCTGTAACGCGCGCTTCTGCGCCGCTGCTATGAGGTCGGGCGAAATGTCGACACCCGTAACCTTGCCGGAAGGCGCAACCGTCCGTGAGATAGCGAGCGTGGTAGCGGCGCCGCCGCAACCCAGGTCAATCACGGTTTCCCCTGGCTGAAAATCTGCGCGCGCCAGCAATGCATCGCCAATAGGGGCGATCATTTCTTCGAACGAGGAGAGGTTGGCCAACCACTTCAATCCCATTTCACCAGCCCAGTCTTCCGGTTTAAGCTCTTCGGTCTGCAGGTCCTGGTCAGCGCTATCATTGCTCATGGAAAATGTTCCTATTCTATAAGATTTTTGCGAAGCCCGCAGCTCCAGGATCGGTCAGCGGGGCTTCTTTAATAAGTTCGGTCTGGGTTGCGGCTTCCGTTACCCGTTGCGGGTCGGGCTGGTCGATCAACAACGCCTCCATTGTTCGAACACATAGCTTAGCGGAGTCATTGGCGAGATCATACCAGATTTGCTTTCCCTCACGCCGCGTTGTGACGACCTCGGAACGCCTGAGTGTAGCAAGTTGCTGACTGAGCGCCGGTTGGCCGATGCCTGTCGCCGCATCGATTTCACTGACGGTGTTTTCGCCGCGCAGCAAGTAGGACAGGATCATCAACCGTTGTGGCTGGGCATAGATTTTTAGCTTTTCGGTTGCTGCATCGGCCTGGTCGCGACTTTCAAAAATTGCGGTCATGGGGCTTTCACCACGTGGCAGAACCAGTCATTTTCACGGCTGATCTCGTTTGCCGATAGCGGCGGTATCTCGAGAACATCCTCCCCGGGTTGCCACCCTTCCGGTATCAGCACATTCCCCTTGTCTGCCATTTGCAGGGCTGAAAGCATGCGGAGCATCTCATCGACCGAGCGCCCTACATTGTGCGGATAGCATGTTGTCGCGCGAATGATGCCCTCAGGGTCGATAAAATAGCTGGTCCGCATCGCCGCAGAATCGACCGCATTTTCATCGATCATGCCAAAGGCATGACCAACGGCCATGCTCGGGTCTTCAACGACGGGAAAGGGTATTTTGACGCCAAACCTGTCCTCGATGGCGCGTACCCAAGCCAGATGGGCGTACAAGCTGTCCACAGACAGGCCCAGCAAGGCGCAGTCCAGCGCTTCGAATTTATCCTGATGGCGCGCCAGGGCCACGAACTCGGTGGTGCACACCGGCGTAAAATCGGCAGGATGCGAAAAAAAGATCAGCCACCGGCCGCGATAATCAGACAATTTGACCGGCCCGTGGGTTGTGCGCGCCTCGAAATCCGGCGCGGGGTCACCAATACGCAATGCACCGGACTTTATTTTCAGTTCGTCTGTCATTAACTTCCACCCCTCCTGAGAATTGGCAGTGCTCACATATTGACGCAACACATATAATGCATTACATATTTTCTGTAAATATGAATATGAGGAATTATTGATGACTGATTCGATATTGATTCATGCAGTAGAACAAATCTCCCATGCCCAGCGCAACATCCCCGTGATCAAGGCGTTTTTTGATCAGGCGACCTCCACCGTTACCTATGTGGTGCATGACGCTGAGACCAAATGTGCCGCAATCATCGATAGCGTTTTTGATTTTGACCCGGCTTCCGGCCGCACTTCCTTTGCTTCCGCCGATGAAGTTATCGCCTATGCGAATGAGCATGGCTTGAAGGTCGAATGGCTGCTCGAGACTCATGCCCATGCCGATCATTTGTCGGCGGCTCCCTATCTGCAGGAAAAGCTCGGCGGCAAAATTGCCATTGGCGAGCATATCGTCAAAGTACAGGATGTCTTTGGAAAGCTGTTCAATGCCGGAACGGAATTTCAGCGTGACGGGTCGGATTTTGATCATCTGTTCGCCGACGGTGATACGTTCAAGATCGGAAGCATCGATGTGACCGTGATGCATGTCCCCGGCCACACGCCCGCGGATATCGCCTATGTGATCGGCGATGCGGTCTTCGTCGGGGATACCATGTTCATGCCGGACTACGGGACTGCGCGAGCTGATTTTCCGGGCGGCGACGCGCGAAAGCTATACCAATCCATGCGGCGGCTCTTGTCGCTGCCCGATACCACTCGCCTGTTCATGTGTCATGATTATCTGCCTGAGGGCCGGGACGAATATGTCTGGGAAACCACCGTTGAAGAGCAGCGAAAGGGCAATATTCATGCGCATGACGGGGTGAGCGAGGATGAATTTGTCAAAATGCGGACCGAGCGGGACAAGACGCTGAACATGCCGCGACTGATCCTGCCGTCGGTTCAGGTCAATATGCGGGCAGGGCATTTGCCGCCGGCTGAAGATAACGGAGTGCGGTATCTCAAAGTGCCGTTGAACGGCGTCTGATGTTCGCTGCATTTCCCTATGCCATGCCGCTTGAAGGCCTGATCGGCGGACTGATGATCGGTGTGGCCGCCGCAGTGATGCTGCTGGGTCTTGGCCGCATTGCCGGTGTCAGCGGCTTGGCCGCCCGAGCAACCGGAATAGCCGACAGCGGGACCCCGCGCGGCATAGCCATCGCCTTTGTCATCGGCCTCCCGCTGGGAGCCCTTATCGTATCCGCAATCCTTGGCGGTGTTGAAACCCGCTTTCCGTCCTCGGTCATTCCGCTTGTCATCGGCGGCTTGCTGGTCGGCTACGGAACACGTCTTGGTTCGGGCTGCACCAGCGGTCACGGCGTCTGCGGGATGTCGAGACTATCGCCCCGCTCATTGATCGCCACGGCCATCTTCATCGGCAGCGGATTCATTACGGTTGCGTTGATGCGGGCAGGAGGTTTTCTATGAGACAGATTTTGGTCGCCCTGTTCGCGGGAACATTATTTGGCGCTGGCATGGCCTTTTCGGGAATGGCTGATCCTGCGCGGGTGCAAGGCTTTCTCGATCTGTTCGGCCGTTGGGACCCAACACTCGCCTTTGTAATGGGCGGTGCCATGATTCCGATGGCGATAGCCTGGATCGTGCAGCGAAGGCTCGACAAGCCCTTAGCCGATACGCAGTTTTCGCTTCCCGGTACAACGCTCATCGATCGCAAATTGACGATTGGCGCAATGCTTTTCGGCGCAGGCTGGGGCATCAGCGGCCTCTGCCCTGGGCCGGGGATAGCCGACTTGGCGATTAATCCCTTACCGGCCTTGGCATTCGTTATCGCTTTGCTGGCAGGCATGGTCGTGCATCGTGTGACCAGTTAGACAGATATATCACCGCGAAGGATATCGGATGACGAGCAGGCCAAAGAATACCGGGTTAAACGCTAGCGCGAGCCGTTTCAATATCGTCATCGTCGGCGGTGGATCCGCTGGCATCGCTACCGCTGCCAGCATGTTGAAGCGCGACAGGAAAATCTCGCTCGCGATCATCGACCCGGCCGAAGACCATTATTACCAACCCGGCTGGACGATGGTCGGCGGCGGTGCCTTTTCTGCGGAGTTCACTCACCGCAAGGAAAGGGACCTGATCCCTGCTCGGGCGCGATGGATTCAATCCGCCGTCGCGTCCTTTGATCCCGAGAATAATTCTGTCCTCACAGCGGACGGACAGGAAATCGGATATGACATACTGATAGTCTGTCCGGGCATCAAGCTCGATTGGGAAGCAATTGACGGCCTGCCGGAGGCTTTGGGCAAAAATGGCGTCACGTCAAATTACCGTTACGATCTCGCGCCTTATACGTTCCGCTTGGTGAAAGGCATGGCCAGCGGGACGGCTTTGTTCACCCAGCCGCCAATGCCGATAAAATGTGCAGGCGCACCGCAAAAGGCGATGTATCTCTCGTGCAGCAAATGGGAAAGATTGGGCTTATTGGGCACTATTGACGTGCAGTTTCACAATAGCGGCGCGGTACTCTTCGGTGTCAAAGAATATGTGCCGGCCTTGATGGAATATATAGAGCGCTACAACGCGCAGATGAGCCTTGAATCCCGGCTGGTCGCAGTGGATGGCGAGGCAAAATTTGCCACCTTTGAGCAAAAACATGGTGAGGAAGCCAAAACAGTCGAAGTGCCATTCGACATGATCCACGTTGTTCCACCACAAGTGGCTCCCGATTTTATCCGTACCAGTCCGTTGACGGCCGAAAGCGGCTTCGTCGACGTCGATCCGGTCACCCTTCGCCACGCAAGATACACCAATATATTCTCGCTGGGTGACGCCTGCAGTGCGCCCAATGCCAAGACCATGGCCGCCGCGCGCAAACAGGCCCCGATAGTTGCGGTCAATGCCCTCGCCACCCTCAACGGCAAGCCACCAGTTGCCGACTATGATGGCTATGGAAGTTGCCCGCTGACTGTCGAGCGCGGCAAGATTGTGCTAGCTGAATTCGGCTATGGCGGGAAGCTTCTACCAAGCTTTCCCAACTGGCTCATCGACGGGACAAGGCCATCGCGGCTTTCGTGGTTGCTCAAGGATACGATCCTGCCGCCCGTTTACTGGCATGGCATGCTCAAGGGACGCGAATGGATGGCCAAGCCCCACCGCATCGGCGCGGAATAAGACAGGTCGTGAAACTCTCCCGCTATTTGCCAATCCTCGATTGGGGCAGCCGCTATAACAGCACGACGCTGACCAATGATGGCGTGGCGGCGATCATCGTCACGATCATGCTGATCCCGCAAAGCCTTGCCTATGCCATGCTGGCAGGACTGCCACCGGAAATCGGGCTATATGCCTCCATCCTGCCGCTGATCGCTTACGCCATATTCGGAACCAGCCGGACATTGGCGGTCGGGCCGGTTGCGGTGGTGTCCCTCATGACCTTGACGGCAGCAAGCGCCGTTGCCCTTCCCGGTAGCGCGGAGTTTATTGCAGCTGCCTTGGTATTGGCGTTGCTCTCGGGCCTCTTCCTCCTGCTTATGGGCATATTCAAGCTTGGTTTCCTGGCCAATTTGCTTTCCCATCCGGTGGTGTCGGGCTTCATCACCGCCAGCGGCATCATCATTGCGACCAGCCAGTTGAAATCAATCCTTGGAATCAAGGCGAGCGGAGCGGCCATGCCCGAACTGATCTCCAGCATTGCCGCAACGATCGGGACAACCAATCTGCCCACACTGATCATCGGTGTCTCCGCGACCGTCTTTCTCTTCTGGGTTCGCAAAGGTCTGAAACCAGTGCTGATGCGGATCGGTCTTCCCGTACGCCCCGCTGAACTGATCGCCAAGGCCGGACCGATAGCGGCGGTTGCCGTTTCCACTATTGTGACAATCATCTTTGGACTGGAAGCCAAGGGGGTCAGCGTGGTCGGCGATATCCCGCAAAGCCTGCCACCCTTTTCCGTTCCGCTGATAGATCTGGAGCTATGGAAAACGCTCGCCATTCCGGCGTTGCTATTGAGCATTATAGGCTTTGTGGAATCGGTATCGGTCGGGCAGACACTGGCGGCGAAACGGCGCCAGCGGATTGACCCTGATCAGGAGCTCATCGGCCTTGGTGCAGCCAACATCTCGGCGGCTTTCTCGGGCGGCTATCCGGTCACCGGCGGATTTGCACGCTCGGTGGTCAACTTTGACGCTGGCGCGGAGACGCCCGCAGCAGGAGCCTTCACCGCGGTCGGGATTGCTATTGCTGCGCTGTTTCTAACCCCGTGGCTGGCATCCCTGCCGATCGCAACGCTCGCCGCGACCATCATTGTCGCGGTGCTGAGCCTGGTCGATCTAAAAACTCCCCAAACGATCTGGCGCTATTCCAAGATGGATTTTGCGGCCATGGCGGCGACAATCGGGGTCACATTACTCGCTGGCGTAGAGCCGGGCGTAATCGCGGGTGTGGGCCTCAGCCTTGCGCTCTTCCTCTGGCGCAGTTCCCGCCCCCACGCAGCCATCGTCGGGCGGGTTCCCGAAACCGAGCATTTTCGCAACGTCGATCGTCATAAGGTTTTCACCGATCCCCGGATATTGACCATCCGTATCGATGAAAGCCTGACCTATCTCAACGCCCGCTGGCTTGAAGAATTCATTCTCGAACAGGTAGCCGAACAGAAAACCGTCCGGCATGTCGTGTTGATGTGCTCGGCCGTCAATGGGATCGATGCTTCGGCGCTGGAAAGTATCGAAGCAATCAACCACCGCCTCGAGGATGGCGGCATTTCACTTCATCTGTCCGAAGTCAAAGGCCCGGTGATGGACCGGCTGAAACGCTCGCATTTTCTGGAACAATTGTCAGGGAAAGTCTTCCTTTCGCAAAATGAAGCATATTCTGCACTAATTGCAATGGCGGACAGCGAGGACAAAACCGACAATTCGAATGATGTTTGGAGCGCAAGAGGACTGATATGATCGATAAACTAGACTCGCTCATAACCGCAGGTCCAAAGTTCAGTGCGCTTTCCGCACCTTTGTTCAGAATATTGACCAGCCTGATCTTCATCATCGGCGGTCTTGGCCATTTTGGCGAGCATCAAATGATGCTTGACCGGATGGAAGAATCTCCTTGGAAAGACTGGGTGGTCGCGATCGGTGATCCGTCGGTTCTTTTATGGATGAGCGGCGCAATTTTCACCATATTCGGATTGTTCCTGGCGCTCGGTTTCTTGACCCGCCTTTCGGCATTGTTGCTTTTTGTGACGCTCGTACCAATCACGTTCAGCATTCATATCGCTCCCGGACATATGGGTCCATTATTCAAAAACATCGCCATATTGGGCGCATTGTTCTATCTGTGGGCAAACGGGCCGGGCGGCTTCGCAATCGATAATATCAGGGCAAGAAAATCGTGATTGAAAACGATCTAGCAATCAATCTGGCACGGGCGCAGTTTGCGTTTACCATCAGTTTTCATTTCCTGTTTCCCGCATTTACGATCGGCATCGCGAGCTATCTCGCTGTTCTGGAGGGACTCTGGCTGAAAACTGATAAAGGCGTTTATGCGAACCTGTACCGCTACTGGCTCAAGATTTTTGCTGTGGTGTTCGCCATGGGCGTCGTCTCCGGTATCGTCATGTCCTATCAATTCGGTACAAACTGGTCGGTATTTTCCGACAAGGCCGGACCGATTATCGGTCCGCTCATGGCCTATGAGGTACTGACCGCATTTTTCCTGGAAGCCGGATTTCTCGGTGTGATGCTGTTCGGGATCAACAAGGTTGGCCGCAAACTGCATTTCGTCGCTACTTTGGCTGTGGCGGTGGGTACATTCATCTCCGCGTTCTGGATCCTGTCGGTGAACAGCTGGATGCAGACGCCGGTCGGCTTTGCCATCAATGAAGTTGGTCAGTATGTGCCCGCTGCGGGCTGGTGGGAAATTATCTGGAATCCCAGCTTTCCTTATCGCCTGGTGCACACAGTGCTCGCAGCCTATCTGACCACTGCATTTGCGGTGGGTGCGGTCGGGGCCTGGCATCTGCTGAAAGACAAGGCCAATCCGGGTGCCCGCAAAATGTTCTCCATGGCAATGTGGATGGCGGCACTGGTTGCGCCGACACAGATATTCATGGGCGACTTGCACGGTCTCAATACGCTTGAGCATCAGCCGGCAAAGGTGATGGCCATGGAAGGTCACTACCAGAGCCCCCCTGATGGCGCGCCGCTGATCCTGTTTGGCATTCCCAACAGCAAGGAAAAGCGTGTCGACTATGCCATTGAAATACCCAAAGCGTCGTCATTGATCCTCAAACATGATCTCAATGCACCGCTCGCCGGGCTCGATACCATTCCTGACCAGGACGAACCGCCGGTGGGAATCGTGTTCTGGTCGTTCCGGATCATGGTTGGCCTCGGCTTTGCGATGCTCGGGATCGGTCTGTGGAGCTTGGTCGCCCGCGCGCGTAAAAAACTCTATGATTGGTCCTGGTTGCACCGCGCGGCCATTGTGATGGGCCCGTCGGGCTTTATCGCCGTGCTGGCCGGCTGGGTAACGACCGAGGTCGGACGACAGCCGTTCACCATATATGGTCTGCTGCGCACGAGCGAGAGCGCAGCGCCGCTCGACGCTCCAGCGGTTGCAGCTTCGCTATTGGCATTTGTTGTCGTTTATTTCGTCGTCTTCGGCGCGGGCATATTATATCTGTTCAAGCTCGCCGCCAAAACGCCGGAGGCCCATGAACCAACGCCCGACGATGCTCCCATTCGCTCGGCGGGGATTACTCCCGCAGCAGCGGTTCTCGACGGGGATAGTGACGAAGGAGTAGCGACATGAACGGCATCGACCTGACCGTCATTTGGGCGGGCATCATCGCCTTTGCCGTTGTCGTCTATGTGATCATGGACGGCTTTGACCTCGGCATCGGCATCTTGTTTCCCAATTTCAAGGTCGGACCGGATCGCGATATGGCGATGAACAGCATCGCACCGGTATGGGATGGCAATGAAACATGGCTTGTGCTGGGCGGGGCCGGGCTGTTGGCCGCTTTCCCGCTCGCCTATGCCATCATCCTGCCTGCGCTATATGCGCCCCTCATCGCGATGTTGCTGGGACTGGTCCTGCGCGGCGTGGCGTTTGAATTTCGCTGGCGCGACCCGGCCCACCGCGCCCGCTGGGATTTTGCCTTTACCGCTGGATCGGTGATAGCGACTTTTGCGCAAGGCATCACGCTCGGCGCCTTGCTGCAGGGCATTACGGTCGAAGGCCGTGCTTATGCGGGCGGCTGGTGGGAATGGCTGACGCCGTTCAGCCTGCTGACCGGTTTTGCATTGCTGGCCGGTTATGCGCTGCTCGGATGCTGCTGGCTGATCTGGAAAACCGAAGGACCTTTGCAGCGCCAATGTTACAGCTACGCGGGCCGCCTGGGTATATTGCTGCTGCTGGCCATCATTGCCGTCAGCGCCGCAACACCGTTTCTGGAGGGTGAATATTACACGCGCTGGCTGGCCTATCCCGGTGTTTTGGCGACGGCCCAAATTCCGCTCGCGACGCTCATAATCTCGGTGCTGTTTTTCCGGAGCCTGTCCAAACGCAAAGAAGCAGCACCGTTTTTCTATGCGCTTGGCCTGTTCGGATTGAGTCTCGTCGGCCTGGGCGTCTCAATGTGGCCGGACGTGATACCCGGCCGTATCACCATCTGGGAAGCCGCGGCGCCTTATGAGAGCCAGTTGTTCATGCTGGTAGGCGCAGGTATCATGGTGCCGATCATTCTCGCTTATACCGGTTGGGCCTATTGGGTGTTTCGCGGAAAGGTCGGATCGGACGGTTATCACTAATGGTGTTTGATCCGCTTTCGTCCAAGGGCAAAACTGCAGACGGAGCGCCCTTGCCCAAGCGCCTGATCTGGATGCTGGCTTATTGGGCGATGGGCGTCCTCGCTGTTGGCATAGTCGGCTTTTTCATCCGGCTCTGGATCAAAACCTGACACGGGATAGAAGTACGGGACTGTGCCACTCTCAACTTAGTGCGCTTCATCCCAGCTCTTGCCCGTTCCGATATCCACGTCCAGCGATACGGATAGTTTTACTGCAGGTTCCGGCGCGCCCGACATGACAGAACGGATCACCTTGCTGGCCGCAGCGACATCGCCTTCCGGCAGTTCAAAGACCAGTTCGTCATGCACCTGCATCAGCATTTTGACATCGCCCAGTCCGGCATCGGTTAGCGCCGGCCCCATTCGCGCCATGGCGCGCTTGATGATGTCGGCGCTGGTGCCCTGGATCGGTGCGTTGATCGCCGCGCGTTCGCTGCCCTGGCGTTCGGCCTGATTGCTCGATCTGATCCGCTCGAACCATGTCTTGCGGCCGAATAATGTCTCGGTGAAGCCGGTTTCGCGAACCGATTGCAGGGTCGTTGAGATATATTGGTTGATACCGGGAAACCGCTCGAAATAGGTGTCGATCATGCTCTGCGCTTCATCGGGATCGACTTCCAGCCGCCGCGCCAGTCCCCATCGGGAGATGCCGTAGAGAATCGCAAAATTGATCGTTTTGGCGCGCGCGCGGGCGTCGCGGTCTTCGGCACCGAACAGCTCCCGCGCCGTGCGATCATGAATATCCTCGCCATTCGCGAACGCTTCCTTCAATGTCTCCACATCGGCAATATGCGCGGCCAGCCTGAGTTCGATCTGGCTGTAATCGGCAGCCAGAATGACATTGCCGGGCGCAGCGACAAAGGCCTGCCGGATCTGCCGCCCGATCTCGGTGCGGATGGGAATATTCTGCAGATTCGGTTCGGTCGAAGACAGTCGCCCGGTCTGCGCTCCGCTCAGACTGTAGGAGGTGTGGACGCGGCCGGTTATCGGGTTGATCTGTTCCTGCAGCGCATCGGTATAGGTGGATTTCAGTTTCGCGAGCTGACGCCAGTCGACGACCTTTTGCGCAATCGGTTCGCCATCGCCGGCCAGCCGATCGAGCACGGTCACATCGGTCGAATATTGTCCCGACTTGCCCTTCTTTCCGCCCTTCAGGCCGAGCTTGCCGAACAGGATTTCACCCAGTTGCTTGGGGCTGCCAATCGAAAAAGGTTCACCAGCGAGTTCATGGATTTGCTTTTCCAGCTTTTCCATTTCCTCGGCAAAACTCTTGGATAGCCTTGCCAGTTCCTCGCGGTCGACCAGCACGCCGGTGGCTTCCATCCCGGCGATCACCGGCACCAGCGGACGATCGACCATCTGATAGACTCGTGTGGCGCGTTCCGGGACCATCCGCAGACGGAGGATTTCCCACAGGCGGAGTGTGACATCGGCATCTTCCGCGCCATATTCCGTCGCCTTCTCGAGCGGCACTTCGGCAAAGCCGATCGCCTTCTTGCCCGTACCGGTCACGCTCTTGAAACTGATGCATTCGTGCCCGAGATGCAGCTTGCTCAATTCATCCATGCCATGCCCGTGCAGGCCCGCATCGAGATTGAAGCTCATCACCAGCGTATCGTCAAACGGCGCGATTTTTATGCCATGCTGCGCCAGCACACCCATGTCATATTTCAGATTCTGCCCGACTTTGAGTACTGCATCATCCTCGAGCAGCGGCTTCAGCTTCGCCAGCGCCTCGTCGAGGTCGATCTGGTCCGGAGTCTCGCCAAACATGTCCCCGCTGCCATGACCAAGCGGAATATAGCAAGCCTCGTTAGGACCGGTGGCGAGACAGACACCGACGACGCGCGCGGTCACGCTTTCGAGGCTATCGGTCTCCAGATCGACCGCGCAAACACCCTGTTCGGTGGCGCGCTTAATCCAGAGGTCGAGCGCAGCGATCGTTTGTACGCATTCATATTTTGACCGGTCGATCGCCGGGGCATCGGGTATTTTTACCGCCGCCGGAGCCGAATCTTCATTATCGACACCGGGGTTCTGCGGCTCCGCCTGACCATTGCCGCCGAGCTTTTTGAGCAAGCTGTTAAACCCGTGATGCGACAGAAATTCGTGCAACGGATCATGGGGAATATCCTGAATCAGGAAACTCTCTAGCGTGTCCGGCAACGGACAATCTTCCCTGAGCGTCACCAGCACCCGCGACAGCCGCGCCTGTTCGGCAAATTCGATCAGATTATCACGCATCTTGGATTTCTTCATCTCCGGCGCAGCGGCAAGCACGCTTTCGATATCGCCAAATTCGTTGATCAGCTTCGATGCCGTTTTTGGCCCGATTCCGGGAACGCCCGGGATATTGTCCGAACTGTCACCCATCAACCCGAGCACATCGCCAAGCTTTTCAGGCCCGACGCCAAATTTCTCCTCGACCGTTCCGCGGTTCATCCGGGCATTTTTCATCGTGTCAAGCATGTCGACCCTGCCGTCATCATGCGGTTCGATCAGCTGCATCAGATCTTTGTCGGATGAAACGATCGTGACCTTCCAGCCCTCTGCCAGCGCCGCCTTGGTATAGGAGGCGATCATGTCATCGGCCTCGACATTTTCTTCCTCGATCAGCGGCAGCGAAAAGGCGCGAGTGGCATCGCGAATCATCGGGAATTGCGGCTTGAGATCCTCCGGTGCCTCTGGACGATTGGCCTTGTACTGGTCGTAGAGATCGTTGCGGAAGCTGGTACCCGACTTATCCAGCACCACCGCCATATGGGTCGGGCCATCGGCCTTGTTGAGTTCGTCGGCGAGCTTCCACAACATGGTCGTGTAACCGTAGACGGCCCCGACTGGCTCACCGTGCACATTGGTCAGCGGCGGAAGGCGATGATAGGCACGGAAAATATAGGCCGAGCCGTCAACGAGATAGAGATGATTGGGTTTGCTGTCTGGAGAGTTCGTCATAGCCGTCAGCACTAGCAGCGCCAACAGCCTTCGTCATTTCAAATTCTGCGTTGCCGGAAATTTGAACCCAGCATATCCAGTTTTAAATTTAGCGCCGTGTCATGGGTTGGACGCGGTTTGGCGTTCATGCCCGGCTCGTACAGCACCACCTGATTGCGCCCGCGCCGTTTGGCAGCGAAAAGAGCGACGTCGGCATTGCGCATGAGTGTCGAACGTTCCTGGCGCGGGGCAATTTCGGTCACACCTATACTTACGGTGATCACATGGCGCATGTTCTTATGCGGCTCGAAAATCATGTTCTCTATCTCATGCCGGATCATTTCGCCGATAATCTTGCCTTCCGCCGCACTTGTGTCGGGCAGAAATATACCAAATTCCTCGCCGCCAATACGCCCGACAAGATCATTCTTGCGCAAGGTCTTTCGGAACGCCTTGCCTAGCAGGGTGAGCGCCTGATCCCCGATCAGATGCCCGAAACTGTCGTTTATATTCTTGAAATGATCTGCGTCGACAATCATCAATACATTGTCCATCCGATTGGCGCGCAACTTGTCCAGCCGGTCGAAAAAATTGTCACGATTGGGCAGGCCGGTCATCCCGTCAAAATTGGCTCGCTGTTCAAGCGCCTTGTTCGCCTTGCGCAATTTTACTCGCGCATCCTTGAGCCGGTTGGTCAGCTCAACGAGCTTGAACCTCTGTTTGGACATATGGAGACCCAGTGGAATAGTGATCGCCCAAGGTATCATGATTGACATGTTCAAAGCCGGCCAGAACCTGTCGTCTATTCCGTAGAAGAGGAAATAGACCGCTCCGGTGAACGTAACCGACAGCAGCGCCGCGATCGCCGAGATGATGGCGGTCTGCCGGATCGGCGACATACTGGAGATAGAGGGGTTCATGAAGCCCGTCACTATCGGTGATAGATTGAAGGCCTGTGCAAATTGTTGGTTAATAAGTTGGTATGATTTGTCACCACAGCTATTCAAAAACGGGCAAATTCCGACTAAAATCAGCCCGTTACGACACTAGCGCAGCAAAGCCCCCTGCAAGACGGCTCTGTTGTCACGCAGCACCGTTTCTGCAAATTCCATGAAGGCGCGAACCCGAGCGGTTCTCCGCAAATCTTCATGGGTCAATATCCAGATATCGCGCGACGCCACCGGATCACGATTGGTTGCCCGCACCAGCCCAGACACCCCATCCGCGGCGATACACGGCACCATGATCAGGCCCATCCCGGCTCGGGCCAGCCGCACCTGTAGCCCGATACTGGCAAAATTGCCCCAAACCGGTACCCGCGCATATTCGGTATCCTGGGTCCAGTCGGGAAAGCGACTCTCTTTGTCGGTCCAGCCCAGCCACCGGGCATCCTCTGGACGGTTTTCAAAATCCTGGGCGGCGAGATATTGCGGATTGGCATAGATCGACGTGTAATAAGCAAACAGTCGTTTACCGACGAGGGCATCAGGCGGATTATTGTCCATCCGGATCGCGATATCGGCTTCGCGCCGCGCTACGTCGAGCACGTCGAAGCTGGTGATGATTTCCAAATTCAGGCCTGGATAGGTTGCGCAGAATTCCGGGATCCGGTCGGCGAACAGGGTGAGTGCGAAGGGCTCGGCCATGGTCACCTTCAGGCTGCCCGACAATTCATTGTCGCGCCCGGCGATATGACGCTCGACAGTGAATAATTCTTCCGAAAACTGGTCGGCGACCCGTGCCAGTTCCTCACCCGAAGCAGTAGGAAAATAGCCTTCGGGGCGGCGCTCGAACAGCCGGCTGTCGAGCGCTTTTTCCAACTGTTCGATCCTGCGGCTGACTGTGCTGTGATGCACCCCCAGCTGCTTGGCGGCAGCACGCACCGTACCTGCGTCCATCACCTCGCGGAATGTTTTGACATCTTCCCAGTCCATGGCTTGACTCGTAGCGGAAAATATCTGGCTTTGCATGGCTAATATTTGCACCAATGATGTGCAATATGCTGCTTTGACTCCCTATTTTTCAGCCGCTAAAAATGTTGCACTCGCTCACCAACTACCGCAAGTCCCCTACAAACAGAAAATCAACCGGGAGAATGCCGAATGACCATACCGATAATCGCGGCCGTCACTGGAGCTGTGCTCATCATCCTGCAGGGGATATTGATGATGCTTGTTGGCACGCACCGCATCCGCAACCGGGTCAATCTGGGCACGGGTGACGATCCGGCGCTGGAGCGCAAAATCCGCCGCCATGGTAATCTCGCGGAAAATGCCGCGCTATTCATCGTCGTTCTGGCGCTGGCGGAAATGACGGTAGTGCCGAACAATGTTGTCCGGATCATCGCCATCGTCTTTGTCGTGGGCCGTATCTTGCACGCGATCGCCTTGTCGACCGTTGCCGGGTCGCAGGGTGCCGAAAAGGGCAAGATCTTCCAGATCTTCCGGGCGATTGGCGCATTCACTACCTTTGGCAGCTTCATCGCGGTGGGCGGCTATTTGCTCGCCGGCATATTCTAGATTCTCACTCTCAACCCGGTTTCAGAAGGAAACGACATGACCACCACCCTCTCCCAAATTCTCAAAGGCTCTTCTGCCCAGGCCTTCCGCGGCCTGACCACCGTTCTTGCCAAGGCGAAGGCCGAAGCCGAAGCGACCGGCGCCACCGAAGAAGCCTATCTCGGCGCGCGCCTGTTTCCCGACATGAACGACTTGAAATGGCAGGTGCAGATGATCACCGAATTCGCCGTTCGCGGTGCCGCACGGATGACCGGCACAGCGCCTGACGCGCTGCCTAATATGCCGATGGAGGGCGATACATTTGACGCCCTGATCGCCCGGGTTGCCGAATGTGCGGAGAAGATCGCTGCTGCGGATGATGCGGCTATTGATGGCAATGCCGGTTTGAAAATCTCGATGCCGGTCGGTCCGGAGCAGACGATGGAACTGGACGGCCAGACCTATGTGCTCAGCTTCTTTCTGCCAAACCTGTTTTTCCACGTCACCACCGCCTATAATCTCCTGCGCATGCAGGGCGTGGCGGTCGGCAAACGCGATTATATGGGGATGTAAGGCGGGATCAGTCGCCCCGCTGCGGACCACGGCCATCCTGCCACCATTCCTGTAGCCAGCCATAGGGTTGCGCAACCGCCCGGCCGCGCGCGTCCCGCGCCGGTTCGAAACGGAAGCGTTCTTCGATCAAACGGCAGGTGGTTGCATCAAGCACCGGATGACCGCTGGATTGCCGGATACGGCAATCGCTGGCGCGGCCATCAACGCTGACCGTGAAATGGGCCACGACATTGCCGCGGTTTCCGGCTTTCCAGACGGAACGCGGGATGTCCTTGCGGGCGATCATACCGGACAGATGTCGCGGACCCGAAACTACCCCGCCACTGCCGGAACCATCACCGCTGCTCCCGCTGCCGGAACCGTCGCCCTGCCCACCGCTGCCGAAGCCGGGACCCGGCCGGTCGGAAGCACCGGCGTCATTGTCATTTCCCAAACCTGAAACCGGCGCGGCAACCACGGGCGACTCTACCTTCAGTTTGACCTCCGGTTCCGGCACTACAATCTGGGTTGCCTTGGCTTTGAGGTTATCTGGCGAAGCGGCACCTTCTTCGGCTTTTGCCGGCTTCTTGTCCGGTTCCGGTTCCGGTGGCAGCGGAGCGGTGACATTGATAACCTTGAAACCTGTGGTGACGGTCTTCGCCATCTCCATTCCCATGCCGCTGACCAGCGCATAGCCCAATGCGGCATGAATGATGATCACCGCTGTCAGGGATTTGGCGCGATCTTGCCAGCCATCTTTGGTCACATATTCCATCAATATGCCCTAGCAGCGGGCTGATGAATATTCTCTGGCAGCGGTGACCCATACCGCCACCAAACACATCCTGCCCATCGAAACCGGCAGCGGCTTTGCCATTTTTCCCGACAGCAATTTCTGCGCGATCAGGGGGGGAGGGAGCCCAATATGTCACCTCCTTTTGCACCGGTTCGCTGGCACTCGGGGCGGCAGGATTGCTGGACGGCAAGCGGGCGACCAGCCAATGGGCCGGTACATCGCCGCTGGAAGGATTTGGCGCGATCTCTATGAAAAGCAGGCCCCGGATCTGGCAGATATTATTGATGGGCTATATGCGGGAATTTTGATTTCCGCTCTTGGCGTTATCGCGTAGGCGAAGACGGAAATGAACAATCCCGAACCAATTGAACGCGATGCGCCCACCCGGATCAGCGAGCTCAGACTTTTTCTCTTCGCTCTGTCGTCTGCGGCGGTGGTTGCCAATGGCTATTATATCCATCCGCTAGTCACGCCGGTTGCGGAAGAGTTCGGCGTCAGCGGCGCGACGATCGGACTGGCGCCGGCCCTCAACCAGATCGCTTTGGCGCTGGGTATATTGTTGCTGCTGCCGCTCGGTGACCGGATAAACAACCGCAAGCTGGTGACGATATTTGTCGTCGGACAATTTCTGGCCATGCTGGCGATGGCACTGTCCGGAAGTTTCCTGTTATTTGTCGCAGCTTCTTCGGTGCTCGGCTTTTTCACAATAACGCCTTATCTCTTGCCCGCTTATGTGACCCGGCGCGTTGCTCCCGGACGGATAGGCCATGTCACCGGGATTATGACCGCTGGCGTGACCCTGGGGATATTGGGCAGCCGGGTCGGCGGCGGCTTGCTCGGCCATTATTTCGGCTGGCGCTCCGCCTATTGGGTCGGGGTGGCGTGCATGGCCTTGCTGGTCATCCTGCTGCCCTCGATCATGGAGCGCAAGCAGGACGAGAAGCCTTCCGGCGTCGAGCCGCCGCGCTACAGCGAACTGCTCCGCTCGCTCTGGCCGATCATGAAATCGCTTCCGGAAGTACCGTTGGGCGGCCTGATACAGGCGCTCTCGTTCGGACTTTTTCTCGCGCTCTGGCTGGCAATAGGCCTGCATTTGCCGCGCAATGGCTACGGCGTCGATACGGTTGGCTATCTTGCGATCATCGCCATCGTCAATGTTCTGGGTTCACCATTTGCAGGCCGGTTTGCGGACCATATCGGGGCCGAACGCGCGCGCGTCTATTTCTGTTTTGTGCAACTGGCCGGAGTCTTCCTCCTCCCTTTTGCAGGCAATAATCTCTGGCTTTTGGTGATCGCGGTTATTTTCAACAGCATCGGCGGAGCGTCGGTCGATATTTGCAGCCGGACGATCATGTTTAGCCGCGCACCGGAAATCAGGACCCGCCTGATGACCATCTATGTCGTCATCATGTTTATCGGCGGCGGCATATCGAGTTGGCTGGGCACCGCAATTTATGAATTTGGCGGATGGTCGGGCATTTCGATCATGGCGATCGGTTATGCGCTGACCATCATGGGGCTGTCGCTATGGGGCTTGCGTTTCCGGCCAGCCAAAGCCCAGCTTTTTCACCGATAACGCCTTCCGTTTCGCTCAGCACTCGACCAGATTGACAGCAAGTCCACCCTGCGACGTTTCCTTGTAGCGCTCGGACATGTCGAGGCCGGTCTTGCGCATGGTTTCGATCACCTCATCAAGACTGACCCGATGCGTGCCATCGCCGAGGATCGCCAGCCGCGCCGCTTCGATCGCCTTGACCGCCCCAACCGCATTGCGTTCAATGCAAGGGACCTGCACCAGGCCACCAACCGGATCACAGGTCAGACCGAGATTATGCTCCATGCCGATTTCGGCGGCATTTTCCACTTGCAGCGGGGTCCCTCCCCAGGCCGCCGTCAGGCCTGCGGCGGCCATCGAACAGGCGACCCCGACTTCGCCCTGACAACCGACCTCTGCCCCGGAGATCGAGGCATTTTCCTTGAACAAAGACCCGATGGCTGCTGCGGTCAGCAGAAAGGTTTCTACGCCCGCCTCGTCCGCCTTGGGGGCGAATCTTTCGTAGAAACGCAGCACCGACGGAACGATCCCGGCCGCGCCATTGGTTGGTGCGGTCACAACTTTGCCACCGGCGGCATTTTCCTCGTTCACCGCCAGCGCCCAGAGATTGACCCAGTCCAATATGGTCAGCGGATCGGACAAGGCGCGCTCCTGCCGCTCCATCAATCGCGCGTGGATCAGTGGCGCACGGCGCTTGACGCGAAGGCCGCCGGGCAGAATGCCGCCCTGCAATATCCCGCGATCGATACAGGCGGACATCGCATCGGCAATCGCGCGGATACCGGCGCTGGTCTTTTCATCCGCCTGCCGCGTGCGTTCGTTGGCGCGCATGATGTCGGCGATTGACAGACCCTCGTCTGCCGCAATCCTGAGCAAGTCCGCGCCCGAACAGAACGGATAAGGCACGTCCCACAGGCCGCTTTCGGGATTGTTACTGCCGATCTGGTCCTCATCGAGCACCGCACCACCGCCAACCGAATAATAGACCCGGGTCGCGACCAGTTCATCACCGTTGAACGCATTAAACCGCATGGCATTGCTGTGGAAATCGAGCCGCTTTTTCTGGTCGAAGATCACGTCATTGGTTTCATCAAAAGCGATCACATGCACATCGTTCAACCGAATCTGGCTTGATTCCCGGATTTGCCCGACCAGCACATCGGCAGCATCCGGCTCGATATTCTCCGGTCGCTGGCCGCTGAGTCCGAGCAGGATGGCCCGGTCGGTCGCATGGCCCTTGCCGGTCAGCGCCAGCGAACCGAACAACAGGGTCTCAAGCCGGGTGACGTCGCCGAGCCTGCCGCTATCGTCGACCCGCTCGACAAACCGCGCCGCAGCCAGCATCGGTCCCATCGTGTGCGAGCTAGACGGCCCGACGCCGATCTTGAAAAGTTCAAATGTGCTACAGACCATATCGCGTCCTAATCATTACGAGCCGCCCATTTCGTCGAGCCACTGATCGACCCGCTGTTCCAATATGCCAAGCGGCAACGCGCCGCCGCCAAGGATGACATCGTGAAAGGCACGAATATCAAACCGGTCGCCGAGCTGGTCCTGCGCCCGGGCGCGCAATTCGAGAATCTTGATCATCCCGATCTTGTAGCTGGTCGCCTGACCCGGATTGACCAGATAGCGACGCACTTCGGAACGCACGGCCGCTTCCGGAATCGATGAGTTTTCAAGGAAATAGGCTACCGCCTGCTCTTCGCTCCAGCCTTTGGAATGGAGTCCGGTATCGACCACCAGCCGGATCGCCCGCCAGATCTCGCTGGTGAGCCGCCCGAATTCCGAATAAGGATCCTGATAGCCGCCCATTTCCTTGGCGAGTTTTTCCGAGTACAGCCCCCAGCCTTCGCTGTAGGCGGTATAACCCGCCTGGGTCCGGAACAGCGGAATGCCGGTCAGTTCCTGGGCAATCGAAATCTGCATATGATGGCCGGGCAGGCCCTCATGATAGGCGATCACTTCGAGCGTCGGGATCGGCATCGCCCGCATGTCGGAGAGATGGGCATAATATATCCCTGGCCGCGAACCATCGGGGGTGCCGCTGCGATAATGCTGGGCCGCACCATCGCGTTCGCGGAAGGCTTCGACCCGGCGGACCTCGAGGTCAGCTTTGGGGAGGATGCCAAAATAATCCGGCAACACTTCTTTCAGCGCGTCGATATGCCCTTTGGCCGCCGCGATATAGGCGTCCGCTCCCGCATCATCATCGGAAAAATAAAACCGGTCATCCTCGCGAATAAATTTGAAGAACGCCTTCAGGTCGCCGTCAAACTCCACCTCGTCCTTGATCGCTTCCATATCAGCGCGCAGGCGAGCCACTTCGGACAGACCGAGGTTGTGAATTTCGTCGGCGGTGAGTTGGGTTGTCGTCTGATTGGCGATGCGATAATTATAAAAGGCTTTCCCGTTGGGCAGCGCGCCAACCCCCTTTGGTGAAGAATCGCTATTGGGCATATCCGCTTCATACCAGGCGATGACCCGCTGATAGGCTGGCGCAAAGGCATCGGTCAGGCCCGTGCGCGCTTCTTCGCGCAATGCATCGGCCCGCGCCTCGTCGATGATCTGCTTGTCGACCAGTCCTTGCAGCTTCTCTTCGGTGGCTACCCAGATTGCCGATGGAGGGCCATCGCCAAAGGGCGCGCCGCCGATGATCTTGCGCGACTGGTCGATCACCCCTTCATAGGCGAAACGGGGCGGGCGGGTTCCCGCGGCGGCATTGGTTTTTGCCCGCGCCAACAATTGGTCGAGCGCGGTCGCAACGCCCGACAGGCGCTGGATAAAGCCCAGCATATCCGCTTCGGTCTCGACCTTGTGCGTGTTGATCAGAAAGGTCGGGAAAAAGGATTGCAGGCCATTATGCTGGTGCAGCGCATAGCGGTTGGTCCGGAACGGCAGCCCGGCTTCGGTCTGCTCCAGATTATAGACCCAGATATCATAGGAAATTTTCGTGTCCTGGGAGAGTTTTTCATAGTCAAAATTACTTTTCATCTCCGTTACCGCATCGCGCAGCCATGCCAGTTCCCGGTCCGCGCCCTCGTCGCTGAAATCATCGATCAGGCCATAGTCGGTCTTGCGCCCGATATATGTCTGTTCGATCGGGCTGAATTTGAGCTCTTCCTCGTATTTCGTGTCAAACCACTGGTTGATGCGGTCGGTTTCGCTAGCCGCTTCGCTCGGGCCTTGCTCTGTTGCTGCAATTGCAGGAGCCATCGGGAGAGCAGCCAGACCAGTCAATAACGCCGTGCTGAAGAGAAAAAACCGGATCCGCATAATCATTCATCCTGCCACTGTGATTTTCAATGAAGCCTCCATCGCACAAGTGGCGCGATATGGAAACGCATCTAGCAATCAAAAAAAGGGCCGGAAGTTTCCTTCCAGCCCCTCTTTTTTTGGTTCAGCCTTGGCCGAGTGGTGTGGGTGTTTAGAAACCCATTCCGCCCATGCCGCCGCCCATGCCGCCCATGTCGGGCATGCCGCCGCCGCCAGCCTTGTCGTCTGATGGCAGTTCCGCCACAGCCGCTTCGGTGGTGATCAGCAGACCGGCAACCGAGGAAGCGTCCTGCAATGCTGCACGAACAACCTTGGTCGGGTCGATCACGCCAGCTTTCACAAGGTCTTCATAAACATCGGTAGCTGCATTGAAGCCGAATTCCTTGCTCTTCTGGTCGAGCATCTTGCCGGCAACAACCGCGCCGTCAAAGCCCGCATTTTCAGCGATCTGACGAACCGGAGACTGCAGCGCCTTGCGAACGATGTCGATACCGCGAGTCTGGTCGTCGTTGATGCCTTCAAGGCCTTTGAGAGCCGAAGTAGCATAAAGAAGCGCAGCACCGCCGCCCGGGACAATGCCTTCTTCAACAGCAGCACGGGTTGCGTGCAGCGCGTCGTCGACACGGTCTTTCTTCTCTTTCACTTCCACTTCGGATGCGCCGCCGACCTTGATCACGGCAACACCGCCAGCGAGTTTCGCCAGACGTTCTTGCAGTTTTTCCTTGTCATAGTCGGAAGTGGTGTTTTCGATCTGGTTACGGATCGCTTCAACACGCGCCTTGATGTCGCTCTTCTTGCCAGCGCCGTCGACGATCGTGGTATTGTCTTTGTCGATCGTAACATTCTTGGCTTCACCGAGCATGTTCAGCGTAACGCTTTCCAGCTTGATGCCGAGATCTTCGGAGATCATTTCGCCCTTGGTCAGGATCGCGATATCTTCGAGCATCGCTTTGCGACGATCGCCGAAACCAGGTGCCTTGACCGCTGCGATCTTGAGGCCGCCGCGCAATTTGTTGACCACCAGAGTAGCCAGCGCTTCGCCTTCAATATCTTCGGCAATGATCAGAAGCGGACGTCCGGCCTGCACAACAGCTTCCAATATCGGGAGCAGTGGCTGCAGGTTGGTCAGCTTCTTTTCGTGGATCAGGATATAAGGGTTGTCGAGTTCGGCAACCATCTTGTCCGGGTTGGTGATGAAGTAAGGCGACAGGTAACCGCGGTCAAACTGCATGCCTTCAACAACGTCGAGTTCAAAGTCGAGACCCTTGGCTTCTTCAACCGTGATCACGCCTTCTTTGCCGACACGTTCCATGGCTTCGGCGATTTTTTCGCCAACTTCACGGTCGCCATTGGCAGAGATAATGCCAACCTGAGCGATTTCTTCGGTGCCCTTGACGTCTTTCGAACGTTTCTTGAGATCTGCAACCACGGCTATGACCGCCTGGTCAATACCGCGCTTCAGATCCATCGGGTTCATGCCGGCCGAAACGGATTTCATGCCTTCCTTGACGATAGCTTGAGCCAGTACGGTTGCGGTGGTGGTGCCGTCGCCAGCAACATCATTGGTTTTCGATGCCACTTCACGAAGCATCTGTGCGCCCATATTTTCGAACTTGTCTTTCAGTTCGATTTCCTTGGCAACCGAAACACCGTCCTTGGTGATGCGCGGTGCGCCAAAGCTCTTGTCGAGCACAACATTACGGCCCTTGGGACCGAGAGTTACCTTAACGGCGTCAGCCAGCGTGTTCACACCCTTAAGGATGCGCTCGCGAGCGTCGCGGCCAAATTTTACGTCTTTAGCAGCCATGTTATTTTCCTCTGCTTAGTTGGTTGAAATTATGTCGGGGGAAGCGCTTACTTCTCGATTATGCCGAGAATATCGCTTTCCTTCATGATGATCAGCTCTTCGCCGTCGACGGTGACTTCCGTGCCGGACCATTTGCCAAACAGGATCTTGTCGCCTTTTTTGACGTCAAGCGCCGTGGTCTTGCCGTTGTCGTCTTTCAGGCCGCTGCCGACGGCAACAACTTTGCCTTCTGACGGCTTCTCCTGTGCGCTATCCGGAATGATGATGCCGCCCGCGGTTTTTGCGTCCGCTTCTACGCGGCGCACCAGTACACGGTCATGTAATGGACGAAATTTCATAGATTTCCCTTTCTTGCCCAATCCAAATCTCTGCAAGCCGACTTGTTACCGCCGACTGGAAGAGCAGAATATATGTGAATTAGCACTCTCTCCTTTCGAGTGCTAACAGGGACCATGTAGTGGCTATTCATTTGCCGTCAAGGGAAAGGGTGGAAAATATTTCTATCTATTTTTGGTGGATTTCCAAGGCATTCCGATTCTTTTCTCCGCCAATTCGTATTGTTGCCGCGGCCGGGTGTAACCGGATCGTCAAGCGCGGCGAATGTCAGTTTGAGCCCGCTTCGGCAGGTTCGGACTTTTCCCCAATTTCGAGAAAGAGAAATTATGTCTGCTTTTATGAAAACAACCGCTGCCGCTGCCGCTCTGGCCGCCGCTGCAACCCTGTCCCTGTCCGCCACCGCTGCAGAAGCAGCCGGTGCCAAGGAAAAATGCTATGGCGTGGCGCTTGCTGGCAAGAATGATTGTGCGGCCGGACCCGGCACCAGTTGTGCCGGAACATCCACTGCCGACTATCAGGGCAATGCCTGGAAAATGGTCGCCAAAGACAGTTGCGTCAAAATCGGCGGGACGCTGACCGCGCACAAGGGCAATGCAAAACCGGTTCCCAAAAAGGGCTGAATGCGCTAGATTCCGTGGATGTCCGCAATTCCTGATCCTCACGTTTCGCCAGCCGTGCCCGTGCCACACTCCCTCCCTCCATTAGGTGGCATAGGCCTGAAATCGGTGCATTATACCAATGTACTCGACGACCCCGCGGTGACGAAACGCCCATCCTGGGTTGAGGTTCATCCACAGAATTACTTCGGCGATGGCGGTCCGGCACACCGCTGGCTCACTGCCATCGCCGGGGTTTATCCCTTAAGTTTTCACAGCGTTGGATTGTCGCTGGGTTCGGCTGATGGGCTGAACGAATATGATCTGGAGAAAATTGCCGACCTTTGCGATCGTTACCAACCGGCGATGGTTTCCGACCATCTGAGCTGGAGCGGCAACGCCCATGACCGCTACCCCGATCTGCTCCCGCTTCCCTATACGCGCGAAGCGCTCGACCATCTGGCTGGGGAAATCGGCAAGGTGCAGGACCGGCTCCAGCGGACCATCCTGATCGAAAACCCGTCCCGCTATCTCTCCTACCGCGACGACGAGATGAGCGAAACCGACTTCATCCACGCCTTATGCAAACAATCGGGATGCGGACTGCTCTTTGATATCAATAATGTCGAAGTCAGCGCCACCAATGTGGGGCTCGACATGGAGGCCTATATCGACGCGATCGACCCCGCTATTGTCGGCGAAATCCATCTCGCCGGCCATGCGCGCGAAAATCATGACAGCGGGCCGCTGCTGATCGACAATCATGGCTCGATAGTCAGCGACGTCACCTGGCGCCTGTACCACCGCTTTATCGAACGGGCCGGCCCGATAGCGACGCTGATCGAATGGGACAGTAATATCCCCGAATATGATGTGCTGATGGCCGAAGTCGCCAAGGCCGATGCGATATTGGGCGATCCTTTACCGAAAGAGCCGCGCCATGCCCTCGCTTGCTGAAGGCCAATCGCGCTTTGTCGCCTGCCTGCAAAAAGGCCCGGCGCATTTTCCCGCCGACCTGTTTTCGCAGAGCGCCGAACGCGCGCTGCTTGGGCTGAAAGCACATGCCAACAATATTTCCCACGCCCGGCTGGTGGCTCTGGAAGACAGCTTCCCAAGATTGCACACCCATATCGGCCATGAATTATTTCACGCCATCTCCCGCGATTATGTCGACCAGGATCATGTCATGGCCTGCGACATCAACCACATCGCTGCCGATTTTCCCGCTTTTCTGACTGATCGCGCCTATGGCGATACCGAGATCGACCTCGCCCGGATAGAATGGGCCTGGATCGAGAGTTATCGCAGCGTCGAAGCGCCGCCGGTCGTCCTCACCGACATCGCTACGCTCGCTGAAGATCGGCTGCTGGCCTTCCCGATTGCCGCCCACCCGGCGTTGCGCCTGATACCGGTCACCGGCCCCTTGTCCCCGGAACTCGGCGAACTGGCCGACGCAGAACCGCGCGCGCTGATGATCGTCCGCCCGGAAGCGCAGGTTCTATTCCATCCGTTAACCGCCGTAGAACACGCAATTGCCGAAAAAATTGCCGATAGTGGGACGATGGGTAACCTTTTGGAACATGCCCTCGAATTGAGTGATGAGGCCACGGCGATGCAGCATATTGTAAAGCTGATCCAGACCGGGGCGCTGACGCAAATCACGGGGTAGAGAATATGATGGACATGATGAAGAAACTGATCGCCATGGTGAGCGGCGCGGTACCGGAAGGAATCGCCCTCCTGTTCACCCGCGTGGCCCTTGCCGGCATATTCTGGCGCTCTGCCCGGACCAAGGTCGAAGATGGTAGCTGGCTGCAGATGAGCGACACTACGGTTTTCCTGTTCCAGGAAGAATATGGCATGCCGTACCCGGAAATCACCGGCTTGCTCGCCACCTATGCCGAACATTTTCTCCCGATCCTTGTTGTGTTTGGCTTGTTCACGCGGCTCGGCGCGGCCGGCTTGCTGGTCATGACACTGGTCATCCAGCTCTTCGTTTACCCTGAAGCCTGGTGGCAAACGCATATTATCTGGGTTGCTCTGGCCGGCATATTGATCGTGCGTGGCGGCGGGATGTTCTCGCTGGATCGCATGATCGGTCACAAGTTCGGCTGACAGACAGGTATTGGGAGAGCCTTCATGATCGCCAATGAGGAAACCATGCAGATCTTGATGGTCAAGGCACAAGGCGGCGACAAGCAATGCTATTCCAGTCTACTCACCGAGTGCGAAAAATGGCTGCGCCGTTACTACGCCCGCAAGATCAACCCGGCAGCGATTGATGATCTGGTGCAGGAAACGCTGATCTCGCTCCACCGTAAGCGGGCGAGCTATGATCCGACCAAGGCATTTCTGCCGTGGCTTGCCGCCATCGGCCGCTACCGCTGGATCGACAGCCTGCGCAAGATATACCGGCACGAACATGACCAGCTCTATGAAGAAATGGTCGCCGATCCGCAGGACGGGGACGTGACCGCCAAGGTCAGCCTCGAACGGCTGCTCGGCATGATACCGCCCAAACAGGCCGAGGTGATCAGCCTGGTCAAGATTGAAGGCCTCAGCATTCATGAGGCGGCGGCGATGACCGGCCAGTCGGAATCGCTGGTAAAAGTAAATATCCATCGCGGGCTGAAAAAGCTCTCGTCGATGGTTGAAACCGAATGATAGTAAAAGAGTATATATGATGTCAGATATGATGATAGATCGCCTCGTAGAAGACTTAACCCCGGTAAAGCCTTTGAAAACCCGGGACGGGCTCGCACTCACTCTGGCGATTGCCGGACTTTTTGCCGCGGCCGTTGCGATGATCGGCGGGGTCCGTAGCGACATCATGATGGGTATGCCGCATCCGATGTTCTTCCTGCGGGGCGGGGCCTTGCTCCTGCTCGGCGTGACCAGCAGCTATGCCGTTATTGCGATGAGCCAGCCAGCCGTAGGCAATAGCTTCAAGGGCTGGATCTGGGCGTTGTTCGCCGCATTGCTCTTTCCGGCCACTGCCGCCGTCATGGCAATGATCGCTGCACCCGTCAATATGGCCATTTTCGTGCCGCGTTATGGCATCGAATGTCTTGGCATAAGCATGCTGGCGGGTGCGGGAATAGCCGCGGCGCAAGTCGTTTGGCTCCGCCGGGGTGCGCCGGTCGCGCTGAACCGCGCAGGCTGGCTCGTCGGCATGTCCTCCGGAGCATTGGGCGCTGCGGCCTATAGCCTGTACTGTCCGTTCAACAGCATATTCTATATCGGACTCTGGTACTCGCTGGCGGTGGCGATATGCGCGATTCTGGGTCGGCTGATCGTCCCGCATCTTATCCGCTGGTAATATCCCGCCCCGATCCCATATAGGACAGGTCAATCCAGTCAAAACAGGGACATGAATATGCAATTTGCGCGGGCGGCGTGGAGATTTCTGGTCGCAGTAAAGGATGGCATGGTTCTGATCGCCATGCTGCTGTTTTTCGGCGCGCTATATGCCCTGCTGTCCACGCAGCCCAATAGCGGCGCGATACGCGACGGCGCGTTGCTGCTCGACCTGAATGGCGTAATTGTTGAAGAACCGGCTGCGCCGACACTCGAGGACTTTCTGGCGAACAGCAGCGACAGCCCGCGCGAATATCGCTTGCGGGATGTCGTGCGCGCCATTGATGCAACAGTGGAAGATGATCGGGTCAAAGCGATCGTGCTTGATCTCAGCAGCTTTGCCGGTGGCGGCCAGACCAGCCTGACCGATATCGGCGAGGCGCTTGCCCGGGCCAGGAAGGCGGGCAAGCCGATCTATGCTTTCGCCAGCTTCTATAGCGATGACAGCTACCAGCTTGCCGCCCATGCGACAGAAATCTGGATGGACCCGATGGGCGGAATTATCTTTGCCGGTGCGGGCGGCAACCGGCTTTATTATAAAGGCCTGCTCGACCGGCTGGGCGTGACTGCCAATATCTACCGCGTCGGCACCTATAAAAGCGCGGTCGAACCTTATATGCGCGCCGACCAGTCGCCTGCATCCCGTGAGGCGTCCGAGGCGCTCTACGGCGTGCTGTGGGACAGTTGGTTGGCCGAAGTGAAAAAGTCCCGGCCGCAAGCGATAGTCAAGCCATTTGCTGACGATCCTGCGACATTCATCACCACCGCAGGCGGCGATATCGCTTCGGTGGCGCTGAAGCAGAAACTGGTCGACAAGCTCGCCGACAAGACCGCGTTTGACCGCTATGTTGCGGAGCAGGTGGGCGCGGATGAAAAGCCCTCGCCGGACAGTTTTAAAAGCATCGACTATGATGATTTTGTTGCGGCGCATCCGGTGGATACAAACGGCTCCGCGATCGGCGTCATAACCGTCGCAGGCGAAATTGTCGGCGGCGAAACCGGACCCGGCATGGCCGCCAGCGGACGGATAGCCGAGCAGATTTACAAGGCGCTGGATGAAGACGGGATCAAGGCTCTGGTCGTCCGGGTCGATTCGCCCGGCGGCTCGGCCTTCGCCAGCGAGGAAATCCGCCTGGCGTTGCTCGAAGCCCGAAAAAAGAAGCTGCCTATCGTCATCTCGATGGGCGACGTAGCGGCCAGCGGCGGCTATTGGGTCGCAACGGCCGGCGATCATATCTTCGCCGAGCCTGATACAATCACCGGATCGATCGGGGTGTTTGCCGTTCTTCCCAGCTTTGAAATAGCACTGGCAAAATGGGGAGTCACCGCCGACGGCGTACAGACCACCCCTCTGTCAGGTGAGCCCAATTTTGTCGGCGGCTTCAGCGAAGACCTCGACGTCATTTTGCAGGCCGGGGTCGAGAACAGCTATAGCGACTTCGTAAAACTGGTTTCGGCAGCGCGCGGCAAGACGCCCGAACAGGTAGATGCCATGGGACAGGGCCGGGTCTGGGACGGCGGCACCGCGCGACAACTCGGTTTGATCGACGGCTTTGGCGGGATGACAAACGCCCTTGCCGAGGCGGCCAGGCGGGCAGGTCTGGCAGAAGGCGACTACCACCCGCAATATCTCGATCCGAAGACCAGACTCTCATGGCTCCCGTTCGATGGCATTCCCTTTATCCGGCAGGAAAACACGCCGGTTACCGGTGTCGTCGGCTGGGCGGCACAGCGCCAGAAGGCGATTTTCGGCGAAGCGCTGGCAACAGCTCAGGGCTTGCTCGCGCGCGAGGATGTACAGGCATTATGTCTGGAATGCGGGACCAGGATGCACCGGAACAAGAGCGCGTCAACCGGCTGGATTGATCGTCTGCTAGGCTATTCTTTCTCTTCTTTTCCCCGATAGGCGGGTAGCGACAGGCCCTTGACGATGGCCAGAGCGCGAAGCGCAAATCCGGCAGCAAAGGCGATCAACGCGGCAATAAACCCCTGCACCCCGACTTGCGCCAGCAGAACAAAAGTGAAGGCAGCAAGCGCTCCGGCTGTCACATAGAGTTCCGGCCGCACGATGATCGAGGGTTCTCCCGAAATCAGATCGCGGATCACCCCGCCAACGCTGGCGGTGATAATGCCCATGATCGCGGCTGGCACCGGGTCGATCCCCAGCTGCATCGCCTTGGCGGCACCAAAAACCGAATAGGCCGCCAGTCCGACGGCGTCGAACCAGTCAACCGCCGCCGGTCGCCAGAATTTCACCGGGGTGATCCAAATCAGCAAGGCTATGCTCAGACATAAAACCGGCACCCGGGCGTCCTGTACCCAGAAAACCGGCGCGCCGATCAACAGGTCGCGCACTGTGCCGCCGCCCACGCCGGTAACCAGCGCGAAAAAGGCAAAGGTCACCAGCGTCTGCCGATTACGCGCCGCAACCAGCGCCCCGGAAATGGCAAAAACCCCGATCCCGAACAGGTCGAGCCAACCGAGCGCGTTATATAATATGGCGGAATTCATGACGGTTTGCGCCGCTTGCGCCTGCGCCGGGTGAACAGCATGACAAAGCCGAGAATGGATCCCAGCAGAGCAATGACTGCCGAGCCGATCAAAATCGGGTGGCTGGTGTCCTCGCGCGTCTGAAGGTCCATGATATGCAGGCCCCACATAAAGTCGAACGCGCGCCAAAATTTGGTCCGCACGGCGATCAGCTCGCCGGTGTCCGCATCGATATAGAAGCGCGCATCATCGTCAAACGCGACTTGCCAGGCAGGCCGTCCGCTGCGCTGCTCCATCGGCGCGTTGTCCGCGTCAAATCGTTTCACAGACCGGATAGCGGACGTGTCGGAACGGGCGGCACTGGCCAGCGCATCTGCCTCGGCGGCTGACACGGGCGGAAGCAACACGCCGGTCTCGGCGTTCGCCCTACGCTTGCCACCATCCGCATAGTCTATCACCCAATAGGGGCCAGCTCTGTTCTGCTTCAGGGTCAGACTCTTTGCCTGACGGCCCTCGAGCAAGGGCGCGACGGGCTTTATGGCATCAAGCGCCGGCGTTTCGCTGCGCAAATGATTGCCGCGCACATTTTCGATCGGCTGGACGACCATCAACAATCCGCTTGCGGTCCAGATGATGATCGGCACCCCGATCAACCAGCCCAGCCAGACATGCCAGCGCATGAGTTTATAGTGTTTCATGCTGTGCCCCCGGCCCTCCTGCAAAAACGGTTAGATGGCCAATAGAGTCCCGATCTGCCGCGCGCCATCAATTGTTTGATAGTCCTGAAATTTGTCGCCAATAACCTGCATCCCGACGGGCATACCATCTACGGTACCTACAGGCAGCACGGTAGAGGGAAGGCCAGGGAACGTGACCATTCCCGCCCAAGCGAGCTGCGGGCTAGCGGGTAAATTCTCACCGTCAAACGCAATATTGCCTTGGAAAATCTGTCCGTCATGATGCGGAAAAGCAGGCGTGGCGCTCACCGGGGCCAGCACAAAATCAAACTCACCGAACACATCGCGCCATTGCCGATAGACACGTTCCTGAATGTCGCAAAGGTCAAACCAGTCCCGCACCGTGGCTTGAGTGCCATCGGGTGCAGGCAAGCCACCGGCCATCGCGATATTGAGCATTTTGAGATAGCTTTCATGGGCTGCTTCGAGATCGGGAACCAACTCGCAACGCCGCTCGACTTGGCCACCTGCATCCTCGATCTGTCCAGCGACCCGGTCGAGTTCACCGCGATAGGCGCTCGAACATCCAACCATGGGTTGCTCATCAATGAGCAGAAAACGACCACCCTTGATCGAAATGTTCCGACGCTGAAGCGGATGGTCGAGCGTGACGTCCAGCAATGTCGCCAGATCCTCCGCCGAACGCGCCAGCGGACCGCATACGGACAGCGCGGGTCGTGCGGAATCGGTGCCGGGATATCCATGACCCTCAAGGCTGATGACATCGAATGTTGGTTTATGCCCCCAGATACCACAATAATGCGCTGGCACTCGGATCGACCCGCCAATATCCGATCCAAATTCACATGGCAGCATCCCCGCGCTTACAGCTGCCGCACCGCCGCCGGAAGAACCACCCGGCGAGCGATCGAGGTCATGCGGATTATTGGTCCGGCCGTAGACCGGATTGTTCGACTGCCAGTCAGCCAGGTCGGGCGGGACATTGGTCTTGCCAACTATCACAGCTCCCGCCCGCTTGAGTCGCTGCACAACAGCCGCATCGGACTGCGCGATATTATTCCGTGCATGCTCTAGTCCCCAGGTCGAGGGATGACCGGTGAGGTTAAAGCTTTCTTTGACCGTCATCGGCACGCCAAAAAGCGGCTGGATATCTTGTGGTCCGATCTCATCCAGCCGTTTTGCAGCTACACATGCTCCATCAAAATCGCGCACGACAACTGCGTTGATTGGACCATCTAGAGCTTCGATGCGCGCGATGGCGGCTTCCGTTGCTTCCAAAGCCGAGAGTTTTCCTGCGGCAACATCGGCCGCAATTTCCGTCGCTGTGGGTTCGGTGGTTAGTGATAAAATCGACATAATCTCTCCCCTGCGCTCCGGGCGGGAACCCGGAGCCCTCTGGGAAGTGGTGCTACTGCTGACTGAGTTCCACATCAAGTGCGGAGCACAAGAAGCTACATATGAATCGGCTTGCCCTGCACCGCCATCGCGGCTTCTTTTATCGCCTCGCTGTGCGTCGGATGCGCGTGACAGGTATAGGCGATATCCTCGCTGGTCGCGCCAAATTCCATCGCCTGGGTGACTTGCGCGATCATCGTGCCGGCGAGCGACGAGATGATATGGGCGCCGAGCACGCGGTCGGTTTTCGCGTCCGCAATGATCTTCACATAGCCCTCGGTGTCGCGATTGGTCTTGGCACGGCTGTTGGCGGCGAACAGGAATTTACCAACCTTATATTCCACGCCGCTTTCCTTCACCTCTTCCTCGGTCTTGCCGATATTGGCAATTTCAGGATAGGTATAGACGACGCCGGGAATCAGGTCGTGGTTGACGATACCCTGTTGTCCGGCGATAAATTCGGCGGCGGCAATGCCTTCGTCCTCGGCCTTGTGCGCCAGCATCGGACCGGGCGTTACATCGCCAATCGCGTAAATGCCGGGAACCGCAGTCTGGAAATCATGGCCAACCTCGATCTGGCCGCGATCATTGGTTTCAACACCCGACTTGTCGAGTGCCAGACCTTCGATATTGGGTTTGCGGCCAATCGCGACAAGCACGACATCGGCTTCGAGGGTCTCGCTGTCACCGCCCTTGGCCGGTTCCATGGTGAGGGTCGCTTTCTTGCCCTTGACCGAGCAGCCGGTGACCTTGGTGCCGGTTTTGATATCAAAGCCCTGCTTCTTGAACATGCGGTTCGCATCCTTGCGGATATCGCCGTCCATGCCGGGCAATATCTGGTCGAGATATTCCACCACCGTCACTTTCGCGCCCAGCCGCAGCCACACCGATCCCAGTTCCAGCCCGATCACGCCGCCACCGATAACCACCATATGGCCCGGTACTTTCGGCAGCTCGAGCGCACCGGTGCTGTCCACCACGACATGTTTGTCATTGTCGATGTCCACACCGGGCAACGGGGTCACCGAAGACCCGGTCGCGATGATGATGTTTTTAGCGCTGTAGCTTTTGTCGCCGACTTTGACTGTATTCGCGCTTTCAAACGCGCCGCGCCCCTCGATCCAGTCGACCTTGTTCTTCTTGAACAGAAAGGCGATGCCGCCGGTCAGCTCCGCGACCGCCTTCAGTTTCTCCGCCAGCATCTGCTTCAGATCCAGCTTGGTGCCGGTCAGTTTCACGCCGAATTTCTCCAGCGCGCCCGAATGGGCCTCGTGATAGAGTTCCGACGCGTGCAGCATCGCCTTGGACGGGATACAGCCGACGTTGAGACAGGTACCCCCCAGGGTCTCGCGGCTTTCCACGCAAGCCGTTTTCAGGCCCAGTTGCGCCGCCCGGATTGCGGCCACATAGCCGCCGGGGCCGGAGCCGATGATCAGAACATCATAGTCAAATTTATCGGTCATTATTCACCTCTTGGTTCGTCACCCTGATACAGGTCGAGCATGACGAGTGAAACTAAAGATCAATCAAAAGCCGCGCCGGATCCTCGATCGCTTCCTTAAGCCGCACGAGGAAGGTCACCGCCTCACGGCCATCGATCAACCGGTGGTCATAGCTGAGTGCCAGATACATCATCGGACGGACGACCACCTCGCCGTCTACAACCACAGCGCGATCCTCGATCCGGTGAAGACCAAGCACTGCCGATTGCGGCGGGTTGATGATAGGGGTCGACATCAGTGACCCGAACACTCCGCCGTTAGAGATGGTGAACGTCCCGCCCTGCATATCTGCCATGGTCAGCGTGCCGTCCTTGGCCCGCTTGCCGAAATCGCCGATCGTATTCTCGACATCGGCAAACCTCATCGCTTCGGCGTTGCGGATCACCGGGACGACCAGACCATTGGGCGCGCTGACCGCAATCGAAATATCGGCATAATCATGATAGACGATTTCCTCGCCATCAATCTGCCCGTTTACCGATGGTACGTCTTTCAGCGCCATGCAGGCTGCCTTGACGAAAAAGCCCATGAAACCGAGCTTCACACCATGTTTCTTGGCGAACAGGTCCTTGTACTTGCTGCGCGTTTCGATCACCGCGGTCATGTCGACATCGTTGAACGTGGTGAGCAGCGCCGCCGTCTCCTGCGCCTCTTTCAGCCGCCGCGCTACGGTCTGGCGCAAGCGGGTCATCCGGACCCGCTCTTCATTGCGGTTGCCGCCCGGCGACGATGGGGCCGGTGTCTGTGCGCCTTTAGCTGCGCCTTTTTCAGCCAGCGGTGGCGCCTGCTGGGCGCCGGATTTCACATATTGCTCGACATCCGCCTTGGTCAGCCGACCATCCTTGCCGGTGCCGCTGATCTGGCTCGGATCCACACCATGTTCGAGGACCAGCCTGCGGACCGACGGCGACAGCGTGATCGAGGCATCGGGCTCGCCCGCTTTGCTCTCTGCCTTAGCCGGAGCCGAGGCTGCTTTGGCCGGGGCCGGGGCTGACTTGGCCGCGCTTGTCGCGCCGCTCCCTGCCTCGATCATCGCGATGATCGCGCCAACTTCGACCGTATCGCCCACTGCCACCTTGTGCGCGCCCATCACGCCCGCTTCGGGCGCGGGCACTTCCAGTGCCACCTTGTCGGTTTCCAGGCTGGCAATCGGCTCATCGGCCGCGACCGCGTCGCCCGGCTGCTTGAGCCATTCACCCAAAGTCGCTTCGGTGATCGATTCGCCCAGTGCCGGGACTTTTACTTCTATTGCCATAATTTCAACTCTGCTTTCGTAGCTTTCTGTGCTCCAGCGAAGGCAGGAGCCCATCTCCTGTCACCGCCTAATCTAACCATCGGGAGACGGCCCCCGCCCGCGCGGGGGAACGGCTCCCTTACTTCACGTCATGCCCCAATGCCTCGGCGATCAACTGCTCCTGCTGCTCCTTGTGCCGTGTTGCCAGGCCGGTTGCCGGCGAAGCCGAAGCGGCGCGCCCGGCATAGGCCGGATCGCGCGGACCGACGCCCGCCTGCTCGAGACATTTTTCCAGATAGGAGCGGACAAAATGCCAGCTGCCGTTATTCTTCGGTTCTTCCTGCGCCCAGACCAATGTCTCAAGATTCTTCATTCGTTTGAGGCGGACCACCAGAGGTTCGCCCGGGAACGGATAAAGCTGCTCGATCCGTACGATCGCGACATTCTTGTCTTTCGCCGCATCGCGCGCTTCGATCAGATCATAAGCGACCTTGCCGGAGCAGAGCACCAGACGCTTCACATCCTTGTCCGCCGGCGGATTGGTATCGGACAATATCCGCATGAAATGATGGTCGCCCTGAAAATCTTCCGCTTTCGATACCGCCAGCTTGTGCCGCAGCAGCGACTTTGGCGTCATGATGACTAGTGGCTTGCGGAAGGACCGCAGCATCTGGCGGCGCAGGATGTGGAAATAATTGGCCGGGGTGGTGATATTGGCGACCTGGATATTATCCTGCGCGCAGAGTTGCAGGAATCGCTCCAGCCGCGCCGAACTATGTTCCGGGCCCTGCCCTTCATAGCCATGGGGCAGCAGCATCACGAGCCCGTTGGCGCGCAGCCATTTGGCCTCGCCCGAAGCGATGAACTGGTCGATCATGATCTGCGCGCCATTGGCGAAATCGCCAAATTGCGCTTCCCAGAGCACCAGTGTTTTCGGATCAGCGCCGGCATAACCATATTCAAAACCGAGCACGCCATATTCGCTGAGCGGGCTATCCAGCACTTCAAACCGGCCATGCGGCACGGTGCTGAGCGGCACATATTTTTCTTCCGTGTCCTGATCGACCCAGACGGCGTGGCGCTGGGAAAAGGTCCCGCGTCCGCTGTCCTGTCCGGACAGGCGCACATTATAGCCTTCCGAAACCAGCGATCCGTAGGCCAGCGCTTCGCCGGTTGCCCAGTCGAAATTCTCGCCGCTTTTGAACATCGTGGCTTTGGCATCGAGCACCCGGCCCAATGTCTTGTGAATCTTGTGTCCGTCCGGCACTGTTGTCAGCGTCCGGCCCAAACTGTCGAACAATTTGCTGTCGATCGCGGTTTCAACATTGCGCCGCGCCGTTTCCGGATCGGCGGGAACATGCAGCCCCTGCCAGCGGCCACCAAACCAGTCGGCCTTGTCGGCTTTATAATCGGCAGCAGCCTGGAATTCGGTTTCAAGATGATCGGCAAAGGCATTACGGGTCGCGTCGCCCCAATCCTTATCAATTACGCCTTCCGAAACCAGCCGCTGCTCATACAGTTTGCTGACCTTGGGATGCTTCTTGATCGCGGCATACATCAGCGGCTGGGTGAAGCTCGGCTCATCGCCCTCATTATGGCCGAAGCGGCGATAGCACCACATGTCGACCACGATGTCGCGGTGAAAGCGCTGGCGAAATTCGATGGCGACCTTGCAGACAAAGGTCACCGCTTCCGGATCGTCACCATTGACGTGGAAAATCGGTGCCTGCACGCCTTTGGCCACGTCTGACGGATAAGGCGATGAACGCGCGAATTGCGGGCTGGTGGTAAAGCCGATCTGGTTGTTGATCACAAAATGGATGCAGCCACCGGTATTATAGCCACGGATGCCGGAAAAGCTGAGACATTCCCAGACTATGCCCTGTCCAGCAAACGCCGCGTCGCCATGGATCAGCACCGGCAACACTTCCTTGTGCTGCTCCAGATCGTCGCGCGCCACCTGCTGCGCCCGCACCTTGCCGAGCACCACCGGGTCCACCGCTTCGAGATGCGACGGATTGGGCACCAGGCTCATATGGACGTCGATGCCGTCAAACTCGCGGTCGCTGGAGGTACCGAGATGATATTTGACGTCGCCGGACCCGCCGACATCTTCGGGATTGGCCGAGCCGCCATGAAACTCGTGGAAGATGACCTTGTACGGCTTGGCCATCACATTGGCGAGGATGTTCAAACGCCCGCGATGGGCCATGCCATAGACAATATCGCGGACACCGGCTGCGCCGCCATATTTGATGATATTTTCCAGCGCCGGCAGCATCGATTCGCCACCATCCAGCCCGAAGCGCTTGGTTCCGACATATTTCTTGCCGAGGAAATTTTCATATTCCTCGCCTTCGATCACCTTGTTGAGGATCGCCTTCTTGCCTTCCGGCGTAAAGTGGATTTCGGCGTCCTTGCCTTCCATCCGGTCCTGCAAAAAGCGCCGTTCCTCGATATCGGCAATATGCATATATTCCAGACCCACCGGGCCACAATAATTGGCACGCAGCACGGCTTCGATTTCGCGTATAGACGCGGTTTCAAACCCCAATACCCCGCCCAGAAAAATCGGCATATCCATTTCCGCGTCGGTGAACCCGTGGAATTCGGGGGTCAGGTCGGCCGGTTCCTCGAGCTTGGACAGGCCCAGAGGATCGAGATTGGCACCCAGATGCCCGCGCACCCGATAGGTGCGGATCAGCATCATCGCGCGAATAGACTTTTCGGCTGCAGCGGCAATGTCGGCATCGGACATGGACGCGCCCGATTTCTCCGCTGCGGCCTTGATCTCGACAGCCATTCGCGTCGGATCGAGCGCGCTGTTCAGCTCGTCGGCATCATCAATCGGCCAATGCTTGCGCTGCCAGCTCGGGCCGCTTTCCTTTTCGGAGCCAAAATCCTGATTTTCAAAACCCATAATATACTACCTTGTGTACCGGTCGTTTAATGTTCACCGGCGAAGGCCGGTGCCCAGAACTGTAGTGCACTATCGTCTGCCCCCCCCTACGGCGGGGAACAGAATCACTTCACAATCTCATCCCACAAATCATTCCATTCGGGATTCATCCGTTCGATCCGCTTGAGCTTCCACTGCCGGTTCCAGTTCTTCATCCGCAGTTCGGTAGCCCTTGCTTCCTGAATGTCGTCATAAGCCTCAAACCATACCAGCAACTTGCATCCATGCTTCTTCGTAAACCCTTCAATCAATCCCTCGCGATGTTCGTAAACCCGTTTCGGCAAATCGCTCGTGACACCCAGATAAATAGTCCCGTTCCTTTGGCTCGCCATGATATAAACATATCCCGGCTTGCCCATTTTCGGTCACCGGCCACATTGTTCACCGGCGAAGGCCGGTGCCCAGAACGGTCCCGTCCGATCGTCTGGACCCTGCCCTGCGGCAGGGCACACACAATTGCGGCTCGCTTCAACCAATCAAACCAGCTCCTTCAACATCGCATCCAATGTCGTGCCCAGTTCACTCGGCGAAGGTGACACGCGGATACCCGCTGCTTCCATCGCCGCGATCTTGTCTTCTGCGCCGCCTTTGCCGCCGGAGACAATCGCGCCGGCATGGCCCATGCGGCGTCCCGGAGGGGCGGTGAGACCAGCGATAAAGCCGACCATCGGTTTGCTGCGGCCCTTCCTGGCTTCGTCGGCGATGAATTGCGCCGCTTCTTCTTCCGCGCTGCCGCCAATTTCGCCAATCATGATCATCGACTTGGTTTCGTCGTCGGCAAGGAACAGCTCCAGCACGTCGATGAAGTTGGTGCCGTTGACCGGATCGCCGCCAATGCCGACCGCCGTGGTCTGGCCGAGCCCGACCGCGGTCGTCTGGTGCACAGCTTCATAGGTCAGCGTGCCGGAGCGCGAGACCACGCCGACCGAGCCCTTCTTGAAGATGCTGCCGGGCATGATGCCAATCTTGCATTCGTCGGGGGTCAGGACGCCGGGGCAGTTGGGGCCGATCAGGCGCGACTTGCTGCCTTGCAGCGCCCGCTTCACCCGAACCATGTCGAGCACCGGAACGCCCTCGGTAATCGCAACGATCAGTTCAATCTCGGCATCAATCGCCTCGAGGATCGAGTCCGCTGCAAATGGCGGTGGTACATAAACCACAGAAGCAGTCGCGCCGGTGGCGTCCTTGGCTTCCGCCACCGTATCAAAATTGGGCAGACCGATATGGGTCGTGCCACCCTTGCCCGGCGTCACGCCCGCAACCATCTGCGTGCCATAAGCCAGCGCCTGTTCGGTGTGGAATGTGCCGGTATTACCGGTCATACCCTGGGTAATGACCTTGGTGTTTTTGTCGATTAAAATGCTCATTTGATTCCCCGTGTAGAAACATCGTCGTTGAGTTCGGCTTTGCGAAATAAAGCGATGATGAAATTAAAAGCTATGCCAAATAGCAGGATGGCTGCGCTACCAAACAGTAGGACTGGCACTACAGCAACATTCCAGAATCTAGTCGCCTGATCGGCCAGAATGTAAAAAGTGCTCGCTAGCAAAAGAGCTACCAAGGCTTGGCCGACAATTATCCAGTTAAAGAAATTTAGTTTTCTCAAACCAGACTCGGATCCAGTGCCTTACAAGCGTCCAGCAATTCCTTCACCGCATCGACCGACACATCAAAATTGCCCTGCGCTTCTTCGCTCAGTTCGATCTCGATGATCTTCTCGACGCCGTCTTTGCCGATGATGCACGGCACCCCGACATAGAGATTGTCGACGCCATATTGGCCGGTGAGATGCGCGGCGGCAGGAAGAACCCGGCGCTTATCCTTGAGATAGCTTTCCGCCATCATGATCGCGCTGGTGGCCGGTGCATAATAGGCCGAACCATTGCCGAGCAGCTGGACAATCTCGCCGCCGCCGGAGCGGGTGCGCTGGACGATCGCGTCGATCTTGGCCTGCGTGGTCCAGCCCATCTTGATCAGATCGGGGATCGGGATGCCGGCAACTGTCGAGTAGGCCGGAACCGGAACCATCGTATCGCCGTGGCCGCCGAGCACGAAGGCGGTAACATCTTCGACCGACACATCAAATTCCTGCGCCAGGAAGGTGCGGAAGCGGGCGCTGTCGAGCACGCCGGCCATGCCGACGACCTTGTTATGCGGCAGTCCGGAAAATTCGCGCAAGGCCCAGACCATCGCATCGAGCGGGTTGGTGATGCAGATGACAAAGGCGTCGGGCGCGTGGTCCTTGATGCCCTCGCCGACTGCCTTCATGACCTTCAGATTGATGCCGAGCAGATCGTCGCGGCTCATGCCGGGCTTGCGCGGAACGCCTGCGGTCACGATGATCACATCGGCGCCGGCAATATCCGCATAATCGCTGGTGCCCTTGAGCTTGGAATCGAACCCGTCGACCGGAGCGGCCTGCGACAGATCAAGCGCCTTGCCCGCCGGCATGCCTTCGGCAATATCAAACAGGACGACATCGCCCATTTCCTTGGAAGCTGCGAGGTGGGCGAGCGTGCCGCCAATCATGCCTGCGCCGATCAGCGCAATCTTGTTACGGGCCATGTGGGAGAATCTCCTGAAAAATAGAGTCAAAAAAGGATCTTACCGAAGAGATTAGGCCCCTAATCGGACAAATTCAACCGCAGATAGCACCATTTAACAAGCTATCTTTGCAATTGGTTCGCAATAGCAATAATAGGGGTGCGAATATATCGGAAGTAGCCGTCACCCCTGCGCAGGCAGGGGCCTAAACCAAGCTAAAGCGCATGGCCGAAGACCGGTTTGGATAGCAGCCTTCGCTGCTATGACACAAACCACCAAACATGCTTCCAAATCTTCCAATCTTTTGCGTTGCAAAGGAAAATTGAAATGCCATGATGCGGCGCTTGGGAGAGACAAATATGCTGACCAGAGGCGACGATTATCCACTGCACCAGACCCCGGAACCAATGGCGCTGTCCGGCGGCAACCGTAACTTCTACGACCGCTATTTCTTCAACGGCTATAGCGCCGACGGCAGCATCTTCTTCGCCGCAGCACTCGGCATCTACCCCCAGCTCGACATCATGGACGCCGCCTTTTGTGTCTCGATTGACGGCAAACAGCATAATCTGCGCGCCTCGAAGAGAATGTCCAGCGAGCGCCTCGACCTGACTGTCGGTCCGATCACTGTCACGATTGTCGAACCGCTCCAGCAGCTTCACCTGACGGTCACCGACAACGACAGCCCGGTCACCGCAGACATCCGCTTCACCGCCCGCCACCAGCCGATCGAGGAACCTCGCTTCATCCGCCGCGATGGCCCGCGATTGCTGATGGACTATACCAGAATGACCCAAAACGGGGAGTGGTCGGGGACAATCACCGTTGACGGTCAAGCAATCGATATCGCCAATTGCCGCGGCACGCGCGACCGCAGCTGGGGGATAAGGCAGGTCGGCGCACCGGAGTCGCAGCCGCCGCCCGCCGGGGCTTTCCCGCAATTCTGGTGGCTGTGGACTCCGCTCAATTTCGCCGATCATTGCGGCTTCTTCCACAGCAATGATGATGGCGAAGGTGAACCCTGGAACCGGCGCGGAGTGATTGACGAGATTTCTGGAAAGGCCCGCGAGTTCGAACCCCGAGGCATCGATCTCAGCTACCATAAAGGCTCCCGTCGGATCAAACAGGTGCAGCTCGAAACCGGCCACGGATCGCTCTCGATCACCCCGCGGACCGGCGATTCTGCGCGGACATTCTATATGTCCGGCCTTGGTTATATGCATCCGATCTGGGGCCACGGGATGGATCATGGTGATCTCGAAGTCGCGCATGATGTAATCGCCCTAGATCCGGCGCCAGCGATCGATATGACCACGATTCATATCCAGGCGCTCAGCGATGCGGTGCTCACCGTTGATGGCACGAAACATCAAGGAATTGGCGTTGTCGAGCAATTGTTCATCGGCCCGCACGCCACCAGCGGCCTGACCGGCCTCATGGACCCCGCCGCATGAGCAGCCGCTTTCCCGTGCGTCCCGAAGAATTCGAAGCCGCATTTGTCGAGCAGGCCTTTGACGCTGCTCCAGGGTCACTCAAATCCCTGACCCACAAACCGGTCGGCACCGGCCAGGTCTGCGATAGCTATAGATTCACCTGCGACTGGACAGATAACGGCCATCCCCCCACCTTCATCGCCAAATGCCCAAGCGCCAATCCGGCGAGCCGAGGCGCGGCCGCCATCTTTCATCTCTACGATATGGAGGTCGGCTGGTACCGGGATGTTGCGGACGATTGCAAGGTGCTCTGCCCGAAATCCTATCACGCCGATATTGCCGAAAATGAACAGGAATTTGTGCTCCTGCTCGAAGATATGACTCCCGCTTCGCAGGGCGATCAATTGGCGGGCGCATCACTCGTCCAAGTGGAAACAACGCTAATCGAAGCAGCGGCCTTGCATAGTTTCCAACCTGATGGCGGGTTTGATAACTATCGATGGCTTCATCACGGCGAGGGCAATAGCGATTTTTTGAAGAACACCCTGCCCAATGGCTATCCCGTTTTCCGCGAGCGCTTTTCGACACTATTGTCATCAGACATACTGGATCTCGGCCAGAAATTGATCGATCGGATCGATGCCTATGTCGTCCACGAACCGCTCGAACTGGCCATCACCCACGGCGATATGCGGCTCGACAATATTTTGTTCCACGAAGACGGGCGGATAGCAGCCCTGGTCGACTGGCAAACCAGCACCCTCGGCAATCCGGCCAATGACGTGGCCTATATGATCGGCACCAGCTTTGCCGATCCGGGCGTCCGCCGCGAACAGGAAGAAAATCTGGTCCGAACTTATTTGGCGCAGCGATCAAATGCACCCGATTTCAAACAATTCTGGGCTGAATATCGCCGCCACGCCTTTTCCGGTTTCATCATGGCGATCAACGCCTCTCTCCATGTCGAACAGACCGACCGCGGAGACAGAATGTTTGCTGCGATGGCCGAACGGCCGGCACAAATGGCGATCGATCTGGATAGTTTGAGCCTGCTCTAACCGGCAAGCTCGCGGAGCATATCTTCCCAGACACCGATGTTCATGTGAAAGCTGTCCACCGGAATACGCTCGTCCAGTCCATGCGCTCTCGCATCCTCCGGAATCTTCAGCCAGACGCCGCTAACCCCGTAGACGGGGATACCAATGCTGCGGAAAAATACGCCGTCGGTCGCGCCGGTCGACATCGATGGTATGATCGGCATGCCGGGAAAGCGCTTCTGGATTGCTTTGGTATAGGCTCCCACAACATCCGCGCGAAGCGGGCTGGCCGGCGACGATGCGCCAAAACTGTCTGACTGCTCGAGCGTTACCCCCTTGCCAGCAAGTTCCTGCAGTTCCGCCATCACATCGGCTGGGTCAACGCCCGGAAATATACGGCAATTGACCGTCGCCTGCGCCAATTGCGGCAGCGCGTTATCGGCGTGACCGCCGTTTAATTTGGTCGCGACACAGCGGGTACGGGTCAGGCCCACCTCCTTGGGATCAGCCTCGATAATATCCGCGGCCCCGCCATCATTTTCGTCCGCCAGCCAGCGCCGCATAGCATCTGCAACCGGCCCCTTTTCCTCCCTTGCCCGCGCAGCAAAATAACCGCGGGTTGTTTCATTCAGCCTCGGCGTGAATCGGTGCTGCTCCAGTCGGGTAAGGGCGCTTGCCAATTCATAAATCGCATTGTCGGGACGCGGCCTGGAACTGTGGCCGCCCTTGTTGGTCACCGAAAAACTATAGGTCCGATAGGTCTTCTCGGCGGTCTGCAAACCATAGCCAAGCGGCTTGCCGTCAGCCGTAAAGCCGCCACCGCCGGCATCGCTGTTCAGCGCATATTCGGCGCGCACCAGATCAATCCATTCTGTCGATGCCAGGCGTGAACCATCGCCCGCCGTCTCTTCGTCACCGGTGAACAGGACAATGATATCGCGCTTCGGTTTAAATCCGGCACGTTTCAACCGGATCAGACTCATCATGATGGCGGTCATACCCGCTTTATTGTCCACCGAGCCCCGGCCCCAGTAATAGCCGTCTTTCTCGCGGAAAATAAACGGATCATCGGCCCAGTCGCTGCGTTTGGCTTCCACCACATCCATATGCGCCATCAGCAGGATCGGTTCGGCCTTGGCCACTCCATCCGCGGCCCAGCGCAGGATCATGCTTTCCGTCTCGCCATGCGGTTTGACGGTGATGTCGGTCAGACCCTCGGCGTTGAATTTGGCGGACAGAAGCTTGACCAGGCGGGGCACTTCGCCGCGACCTTCGACCGTGGGAATCTCGACGACCTGTTTGAACAAATCTCGTGCTTCAACCTCTGGCGCCTTGACCGGAGCGGCAAGCGCGCCGGACGCCAGTAGCGCCGAGGCAGCCAATCCCCCAAAAAAACGTCTATGCATCACATCTCTCCTAAATATTGCTTTCAGAACCATGGCCTAAGGCCAGATATTCTTCGGACTGCATTTCAATCAAACGCGACGCAGTCCGCGCAAATTCAAAACTGCCGTCACCTTCCGGGTAAAGCGCATCCGGCTCTGCGTCAGCAGCCGCCAACAGCTTCACCTTATATTCGTAAAGCGCGTCAATCAGAGTCACAAACCGTGCAGCCTCGTTGCGGTTTTCTTTGGAGAGCACCGGAATACCGACAATGATCACGCTGTGATAATGGCGCGCAATCGCGAGATAATCCTGAGCGCCGCGCGCTTCCGCGCATAGCCGCTTGAACGAGAATACCCCGACGCCCTTGAGTGATTTCGGGGCCGTCAACATGCGACCACCCTGCACTGCAATTTCCGCCGACGGAACATGTTCACGGTCCTCGGGCGGATAGTCGGTCAGGCGGAAAAAGGCATCGCTCAGCGCCTTCGTTGCGGCCTCACCGTTGGGCACATGCCACAGATCAACATCGCCCAAACGCTCTCGCCGATAATCCGTCGGCCCGTTGAGCGAAATCACATCGAGCCGCGTCTTGAGCAGATCGATAAACGGCAGAAAATGCTCGCGGTTGAGACCATCCTTGTACAGATCATCCGGCGGCCGGTTGGAGGTGGTGACAATCGTCACCCCCGCCTCGACCAGCCCGGTGAACAGCCGCGACATGATCATTGCATCGGCACTGTTGTTCACTACCATTTCGTCGAAGGCGAGAAAGCGCGCCTCGCTCGCCAAAGCAGCAGCAACCGGCAGTATCGGATCGCCCAGTTCTTTCTTGCGCTCCTCTCGAATTCTGGCGTGAACATCGAGCATGAATTCATGGAAGTGCGCGCGTTGCTTCCGGCGAATGCGGAGATTGTTGTAGAACAGGTCCATCAGCATCGACTTGCCACGCCCGACTCCGCCCCACATGTAAATGCCTTGCGGTGCTGGTGGTTTCTTGCCGAATGTGCGCCACAAGAGGCTGCCTCGCGGCGGCATTGCTTCCAGCTCCTCCTGCAACCGGGCGAGCCGTTTCGCACAATCGCCCTGATCGGGATCGGGTTTGAGTTCGCCTTGCGCAATCAGCGCCAGATAGCGCTGATAGAATTTGCTCATTGCAAATCTGTATTCTGGTTCGGGGCCTTTTTCACGATTGCGGTAAAGGAGGCCATATTGTCCTGACCGTTCTCGCCCTGCACAACCAGCCCGCGCATGAACAGAAAACGGCCGGTTTCGCGCGTAATCTCTACCTGTGCCTCAAGCGGCTCGGTCATCCGTGCAGCCCCGATGAAATGGGTCTGCAATTCCAGCGTCACGGCATAACCGGACGGCCCCAGTTCCAGCACCCGCATTGCCGCAAACAGCGAACAATCGATAAAGCCCATCATCGTTCCGCCATGTACTACATCACCGAGATTGCGATGCCGTCTTTCGGGAAACATGCGGATTCGCGCAATGTCGTCGCTCACGCCGTCGCCACCGCGCCGGACAATCATTCTACCTAGAAAACTATTATAGCAATCCGGATCGTTCAGCACCCATGTGCTCCAGCCCGGACAGTCCGGATCAGGATCGCTGATCACAAAATTACGCTCGCCTTCAGTCATGAATCCCGCCTGCCAGCGATTCAGATTACGCGCGCGGCGGTCATCTTCTTGATCTCGGCGATTGCCTTGGCCGGGGACAGGCCCTTGGGACAGGCATTGGCACAGTTCATGATCGTGTGGCAGCGATAAAGCCGAAACGGATCTTCCAGTTCGTCGAGCCGCTCACCGGTCATTTCATCGCGACTGTCGGCGAGCCAGCGATAGGCCTGCAGCAGGATCGCGGGGCCGAGGAACTTGTCGCTGTTCCACCAATAGCTCGGACAGCTTGTCTGGCAGCAGGCGCAGAGAATGCATTCATACAGCCCATCCAGCTTGCCCCGATCTTCCGGCGATTGCAGCCGCTCCTTGCCCGATGGCGTCGGCGTGACCGTTTTCAGCCAGGGCTGGATCGAGGCATATTGCGCGTAAAAATGGGTGAAGTCAGGGACAAGATCCTTGATCACTTCCATATGCGGTAGCGGGGTGATCGTGACCTTGTTGCCGCAATCTTCAATCGCGGTGGTGCAAGCCAGACCATTTTTACCATTGATATTCATCGCACAGGACCCGCAAATGCCTTCGCGACAGGAGCGGCGGAAGGTCAGCGTGGCATCCTGCTCCGACTTCATCTTGATCAACGCATCAAGCACCATCGGCCCGCATTGGTCGAGATCGATCTCGAACGTATCGTAGCGCGGATTCTCGCCCTTGTCCGGATCATAGCGATAGACTTTGAAGGGTCGCTTTTTCCCATTGGTCAAAGCTTGGTGCAATTCGCCGGTCTTGCGAATCTTGCTATTCTTGGGGAGCGTGAAAGTAGCCATGTCTATCGGATTCCCTTGTTCTGCGGATCGGCATAACCAAAAAATGCCACTATCTCAACCGTTTTGCACTGCAAAAACCACGGTTCAACTTCCAAACCATGCAATCATTTGTGGCGTTCAAAAAAGGCGACCATGTCGTCCAGTACCGGGGCCTTGTGGCGAAACGGCTTGGCCAGCGCCATGATGATCTCGAGATGATCGACGTCGGGATATTCGACATATTCGGCATCACCGCCCGCTTCGAGGATCTTGCTGCGCAAAATCTTGCTGTTGCGGGGCCTTACCTGGGTGTCATTGCTACCGCTGGAAAGCCACAACGGCGGGGCATCAGGCCGCACGAAGTTAACCGGCTGGGTCATCTCGGGTGTATGATATTCGCCAAAGCTCTGCTTTGTGGATTCGGAATCAAACGGATAGAAATCATAGGGCCCGGCCAGCGCTGCCACGCCCCTGATCAGATCCGGAGACTTGCCTTCCCGCCCCAGCCATTGCCGGTCGAGCGCCAGCATCATCGCGTTATAGGCACCTGCGGACTGGCCAGAGAGAAATATCCGCCCCGTATCACCGCCATGCTCGCCAATATGATCATGCACCCAGGCAAGCGCCTTGGCGCTGTCCTCAAGAAACCCAGGGAAACGGGTTTTGGGGAAAAGCCGATAGTCGGGCAGCACCACCATGTAGCCGCGACTGGCCAGCGCCCTGCCGGCGAAGGCATAGTGATCCTTGGCCCCATCGCGCCAGCCGCCGCCATAGATGAAGACGATAACGGGGAGCTGTTCGATCGCAGCGGTTTTCGGAACCCAGATATTGAGCCCCAGGCCCTGCTCGCCGTCGTAAATCTGGTCCTGCACCAGCAGCCTGGCATTGCTGTCGCCGGGGACGATATTATTGACCATATCCAGCTGTTTCGGTCCCGGCTGGGAGAAAAACCACCAGGCAAGGCCGCCGCAGGCCAGCAACAACGCACCGATTATGACAAGCCATTTCATGCGCGACCTTAACCAGCCGATCAGGCGCTGGCAATGGCGCTCCAGTCGATCGGCTGATGGCGGTCAAGGGCAGCATCGGCGGCGGGCATGGGATATTTGAGGCCATTGCCGCAATTGAACAGCACCGCACGATCGGTCTTGCTAATCAGGCCGTCCTCCAGGGCTTTCAGATAAGCCGCCGCCGTGGCTGCGCCTTCGGGACAGAGCAGCAGCCCATCCTCCTGCCCGATCCTTTGTTGCACCGCGATTATCGCCTCGTCCTCGACTGCAATCGCGAAACCGCCAGAATCACGCACGGCCCGCAGTATCAGGAAGTCGCCAATCGCCACGGGTACGCGGATGCCAGCGGCCACTGTATGGGCATTTTCCCACAGCGGCGCGTGATCAAGCCCCTTTTCCCAGGCGTCGACAATCGGCGCGCAACCGCTGGCCTGCACCGCAACCATCCGCGGCCGCCGGGATCCGATAAAACCAATCGCTTCCAGCTCATCAAAGGCCTTCCACATGCCGATCAGACCAGTGCCACCGCCGGTCGGATAGAAAATCACATCCGGCATCTCCCAGCCCAATTGCTCGACCAGTTCCAGTCCCATCGTCTTCTTGCCTTCGATCCGGTAGGGCTCTTTCAGCGTCGAGAGATTGAACCAGCCCATTTCCGCTTCACCATCACCAACAATCTTGCCGCAGTCATTGATCAGCCCGTTCACGCGCCAGACTTTACCGCCTTGCAGGGCGATCTCCCGGACATTCACCTCGGGTGTGTCGTCCGGACAAAAAACATAAGCCTCCATCCCGGCACGCCGGGCATAGGCGGCCATCGCTGCTCCGGCATTGCCATTGGTGGGCATGGCGAGTCGTTTCAGCCCCAGTTCCCTGGCCATCGATACCGCCATGACCAATCCGCGCGCCTTGAAGGAACCGGTGGGCAAACGGCCTTCGTCCTTGACGATCACGTTTGATCCCAGCGAATTGTCCAGAGTGATCAGCGGCGTCATGTCTTCGCCCAGCGACACGATATTGGCGGCGCTGGTGACCGGCAGCAGCTCGCGATACCGCCAGAGATCAGCAGGGCGGCCGGCCAGTTTTTCCTTGGTCAGCTGGCCAGCAACGGCATCCAGATCATAGCGTACCAAGATCGGCGCACCTGCGGGTGAGAGATTCTGTACGGTTCCGGCGGGCAAAAGCCTCCCCGTTTTCGAGCATTCCAGATGGGTGACGAAATTGGCGATGTTCGCGGTGCGATTATTTTGGATCATATTGCCTAGCTAGCATCAGTTGTCCGGCAAGCCATCCCAAAATTCATATCGTCAGGACCACAAGACCATCACGTCGAGGTTTTCAAGATCGCCTCTGCAATCGAGAGATAGAAAAAACTGGCTTTTACGATAAAGAGAGGTTCAACCTCAGTATCTTGTATTGGAAAAGTTGAAACCTGTGCCGCGCAAAATGCTCTCCAAATGGTCCCGCAGCGAGGATTCGCTCGTCCGCGTGTTTCGCAACAGCAGCTGGCTGTTTTCCGCCAAGGGCGTGGGCGCGATCCTGAGTCTTTTCTATCTCGCCATATTGACGCGGACGTTGGGCGTTGCGGGCTTTGGGGAGTTCATGGTCATCGTCGGCGCGGTTCAGGTTCTGACAGCGGTCTTGAAATTGCAGACCTGGCAGGCAGTGGTGCAATTTGGTGTGCCTTATTTACTGGCAGGTCAAAATCGGGCCTTTCGAAAATTATCGTGGCAGAATTTCTGGATCGAATTGATCGGCGGAATCGCTGCTTGCGGGGCGCTGTGGCTGATGCTGCCCTATGGCGCATCCCAATTTGGCTGGACCGATGCCGTCGTGCGCGCGATTATGGGCTATGGCGTGATCGTTTTCCTGTCGGTCCGGTCGACGCCGATCGGCATATTGCGCGCTCAGGATCGCTATGGCGGCAATGCTTTTGGAGATGCCATCATTCCCATCGTGCGCTTCATCGGAGCGTTGATCCTGTTTCTTACTCTACCTTCGATGACCGGATTTCTGATTGTCTGGGGGCTATCCGAATTTATCAGCTTTGTGGTGATGTGGTTGATGGTGTGGCGCCGCCACGAAACAAATCACCCGCCGGGTAACGCCTCAACCGTTGCCGTGGCGCCGCCGAGCCGAAAAGAATTTCTGGGATTCTTGCTGTTCACCAATCTCGCCTATCTGGTCAATGTTGTCCGCGAACGGCTGGTGGTTGTCATTGTAGGGTTTTTCGTCGGTCCGGCTGCGGCTGGCTTGTTCCGCCTGGCTGACCAGATTGCCAATAGCCTCAACCGACTCTCCGAGGTTTTCGCCCGTCCCCTGTTTGCGGAACTGTCCCGACTGTTCGCAATCGGCCAATCCCGGGAATTGCGCGGCTTGTTCTGGCGATCCCTGCGGGTTTCCGCGATCAGCGGCGGCGTCCTCTTCATCGGCTTGTTGTTGTTGGGCAAAAACATCATTGCCCTCATTTCGGGCCCCGAATATCTCGCCGCTTTCCCGATCTTGTTGCTGCTCGGCGCCGCGACCATCATCAGCCTCGCGGGTCTGGGCCTGGAGCCCATGCTTCAAGCAGCCGGGCGGGCGCAAAATGCGCTCGTCGCCAGGGTTGCCGGACTGGTCGCGCTCGGGCTCCTTATGGCCGTATTTCTGCCGAAGTTCGGGACAATCGGCGCGGCCTGGGTGATGCTGATTTCCGCGATACTGACGACGATCATCCTGTTTATATCAAGCAGGGCCGCGATCATACAGCCTCAGGCTCGGGTGCAAAAATCCCGCACGCCATAAAAAAGGCGACCCGCAGGCCGCCTTTTCTAATTTCAATCCGGTTTCGCTTAACGCTTGGAGAACTGGAAGCTCTTGCGCGCTTTCGCCTTACCATATTTCTTCCGCTCGACCTTGCGGCTGTCACGGGTCAGGAAGCCTTCTGCTTTGACCGCTGCCCGCAGTGCCGGCTCATATTTGGTCAGCGCCTGCGAAATACCATGCTTGACCGCGCCAGCCTGTCCCGAGAGTCCGCCACCTTTAACGGTAACGTCTACGTCATATTGACCTTCGCGCTCGGTGATTGCGAAAACCTGATTGAGAACCAGACGCAGGGTCGGGCGCGCAAAATAGGTTTCCTGATCGCGGCCATTCACCGTGATCTTGCCCTTGCCGGGCTTCAGCCACACGCGGGCAACCGCGTCTTTCCGGCGACCGGTCGCATAGGCACGGCCAAATTTGTCCAGCTCTTGCTCACGCAAAGGCATGGTGGAAACGGGCGGTTCAACCGCCACTGTTTCCGCGTCTGCGTCCGCAGCAACTGGTGCATCGACTACAGCCGGACCAGCGATATCTTTAAGATCAGCGAGATCGGTTTTTACATCAGACATTATGAGCCCACCTTGTTCTTACGGTTCATCGAAGCGACGTCGAGCGCCACCGGGTTCTGGCCAGCATAAGGATGCTCGGTCCCAGCGAAAACATGCAGCGCACGCATCTGGGCAAAGCCTAGCGGGCCCTTCGGAATCATCCGCTCGACAGCTTTTTCTACGATACGCTCGGGGAAACGACCTTCAAGGATCTTCTCCGCGGTCGTGCCGCTGATGCCACCGGGATAGCCCGAGTGCTTGTAATAGGTTTTCTGCTTGGTCTTGTTGCCGGTGAACTTCACCTTTTCAGCATTGATCACGATGACATGATCGCCGCAATCGACATGCGGGGTGTAGCTTGGCTTGTGCTTGCCGCGCAGGATACTGGCAATAATCGATGAAACCCGGCCAACGACCAGATCTGTGGCATCAATGATATGCCATTTCTTTTCGACGTCAGCGGGCTTGGCCGACTGGGTCTGTTTGGTGATACCCTTCATGGGGTTTGCTCCTTCTGGGAGAATGATTTGATTCAAAAATGATAAAAGCCGGACGCGATGATCCGGCCGACTGCGGGGCTATTGGCGTTGTTTTTGCGGCAAGTCAAGCGAAAGCGGGGCTTTGCTGGAGGGTATAATATTACCGTAGAGAGGTTTTCACCTGATCGAGCAGCCACTTCTCATAGTCCGGATTGGAAGCGCTGGCCGCCCAATGGAGAATTGCTGGCGTGTCATAACTGTGCAGTACCAACAGACGGTCCATCGCCGGTTTCACCAGTTCCGTCGCGGTCTTGAGCAAGACCGGAAACTCCCGTTCCTCGTGAAACGCGCCCTGAAATTCATATTGCGACAAGATTTGCGCGAAATGATTGGCGCAGGCAATCAGCTTTTCCTCCAGCAATGTCCTCGCCACACGCCGGGCTTCCTCTTCGGAACCAAAAGTCGAATAGATAAGCGATAGCGAGCGGGTCATCGAGCTTTGCGACCGATCAGATGCACACCCCACATGGTCGAAGCGACGACCAGCGCACCAACCGCCTGATGCAATACCGCCAGATGAATATTGATCCCGGTCATCACAGTCGCGATTCCGAGCAATATCTGGCTGCCGAAAGCGATGTGGATCGCGATCGAGGCCCTGCGATCAATCGACCGCACTCGGCGGGCGAGAATGACGAGAAAGCCGACGAGCACCCAAGCCCACCAGCGATGGATGAAATGGATCAGATAAGGGTCATTGTTGAGCACGGCCCAGATACCGTTGCCCCAATCGATCCCACCGGGGATGAAATATTCGTTCATCAGCGGCCATGTATTTGATACATAACCTGCGTTCAGTCCCGCCGTATAAGCGCCAAACAGCAACTGGATAAAAAGAACCGCCACCACTCCTATGCCAAGGCTGGTCATGCGCGCCGGCCTTACGTTACCGACCGCCAACTGGCGAAGGTCGAGCGCTGTCCAGACGAGACCGCCGAGGATGAAAAGCGCGGTCAGCAAATGGACCGCCAGACGGAAATGACTGACATCCGTTCGTTCGCTCAGGCCCGAACTGACCATCCACCAGCCAATCGTGCCCTGCAGCCCGCCGAGCGCGAGGAGCGCCAGCAACCGCCAGCCATAGCCGGACGGAATCGCCCGCTTCACCGCGAACCAGAGCAGTGGCAGCGCAAAGGCCAAGCCGATTACCCTCCCGAGCAGCCGGTGAACCCATTCCCAGAAATAGATGAACTTGAAATCCGCCAGCGTCATGCCCGCCGGACCGTTGATTTCGAGATATTCGGGGATCTGCCGGTATTTTGCGAACTCGGACAACCAGTCCGCTTCACTCAGTGGCGGCAGCGCCCCGGTCACCGGTTTCCACTCGGTTATCGACAGTCCCGATTCGGTCAGCCGCGTGATGCCGCCAACGACGACCATGATAAACACCAGGAAGGCGACGGTATAGAGCCAGTTGGCGATGGCGATGGGGCGCGTACTTGCCTTGCTATCCGGCTGATTCAGGGCGATCTGATCGGTCATGGGCCGCTATTTGGGATCAAAACTATGGCCTGACAACCGGAAATACGGGTACCAGCCGCAAAACAGGCCGGAAATTTCAATAATGTTATGTTGTATCTTAACACGCTTTTCCTTATATCGGTCCTACGCAATCAACAAGTGAGACAGTGAGTCGTGTTTACGGCAGCAAAATTGTGGAACAAAGATGGTCTTTTGATCAGGGATGGCCTGTGGGATCGCATGGCCGTGCTGGTGTCCGGCCTGTGCCTTGTGCATTGCGTCTCGACCATTGCCATTGTTGCTATCCTGTCCTCGGCGGGCGGACTGCTGCTTGATCCGCTGATCCATGAAATTGGGCTTGGTATCGCGATTGCGTTGGGCCTGTTTACCCTCGGCCGCGGTGTTTTGGACCATGGCTATATGATGCCAGCGGCTATTGGCAGCTTGGGCCTCGGCATGATGATGGGTGCGATCACATTGGGTCACGAAGGTGGCCATGACGGAGCAGAGGTTCTGTACACGATGCTGGGTGTAGGCGTTCTCGCACTGGGCCATGATCTGAACTACCGCGCCACCCATTAATCTGCTCCCCATTGCCCTTGCGGCGAAACATCCCTAAATTATCCCCATGGGAAAACATGATCATCATGAGCATCACGGCGATTCTCTGGCAGATGCCGCGCGTGACAATCTGGAAAAATCCGGCGAGAAATGGACCGATACGAGGGCGGCGATCTTTGACGCGCTGGCCGGTTTCTCTCGCCCGGCTTCGGCCTATGACATCGCCGAGCTTGTTTCTGCCGCGCGGGGCAAGCGCGTCGCACCGAACAGCGTTTACCGGATTCTCGACCTGTTTGTGACGAACAATCTCGCGATGCGGGTCGAAAGTGCCAATGCCTATCTTGCCAACAGCCATCCCGGCTGCGCGCATGATTGTATTTTCCTGGTCTGCGACACTTGCGGTGAGGCAACTCATATTGACGACGATCCTTTGTCCCAGCAAGTACGAACAGTAGCAAAAAGTCAGGGCTTCAGCTCCATCCGCCCGGTGATCGAGGTGCGCGGCATTTGCCAGAAATGCAGTTAATCCACCCTGTTTGTCAGCAAAGGTTCACTGACAGTCTGCTGAAAGTTCGACAGACCATTGCGATGCCGTTAAAGCTGGGACCAAACAGGGAGTGAATATGCCAGTTTCGAATACACCTTTGCTGGATGACGTCTCCTTTCCAGCGGATTTGCGGAAATTAAAGCCGGGCCAGCTCCGCCAGTTTGCCGACGAACTGCGCGCCGAGGTGATAGATACGGTTTCCACAACCGGTGGCCATCTGGGTGCGGGTCTGGGTGTTGTCGAACTGACAACTGCGATCCATTATGTTTTCAACACTCCCGAGGACCGGCTGATCTGGGATGTCGGGCATCAATGCTATCCGCACAAGATCATTACCGGTCGCCGCGACCGGATCAGAACCCTGCGACAAGGCGGCGGACTGTCAGGCTTCACCAAACGGGCGGAAAGCGAGTATGATCCCTTTGGTGCTGCGCATAGCTCGACCTCGATCAGCGCAGCCCTCGGTTTTGCGATTGCCAACAAGTTGAACGACAAACCCGGTCGCGGCATTGCCGTGATCGGCGACGGCGCGATGAGTGCGGGTATGGCCTATGAAGCGATGAACAATGCCGAAGCGGCGGGCAACCGGCTGGTCGTCATCCTCAACGACAACGACATGTCGATTGCACCACCGGTCGGTGGTCTTTCGGCCTATCTCGCCCGAATCGTGTCTTCCCGCGAATTTCTCGGCGTGCGCCAGCTCGCACGACGAATCGCCAGAAAACTGCCCAAGGCGCTATATGACGCGGCGCGTAAGACCGACGAGTTTGCCCGCGGCATGACCATGGGCGGGACCCTGTTCGAGGAACTGGGCTTCTATTATGTCGGCCCGATTGATGGTCATAATCTGGAGCATCTCATCCCGATTCTGGAGAATGTTCGCGATGCCGCAGAAGGACCCTGCCTGATCCATGTCGTCACCGAAAAAGGCAAAGGCTATAAATTTGCCGAGGAAGCCGACGACAAATATCACGGCGTCGCCCAGTTTGATGTTGTCTCCGGCAAGCAGAACAAGGGACCCGGCGGCGGACCGCCCGCCTATCAGAATGTATTCGGCGAAACCCTTGCCAGACTGGCCGATAGCGATCCGCGAATCTGTGCAATTACCGCGGCTATGCCCTCGGGTACCGGCGTCGACAAATTTGCCAAGGCCCATCCCGACAAGGCCTTTGATGTCGGCATCGCCGAACAGCATGGCGTTACCTTTGCCGCCGGCCTCGCCGCGCAGGGCATGCGGCCCTTTTGTGCGATCTACTCTACCTTCCTGCAACGCGCCTATGATCAGGTCGTCCACGACGTGGCGATCCAGAATCTGCCGGTCCGCTTTGCGATCGACCGGGCCGGACTGGTCGGCGCGGACGGCAGCACCCACGCCGGATCATTCGATGTCACCTATCTCGCGACGCTGCCCAATTTCGTTGTGATGGCCGCGGCCGACGAAGCGGAGCTGGCGCATATGACCTATACCGCCTCCCTGCACGACAGCGGTCCGATTGCCTTTCGCTATCCGCGCGGCAATGGCACCGGCGTGCCCATACCGGAAAAGCTGGAACAGCTGGAAATCGGCAAGGGCCGGATCGTCAAGCAGGGCACCAAGGTCGCGATCCTCTCGCTCGGCGCCCGGCTCGAAGAAGCCAAGAAGGCAGCCGCTCGGCTCGAGGCTAAAGGGCTCAGCACGACCGTCGCCGACCTCCGCTTCGCCAAGCCGCTCGATGAAGAGCTGATCCGCAAATTGCTGACGACCCATGAAGTCGCGGTGACGGTCGAGGAAGCCTCAGTCGGTGGCCTCGGCGCGCATGTCCTGACTTACGCTTCCGACAATGGCCTGACCGATGCCGGGCTGAAAATCCGCACCATGCGCCTGCCCGACATTTTTCAGGATCAGGACAAGCCGGACGTGCAATATAAGGAAGCGGGGCTGGATGCTGATGGTATTGTCGAGACGGTGCTGAAGGCCCTGCGGCACAATAGTGCAAGTGTCGAGAATGCCGGAGCGCGGGCTTAGCCTATATTGCAGCTTGTGATTGCCGGAAACGGTCTTTAGTCGATTGCGTCATGCCACCCGAACTCTCCCATATCGATCACTGGATTTTCGATCTCGATAACGTGCTCTATCCGGCAGAGTGCAATCTGTTTGCGCTGATCGATATCAAGATGGGCGAATATATTGCCCGGACATTGAATTGTGATCTCGTCGAAGCGCGAAAAATCCAGAAGGATTTTTTCCACGATCATGGCACTACGCTTGCCGGCCTGATGCATCATCATGGCACCGATCCCGCCGATTTCCTTGATTTCGTCCATGATATCGATATGGACCGCCTGTCACCTGCCCCATTGGTCCGTGCAGCTATTGACGCATTGCCGGGCGAAAAGCTGGTCTTCACCAATGCCGACCGGCCTTATGCCGAACGGGTTCTGGAAAAGCGCGGGCTGGGCGGGCTGTTTCACCAGATGCACGATATCCTGGATACCGGCCTCGTCCCCAAGCCGCAGACAGCCGCCTATGATAGCCTGATCGCCGCCACCGGTATCGACCCGACGCGCGCGCTGTTTGTCGAAGATATGGCGCGCAATTTGCGTCCGGCGAAGTTATTGGGCATGACGACGGTGTGGATCAACACCGGTGCGGAATGGGCTGGCCGGGAGCATGAACCCGCCTATATTGACCACGAAATACCCGATCTGGAAAGCTGGGTTACCGGCCTCCACCATGCGAAGGAAGAGCAACTATCATGACCGCAGCATTACAGACCGTAATCGACGCCGCGTGGAACAAACGGGAATCGCTGAGCCTCACGTCGCAGGGACCGGAGCGCGATGCGGTCAATCAGGCCCTGGCGATGCTCGACAACGGCACCGCGCGGGTCGCGGAGAAAAAAGACGGAAAATGGATGGTCAACCAGTGGCTCAAGAAAGCGGTGCTGCTCTCGTTCCGGCTCAACGACAATAAACTGATTGAAGGCCCTGGCGGCGCCAATCACTGGGACAAAGTGCCAAGCAAATTTGCCGGCTGGGGCGAAAACCGGTTCCGCGAAGCAGGGTTTCGTTCAGTGCCGGGCTCGATCGTTCGGCAGGGCGCGTTTATCGGGCGTGGCGTCGTCCTGATGCCAAGCTTTGTCAATATCGGCGCTTTTGTCGATGAAGGCACGATGGTCGATGGCTGGGCGACGGTCGGTAGCTGCGCGCAGATCGGCAAGAATGTCCATATTTCCGGCGGTGCCGGCATTGGCGGCGTGCTCGAACCGTTACAGGCCGACCCGGTGATCATCGAGGACGGCGCCTTCATCGGCGCCCGCGCCGAAGTCGCCGAAGGCGTGCGCGTCGGTGAGGGTGCGGTGCTCTCGATGGGGGTCTATCTCGGCGCATCGACCAAGATTGTCGATCGGGTCACCGGAAAGATCTGGATGGGTGAAGTACCGCCTTATTCCGTCGTGGTGCCGGGAACATTGCCGCCCAAAGTGAATATTGATGGCATGCCGGGGCCATCGCTTTATTGTGCGGTGATCGTCAAGATTGTCGATGCGAAGACCCGGTCCAAGACCGGGATCAACGAATTGCTGCGCGACTGATGGCAACCCGGGTGGATCAGGTGAAGGTGACGCTGGAGCCCAATGACCACCCCTATCGCAACGGCGCCTGGACCCCGGTTTTCGAGGAGCTGGATAGCGATGATCTGGAAATAATCGGTGAAATTCCGGCCGATATCGACGGCCTCTATGTCCGCAATACCGAAAATCCCGTGCACGGCAGCATCGGCCGTTACCATCCCTTTGACGGCGACGGGATGATCCACACCATCCGCTTGCAGAATGGCAAGGCCACCTATCGCAACCGCTTTGTCCGGACCGAGGGGTTTGAGGCGGAGCAGGAAGCAGGCGGGCCACTCTGGCCCGGCCTGATGGGCAATCCACATGACGCGCTGCGACCCGGCATGACCGCACACGGCAGCGTCAAGGACAGCAGCTCGACCGATGTCGTGGTTCACGCTGGTGCTATCCTTTCGACCTTTTACCTGTGCGGAGAGGGATACCGGCTCGATCCGGAAACGCTGGAAACGCTCGGTCCTGCCGACTGGGTTCCGCCGCACGGCATCTCGGCCCATTGCAAGGTCGACGAGGTGAGCGGGGAATTGTTATTCTTCAACTATGCGATCGAAAAACCCTATTTCCAATATGGCGTCGTCGGTCCCGACAATCAGCTCAAGCATCTGGTTCCCATCGACCTGCCCGGCCCGCGCCTGCCGCATGACATGGCCTTTTCGGAAAACCATGCGATCTTCAACGACTGCCCGCTGTTCTGGAAAGAGGAACTGTTCGAGCGCAAGCTGCGCATCCCGACTTATCATTCCGATATGCCGACCCGCTTCGGCATTCTCCCGCGCTTGGGCCAGCCGGAGGATATCAAATGGTTCGAGGCGAAGCCGACTTATGTCCTCCACTGGGCCAACGCTTTCGAGGACGGCGATGAAGTTGTCCTCGACGGCTATTTCCAGAATGATCCGGTGCCGCCGCCGCTGACCGACTTTCCATCAGGCTATGAAAGCATGGGCGCAAGTCTCGACCTGCACAGCTTCAAGCCAGAACTGCACCGCTGGCGGTTCAATCTGGCGACCGGTGAGACAAAAGAAGAAACCCTGTTCGACGATTATCCGGTCGAATTCGGAATGATCAACGAACAATTCGCGGGCCAGCCCTATCGCTATGTCTATAGCGTGACCGGGGAGCCGGGCTGGTTCCTGTTCACCGGCCTGACCAAACATGATCTGGAGACCGGAGAGGCCGAACATTATGGCTTTGGCGAGCATCGTTTCGGTTCGGAAGCGCCCTTCATCCCGCGCGTCAACGCGCTGTCAGAAGATGACGGCTATCTGATCAGCTTCATCACCGACATGGCGCTGGACCGGTCGGAATGTATCATCATCGATGCGCAGAATATTTCGGCAGGCCCGGTCTGTACGATCATCCTGCCGCACCGGATATCGAGCGGCACCCACGCGACCTGGGCTTCGGCGGAGCAGCTTTCCGGCTAATCTGGAGGACCCTCTCCCTAAGGGAGAGGCAAGTGGAACTTATCAGCTTGCTGATTAGTGGAACTCGGTGAGGGGTTGCGAACCTTCGAAAAGTGCAAACCCCTCACCGACTGCGCCTAAGGCAATAAATTGCCAAGGCTTGTTGCCTCTCCCTTAGGGAGAGGAATAGGTTCAATCAAACAACTCGCCATCCACCGCTTTCCCGGCAGGCGGCGTCAGTCCAAGATGCTTCCAACCCCGATCATTAAGCGCCCGTCCCCGTGCCGTTCGCGCAATCAGCCCGAGCTGGATCAGATAGGGCTCGATCACTTCTTCAATCGTATCGCGCGGTTCCGACAGGCCGGCGGCGAGCGTTTCGACACCCACCGGACCGCCCTTGTAGATGTCCGCGATCATATGGAGATAGCGGCGATCCATGGCGTCGAGGCCGATATGATCGACTTCCAGCCGGGTCAGCGATGCATCGGCGGTTTTCTGGTCGACAATTTTGGTCCCCGCGACATTGGCGAAATCCCGTACCCGGCGGAGCAGGCGTCCCGCAATCCGCGGCGTCCCGCGCGCGCGGCGAGCAACCTCGGTGGCGCCGTCGGGCGCAATCTCGAGACCGAGCAGCCGCGCAGCGCGGTGGACGACTTTTTCCAGTTCCTCGGTCGAATAGAAATTGAGCCGCACCGGAATGCCGAAACGATCGCGCAGCGGCGTGGTCAGCAGGCCCTGGCGCGTAGTCGCGCCGATCAGGGTGAAAGCGGGCAAATCAATCCGCACCGAACGCGCCGACGGCCCTTCGCCGATGATCAGATCAAGCGCGCGGTCCTCCATCGCCGGATAGAGCACTTCCTCAACCACCGGATTGAGCCGGTGAATCTCGTCGATAAACAGGACATCGCCTTCTTCCAGATTGGTCAGCAGCGCCGCCAGATCGCCGGACTTGGCGATGACCGGCCCCGAAGTGGCGCGAAACCCAACCCCCAGTTCCCGCGCAATGATCTGCGCCAGCGTGGTCTTGCCCAAGCCGGGAGGTCCAAAGAACAGTACATGATCCAGCGCCTCGCTACGCCCCCTGGCCGCTTCGATAAACACTCGAAGATTACCCCGCGCCGCTTCCTGCCCGATAAATTCGTCGAGCGTTTTCGGACGCAGCGCCGCGTCGATGTCTTCGACCTTGCGTTCTGGAGATTGGAGGCGATCTTCGGTCACAGCACACCTTCTAACGCGCAATAGGAACCGACGCCAAAACCAATTAAACTTCCAACCGCCAACATGATCGCCAAATATAAATTAACATTGCCCAATTTGATCTCTTTTTTGAAATCGTATTTTTCATCGAAGCCATGCATTCGAAGCTGCGAGTTCCAAGCTTGAATGATTGTTACGTGCATGAACATTCCTTGGGAGAAATAAGCACCAATGTAAGAAAACAGAGATAGAAATAAACCAATTAGAAAGGCGGCAAAGGACCAGCGCAAATAGTTGGCGTCGAATTGTGCGTTATCGTTTCCGATAAAGGTAAACAACGCGATGATTGCTCCACCGTTCACGAATGTTAGGTTTTTCAAAGCAGACTGAGAAAACTCAGTCTGAAATCGCAACCGCTCCCCCGCTTCTTCCAAATATGCTTTGTAGTCTGCTTCAGCAATCTTGCGGAACGCCTCTTCATCTTCAGATTTTTTAGCAAGCAACTCTTTGACATCCATCACCGCGCCGCCTTCTTCAGCGCCAGCCGCACCAGCGCATCCAGTGTCGCGCCATCCCCCGCCTCGGCATCCGCCGCAGCCACCGCCGCACTAGCATCCGCCGGTTTGAAGCCCAGATTCTGCAGCGCGCTGACTGCATCAGCGCTGTTCGATGATGGCGCGTGGACCGCGCCGCTGCCAGCAATTGGATCAGTCGCAATCCCGCCGACCTTGTCTTTCAACTCGTTGACTATTCTGAACGCAAGCTTCGGTCCCACGCCATTCGCTCGCGCGACCATCGCCTTGTCGCCCATTGCCACGGCCCGTGAAATTTCTCCGGGTTCCAGCGCCGACAAGATCGCCAGCGCCACCTTGCCGCCGACGCCCTGTACTGAGATCAGCAGCCGGAACCAGTCGCGCTCCGAGCCGCTGGCAAAGCCCATCAGGCGCATGTCGGTCTCGCTGACCTGCATTTCAGTATAGATGGTCGCGCCATCCCCCACCCCGCCAATCGCGGCAATGGTCCGCGACGAGCAGAAAACCAGATAGCCGACGCCCTGCACATCGAGCACGATATTGTCGGTGCCGATTTCGTCGATAGTGCCGGTGAGTTTTGCGATCATATTGTTGTTTTAGACTAACTTGCTCGGCAATCCAGCCTTCTTTCTCTACCCCGCGCAAGCGGGCTACAAAATGGGGCCTCGCACCAAGACAAGAAGGCACTTAGCAAATGGTACCGAGGACTTGTCTTCGTGACTTTGTGTCTTCGTGCGAATAAAACCGTTCGTCCTGAGCCTGTCGAAGGACAGCTCCCAGTAGATAGGTGCACTTCGACAAGCTCAGTGCGAACGGTTTCTAATCCTAGCCAACCTCAACGCCCCCGGTGATGCGCATGGGTGATCGCCACGGCGAGCGCATCGGCGGCATCCGCCCCGGCCAGTTTCACGCCGGGCAGCAGGATTTTGATCATCGCCTGTACCTGGTCCTTGTCCGCCTTGCCGACACCGACCACCGATTTTTTCACCGTCCGCGCCGAATATTCTCCGACTTCGATTCCTGTCCGCGAAGCCCCGAGCAGCACCACGCCGCGCGCCTGCCCGAGCTTCAGCGTGCTTTGCGGATTGCTGTTGACGAACACTTCCTCGACCGCCGCGCCATCCGGCCTATATTCCAGCAGCAGGTCGGTCAGTTCGAGGTCGAGCTTGAGCAAGCGGCTGGCCAAAGCCATTTTGGGATCGGTCTTGATCTGGCCATTGGCGACATGGGACAGGCGATTGCCGTCGGCCATGATCACGCCCCAGCCGGTGATGCCCAGTCCGGGATCGAGGCCGAGAATGATCATCTCAGACCGGCCGCATCAGATCGGCAGCCCCATCCGGCGACCGACAAAGGCCATGATCAGATACAGGCTGATCGTCAGCACGCACCCGGCCGCCAGCGACAGAAAGAAGCTGGCACCATTGCGGAGCAACAGCGGGATCAGCAGAAACATTGGAAGAGATGGAAGGACATACCAGAAGGTTGCCTCGGCATGCAGCGCCATATTTTCCGTGTCAGGCCGCGCATACCAGAGAAAGATCATGCCCAATATCGAGATCAGGGGCAGCGAGGCGATCAGCGCCCCAAAACTCGGCTGGCGCTGCGCGATGGTTGCAACCATTGCCACGATCACTCCTGCAAGCGCGGCCTTGGCGACAAATTCCCACATCACTCGGCGTTCAGTTTTTCCATGATCTCGTCGGACACGTCATAATTGCCCCAGACCGTCTGGACGTCATCATCATCGTCGAGCATATCGATCAGGTTGAGCAAGGTCTCGGCCTGCTCCTGATCGACTTCGACCTGGACCGAAGGCCGCCAGGCGAGTTTCACGCTTGCCGCTTCGCCCAGCTCCTTTTCCAAAGCACTGGAAACTTCGTGCAAATCTTCCATCGCGGTCCAGATTTCATGGCCGTCGTCATCGGAAGAAATATCTTCTGCGCCCGCCTCCATGGCGGCTTCGAGTACTTTCTCTTCATCGCCAACACTGGCCGGATATTGAATATAGCCGACCCGGTCAAACCCGTGCGCCACAGAACCGCTTTCGCCCAGATTGCCGCCGTTGCGCGACATGATCGTGCGGACATTGGTAAAGGTGCGGTTATTATTGTCGGTCAGGGTTTCGATGATCAGCGACACACCGCCCGGGCCAAAGCCTTCATAGCGGATCTCGCTATAGTCCTCGCCTTCGTTTGCTGTCGCTTTTTCGATCGCGCGCTGAATATTGTCCTTCGGCATCGACACCGCTTTCGCGCTGTTTACCGCGAGCCGCAGACGCGGATTAAAATCCGGATCCGGCATGCCCGACTTGGCCGCCACGGTTATCTCGCGGGACAGCTTTGAAAATTGCGCCGCGCGCTTTTTGTCCTGAGCGCCCTTGCGATGCTTGATATTATTAAATTTACTATGGCCTGCCATTTTACCTCAAATTCCCGATTTGCTCATTCTACGATTACCGCGGTTCCCGATGCGGATACCATCAGCATCGAACCCTTGTCGCCGACGACCTCATAGTCAAGATCGACACCGACGACAGCATTGGCACCGGCTTTCGCCGCCTCTGCCTCCATCTCCGCCAGGGCTTCATCGCGCGCGCGTTTCAGGACATTTTCATATTTGCCGGAGCGCCCGCCGACAATGTCGGTGATGCTGGCGAAAAGATCGCGGAACAGGTTCGCCCCGACGATGACCTCGCCAATCACGATCCCGCGATAGTCGCGGATCGCACGGCCTTGGATACTGGGTGTCGTGGTGACAATCATCGCTGCTCTCCCGCCGTCAAAGACTGGCTATTAGCCTATTGATCAGGCCAAACCAAGCGCCGACTTGTAGGTGTCGAGAATGGCTTCCATTTCCTGCCGGTCATGGGTTTCCATTTTCCGCAAACGCACGATCTGGCGCATGATCTTGGCATCATAGCCTTGT
>CBETBW010000003.1:0-191845 GCA_965534715.1 uncultured Parasphingorhabdus sp.
CATTGGCATGCAATCATTCCTTCATTTACCGCCGATCGCTGACGCCGCACCATGCAGACACGCCCCTCCGGCTTTCTTCTATTTCCCGGTGATTCGGACAGGCCGGATCACGCGGAAGTGGCGCCTATGGCGGAATTGACGGGGGAATGCAAGGGGGGAGAAGCCGATATAGTTCGTTGTAAAGCCTGTCGGGAAAACAATGATGCCAGAGCTGAAATTCTACCCGAAATCTGCGATCAGATCGAAATATGGCCTTTCAGCCACCGGTCAAGGGGCAAGGCCAAAAACCGCATAGTCATCTACAACCTTCGGCATCATATATTTAGCAGCCGTAATGTCAGAGGCACTTTTGGTCTGCTCTCCCATTCGGGAATATGTCATCCCGCGCAAGTATAACGAAGGAGCCAGACTTGGGTTGAAGTCCAGTGCAGTATTTAGATCTGACATTGCGTCCTCAAACTGACCCAGTCTGAAGAATACCAATGCACGGCTATCCAAAATTGCGCTCGACGATTCGGCCAGCTGAATGGCCTTGGTGCAATCCTTCAGTGCTGTGTCCAATTGCAGATTTGCTCTTCCCTTGTTCCAACAGCGGAGATTGAGCAATTCAGGGTCGTTTGGTTTTTTGGCCAACAGTCCATCAACAATAGCCAGCGCTTCATCATACTTGCTGTCCATCATCATAATTTCGGCTTTTACGGAAGCGATTGAGTTTTCATCGACGCCGTTATTTTCGACCTCAGCCAGAAACTGTAACGCTTTGTCGGTTTGCTTGCGCTTGGAATAGATGTCGGCAATGGTGGAAATTGCTCCGACGGAGGCGGGATCCAGCTCTAACGCTTTTTGCGCAGTCTCTATTGCGCGCTTGTCATCCACAATGTTGTATAAACGAGCAAGCCAAGCATAAGTTTCGGGCGTTTGTTCCTGTTTCAGAGCAAGTGCAAGCTGCTCAGCGGCTTTCGTAAATTGGTAGGTTGCTTGATAGAATTTCGCGAAATTTTCATATGGTCGCGATTCGTCTGGATGCACGGCGATATCGGCCTTGTAGGCAGCGATGATCGGGGCCAGCTTTTTATTTTCAACTGCTCTTTTCGTCTCAAGCCAAGTGGGAGGGTAATCTGCCGGGACCTTTACCCGCAATTTGGGCGTCTGAAACTTCATCAGCTTTGCACGCTCTGCCGTAACTTGGTCAGCCGGAACCTCCCACATCGCGGTACGCCAATACTCATCAACTGATACCTTGCCATCAGCGATTGCCGCTTTTCGCTGCTGCTCGTAACCGGCTATGGTTCCGTCAACATCAGTCTGGCCTTCTAATTCAAAGCCTTGACCGCCATCTGGAAGCGCGATTTGAAACTTACGGACATAGTAGCCGGGATAGCTCATCGCATAGGGAATATCTTTCCATTCGGCTTTTGTACGGTTGCTTAGAACTTCGGTGTTTTCGAGAAAATTGCCAATCGAATAGGCGCGCTGATTCTGAGCGTTTGACCAGGTCATGGTCATTAGACCTCGGCCCGTTATCGACACGGTACCTGACTTTTCGTCAAACAGTGCCTCTCTGTCCGTTATACTGGACCTTTCACCGGTATACTGCATGATGAATGAATCCAGTAGCTCTTCATACTGGCTCGCGGAAATCGAGTTTTTAACTGTCTTCATCTGCGCAACTTTCGTGCCGCGACCAACTATCGTCGCGGTATACGGCGCAGGGAAGCCTATTCCGGCACTTGCATCAATCGATATACTGATTTGTTCAATCGGCCGTCCCATCGGCAACAACGGAATTGTTTCAAGATCGGAGCCGGTGGTTTCAAGCGGCAGGGCATATCGAAATGGCGGCGTGTCAGCCAAATCTGCAAGCCGGTCTCCACTGCGCGTCCCATCCAACCAATAAATATGTCCGTCGATGGTCGCTCGGACTATAATGTGGTCGAAGGCGGCGAAACTGGGCAATCGCTCCGAAATTGCGTCTGCCAGCGTTGAGTGGACCAGAGCAGGCTGTGCTTCAATGCCCAAACGGTCGAGAAGGGCCAGCAACAAGAGGGTCTTCGCTTTGCAATCGCCATAACGCAAAGTCCATGTCTGTTCTGGACTTTGGGGCGTATAATTGCCCCCGCCGAGACCATTAAACAGATAGCGCACTTTGTCCTGTACAAGCTGCAGCGCTGCAGCGGCTCTTTCTTTTGGATCAGTGAACTGGCCCGCGATCAAATCAGCTTCTTTGGCAAGTTCGCTACCCTCTGAGATCAGGTCGTTTATTTCGTAAAGCCGTGCCGCCGTTCGTGATACCGAAGTCCAGTCGTTGAAGCTGGTCGCCTCGACAACAGTGTTGTTTGCAAAGCGCAACGGTGAGCCGGGGGCAGACTCCGGCTGCTTTGGAATCGGCAGTTCGATAATCAGATTTTTATATGCGCCTTTCGTGGCTATTTTATACTCAGCGTCTTTGCCAACAACTTGCCATCGGATCATATCTGATTTGGGCCAAAATAGCTGGAATCGACCATATTGGAGGCTGATTGGCTCGGCCAGCAGATTGTCGACGATTTGCATATTTCCATCCATTGCCGGATCCTGGATAGTCGTGGATGCTCTCAAACGCACCAGATCGCCAATTTGCAAACCTTCCAGTTGAAGAAAAGCCGTCAAAATTCCGTTGACCTGCAAATTTTCTAGCCCCGCTTCACGCCGTAAAATATCAAATGTCTTCCCATTGGCTAATGCGTCGATGATTTCGCCGTTTCTCACGATCTGGACGTTGTGGACAATGAAATCGCCAAGTTCCGGATTCCACATTCCCTGTAGCCTGCCGATCTGGGCAAGTGCTTCGCTTGAAGCGCCACGAAGAACCACGTCTGAATATTGCCACGTTTGTCCATTTTCCAATTTCACCTGGCGATCCAAGGACACGATCAGTTCATTGCCGGGCTTTTTGGCAGACAAAACATTGTTGATATCAAACGGTTCCACCCAATCTGGCGCTGGCTGGTATACCGGTGTGTCCCCTGCGAGCGCTGGAGATGCTATCAAAAATGAAAATGTAACTGCAGCGCCAAGCTGCCGTAAGACCTTGATCAAATCACTCTACCCCTGTCGAGACATCAGCGAATCAACTGAGCCTGATGGCATTACTAACAGGGCTAAAAATTGCTGTCTCCTGTTCTTTGTCCGGCAATATTCTAGCTTTTCTTCCGCCCCAAAAACCCGAACATATCACCACCTATCTTTCGCATCTGGATTTCTTCCGCGCCCTCGGTGATCCGGTAGCGCCGGTGATGCCGGTAGATATGCTCGAACGGCTTGTGGCGCGAATAGCCCATGCCTCCGTGGACCTGCATCGCGCGGTCGGCGGCGTCGCAGCACAGGCGGTTCGCGCGATAGTTGCACATGCTGACCTGGGCGGAGAGATATTTGGCGACATCGGGTTTCGGCATGGTGTCCATCTTGGCTGCCGTCGCGTAAATAAGTTGCCGGAGCATCGCTGCTTCGGTGTGCAATTCGACCAGCGGAAACTGGATCCCCTGATTGACCGACAGAGGCTTGCCGAACGGTTTGCGTTCTCCGGCATATTTCACCGATTCATCGATACAATATTGCGCCGCGCCGAGCGATGATGCCGCCTGGCGAATGCGATTTTCGTGCACAAAATGCTGCGCACACGCCAGTCCCATCTCGAGATCGCCGAGTACCGCATCTGCCGGAATCCAGACATTGGTATAGGAGCATTTCGGATGATCGGTGGGCATGTTGAATGTCCACATATATTCACCAATTTCAAAGCCTTTCGCATCCACCGGTACGATGAAGCAGCCGATTCCCCTGGCATCGCCGTCCTTGCCGCTGTGCCGGGCAAAAGTCATTACATGGGACGCCTTGTGCAGACCGGTGGTCCACATCTTGTTGCCGTTGATCAGCCAGCCATCGACCCCGTCGCGGGTTTCCGGAACCGCAGTAGTGTCCATCCATGTCGCGTCCGAGCCATGATGCTCCTCGGTCAGCCCGAAACACCAGCCGATTTTGCCCGCCAGCATCCCCGGAATATAGTCGCGTTTTTGCGCCTCGGTGCCAAAGTCGCGCAGCATGAGAGGCTGCACCAGATTGCCGACGATGGAATTTTCATTCTGCAGGTCGTTGTGGAGACCCAGACCTTTGTGCGCCAGATGTTCCCGGATGCGGGCCATGCCTAGGTTGGTGCCGTTTTGTCCTCCGAATTCCTCGGGCAAAGCATATCGATAATGACCGGCAGCATCCGCGACCTGCCGCATTTCCACCAGCAACGCCTCCCATTCCTCGGTCGGCAATCCCTGGTCTTCCCAGTTGGTCCGTGCATTTTCCCGCCGGTGGTCGAAGAAGCGGATATTGTCATCGCGCTGTTCAATCGGTTTGATCTCCCGCTCGATGAAGTCATCAAGCACGTCCAGATAATCTTCAATCTCCTGAGGGACTTCAAAATTGGTCATGACGGGTTCCATTTGTTAAGCGCGACCTCCAGGCCGGCATATTTGGGTTGATCGATGGACAGGCGTTCGAGTGCAGACAGCCGCAGATGGTCCCAGATATCAGGGTCGGTGACCGCTATGTCCCCGTTTGAAAGTCCGGCGCAAAGCTGCGCATGATCACAACCGATGGCGGCCAGCCGGGCATGGGCGGCATCCCGGAAACCGGGCCCCCATTCTGCCTGCCGCCGGGCGATCCCAAGCGCATTACCGGCGACGCGGGACTGGAATTTGTCATGGCCGTGCAGGCCGGGCTGGACATTGCCTGTGTTCCATTCTCCCAAAGCGGTCAGAAGCTCGCCATAGCCGGTTTCCCCGGTCACGGTTGCTTCTTCGGGCACCGACCAGTCAAGAGGCGTACAAATTTCATCCGGCAATATTTCCTCCAGCAACAGGGCCAGATCGATTTCCACCTCTGACACACGGCGTCCGATGACCGTGCGTTCCAGCGAGCGGTCACCATGGCTGCGCCAGATTTGCCCCATCACCATGCAGGCCACCCCCCACCACAGGGTTGAATAGATCAACCAGAAGCGAAAACGGGCGGGATCAACGTCCGTTCCGCTCGCTTTGGCATAGGCCCGCAAGAGTGAATCGGCGCTGTCAAAGCCACCTGCCAGTTTTTCATAATGGCCGAACCGCCAGCTTGGCGTGCACAAATAGGCAAGATCCTGCATCGGATCGCCGAGCCGGACCAGTTCCCAGTCGAGTACTGCTGAAAGTCCGTTGCGGTCGATCATCAAATTGCCCATGCGGAAATCGCCGTGCACCAGTTTTTTGCCACTGGCGTCCGGCGCATTATGGTTCAGCCAGTGGAAGGCATATTCATAGACTGGAATCAGGCCACCAATCTCGTCATATTTGTCTTTCTGAACTCGAATCAGTTCGACTGGAGAAAAATATTCCAGCGAAGGGGGCAGCGACTGCACCGGTATCTGGTGGATGATCGCCAGTTCCCGGGCGCATTGTTCGGTTAATTTGCGCTCGGCTTCGGCAAAATCCGGATTACCGAGAATCTTATGCGGCAGGGTTTCACCCTCCGCCTTGGTCATGATGAAGCCTTCACCCAGACCATGTTCCGGCCGCAACCTTCCGCGCACTTGCGGAGCGGTGACTCCGGCAGCGCAGGCCAGTTCAATGATATCGGCCTGCGTCGCGAGCGAAACCCCGCGTAATCCGTCGTCATCAGCGGAAAGACCATCGGGCAGACGGCGCAGGACGAACTCTTCCTCGCCATAAGCAAAGGCCCAGCTTTCCATGCTCGCGCCACCGGAAAGCCGCCGTAATTGGCCGAGTTTGCCGTCTGCACCAAAAGCTTCGGTACAATAGGCCGCCAACTTTTCTTGAAACTCCTCACCCTTCATACAGACGGCTTAATCAACCGATTAAAATTGTGCAATGGCTTTGCATGAAGAGCGCGGTGCTTGCATGACCAATCATTCCTGCCTAATTCCTTTCAAATATATTTGAGAATTGGGGGCCGAATATGCGTGCATTTATTTTTCCGGGACAGGGCAGCCAGGCCATCGGCATGGGCAAGGCACTGGCCGAGGCAAGCACCACGGCGCGGGAAGTGTTCGAAGAAGTCGACCATGCGCTAGAGCAAAATCTGTTCAAGCTGATGTGCGAGGGGCCTGCCGATGAGTTGACCCTGACGGAAAACGCACAACCGGCGATCATGGCCAATGCCATTGCGACCTTGCGGGTAATGGAAAAGGATGGCGGAAAGTCGCTCGGAGACCTCTGCACCTATGTCGCTGGGCACAGCCTTGGCGAATATAGCGCGCTGTGTGCTGCCGGAGCCTTGAACCTGACCACCACGGCAGAATTGCTGAAGTTGCGCGGTCAATCGATGCAAAAAGCCGTGCCGGTGGGCGAGGGTGGCATGGCGGCGTTGCTGGGAGCCGATATCAAAAAGGCATCCGCGCTGGCACATGCCTCCGCACAGGGTGAAATATGCACGGTGGCCAATGACAACGACCCGACACAGGTTGTGATTTCCGGTCATATCGGTGCGATTGAGCGGGCGATTGCTGCAGCAAAAGACCATGGCATCAAACGCGGAATTCTGCTGCCCGTGTCGGCCCCGTTTCACTGTTCGCTGATGGAACCCGCGGCGGAAGCCATGGAGGAAGCACTGGCCGAAGCGAGCCTATTCTCGCCGGTTGTCCCCGTATTTGCCAATGTCACTGCTGCTCCGGTCTCGGATGTCGATGAAATTCGCAACCTGCTGGTCCAGCAAGTGACCGGAACCGTACGCTGGCGGGAATCCGTCGGCCATATGGCAGAAGCCGGAGTCGAACAATTTGTCGAATTTGGCGGCAAGGTCTTGACCGGGATGGTAGGACGGATCGCACCCGACGCTGAAACCGTCAGCCTTATATCTATGGATGACATCGAGGCTTTTCTGAAGGGGCTGGAGTAGCAGAATCATTCGGCCCCAATTATCTGGAATTTTGAAGGAACAAGCATGTTTGATTTGACGGGAATGACCGCCTTGGTAACCGGAGCATCCGGAGGGATCGGATCGGCTATCGCGAAATCCCTGGCCGCGCAGGGTGCGACAGTCGCCCTTTCCGGGACCCGCAGACACGTGCTGATGGAGATGATTCCGGATATGGCCGGGGAAGGCCATATTGTCATACCGTGCGATCTTTCCAAGCCGGAAGAAGTGGATGCTCTGGTCCCGGATACGGTTGAGAAACTGGGTAAGCTGGACATCTTGGTCAATAATGCGGGGATCACCCGCGACGGGCTTGTGATGCGGATGTCCGATGAAGATTTTTCGGACGTGATCCGGGTCAACCTGGAATCGGCCTTTCGCCTCATCCGTGCCGCGGCAAGACCGATGATGAAGGCGCGCCGTGGCCGGATTATCTCGATTAGTTCGGTTGTCGGTGCGACCGGCAATCCGGGACAGGCCAATTATGTTGCGTCGAAAGCTGGTCTGGTCGGTATGTCCAAGGCCCTGGCGCAGGAACTTGCCTCCCGCAACATCACCGTCAATTGCGTCGCGCCCGGATTCATTGAATCGCCGATGACCGACACCCTGACCGATGCGCAGAAGGACGATATCAATCGCAAGATTCCGGCAGGAAAAATGGGAAGCGGTGACGATATCGGTGCTGCCGTGGTCTATTTGGCCAGCCAGGAGGCATCCTATGTCACCGGCCAGACACTGCACGTGAATGGCGGTATGGCGATGATTTCCTAGGGCATACCTCAAAAACATGATGTCCAGTGCGATTTCGACTTCACTGACACTTGCAAGGCGCGCGCCATCGCACTAGGACGAAATTGAAATTACATCCTAACAAAAAGGGAACTCTCATGAGTGAGACTGCAGACCGGGTAAAAAAGATTGTTGTTGAGCATCTGGGCGTTGAAGCCGACAAAGTGACCGAAGAAGCTGCATTCATCGATGATCTGGGCGCTGACAGCCTCGACATTGTTGAACTGGTGATGGCGTTTGAAGAAGAATTCAGCGTCGAAATTCCAGATGATGCAGCCGAAAAAATCGGAACGGTCAAAGACGCCATCGACTTCATCGACAAAAACAAGGGATAATTGATTTTGGGGTGCTGCCATGAAAAAGGGCGCGCCTCGGGGCCAATGATCGTTGAAAGACAGCAAAGCGGCTCACCGGCCCGGGGAGAATTTCCTGAACCGGTGGCCGTTTTTGATTTCGGGCGAGGGACGCCCGCAGGGAGAGGCATGATATGCGTCGTGTAGTTGTAACCGGAATGGGCCTGGTGACTCCGCTGGGCGGAAATGTGGAAACGACCTGGAGCAATATTCTGGCTTCCAAGTCAGGTGCGGGAAAAATTACCCGCTTTGATGCATCGGATCAAAAATGCCATATCGCCTGCGAGGTCAAGCCGGCCGATCACGAATATGGTTTCGACCCAGACTTGCGCGTGGATCACAAGGTTCAGCGGCAGGTGGACCCGTTCATTATTTACGGTATCGATGCAGCCGGTCAGGCCCTCGAGGATGCCGGTCTCACGGATATGTCAGACGAAGCCAAGCTCCGGGCTGGCTGTTCGATCGGTTCGGGTATTGGCGGTCTTCCGGGAATCGAAAAAGAGTCGCTGGTGCTCGCAGAACGCGGCCCGGGCCGGGTTAGCCCGCATTTTGTCCACGGACGGCTGATAAACCTGATTTCCGGCCAGGTATCGATCAAATATGGTCTGATGGGTCCGAACCATGCCGTCGTGACGGCCTGTTCGACCGGTGCGCACAGTATTGGCGATGCCGCACGAATGATTGCTTTGGACGACGCCGATGTCATGTTGGCCGGTGGCGCCGAAGCGACCATTTGTCCGATTGGAATCGCCGGCTTTGCTCAGGCAAAGGCGCTTTCAACCAAACGCAACGACGACCCGACAGCAGCTTCCCGACCTTACGACAAGGACCGTGATGGATTCGTGATGGGCGAGGGCGCAGGCGTCGTGGTGCTTGAAGAATATGAACATGCCAAGGCGCGCGGCGCCAAAATCTATTGCGAAGTTATCGGATATGGCATGTCTGGAGATGCCTATCACGTTACCGCACCACATCCCGGTGGCACGGGAGCATATCGGTCAATGGAAATGGCGCTTAAACGCTCGGGCCTGACCACCGCCGATATCGATTATGTCAATGCGCACGGCACATCGACGATGGCAGACACTATCGAGCTAGCGGCGATAAAGCGGTTGTTTGGCGATGACCTCAAGACAATGTCGATGAGCTCGACCAAATCGGCGATCGGCCATTTGCTCGGCGGTGCCGGCGCCGTTGAAGGCATTTTCAGCATCCTGGCCATTCGGGATCAGATTGTGCCGCCGACGCTTAATCTCGATGATCCGGATGAAGGTTGTGAAGGCGTGGATCTGGTTCCGCATTTTGCGAAAAAGCGTGAAGTGAAAGCCGTGCTCAGCAACAGCTTCGGTTTTGGCGGAACCAATGCCAGCATCATCATGAAAGCCATCTAGCAACATGCGCCGGCTGGGTTGCCTGATATTGGTAGCAGCGGCGGTCATTGTGGTCCTGCTGGCCGGGAATTTCCTCTATGGCTGGAACGCCAGCGGTCCGCTGGAGAACCAGCGCACGATCATCATAAAATCCGGTTCGAGCCTGGCCATGGCTGCCGAGGCCATGGAATCGGAAGGTGTCATCAAATCCGCCGATGCCTTTCTGAACCGGGCTAAAATTCTCGGGGGATCGGAACCGATCAAGGCCGGAGAATTCGAAATCCCGGCGGGCGCGAGCAACGCGCTGATCCTGGATATATTGCAAGGCGGAAAATCGGTGCAACGCCTGATCACCGTTCCGGAAGGTACACCCTCGATCATCGTATACGAGAAATTGATGGCCGAGAAACTGCTCAAGGGTGATATTCCGGTCCCGGCAGAAGGCTCGATCCTGCCAGACAGCTACAGTTTTGAACGCGGCGAGCAACGGGCAGCCGTTTTGCAGCGCATGCAAAAAGCGATGGGCGATACGCTTGCTGAACTTTGGCCAAAGCGAACGAAAGCCAGCGTGGTCAAGACGCCGGAAGAAGCTATCATATTAGCGGCGATTGTCGAGAAGGAGACGGCGTTGGCCAGGGAGCGTCGGACCGTGGCGGGTGTTTATGGCAATCGGCTTCGTAAAAATATGATGCTGCAGGCCGACCCCACTATCATTTACCCGATCACCAAAGGAAAGCCGTTAGGGCGCCGTATCAGGCAATCGGAGATTGCCCAGGTCAACGACTATAATACCTATGCGATGGTGGGCCTACCCAAAGGTCCAATTGCTAACCCCGGTCGCGCATCGATTGAAGCAGTGCTCAATCCTGCGAATACCCAGGCGCTCTATTTTGTCGCTGACGGCAAGGGCGGGCATATTTTTGCCAATACGCTAAAAGAGCATAATGCCAATGTCGAAAAATGGTTTGCGATACGGCGTGCGCGGGGGGAAATGTAAGAGGTCAAAGGCTGGGGAGTTTTGTGATCGGTTCCGGATCCGTCGAGGAACTGCGGCCCTGTGCCCATCTGGTGTGGAATCTTTCTTCCTGTCCATAATCTCGCAAGCGGAAGGAACCCGATATGTCGGCTAGGCTGGTTAAAATAATTATACCCGACTCAGAAATATTGCGGACAAAAGCAATCATTCGAAAACATTGCAGCCGGTTTTGGCAAGAAACCGTGCCTGACGGCCTCGAGAAATTTTCGTGCGTCGTACCAAGCCGGTTCATTGAACCGCTGATTGCGGAACTGGACGAGAATTTCAGAGATATCGCAGGGTTTTCGGTTCTGGTCCAGCGGGTCGAGGCTGTTTTGCCGGAAATTCCTGAATTGGAGACAATTTCCTTTTCTCGGTCCGGTGAGCAGAAACCGCCAAGCAAACTCGAAGCTTTCTTTACGCGTGACAGGATTAGCACGAATGAACTATATGATGATATAGAAGCCAGTCTCAAACTCCGCCCCAATTATCTGTTGACGGTGATCCTGTCAGCCTTGATCGCAGCTTTGGGCATGCGTAGCGGTCAGACGGCTGTGGTTATCGGCGCGATGATAATCGCACCGCTCCTCGGTCCGACAATGGCAATGGCAATGGCAGCGACGTTGGGGGATTCGGCACTTGGGCGCCGGGCGTTGACCACCCTAGTTGTTGGCATATTTGCCGCCCTGATTTTTACAATCTTGCTCGGTATGTTCATCGACGTCGATCCGCTGGTGCCGGAACTCAGGAACCGTACAATTGTCCACCCCGCCGATATCGCATTGGCTCTGGCCTGCGGCGCCGCTGGCGTATTGGCGTTTAGCCAGGGCGCGTCTCTGGCGCTGGTCGGCGTCATGATTGCCGTGGCGCTCGTCCCGCCGATTGCCGCAGCTGGATTGTTCCTCGGCAGCGGCGAACAAATACTTGGACTCAGGGCTCTGTTTTTGCTGGCGACTAACCTCGTCTGCATTAATGTTGCCGGCATTGCGACATTCCTGATTCAGGGACTACCCCCGAGAAACTGGCGGATCACCAGCGGTGTATTCGTGGTATGGCTGGTCATTCTGGTTCTATTTGTCGGTTTGGTCGGTGGACGGTTTGCGACGAGCAAAGACGGTCCGATATTTGTCTCGGGCGCTTCACCATCCCATCAGCAGGATACGCCCAATCCGGATTGACTAACTGGCGGGTGACTTGCTGACAAATCTGGCCCTAATAATCAAACCGCTCTTTCAAGCTTTCCCGCGCCGCCCGATATTCCTGGGTAAACTGGTCAACCATCTCCTGAACGCTCATCACATTATCGATCAGCCCGATACCCTGGCCGCAGCCCCAGATATCTTTCCAGGCCTTTTTATCGGTATTGCCACCAGAACCGAAGTCCATGGTCTTATAGTCGCCTTGCGGGAGATTGTCGGGGTCCAATCCTGCATTCTCGATTGATTGGCGCAGGTAATTGCCCTTCACGCCAGTAAACAGATCGGAATAGACGATGTCGGCGGCTTTGCCTTCGACGATGCCTTCCTTATATTCTTGATCCGCATTGGCTTCCTTCGTGGCGATAAAGGCCGATCCTGCATAGCCGAGATCGGCACCCATCGCCTGAGCCGCCAAAATTGACGCACCGTTGCCAATCGAACCGGAGAGGGCCACGGGGCCGTCAAACCATTCGCGGATTTCCTGCATCAATGCGAACGGGGATAAAGTGCCAGCATGGCCACCGGCGCCAGCAGCAACGGGAATGAGGCCGGTCGCGCCTTTTTCGATCGCCTTATGCGCGAAGCGGTTGTTGATAATATCGTGAAGGATGATGCCGCCCCAGCTTTTCACAGCCGTGTTGAGGTCTTCAATCGCACCGAGCGAAGTGATAACAATCGGGACTTTCCATTTCGCGCAAGTCGCCATGTCCTGATCGAGTCGGTCATTGGACTTGTGAACGATCTGGTTGACCGCGAACGGTGCTGCCGGTTTTTCCGGATTATCCCGGTTCCATGCCGCCAGTTCCTCGGTAATCTGGTGCATCCATTCGTCGAGCATGGTCTGCGGACGAGCGTTCAGCGCAGGAAAGCTGCCGACAATGCCAGCCTTGCACTGCGCGATGACCAGTTCAGGCCCTGACACGATGAACAATGGTGAGCCGATCAGCGGGAGGCGAAGATTGTCAAAAATTGCTGGTAAAGTCATGGAAACCCCGATTTGAAAAAATATGCCACCGCAATAACCGATGCGGCGGCATATTCTACTGTTATTTTAACTGAGCGCTTAAATCCGGTTGACGGCGCTGAGCAATGCCTCGACCGACGCAGTGGCAACATCGCTGTTGATGCCGACGCCGTAGAATTCTTTGCCATCATCGGTTTTGCATTCAATATAAGCGGCTGCCTGCGCATCCTTGCCCGAACCCAGAGCATGTTCGCTATAGTCGATAATTTCGAGGGTGACGCCAAGCGCAGAGGAAACTGCGTCGACCACGCTGGAAATCAGGCCGTTTCCGCGTCCGCTGACCGCTATTTGGCCATCAGGCCCCTTAACCTTGCCGACAAAGATTCGTTCGCCGCCGGTTGAACGCTCATCATAATCGATCAGGCTATATTGCCCGTTTCCATCAAGATGATAGCGTTCACGGAACGCATCCCAGATATCGGTCGATGACAGTTCGCGGCTCGTCTCGTCGGCCAGTTCCTGCACCGTCCGGCTGAAATTGGCTTGCAGGCGTTTGGGCAGCTTCAGCCCGTAATCCTGCTCCAATATCCAGGCAATCCCGCCTTTGCCGGACTGGCTGTTGACCCTGATAACCGCTTCATAATCCCGGCCGAGATCGCGCGGGTCAATCGGCAGATAGGGCACATTCCACAGCTCGTCGTTGCGCTGTTCCTGGGCGGTAAAGCCTTTCTTGATGGCATCCTGATGCGAACCGGAGAAGGCGGTAAAGACCAGCTCCCCGGCATAGGGATGACGGGCCGGAACCGGGAGTTGATTGCAATATTCCACGGTCTTTACGATTTCATCCATATTGGAAAAATCCAGCTCGGGATCAACGCCTTGCGTGTAGAGATTCAGGCCCAATGTCACCAGATCGACATTGCCGGTGCGTTCACCATTGCCGAACAGGCAGCCTTCGACCCGGTCCGCACCGGCCATCATCCCCAGCTCGGATGCCGCAATGCCCGAACCTCTGTCATTATGGGTGTGCAGGCTGATCACGACATGCTCGCGCTTGCTTATATTCTTGCACATCCACTCGACCTGATCAGCGTAAATATTGGGCGTCGCGGCTTCGACAGTGGCGGGCAGGTTGAGGATCAGCGGCTTTTCGGCAGTCGGCTCGATAATTTCCATCACCGCTTCGACCACTTCGAGACTGAAATCCAGTTCGGCGGTTGAGAAGGTTTCCGGCGAATATTCGAAATGCCAGTCTGTGTCCGGATATTTTTCGGCCTGTTCGCGCAAGATGGTTGCGCCTTCACGGGCGATATCTTTCACGCCCTGTTTGTCGAGCCGGAATACGACATCCCGCCAGGCAGGGGAAACCGCATTATAAAGATGGACAATCGCCGTTCGTGCACCCTCAAGGCTGGCAAAACTGGTTTCGATCAGGTCGCGGCGTGACTGGGTCAGCACCTGTACGACGACGTCATCCGGTATCTTGCCGGATCTGACGAGGCCACTGATAAAATCAAAATCGGTAGCGCCGGCGGACGGGAAACCGACCTCGATCTCCTTGATCCCGATCTTGACCAGCAGATCAAAGAAACGCTGTTTCTTCTGGGCATCCATTGGATCGATCAGCGCCTGATTGCCATCGCGCAGATCGGTGGAGAGCCAACGCGGTGCCTTGTCGATGGTGCGCGAAGGCCATTGCCGGTCGGGCAGGTCTATTTGCGGGAAAGGACGATATTTTTGTGACGGGTTCTGGTGCATGTCTTCACTCTTATGCTGCTGGAAGATGCGCGCAAGGCACATATTCCCGGGTTTGCTTGTTAAATCTGAAAATCATCCCTTAGGCGGGGCGCTGCGTCATTTTGGCAGCAGCATCGGTACGCCTAAGGGCGTATAAGTCGTAGCAGCGCGAGAGCTTGTGACCGTGTCATGGCACCATGCTTTATCCAGACGGACAGATAAATCAAGCGTCCCGGACGATATTTCTGTTCCGGCACAAGTTTTTGATCGTAGCGGATAGGTATGGATGCGCCCAATGAGCGGTTGATACCATCCTGCATTGCAAAGAATGGATTTCCCTAGCCTACTCGAAAAACCGGAAAAAAGGCGCGGTTTGATAGTTCCCGACGATCGTTTCTATTGGAAAGCCGCAATTATGTGATCTTGCTTCACGACTTTTTTTCTGTGCGTTGCATTTCGTTAAGCTAAATGAACTATCAATATCTGCTCTAGGCTAGGAGGGGCTATTGCATGTACCGTCTTGTTTATATGAGTACGCCAAAGCGCCCCCTTTCTAGCACAGAGTTGCGCACTATTCTGGCGGCTGCGACCAAAAACAACGCTCACAATGATATCACCGGTATTTTGATTCAGGATCAAAAACGTTTCTTTCAGTATCTCGAAGGCAATCAGGACAAGGTTGAGCAAACATTTGCACGAATAGCCTCGGATCCCCGTCATCACGCAATTTTCCGGTTGAAGAGCGGGCTGATCGACCGGAGGCAGTTTCCCGGATGGAGCATGGCGTCAAAAACCGTTGATGAACAGCGCTGCCTGACTGATGCGGTCCGGGAACTCGTAAAATGCTGCGATCGCAACGTGGCACAGGAACTGTTGAGCTTCGCCGAGGCTCGCGACCGGGCAGCCTGAAATGCGGCCGCCCGGCCTCTCGTCCGCTTAGTTCTTTTCTTTGTCGACTAGCTTGTTCGCGCCAATCCAGGGCATCATCGCACGGAGTTGGGCACCGGTTTCTTCGATCGGATGGGCTTCTGCCGCCTTGCGGGCGGCTTTCAGTTCCGGCTGTCCGGCACGGTTGTCGAGAACAAAATTCTTCACGAAACGGCCTGACTGGATGTCCGCCAATACGCGTTTCATCTCCGCCTTGGTTTCGTCGGTGATGATCCGCGGTCCGGTAGTGATATCGCCATATTCTGCGGTATTGGAGATGGAATAGCGCATATTCGCGATCCCGCCCTCGTAGAGCAGGTCGACGATCAGCTTGGTTTCATGCAGACATTCGAAATAGGCCATTTCCGGCGCATAACCGGCTTCGGTCAGGGTTTCGAAGCCCGCCTGGATGAGATGGGTGATACCACCACAGAGAACGGCTTGCTCGCCGAATAGATCGGTTTCGCATTCCTCGCGGAAATTGGTCTCGATAATGCCCGAGCGACCGCCGCCAACGCCCGATGCATAAGCAAGGGCGACATCATGGGCATTGCCGGATACATCGCGGTCAATCGCGATCAGGCAGGGGACACCGCCGCCGCGCTGATATTCGCTGCGGACCGTGTGGCCGGGACCCTTGGGAGCGATCATGATGATGTCGAGGTCTTCGCGCGCCTCGATCAAGCCGAAATGGATATTGAGGCCGTGCGCAAAGGCGAGGGCGGCGCCCTGTTTCATGTTTGTGTGCAGGTCGTCGGCGTAAATGGCTGCCTGATGCTCGTCGGGCGCGAGGACCATGACGATATCGGCCCATTTTGCGGCTTCGGCGTTGGTCATCACTTTGAAGCCGGCGGCTTCGGCCTTCTTTGCAGTTCCGGAACCGGCACGCAGGGCAATGGCGACATCCTTGACGCCGCTGTCACGGAGGTTCTGGGCGTGGGCATGGCCCTGGCTGCCATAGCCGACAATCGCGATTTTTTTTCCGGTGATCAGGCCGAGGTCTGCATCGGCGTCATAATAGACTTTCATTTTTCTTCCTTATATTCAGATGATTGCGAATAGGATTAGCGTGCCCATGGCAGCCGGTATAGGCCAGCCAGCATGAGCGTTATATGGTTCATCCGGCAGTCGGCCCGCGTGCCACCGCCACGACACCGGTTCGACCAACTTCAACCAGTCCAACTTCGCGCATCAATGCTACAAATGTCTCGATTTTGTCAGGCGCGCCGGTAATTTCAAATATGAAGCTTTCGGTAGAAGCGTCCACGATCCGGGCGCGATAGGCATCGGCGAGTCGCATTGCCTCGATCCGGTTGTCGCCTTTTCCTGCCACTTTTACCAAGGCAAGCTCGCGCTGCACATGCGGCCCGGATTCAGTCAGATCCCGGACGCTGTGTACGGGCACGAGCCGATCAAGTTGGGCAATAATCTGCTCGACGACATGCGGCGGGCCGTTGGTGGCGATGGTGATCCGGCTGATCGCATGATCTGCGCTGATATCCGCCACCGTCAGACTCTCGATATTATAGCCGCGCGAGGTGAACATGCCGGCGATCCGCGCCAGGATACCGGCTTCATTGTCGACCAGTACAGCGAGAACATGCCGTTCGACAGCTTCTTCATGGATATGCATCAGACAAGTGCCTTTGCTTGGTCGTTCATCGTACCCTTCACATCATCGGGCGAAAGCAACATTTCGGTATGCGCAGCGCCTGAAGGGATCATCGGGAAACAATTGGCCAGTTGGGCGACCCTGCAATCCACCAAGACCGGGCCGTCGGTTTCGATCATTTTCTGGATACCGGCTTCAAGATCGGCAGGATTGTCAATCCGGATACCGGTCCAGTCATAGCTCTCCGCCAACTTCACAAAATCTGGCAGACTATCGCTATAACTATTTGAATAACGGCTCTGGTAGGTCAGTTCCTGCCATTGGCGGACCATGCCCATATATTCGTTGTTGAGAATGAATATCTTCACCGGCAGGCGATATTGGGTGGCGGTGCCGAGCTCCTGAATATTCATCTGGATTGAAGCTTCACCGGCGATGTCGATAACCAGCGCATCGGGATTGCCAAGCTGCGCACCAATGGCTGCGGGCAAACCATAGCCCATGGTTCCCAGACCACCGCTGGTCAGCCATTTATTAGGCTGTTCGAAATCAAAATGCTGGGCCGCCCACATCTGATGCTGCCCGACTTCGGTGGTGATGATCGGTTCGCGTTTGTGGGTTGCCTGCCACAATTTGCGAATGGCGTCCTGCGGCATGATTTCCGTCTTGCTTTCGGGATAATCTAGGCAGTTGGTCGCCCGCCAGCCTGCGATCCGCGACCACCATTCTGCATGATCCGGCGTGGCAAAGCGGCGCCCCTTGAGCACGGCGATCAACTGCTCCATTACCCGGCCAACATCGCCAATAACCGGCAGGTCAACACGGACGGTCTTGTTGATCGACGAACGGTCAATATCGACGTGGATTTTCTTGCTGTTCGGAGAAAAGGCGTCGAGCCGGCCCGTTATCCGGTCGTCGAACCGTGCGCCGAGGCAGACCACAAGGTCAGCCTTGTTCATCGCCATATTGGCTTCAAACGTGCCATGCATGCCGAGCATGCCGAGCCATTTGTCGGAAGACGCCGGGAATGCGCCCAGTCCCATCAGGGTCGAGGTAACCGGGCAACCAAGCAATTCAGCCAGTTCCCGAAGGGCTTCGCTTGCCTTCGGTCCGCTGTTGATGATCCCGCCGCCGGTATAGAGAATCGGCGCCTTTGCATTCATGATCATTTCGGCAGCGGTGTTGATCGCCTTGAAATCGCCCTCAGTCTGGGGCTGATAGCGTGGATTGCCTGTGGCCGCATTGCGGCTGAATTCTGCCGCTGCAACCTGAACATTCTTGGGAATGTCGATGACCACCGGACCAGGGCGACCCTGTGTCGCGATATGAAACGCTTCCCGGACAACATGCGCCAGATCCGAAGGCTTTTTCACGAGATAATTATGCTTGGTGCAATGACGCGTGATGCCGATCGTATCGGCTTCCTGAAAGGCGTCGGTGCCGATCAGATTGGTTGCGACCTGACCGGTAATGACGACCATCGGGATGCTGTCCAGCAGGGCATCGGTGATACCGGTTACGGCATTGGTCGCGCCCGGACCGGACGTCACCAGCACGACACCCGGCTTGCCCGTGGATCGTGCATAGCCTTCTGCCGCGTGGGTCGCCGCCTGTTCGTGACGAACAAGAATATGCTTGATCTTGGGATGTTCATAAAGCGCATCATAAATCGGAAGAACTGCGCCTCCGGGATAGCCGAAAACGGTATCCACACCTAGATCCAGCAGGGTTTCGACCAATATGTCGGCGCCGCTTTTTTCGGCCACATCATGCTCCATTAGCTGTCTGTTTCGCGTTGCCCGCCCGCCATGATGCACTGCAACACAATAGGCAAGTCTTAGTTAATCCGGGGCTCGCTACATATCTGAATATGTTATGTCAAGGTCTATTTGTGAAATATAGTTTCAATTATGCCGTCAAAATCGTTACTAAATGCTTGTTCAGCCTGTGGCCATTCGGGCGGACACTGATTGCGGAACCAGGTATATTGACGCTTGGCATATTGACGCGTCGCGGTCTGCGACATCTCCACAGCGACCTCCCTGGTGATATCACCGGCCAGCCACCTCGCGATTTCGGGAACACCGATCGCGCGCATGACCGGTTGGTCCGCTGGCAGGTTGCGGGCCAGGAGGCTCTCAACTTCTTCTCGCCCGCCTTGTTCGATCATCTCGAGCAATCGCAGGTCACAGCGCTGGTAAAGCCATTCACGCGGTGGGAGCAAGACCAGAGGATGCAATCTAATTTGCCCGCCAATGCCGCCGACCTTGTGCTTGTGCCAGTGGTCGAGCGGTTTACCGGTTGACCGCACCACTTCCAGCGCGCGTTGAGTACGGGTGGTGTCCGTCGGGTGCAACCTTTCTGCGGAAACGGGATCAACTGTTTGAAGGGCCTGATATGCTTCCAATGTTTCCATCATTCTGATTCTCTGGCGGATTTCCGGATCGATTTCGGGAATCGGCGCGATACCGTCGAGTAATATCCGGACATATAGGCCGGTGCCACCGACCAGTATCGGCAATATATCGCGTTCATGAGCTTCGTTGATGGCGGTCTTGGCGTCACTGGCCCATCGCGCTGCGGAACAGGCGTCGCTGCCATCTATATAGCCGAAAAGCTGGTGTTCAATACCATCCATTTCCGCATCACTGGGCCGCGCACTCAAAATCCTGAGATCGCGGTAAACCTGTGCACTGTCGGCATTGATGATCACCGAGGGTTGCTTTTTGGCGATCTCCAATGCCAAGGCGGATTTACCGCTGGCCGTTGGTCCAACGATCAGTGCAACATTCTTGTCCAGTTTCGGAGAAATCATGTTCATCGCGACGCTCATAGCAAAAGAATCTCTGAAAGAGAGAGATATTAGATCGGCGATTGCCACCCTGAGTGCGGCCGATGCCGCGATCATCCGTCAGTCGGACTTGATCGACGGGCGTGTGGTGGATATTTTCTTCGAAGGGGATCCGGCTACAGCGCGCGCGCATCTCGAAAAGATCGGTGGTGAAGTCGATATAGCGGTCCAACCGGAAGCCAACCGCCTCAAGAAACTGCTGATTTCGGATATGGACAGCACGATGATCACGGTCGAATGTATCGATGAATTGGCAGACTATGCCGGTATCAAGCCGCAAATTGCGGAAATTACCGAACGGGCAATGCAGGGAGAGCTTGATTTCGAAGAAGCGCTACGGGGCAGGGTCGCGCTACTAAAGGGACTGGACACCGCAGCCATTCAGCAATGCTTGGATGAACGCGTAAGGACTATGCCAGGTGCGGAGATTCTTGTCAGGACGATGGTAGAACGCGGAGCGGCGACGATTCTGGTGTCCGGTGGGTTCACAAAATTTGCGAAGCCCGTCGCGCAAGCCATTGGATTTGATTCATTTCATGCCAATATTCTGGGAGAAGATGGAGGCTTCCTGACGGGAGGGCTGGATGGACCCATTGTGGATTCCACCCGAAAAGTTGAATTGCTCCAGTCGGTGGCAGATGCAGCCAGCCTGCCCCTGGATCTATGTATGGCGGTGGGCGATGGCGCGAATGATATTCCGATGCTGAAACGGGCCGGCCTGGGGATTGCCTATCACGCCAAGCCGAAGGCAGCGCTAGCCGCAGACGTCGCCATCAATCATAATGATCTGACGGCGTTACTATATATTCAAGGTTTGGCTACGGACCAGTGGGTCACCCGATAATCGCATCCTAGCGCCGTTTTGCAATGCAATCATTGCCGGAGGCTTTCACGCTGCTGCACATCGATTCGGCTTGTGCCCGGGTCGCAAACGGCCCTGCCTGCAATCGGGTAATCCCGCCCGCTTTGACAAGATACGGTTGCATTCCAGCCAGCGCTGAAATGCTGTTTTCGAGCCGGTTCCAGAGGTTTTTGGCTTTGTTCTCATCGCTAAACGCCCCCAATTGCACCCGCCAGTCGCCGGCTGTAGCGGCCCGAACCGGGGCGGCTGTCGCAACCGGTGCAACTGAAGCGGGTTTCGGAGTGGGTGCATAAGTTACGCCGGGAGAGACGGGGGCGGGCGCCGTTGCCGGCGTGGGCAGGGCCGGGCGAGAAGGCGGCAATTGTGCCGTCTGCACGGCTCCGGTCGACTGGACAGGGCGCAGGCCGCCGATTTGCGCGTTCCTGACCCGCTTTTCGTCCTGTTCCATCTGGCCAGCGAGTTCGATCGCGCGCCGCCGGTCTTCGACCGGAATGAAGCGATCCATCTGGGCCATATTGGATGTTGCCTGCGGCAATCCCTGTGCCGATGCACGAGTCATTAGCGCATAGGCCCTGATCCAGTCCTTTTTGACAAAGTCGCCGTTAAAATGGCCGGTACCGAGCACATACTGCGACCGCGGTTCCCCGCGTTCTGCAGACGCCTGCAAATAGGGCAAGGCTTCGCTCCTGCGGTTGCTCTGGAACAATATCAGACCATAATTGTCATTGGCTTGTAAATGGCCCTGGTCCGCGGCTTTTTTATACCATTTTTCCGCTTGCCCCAGATCCTGAGGGACCCCACGGCCCAATTTATAGGCTTGTCCGAGATTGAACTGTGCATCGGCATCGCCAGCGTCAGCGGGGCCGCGCCATTCTTTAATGGCCGCTGAAAAATCGCCGCGTCCCCATGCATCGACGCCAGCTTTAACATCCGCCAAGGCTGGTGCGGAAACCAGAATGAGCGCCATGCCAAACAACTGAGTGATGGGACGAGTGGCCTTTTTCATGGTCTATTCCTTGGTGATCAATTAACAATAATGACGTGATATTAGCCGTTTTCGCATTGCTAAACTGTCGGGACTCTTCAAGTCTAGCAAAAACTGGCGGGTTAGTTCAGCAATTCCTTCCCGGGGTGATGTAAACTTTTTTCACGAAATCAAAAATCGTCTTGAACTTGTTAACCCTATTTTAGCCCTGCTCTGTCACAAAAGCACCCGAATAGAAATTTTGGGGCAAATTCTGCCCGTGATTGAACAAGGGGAAGAGCGTGCGAGTTCTAGCAATGGCTTCGCAAAAGGGCGGCTCCGGCAAGACTACATTGTCGGGTCATCTAGCTGTGCAGGCACAATTGGCCGGGGCTGGCCCCGTTGTTTTGATTGATATCGATCCACAAGGTTCACTCGCCGATTGGTGGAATGAACGGGAAGCAGATTTGCCGGCATTCGCGCAAACCACCGTATCCCGCCTCGCTTCCGATCTCGCGATATTGCGCCAACAGGGGTTCAAGCTGGCCGTCATCGACACGCCCCCAGCGATCACAATGGCGATCCAGAGCGTGATTTCCGTCGCAGAACTCATTGTTATACCTACCCGCCCAAGCCCGCATGACCTCAGGGCGGTTGGCGCGACTGTCGATCTGTGCGAGCGCGCGGGCAAACCGCTGCTCTTTGTCGTGAACGGCGCGACACCGAAAGCCAAGATTACTTCCGAAGCTGCGGTTGCACTGTCACAACATGGCACCGTCGCACCTGTTACCATTCATCACCGCACCGATTTTGCCGGGTCTATGATCGATGGGCGTACAGTGATGGAAGTCGATCCGAAAGGACGGTCAGCGCAGGAAGTCATCCATCTTTGGGACTATATTTCCGACCGGCTTGAAAAGAATTTTCGCCGCACAATTTTCAGTGCTCCCGCGATGGCACAAAACGTCAACCCGGGCTCCCAACGGCCAGGCGGCAATTTCGGTCGCAGAGTGGTTGGTTCGTGATGGCAGAGGCTGAGAAAATGAGTGATCCAAAACCACAAGCGTCTCTTTCGTCCACTTTGCTGGCTCGAAAAGGCGGTGCAAAGCCGGCGATGCGTCGCCAAGGATTCACGAACTTACCTGACCACACATCCGATCACGATGGTGATGTGCATGAGGACCTCGGCTGGAATGATATGGGATACGATGTTGACCCTGATCATGAAGCGCATCCAATCGAGCATGTTCACCATAATCCTTTGGCCGGAGCAATTCCGAATCCTGGTTCCGTCGTCAGACATCAGCAGGAAGAAATTGCGGCCAAACTGGGAAGCAAACCCGTCGAAGAAGTGGTAGCTCAAAAGATCGAAGAGGAACCGGTTGCGGCCCCTGTGCCGCTGTCGATTTCCCGCGAAGTTCAGCCGCTGGCCGAAAACTCGGCGGTATTGGCGGCTGCCAGAAATCACAAGCGTGAGACCAAAAAATCACGCCCGGCGACGAAATCCCGGACCCGCAATGCAAAAACGGCATTCACCCTTCGCATGGATCCCGAGAGACATTTGAAATTGCGGTTGGCAACAGCGGTAAAAAACGTCTCGGCGCAGCAATTGGTAACCAAAGCTGTGGACGAATATTTGAGGTCTATCCCCGAATTGGAGGGACTGGCCGAACGCATTCCGTCGCGTGGGGCCGCTTGAACAGGGCTTGAAGTGAATTTGGAACGAGAACGACTGACTTTTATTGCGAGGGCATAGAAATGAAACGCGATGTGATTTTGAAAATGGCTGCTTCCTCCATGGTGTTCGCCACTGTGTTGACCGGTTGTGGTCCCTTTGGCGGCGGCTCCGTCGCTTCCATGTCGGGTAAACCGGCAACGGTTAAAGATGGCGCGAAATATGCCAGGAAAGCTGAAAAGGCGCTGGCCAAAGGCGATGTCGAAAAAGCGATTGCTTACGCTGAGCGTTCGGTAGCCGGGGTCGGTAGCGATCCTGAAACACGGGCTCTTCTGGGTCAGGCTTATTTGTCCGCGGGTCGATTGGCTTCTGCGGAACGCAGTTTTCTGGACGCAATGGAACTCGGCAAGTCTGATGCGCGCACGATTCTCAGCCTGAGCCTGGCTCAATTGGGTCAAGGCAAGGTGGACAAGGCGAAAGCCCTTATCGTCAACAATCGACAGTTTATCCCAGCCGCTGATTATGGACTTGCTTTGGCTCTTACCGGTGACAGCAAGACTGCAGTCGAAGTTCTGGAGCAGGCTATCCGCGAATCCAATGTAACTGGTCGTACACGCCAGAATCTGGGCCTGGCCTATGCTTTGGATGGTCGCTGGAAAGAAGCCAAGTTGATGGCGGTGCAAGATGTGTCACCGGCATCGGTCAATGACCGTGTCATGCAATGGGCCCAAATGGCCCGCCCCGGCGCGTATGAAACTCGTGTCGCGACGGTGCTGAACGTGACTCCGGTCACCAATGATCCGGGTCAACCGGTTCGATTGGCGCTTACGCCGACGCAGGTGCCCGTTAGTGTTGCCGCAACATCCGACGAAGATTTTGAACGCGAAGTGGCCAGCTTTGATCGCAATAGCCCGCTCCCGGCTGTCGGGCCGGCTCCTAAGGCCGAGAATGATGTCGATTTCCTCGCCATGGAAAATAACGTCAAGGTAGCAACTGTCTCTGTCCCGGCCAGCAATGCGGCAGCAAAATCACCGGCCGAAATCCCGGTGATCAAGGCAGAAGCCAAGCCAACCCGTGTTGCGCCACAGACCAAATTTGTCGTGGAAAAAATTAAGGCGAATCCGGTCAAAACAGCTGCTGTCGAGGCAGTCCCGGCTACCAAACCGGTGTTGCAACGAGTATCATATCGACCGACCGTGAAGACCGCCGTTTCGGCATCGGGCACTCATCTCGTGCAATTGGGCGCCTTTTCCTCTGCCGAGGGTGCCAAGCGCGCTTGGGGCATATTGTCTGCGAAAAACAGCGATCTGAATTCTTTTGAATATGCAAGTTCACCGATCAAAGTAAAGGGCAGGACCCTTTACCGCCTGGCGGCAATCGGCTTTGGCAATGCGCAAACTGCTGAAGCAATGTGTAGCGGTATCAAGGCCAAGGGCGGCAACTGCATCGTCCGCCATACGACAGGCGTCAACAAAACCGTACCAACTCGTATGGCTAGCAAGGCGCCGAAAAAACTCGCGTCACGCTAGTCCATTGATAACTGAATAAAGGCGGGGAGCTAACAGGCTCTCCCGCCTTTATATATTGCGGTTACCCGGCCCTGAACCGGTAGGCCGTCAAACGGCGTATTGCCCGCCGCAGCCGCCATTTTACGGGTGTCGACCTGCCACGGACTGTCTTCGTCGACCAGAATGAAATCCGCCTGATATTCCGGTCGTAGCAAGCCTGCTTCTACATCCAGGATTTTTGCTGGATTGGCGGACAAAAGTTCGAACAGCCGGCCAATGGAAATCGTACCGTCGCGAACCAGAGTGAGAGAGAGTGCCAGCAGGGTCTCTGCGCCTGCCATTCCCGGAGCCGCTTCCGCATAAGGCAGCCGCTTGTCCTCCGCGCCGCGCGGATCATGTCCCGAAGCAATGACATCGATCGTGCCATCCTTCACCGCAGCGATACAGGCCAGGCGATTCTCATCGCTTCGTAATGGCGGGGAAAGCCGGGTAAAGGTGCGGAAATCACTGATCGCGATATCGGACAAAAGAAGGTGCGCCGGGGTGATGCCACAGGTCACCGGCAGATTTTCGGATTTTGCGGCGCGAATCAGGTTCAGGCCATCTTCGGTAGTTACCTGGCGAAAATGGACATGGGCACCGGTTTCGCGCACGAGGGCGATATCCCGGGCGACGGAAATGGCTTCGGCAGCAGCTGAGGCACTGGCCAGTCCCAGCCGGGTTGCGGTTTCACCATCGGTAGCGACAGCACCATGGGTCAGTCCGGTATCCTCGCTGTGCACGATCAGCGGCAAATCCAGTGATCGGCAATATTGCATCAGCTTCATCATGATACCGCTATCCGCGATCCACTGCCGGCCAGTGGCCACCGCTTTTGCGCCCGACCGCTTCATCAGGCCAATTTCAGCCAGCTGTTTGCCCGCCAGACCCTTGGTCGCTGCGGCAACCGGATGTGACCAGAGGTCAGGTTTGCCTTCGACGGCATTATGCTTGATCATCGCTGGCAGATCGAGAACAGGCGACTGATCGGGCATCAGTGCGGCCCTTGTAATGCCACCGAAGTGAAAGGCCGGTTTGTCGATCGCAAAAACGCCGAGGTCAACGATGCCCGGCGCCAATAGCCTGCCTTTGCAGTCTATCTCTTCACCGAGTTCGTTATCCGCGACATCTCCCGCCGACGTAATGCGATCACCATCGACAACGAGGCTACCTTCTTTAGGCTGTTCCTCGTCCGGCAAAATCAAGCGTGCATTGGTGAAAATCTTTTTCATGACCAGCCCTCCACACCGCGGGATTTGCGCGTTAGGATATCGAGACAGGCCATCCGCACGGCAACCCCCATCTCGACCTGTTCGGTAATCGCGGAATGTTCCAGATCATCGGCAACGTCGCTGTCGATCTCGACCCCCCGGTTCATCGGCCCCGGGTGCATCACCAGCGCCTTTTTATTGGCCAGCAATAGTCGTTCCCTGGTCAGTCCATAGAGATAATGATATTCGCGCGGGCTGGGGATGAAATCACCATTCATGCGCTCGTTCTGGAGCCGGAGCATCATCACCACATCGCTGCCAACGAGCGCCTCGTCAAAATTTGTGCATACTTCCACATTGAACCGGTCAAGCGCGGCGGGGAGCAGGGAAGGTGGGGCACAAACCCGTACTTTTGCGCCGAGCGTGGTCAGGCAATATATATTGGATCGTGCCACCCGGCTGTGCATCACGTCACCGCAGATGGTAACTGTCAGTCCGCTGATTTCGCCCTTGCGCCGCTGGATGGTCAAAGCATCGAGAAGCGCTTGTGTCGGGTGTTCATGGCTGCCATCCCCGGCGTTGAGTACCGGACAGTCGACCTTGTCGGCAATCAATTGCACTGCGCCGGAACTGCCGTGACGGATGACAATCGCGTCTGCCTTCATCGCGTTGAGCGTGACCGCCGTATCGATCAGCGTTTCGCCTTTTTTGATGCTTGATTGCGCTGCGTGCATATTGACGACATCCGCGCCCATGCGTTTCCCGGCAATTTCGAAGGACAGCAGGGTTCTGGTGCTATTTTCGAAAAATGCATTGATAACCGTCAGGCCATCCAGCTGGTCTACGTGCTTGCTGGATTTCTTGTTGAGATCGACCCATTGCTTGGCCTCCTCGAGCAGAAATAATATCTCCCAGGGCTGGAGCCCGGCAATACCCAATAGATGGCGATGAGGGAAAGCATCCGATCCGGCGGGAAAGGGTTGCGGCGATGCGGTTTTTTTCGATGTCATTAAAGCGGGTTCTATAGAGTCATCATGCCAGCGCGGCAAGCCTGTCAATGGCGCCTTGCAAAATATAGGCAGCGGCCATCTTGTCGACGACCTTGGCCCGTTTTTTGCGGCTGACATCCGATGCAATCAGATCGCGGGTGACGGCCTGCGTGCTCCACCGCTCGTCCCACAGCAATATCGGCAGGCCGAGCGGTTTTAAATTCTGTGCAAAAGACCGTGCGGCCTGGGTTTGCTGGCTCTGGCTGCCGTCCAGATTGAGCGGCAGACCAGCCACGATCCCGACGATATTCTGATCGGCAATCACCGCCTTTATGCGCTCGAGATCTTTGGAAAATTTGCGCCGCTCGATCGTTTCTGCCGCCGTCGCGAAGGTCCAGTTTGAATCGCAAAGCGCCATTCCGACCGTTTTGGTTCCGATATCGAGGCCCAGCAGCCGCCCGCAATCCGGCAGCGCGTGACCGAATGCCGCCACATCATCGGAGATCAGCGAGCCAGAAATGCCACCATCCTCCGGCGCGCATCTGCGCGTATATTGGCCCAGAACAGGCTGTAGTCGTAAACATGGTAATTGTTACCGGGCAAGGCATAGGGACCGATCTCTGGCGGGTCGCCGATCAGAAGAAACCCCTGCTTGTCGCATTTTGCCGGCACTGAACCAGCGACCAGGCTGGCATCGCTCAGATCATCATTGGGCACCAGGGTCCCGAGATTGGCCGTTGCTTTGGCTGATGAATTGATATCCCCGTTGATCGGATTGCTGCACAGCAGACTGGTGTCCTTGCGGGGCTGACCGTTGAAACCGATCGTCGTGTCATAGACTTCGACGAGGCGGGTATAATCTGCGGGTTCCGCAAAACTCTGCCAGCTTAAAATGCAGCGCGTCTGTTCGGGTTTTTCGCACATATCGAGGCCCATTTCCGGTATGTCGGTTTCCGCAGATACGGGCCAGCCGGCGACATAAGCGGCGACAATCCGGTTGGCGAGCGGCGTACCCGCGACCCGGTCCTTGAGCAAATTGGTGAGATGCAGACTGCCCTGACTGTGCCCGGCCAGGATAATCGCCTGGTCTTTCGGGATTTCAGCAACAAAATAGTCAAAGGCCGCCAGCACATCCTGATAGGCAGCATCCAGTGCTTGTTGCCCTTCGGGTTTTTCGGTGAGAAACGCACCCATTGTTGCCTGGCGATAGCGCGGTGCCCAAACCTCGCCGATCGCATTGAAGGCGCTCGCCTGACCGCGCAGGAATATCCGTGCACGCGCCTGGGATTCCTTGTCATCCAACGGCGCATTCCAGCGATCTTTCTTCAAAAATGAAGTCGGGTGAATGAAGAATACGGCGGCTTTCTTGCCTTCTGGCAATGCTGCCTCGGTATCCTCATATCCTTGCGGAAGCCAAAGCGCAGGGTTGCCTTTCACCAGTTCGGGTCGTGCCAGCCACATAGCCTTATCGGCGTAGACATTATTCGCGAGCACTTCCTGCGCCGTGAATTCGGTGTCGGGCACAAAGGCAACTTCCATCAGTTCATCGCCATAGACCTGAAAAACAAACGCGCCTGCAAGCACCAATATGATCATGCTTGCGACAAAATAGAGAAATTTACGGGCCAAAAGATACTCCAACCAATATGCTGCCGCTTCAATCCGCTTGAAGCCGCTTCGCGCCGGTGCTAGCGGCGCTCGGTACAATATATATATCCGCATTACCCGAAAAAAGATGAACTGAAAAAGAATGAGTCATGTCAATCGATAAGGAAACCGTCAAAAAGATCGCCAGCCTCTCGAGGATCGCGATTACCGAAGCCGAAGCTGATGCGTTTGTGCCGGAACTCAACCAGATATTGGGTTGGGTCGAGCAATTGGGCGAAGTGGACTGTTCGAAGGTCGAACCGATGACGGCGGTCATCCCGAACAAATTGCGGCTGCGCAAGGATGTGGTCACTGACGGCGAAATCCGCGACAAGATATTGGCCAATGCGCCGATTACAGAACATGGCTTTTTCGCGGTTCCCAAGGTGATCGAATAATGATCCTCCCGACAAGAACATCGTTCGCCCTGAGCCTGTCGAAGGGCCACGCGGCGCATAAACATGCTTCGACAAGCTCAGCACGAACGGAGCTAGCGCTATGACCGCAATATTTGAACTGGGCATCGCGGGTATCCGTAGCGGGATTGCCGGCGGCGATTTCACCGCAAAGGAAGTCGCCGAGACTTTCATTTCGAGGGTCAGCGCGGCGAAACCGCTGAATGCATTTCTCGTCGAGACGCCGGAACATGCTCTTGCTGCTGCAGAAGCAACCGATAAGGCCAAGGCCAAGGGCGAAACGCTCGGCAAGATGGCGGGCGTGCCAATCGGCATGAAAGACCTGTTCTGCACCGAAGGCGTCACCACCACGGCGGGTAGCCTGATATTGGAAGGCTTCACCCCGCAGTATGAATCGACCGTGTCGTCCAACCTGTTCAAGGCCGGCGCCGGGATGCTCGGCAAGCTCAATATGGACCAGTTCGCCATGGGTTCCTCCAACGAGACCAGCGCATTCGGCAATGTGATCTCGCCCTGGCGGCGCAATGACGGCGGCAATAGCGATCTGACGCCTGGCGGTTCTTCGGGTGGCAGTGCTGCGGTTGTGTCGGGACGCATCGCGCCCGCTGCCACCGGCACCGACACCGGCGGCTCGATTCGCCAGCCAGCCGCATTCGTGGGTATCACCGGCTTCAAGCCGACCTATGGCCGCTGCTCGCGCTGGGGTACGATTGCCTTTGCCAGTTCGCTCGATCAGGCGGGCCCGATGGCCCGTGATGTCCGCGACTGCGCGATCATGCTCGAAGCCATGGCGGGTTTTGATCCGAAAGATTCAACATCGCTTGATCTGCCGGTTCCTGACTGGGAAGCAGCGCTGAACAGCGATCTCAAAGGCAAGAAAATCGGTATTCCCAAGGAATATCGGGTCGAAAACATGCCCGCCGCAATAGATGCGCTCTGGCAAAAAGGCATTGAGATGCTGAAGGATGCCGGAGCGACCATCGTCGATGTATCGCTGCCGCACACCAAATATGCGCTCCCGGCCTATTATATCATCGCGCCCGCAGAAGCATCGTCCAACCTCTCGCGCTACGATGGCGTGCGCTATGGTCTGCGCGATCTGCCGGACGGGGCAGGACTGCAGGACATGTATGCCGCAACCCGCGAAGCCGGCTTTGGGCCGGAAGTGAAGCGCCGGATCATGATCGGCACTTATGTGCTGAGCGCTGGCTATTATGACGCTTATTATACCCAGGCCCAGAAGGTCCGGACGCTGATCTCGCAGGATTTCGACAAGGCCTGGCAAAGCTGTGATCTGCTGCTGACACCGACCGCACCTAGCGCTGCCTTTGGGTTGGGCGAAAAAAGCGATGACCCGCTGGCCATGTACCTGAATGATGTGTTCACTGTGCCCAGTTCGCTGGCCGGACTGCCTGCCATATCGGTTCCCGGAGGACTCGACGGCAAGGGACTGCCCCTCGGACTCCAGATCGTCGGTCAGGCATTGGACGAACAGAGTGTGTTTAACGCAGGTCTGGCGCTGGAAGAACGCGCCGGATTTGTCGCAAAACCGGAGCAGTGGTGGTGAGCGATACCCTCCTATCAATCTTGATGCTGGCGGTCGGATTTGCTTTGGGCTGGATCGCTCGCTGGGGTGTGAGGAAGAAAGTTGAAGAAGCGCGTTTTGATAGTGAGACTGGAAAGCAAATAGTCGATGACTGAATCAACCTATAGAATCCAGGGCGGAACCGGCGAATGGGAGGTCGTGATCGGCCTCGAGGTCCACGCCCAGATCACATCCGAATCGAAACTCTTTTCCGGGGCTTCCACCGAATTTGGCGCTGAGCCGAATACGCAGGTCAGTCTGGTCGACGCCGCGATGCCCGGCATGCTGCCGACGCTGAACGGGGAATGCGTTCGTCAGGCGGTGCGCACCGGTCTCGCGATCAATGCCCAGATCAACAAATATTCGCGCTTTGACCGCAAGAATTATTTCTACGCCGATCTGCCGCAGGGCTACCAGATTTCCCAGCTTTACCATCCGATCGTCGGCGAGGGCGTGATCCAGATTTCGCTCGACGAGAAAGACCCCGATGCCCATGGCAAGGCAATCGGTGTCGAGCGTATTCATATTGAGCAGGATGCCGGCAAGCTGATGCACGACCAGCATCCGACCATGTCCTATGTCGATCTCAACCGCTGCGGCGTCGCGCTGATGGAGATCGTTTCCAAGCCGGATATGACATCGCCCAAGGAAGCCGCGGCCTATGTCCGCAAGCTGCGTTCGATCCTGCGCTATGTCGGCAGCTGCGACGGCAATATGGAGCAGGGCTCGATGCGCGCCGACGTCAACGTCAGCGTCCGCAAGCCCGGCGGTGAACTCGGCACCCGGACTGAGACCAAGAATGTCAACTCGATGCGCTTCATCCAGGCCGTGATCGAATATGAGGCCCAGCGTCAGGTCGATCTGATCGAGGACGGCGGCACCGTGGTCCAGGAAACCCGTCTGTTCGATCCCGACAAGAATGAAACCCGGTCGATGCGCTCCAAGGAAGATGCGCATGATTATCGCTATTTCCCCGATCCAGACCTGTTGCCGCTGGAACTGGAAGATGATTTCATCTTCGACTGCAAGGCGAGCCTGCCGGAATTGCCGGATGAAAAACGCGCCCGGTACAAGAATGTCCTCGGTTTGAGCGCCTATAATGCGGCGGTTCTGACCGCAGAGCATGAAACGGCTTTGTGGTTCGAGCAATTGCTCGACACCACCGACGAACCGGAAAAAATCGCCAGCAGCGCCGCTAACTGGGTAACATCAGAACTGTTCGGAGCGCTCAACAGGATGGGCGTCGGTATCGAGAATAGTCCGGTTTCGCCGGCGCAGGGTGCTGAACTGCTCAGTCTGGTTGCCGATGACACGATTTCCGGAAAAATCGCCAAGCAAGTCTTCGAGATCATGCTCGAAACCGGCGACGGCGCGACCAAGATCGTCGAGAAACAGGGCCTCAAGCAGGAATCCGACACCGGCGCGATAGAGAAAGTCATTGCGGAGGTCATGGCGGCCAACGAAGACAAGGTCGCCCAATATCGTGACGGCAAGGACAAGCTGTTCGGTTTCTTCGTCGGCCAGACGATGAAAGCGATGCAGGGCAAAGCCAATCCGCAGGTGGTGAATGAACTGTTGAAGAAGAGTCTGGGTTAAATCGTTGGCGAACCCCACTTGCCCTCAGCCCGCCTTTGGGCTAGGCGCGCGGGTCAATCGTACTTCGATAGAGTTTTGACGACTTAGCTGGGCGGGCGTGGCGGAATTGGTAGACGCGCCAGATTTAGGTTCTGGTATCTTCGGGTGTGGGGGTTCGAGTCCCTTCGCCCGCACCAAGTTAGTCGCAATATCTATCGAGAAAAACCGAATATGAAGGCACCAAAGGATAGTCATGCAGATTGTTGAAACGCTGAACGAAGGTCTGAAACGGGCCTATGAAATCAAGATTACCGCGAAAGATATCGAGTCGCGAGTCGATGCCGAAGTGCAGAAAATGGCGCCGCAAGTGAATATGCCCGGCTTCCGCAAAGGCAAGGTTCCGGCGAATCTTGTGCGCAAGATGCACAATGACGCCCTGATGCAGGACGCGCTCTCCAGCACGATCCAGGAAAGCATCGAAAAAACGATGACGGACAACAAGCTCCGTCCGGCGATGCAGCCCAATGTCAATCTGGACGAAGGCTATGAGCCCGGCAAAGATGCGAACGTGAAAATCGATATGGAAATCCTCCCGGATGTTCCAACGCCCGACGTTGAGGGCCTGAAACTGGAGCGCCTTCAAGTCGAAGCGGACAAGAAAACCGTCGACGAGGCCCTGCAAAAATTCGCAGAGAGCCAGAAGCAGTTTGAAGCCGCAGCCAAGTCCTACAAAGCCCAAATCGGCGACCAGTGTCTGATCGATTTCGAAGGCAAGGTGGATGGCGTGCCGTTTGACGGCGGCAAGGGCGAGGGCATGGCAATCGAACTGGGCTCCGGCCGTTTGATCCCGGGCTTCGAAGATCAATTGGTTGGCAAGAAAGCCAATGACGAAGTGCTCGTCAAAGTGACCTTCCCGACTGACTATAATGTCGAAGACCTGAAGGGCAAGGATGCCACGTTCGATGTTGTCATCGGCGAAGTGCAGAAACCTAAAGTCGCCAAGGCCGATGACGATATGGCGAAATCCATGGGCCTCGAAGGCATCGATCAGCTGACCGAGCTGCTCAAAGGGCAGATCGAGCAGGAGCTCAATGGCCTGACCCGTACCCATATGAAGCGCAAGCTGCTCGACCAGCTCGCCGCCAGCCATGATTTCGAAGTGCCACCAAGCATGGTCGAAGCCGAGTTCAGCCAGATCTGGCAGCAGCTCGAGCAGGAAGCCGAGCAGGAAGAAGATTCCGAAGCCGCACGCAAGGAAATGGAAGACGAGAAGGACGAATATCGCGATATCGCGGTACGCCGTGTCCGTCTCGGATTGCTGCTTTCAGAAATCGGCCAGAAAAATGGTGTCGAGGTCAGCCAGCAGGAAATGTCGATGCTGATCCAGCAGGCAGCACAGCAATATCGTCCGGAAGACCGCGACCGGTTCATGCAGTATATCCAGCAGGATCAGATGGCTGCAGCCCAGCTTCGTGCGCCGATGTACGAAGACAAGGTTGTCGACTTCCTGTTTGACAAGGCAGAAGTAACCGACCGGAAAGTCACGCGCGAAGAACTGGAAACCGCGATCGAGGCAGAAGACGACGCTGAAACCAAGCCAGCTGCCAAGAAAAAAGCGCCGGCGAAGAAAGCCGCCGCCAAAAAACCTGCTGCCAAAAAGGCTCCGGCCAAGGCGGACGCAGAAAAGGCACCGGCCAAAAAAGCACCGGCAAAGAAGGCTCCGGCCAAGGCTGCTGCGGATAAGGCGCCTGCCAAAAAGCCAGCGGCGAAGAAGCCAGCTGCAAAAAAGGCAGCTGCCAAGAAATAGAAATAATGGATATGGGCCGCCGGGCAGGTTAAATCTGCCCGGCGGAGAATATCAGAAGCTGACTTCGCTGGCCTTGTCGATGACCGTACCAAGAATGCCATAAGCCTTGGCTTCTTCAGTGGACATCCAATAGTCGCGATCGATATCCTTCATCACGCGTTCCAGAGACTGTCCGGTTGCCTCGGCAATTTTCTGGGCAATCCGTTCGCGCATTTTGACGATTTCTTCGGCCTGAATCGCAATATCGGAAGCCTTTCCGCCGGCACCGCCGGAAGGCTGGTGAATCAGAAAGCGCGTATTGGGCAGGCAGAAACGCTGCTTCTTGGGCACGCCGAGGAAGATATGCGTCGCGATACTGGCAACCCAGCCGGTGCCGACTACGGCGACAGGGGATTCGATATAGTTGATCAGATCATGGATGGTATCACCGGATTCGACATGGCCACCGGGCGAATTGATCATCAGACGAATCGGATCATGGCTCATATGATCAAGATACAGCATTTGCGTGGTCACGCGTTCAACCAGTTTCTGGTCGACACCGCCAAAAACCAGGACGGTGCGTGTTTCCAGAAATTTATTCATCATCAACGCCATCGGATTCGGTGCATCGCTTTCCTCTTCGCTGTAAAATGGTGTAATGGACGGTGAAAATGCAGTCATGTAGCTCTCCAGAAAACGAGGGATATATTGTTTGAAATCCCCATAGACCGAGGATAAATCGCGCGCAATGTCATGTTGATGCAATCGGGGGTTGATTGCGCGGCACAGAGTCCAGATATAGGCTGTCAATAATAAAGGAAATTTCATGAACCCGTTTGATTTTGGCGATCGCAATCCTGTTGTGGACGCGCTTGTTCCGGTTGTTATCGAACAATCCAATCGCGGCGAACGCAGCTTCGACATTTTTTCGCGCCTGTTGCGAGAGCGGATCGTGTTTGTCACAGGACAGGTCGAAGACGGAATGGCGTCAATCATCACGGCGCAATTGCTGTTTCTCGAGTCTGAAAATCCCAAGAAAGATATCTATCTTTATATCAACTCGCCGGGCGGCGTGGTGACTGCCGGCATGGCGATCCACGATACCATGCAATATATCCGGCCCCGGGTCGGTACGGTTTGCGTTGGGCAAGCGGCTTCAATGGGGAGTTTTCTTCTTGCAGCCGGTGAACCGGGAATGCGGATGGCGACAACCAATGCCCGGATCATGGTGCATCAACCATCCGGCGGCGCGCAGGGAATGGCTTCGGATATCGAGATCCAGGCCAAGGAAATCCTGCGTATTCGCGCCAGTATGAATGACCTTTATGCGAAATATACCGGCAAACCGGTGGCAGAGATTGAAAAGGCGATGGACCGCGACACCTTCCTGGAAGCCGACGAAGCCAAGGCATTTGGCATTGTTGACGAAGTCTACGACAAGCGGCCTGTACCCAAAGAAGATGATAAATAAGCGGTTAGCGACGCCCTAAATGAAATTTAAGCACTATTTGATAGACTTGGCTATTCACTAGGAAAGCCGTGAAAAAAGCGGTGGCAATTTGGAATTTGACGGTTAGATTATAAAACTGGCCGGTTTAAAGGACTTTTTATGACGAAATTGACGGGATCTGATTCGAAGAGCACCCTATATTGCTCCTTCTGCGGCAAATCCCAGCATGAAGTCCGCAAGTTGATTGCTGGACCCACGGTTTTCATCTGTGATGAATGCGTCGAGCTGTGCAATGACATCATCCGCGAGGAAACCAAGGGGTCCGTAACCGGTCGCAAAGATGGTGAAGTTCCGACACCGCAGGAAATCTGCGATGTGCTGAACGACTATGTGATCGGCCAGAAACGCGCAAAACGCGTCCTTTCGGTTGCAGTTCACAATCACTACAAACGACTCAACCACGCTGCCAAATCCGGTGATATCGAGCTGGCAAAATCCAATATCCTGCTGGTCGGTCCTACCGGTTGCGGTAAAACGCTGCTGGCGCAGACCTTGGCTAAGACATTTGATGTGCCCTTCACCATGGCCGATGCGACGACCCTGACCGAGGCCGGCTATGTCGGTGAAGATGTCGAGAATATCATCCTCAAACTGCTCCAGGCTTCAGACTATAATGTCGAGAAAGCCCAGCGCGGGATTGTCTATATCGACGAAATCGACAAGATCAGCCGCAAGGCCGAAAATCCGTCGATCACCCGCGATGTTTCCGGTGAAGGCGTTCAGCAGGCACTCCTGAAGCTCATGGAAGGCACCACTGCCAGTGTTCCACCGCAAGGCGGGCGCAAGCATCCTCAGCAGGAATTCCTGCAGGTCGATACCACCAATATCCTGTTCATTTGCGGCGGCGCGTTCGCGGGTCTCGAAAAGATCATCGGCGACCGTCTCGAAGGAAAATCGATCGGTTTTGGCGCTCATGTGGCCGCTCCGGAAGAGCGCCGTATTGGCGAGTTGCTGGCACAGGGCGAGCCTGAGGATCTGTTGAAATTCGGTCTGATTCCTGAATTTGTCGGCCGTTTGCCGGTTATCGCCACGCTCGAAGACCTTGATATCGATGCGCTGGTGACGATTCTCCAGGAGCCAAAAAACGCGCTGGTGAAGCAATATCGCAAATTGTTCGAACTGGAAGATGTCGGCTTGACGTTCACCGATGACGCGCTGGTCGCGGTCGCAAAAAAAGCGATCGAACGGAAAACCGGTGCGCGCGGACTGCGTTCCATAGTCGAGAATATCCTGCTTGATACCATGTTCGACCTGCCTGACTTTGAAGGCGTGGACGAAATCGTGATCGACAAGGATGTGGTCGTCGGCACCAAGGAACCGGTGAAAGTGATCGCGAAGAGCAGCAAGGCGAAAAAAGAAGACGCCGCTTAAACTGACTGTGCCCCGGCGAAGGCCGGGGGCCATCTCCTAGCTCTCCAGATTGAGCTAAGGTCGTGTTGCACCTGCCGGTACGGCCACGCGCTGTCAAAGCGATGATGTTTTGCTAGTCGATCAACTAGATAGGCCCTTTGGCCGGAGTACATTCATTTATAGATGCAACTATCGAGCTTCTCGTTCTTCACCACATTGATCCGGGCAGCAATCGTGTTGCCGTAGCGACGGGTAAAGCCGCCGGCGCCGTTTACAGCCCGTTTCTTGGGCAAGGGGAGGGCCGCCGCGATGCGCGCCGCCTCTATGCCGGTCAGATCTTTCGCATCTTTGTTGAAATAGCGCTGGGCACCGGCCTGTACGCCATAGGTTCCAATGCCGGTTTCCGCGATATTGAGATAGACTTCCATGATCCGCTTCTTGCTCCAGATCGTTTCGATCAAAAACGTGAAATAGGCTTCCAGACCTTTGCGAAAAAAACCGCCGCCTTGCCAGAGAAAGGCATTTTTTGCGACTTGCTGCGAAATGGTCGAGCCGCCTCTTATCCGGCCGCCCTGGGCATTCCGCTCGATCGCTTTCTGAATCGCTTCGGTATCAAAGCCGTCATGGCTGCAAAACTTGCTGTCTTCTGCTGCGATCACCGCGCGTGCCATATTCGGGGAGATATCGCTAAAGCTCACCCAGTCCTTGGTGATGCCGTTTTCATCCAGGATCATGGTTGCGGTAATCGGTGGCGGCACAATGGCATAAATCCCGACCCACGCGATTGTGATCAGAATGAAATAGATCAAAAATTTGAAGAGAAATTTGATTGGCCGCATGCGAGCAATCTAAAGGGAAAGCGCCCCGAAAACAAATCCTGTTTCGGGGCGCCTGCTATTTAGTTTCAGAATGAATTATGAGAATCAACTCGTTGCAAGAAGCTGTTTTTCTCCAGCAATCCGGAGCATCGCTTTCTGCAGCTTCTCGAAAGCGCGAACCTCGATCTGGCGGATGCGCTCGCGACTGACTTCATAGACCTTGCTCAGGTCCTCGAGCGTCTTGGGGTCTTCCGACAGGCGGCGTTCAGCCAATATATGTTGCTCGCGTTCATTCAAGGAGTCCATCGCTTCGGTAAGCATATCGTGACGGAAGTCGGCCTCCTGTGCGGCTGCGATTTGCTCATCGTGCAGCGGACCGTCGTCTTCCAATATGTCCTGCCACTGGCCGCCATCGCCATCTTCCGAGGAAAGCGAGACGTTGAGTGAAGCATCTCCGCCCATCGACATGCGGCGGTTCATATTGACCACCTCATGCTCGGCAACGCCCAGATCCGTGGAGATCTTTTTCACGTCTTCCGGCGAAAGGTCGCCATCTTCGAAAGCCTCCAGATTATTTTTCATCCGGCGCAGATTGAAGAACAGTTTCTTCTGTGCGGCGGTCGTCCCCATTTTAACGAGGCTCCAGCTGCGCAGCACATATTCCTGAATAGACGCACGAATCCACCACATCGCGTATGTCGCGAGGCGGAAACCGCGTTCGGGCTCGAATTTCTTCACGCCTTGCATCAGTCCGACATTTCCTTCGGAAATGAGGTCCGAAACAGGCAGGCCATAGCCGCGAAAGCCCATCGCGATCTTCGCGACGAGTCGCAGATGCGACGTGACCAGCTGGGCTGCTGCTTCCTGATCCTTGTGTTCAGAATAGCGTTTCGCCAGCATATATTCTTGTTCAGGGGTCAATAACGGAAATTTCCGAACTTCCGAGAGATACCGGTTCAGGCTCGCGTCCCCCCCTAAGGCAGGGATTTTTGCCGGAACATTGCTACCATTAGCCATTTTAGTTCCTTCTTGTGTTGTGCCTCTGGGCCTCATTAAGCACCCTTCGGTCAAAAGCTGATATAAGGTGTATTACCTATATCCGCAACTTCATGAATAGTTCCTGCATATCGTCGGGAAAATCGATAGAAAACATCAATTTCTCATCCGTTATGGGGTGAACAAATCCAAGACTAGCAGCATGCAATGCCTGGCGTCCAAATTGAATATCTTTTCGCCGGGAAAGCAAAGATTTTCGACCAGCGCCATATAGCGGATCACCAATCAGACTATGGCCAATATGGGTCATATGAACCCGAACCTGATGGGTGCGGCCCGTTTCCAGCGTACATTCCACCAAAGCAGCCCCGTCGAGCATTTCCTTGACCGTATAATGGGTCATAGCCAGCTTGCCCCGGTCATCGCCTACGACCGCCATTTTCTTGCGATTGACGTTGCTTCGGCCAATACTGCCCTCGATCGTAGCCGAAGCCGGATTGGGTCTGCCATTGACGATAGCCATATAGCGTCGTTCGATATCATGTTTGGCGAACAGGGCGCTCAAACCCTGATGCGCGGCGTCGGTTTTGGCCGCCACCATCAATCCGGATGTATCCTTGTCGATCCGGTGGACAATCCCGGGTCGGGTCACGCCGCCAATGCCCGACAACTGGCCCCTGCAATGGTGCAGCAGCGCATTGACCAGCGTGCCGTCGGCATGGCCGGCCGCCGGATGAACGACGAGCCCTGCTGGCTTGTTGATGACAATTAGGTGCGTATCTTCGAAGACCACATCCAGAGGAATATCCTGCGGCAGAGCAGGGCCGGCAATCGGTTCAGGGATCGTAAGCTCAAATGCTTTGCCAGCCAGCTTTTTGGCGGAGGGATCGGTGAAGACAGCCCCTTCAATCAGCAGATTTCCTGTCGATATCAGCGATTTTACCCGTTCGCGCGAGAGGCCATCCACTGCTTCTGTCAAAGCCGCATCCAGACGCTGTTTCTTTTGAGAATCCGGTAGTGTTCCGGATATTGTAGATTGCCCCGCATTCATCGCCTAGATGTGGGCCATGCAAGTCCTTATATCAAGCGCCATGTTGGCGGAACTCCAGCTGTTGGCACGCGCTGCAGCGCCGCAGGAAATCTGCGGACTTCTCTTTGGCAGCGATGGCCGGGTGAGCAGCTATCGTGCAGCGCAGAATGTCGCTGACGATCCGATCCGGCATTTCGAAATTGATCCCTCGGCGTTGATATCGGCAGAACGTGAAGGCCGAGGCGGTGGCGAGCCTATTCTCGGCTATTATCATTCCCATCCCGCCGACACGGTCGATCCTTCCAGGACCGATGCCATATGCGCGGCCCCGGATGGTCGGGTCTGGCTGATTGTGAACGGCCAGGATGCTGCGGCATGGCGCGCGGCGGACAGGGGCGAAATTTATGGCCGTTTTGACGCGATCAGGCTTGATTGCTCTGGTTCAAACGGCCAAACAGCCGCGGAATAGAAATCACAGTTGGGGGCGCGTTTATATGTCGAATAGTGAAGTTGACCTGGCATCTCTGCTTTGTTCGAAAATATGCCATGATTTGCTGAGCCCAGTGGGAGCCATCAACAATGGGCTTGAATTGCTCGAAGACGAGACCGATCCGGTCATGCGTGACCGTTGCATGGATCTGCTGGCAGACAGCGCAAGAGTATCGGCGGATAAGCTTAAATATTTCCGGCTCGCTTTTGGTGCCGCGGGTGGTTTTGGTGACGAAGTCGATCCTGCAGAGGCGCGGCAGTTGATCGAATCGCTGATCGGGGATTCCGGGAAAATCACTCTGGGCTGGGCTTTGCAGAACGAAGCCCTGCCGAAAAAGGCGATCAAAATCCTTCTCAATCTCGCTCTCATCGCAAAGGAATCGCTGGTGAGAGGCGGTACTCTCGACGTCGGTGCGGAAAAAGGGGACTTGGGAATCGAAGTCGTAGTGCGGGCAGAGGGCATTAAAATCGCGCTTGATAGCGGTATCCGGACCGCCCTGGACGGCACGATCGAACCGGCCGATCTCAGCGCGCGGACCGCCGCCGCGTGGATGACCCGCGAACTGGCGATGCAAAATGGCGGGGACCTCAGGATTTCTCCTGTATCCGCGACAGAATTGCTTTTGGGTGCTATCGTCACCGCTTGAGCTTGAAAAAGGGGAGGTCTTTCATGGATGTGATACGGACGCCGTCTCCCAATTTTGACGAACGCCAGTTACCGATCAGCATTCTCGTGCTGCATTATACCGGCATGAAGGACGCTGCTTCGGCGATAAACTGGCTGGCCAATCCCGAAGCCAAGGTATCGGCGCATTATGTGGTGACCGAGGACGGCCAGATCGTCCAGATGGTCGACGAGGAAAAGCGTGCCTGGCACGCAGGGCGCGGTTACTGGCGCGGCATCACCGATATCAACAGCGCGAGTATCGGGATCGAGATTGTCAACCCGGGTCATGAATGGGGCTATGTACCCTTCCCGGAAGAACAGATGGATGCAGTGACCAGGCTGGCCCATGCGATCGTGAAGCGACACGATATCCTGTCATCCAACGTGATCGGACACAGCGACCTGGCACCAGCGCGCAAGCAGGACCCGGGCGAGCTATTTGACTGGGAACGACTGGCGCGTCACGGCATTGCGCTGAAAAAACCGGCCTTGAAGCTGAGCGATCCACCGTGGACCGATGGGGGGTTCATGCTGGCGCTGGAGCGGTTCGGTTATGATATCTCCGACCAGACCGCAGCCGTTATCGCCTTTCAACGGCGATTTCGGCAAAAAACGATAGACGGCGTGATCGATGGCGAATGCCGCTCGCTGCTTTTGTCTTTAATGTTGGACAGAGAGCGCGGAATCACTAAATAGGATATACCAGAGGGTCGGCCAGCCGCCCGCCGAAGCTTTAGCGGAGGCGGGAGGAAAGTCCGGGCTCCACGATTAAAAGGTGCCGGATAACGTCCGGCGGGGGTAACCCTAGGGAAAGTGCAACAGAAAGCAGGTCGCGACGATTTCGATCACGTGACAATGAAAGGGTGCGGTAAGAGCGCACCGCGGGACTGGCAACAGGCCTGGCACGGTAAACCCCACCTGGAGCAAAACCAAATAGGGGCGGCATATGGCTTTTTCGGCTTGCTGCCCGGGTTGGTTGCTAGAGCCACGCAGCAATGCATGGCCCAGATGAATGGCTGGCTATTCCGTTTCGGCGGATGGACAGAACCCGGCTTACAGACCCTCTGGTTTCATCTTAGCGGTGGCAGTCTCACCCATCCTTTGTTAAAGAGGATGTGATGCCAAAAGCAAAACGATCCGATAATTGGGGTTTCCCCCGCTGGGGAAGCTATGAAAGCTCCCGTGAAACGCAGCAGGTCAAGATTTGTGACCGGCACGGTTGCGATGAAGCGGGGAGTTGTCCCGCGCCCAAATCTCCCAACAGTCCCGAACGCTGGTATTTTTGTCAGACCCATGCGGCGGAATATAACCGCGGATGGGACTATTTCGAGGGTCTCGACAAGGAAGAGCGCAAGAAACGCGAAGCCGACGAACAGCGCGATGCCAATGCCTATCAGGAAGCAGCGCATTACAGCTGGATGGGCTCCGGCGACGGCAGCCGTTCACGCGATGAAATGACGGCGCTGGAAATTTTTGACCTGACTCCCGATGTCGAGTTTGAATCGGTGAAAAAGGCCTGGCGGTCCATGGCCAAGGAATATCATCCCGACGTCAATCCCGGCGACGAAGATGCGGCCAAGAAATTCCAGGCGGCGCAGGCGGCTTTCGATGTCCTGCGCGTTGCTGAAGAACGGCGAATCTGGAAACCGGTTTAGGCTTTTTGCAAACGCGATGCAGTCGCTTGAATAAGCGCGATCATATTGGGGATGCCCTGGGTGCGGTTTGAACTCAGTTGGTTTTTCAGATCAAAAGGTTCCAGCACGGCGGCTATATCGGTCTTGCTAATTTGTTCAGCGGCCTGATCCTGCACGGTTTCCAGCACCAGCGCGATGATGCCTTTGGTAATCGCGGCATTGCTGTCGGCCAGAAAATGCAGGCGCCCGTCATCCAGTTGCGTTGGATAAACCCAAACAGAGGCGGAGCATCCCCGTACGAGCGTTGCGTCGGTTTTTAGCGCGTCGGGCATTTCATCGAGCTGCTTGCCAAGATCGATAAGCAGCCGATAGCGATCATCGGGCTCAAGAAATTCATATTCTTCGATCAGGTCGTCAATTTTGCTCATGGGGAGGGCGGTTAGCAGGGCTTTGCTCAAACGTCATCTGTTTATCAGATATCTGTCCGTCAAAGCACCGTTCGTACTGAGCTTGTCGAAGTACCAGGCAACCTGCGCGTGCCAACCCTTCGATAGGCTCAGGGCGAACGGAGGCAGGAAAGTCCGTTCGTGCTGAGCTTGTCGAAGCATTGACTTGCGCGCTACCGACCCTCGACAGGTTCAGCATGAACGGAGACTTGCTAAAGCTCGACGCCCGCCGCGATTGCTTCCAGCTTGCGGATGCGCTCCTTGAGGTCCGCGACCTCAATCCGCGAAGTTGCGGTTGGCGGATTATCCTCGCGCCGCTGCTCGAGTTCACGGGATTTCAGGGCAATCCAGTCGCGCCATCCGCGCAGGACAACGAGAGCGACAACCGTCAATCCAATCAGCGAAAAGGCTGCGGTAATCATATAAAAGGCAGAATCTTGCATCATGCTTGTCCTTCTATTTTCCGGACCGGACTACCGGTCACGCAATTTTTCGATCTCTTTTTCCAGTTCGCGGGCACCGCGATCATCGGTGGCGATTTTTTCGAGTACGGCGACGCGCTCTTTCAAATATTTTACTTCTTCTTTCAGTCGATCAGAATCAGGATCATGTTTGATCTGGGTGGCAACTGCATTGCCTTCCTTGTCCTCGAGAATTCCGTGCTGAGCCCGATATTTGGAGCGCATCACACGACCGATGGTGACGATGATGATGATGGCGACAACAGCCTCTGGCCAATCCATATCCTAACTCCTCAATCTAGACCGGCTTACCGATCTCTCAATTGTTCAATTTCATTTTCGAGCTGCTTTGTGCTGTGACCATCGGTTGTGATCTGCTCCAAAACAGCAACACGCTCCTTCAAATATTTCAGTTCCTCGCGCATCCGCTCGGCATCGTGGTCATTCGCTCTTGGAAACTCGCCGCGCATTTTGATCAGTTTGCGCTGATGGCCTGTCCAGATGGCAAAGCCTGCAACGGCAAATGCTCCAAATGGGATGAGCAGAGCTATGATACCTTCCATCAGTTCAGTTCCTTTGTTTCTTGCGCGCCGCGCAAATCTTCGATTTGCTGTGACAAATCAAAACCCTTGTCGGTCACGATCCGCTCCAGTACCCGAACGCGCTGTTCGAGATCGTGGTTTACCACCGCATATTGAGCTGCTTTTTCCGCAGATATGGTGACTTGCTTGTCCATCATTTTCTGTTGATGGTGTGTCCAGATGGCAAAGGCACCAATCGCCATGCCAAAAAAGGGTATCATCAGGCCGATATATTCGATTGGCATCATTCCGCCCCTTCTCTAGTTTGTGCGCTTGTCGCGAAGCTGCTCGATTTCCTGTGTAAGCCGGTGGCTGTCATCGGTGACAATCCGTTCGACATTGGCAAGCCGGTCTTTCATCGAGCCGACTTCGGCCCGCAGTTCAGCATTCTCGTTGGTCAGCAGCTTGACGCGTTCCACGGCTTCCTGGTCGGTCTTGGGATAAACCGATTTTCCCCATTGTGTTTCCAGAGGATAGCCGTTCTTGATCCGCATCCACGTTGTTGCAACCCAGCCGATGGTGATCGCTATGGCGCCAAGCGCCAAAAACGGGGCAATCTCGGCAAACATCGCAATTTTATCCGGTTCCATCAGTTCTTCTCCCTCAGCGCTTCAATTTCGTCTGCGGTGCGTTTTGCTGGATCGGTGGCGATGCGTTCGAGGACCTGAAGCCGTTCCTGCAGCCTGTCGATCTTGCCGACCAATTCTTCGTTTTCATGCGACAGCAATTCGATCTTGCGCTGCTCGTCCGGGCTGGCCTTGGCAGATTTGCCGGACTTTCCGCCCCATTCGTCTTCCAACTCGTAGCCATGTTTGGCTCTGATCCAGTTGTTGACGATCCAACCTCCATAGGACAGCGCGATGATCGCGATGACAAATTGCGGGCTTCCCCAATCCATATCCATTCTCCCAATTCAGCTGCTTAGCGCAGATTTTCTATTTCGTTCGACAGCGTCGTGTTCTTGCTGGTGTAATAAAGTTCCATATCGGCCAGCTTGCGATCGATCTCCCGGAACCGGGATTTGATATCGCGGCTCGTGCGGCGCGGTGACTGGCGCACGCCCTGCCAGAATTTTGTGTCTTCCGGGTCGCTCAAATACATGCTGCTCGGCTTAGGTTCGGATATTTTTGCCGCGATCCAGTAAGCTATCAGCGTCCAGGGAAAGGCGAATGTTACCGTCGCAATGATTGCTGCCAGCCGAACCCAGGCCACGTTGATTCCGGTGTAATCGGCAATCCCGGCACAGACACCGCTCCATTTTCCGCGTTTTTTGTCGAGATAGAATTTGGTGCGAGAGGAGCTCATGATGGATGCCTTTCTTTTTTCAGAAGCTCGTCAAAATTTTCGAGCGATGGGGCAGGGTCGGTGGTCGGAGTCGGAAGTGCAGATTGACGCCAATCGGGGTTGTCCGCTGCCATAATCCGTTCAATGGTTTCCATCCGGTCATCCAGACGGCGCGCCATATGGTGCAATTCTTCCAGCAGGTTTTCATCTTCATTGGTAATCGTTGCGGCGGTTTTCCATTTGGTCACATAGTGGAAGATCAACCACGGCAGACCGATAAATAATGTTCCCATTACGATGGGAATGATGATGAACTCTTCCTGCATTATGCGTCCCCTTTCTTCATGGCGGCCTTCATGGCCTCCAGTTCTTCGTCGACTTTATCGCTCGATTCCAGAGCAGCGATCTGATTTTCCAGGCTCTGCGGTTCTCCGCCCATATTCAGCGAGTCGGCGCGGCCTTCTGCAAAATCAACCTGGCGTTCGAGATATTCAAAGCGGGAGAAAGCATCCTGCACCTTGTCACCATTATACATTTCACGCAGTTTTACGCGATTTTCGGCGCTCTCAAGGCGATTGACCAGACTACTCTGACGCGAGCGGGCTTCCTGCAATTTCTTCTGCAATTTGGCGATGTCACCCTCTGACGCACGGAGCGCATCATCGAGTACCTGAATTTCAGCCTTCAACTGGTCCGCCATGTCCGCAGCCTTGCGCTTTTCAACCAAGGCGGCCTTGGCGAGATCTTCGCGGTCCTTGGATAGCGCCAGCTGCGCTTTCTCGCTCCAGTCTTCGGTGAGGTGATCGAGCTTGTCGATATGCCGGCGCATTTCTTTCTGATCGGCAATCGTGCGGGCAGCAGAGGCGCGGACTTCAACCAGGGTTTCCTCCATCTCTAAAATGATCATGCGGATCATCTTCGACGGGTCCTCCGCCTTGTCCAGCATGTCGGTCACGTTGGCGGCGATGATATCGCGCGTTCTTGAAAAAATCCCAGCCATGTACATACTCCGGTTGCGTCTGTGGTTGTGTTCGAACTTGTTCGAGCCTTCGCTCCAGTCCTGTTCTACATCATCCTGTTGAATTTCAAAAGGTGGCCGGGACTTGACTTCGGCAAGGGGGAAAGAAGTGGTCCCGGCCTTTTTGTCTGTCATGCCCGATAACCAAGGTTAATCGAGCTGACAGAAGGGGAAGCGATTTGGGTGCTGGCGATCGTGCCTTCGGCCTGTGCAGGTCCGACTGCGCTGATCAGGATCGTCACGCCGAAGAGCAGGATCGAGATGATCGCGGAAACATCGGTGCGACTCAATTTGTTCAGTGCTGGCATGCTTTCCTCCACAAGTGGGTGTGTTTCGTATCTGAAACCTACTTTGCAGAAGCCGTGCCAAACACATTAAGTCACTGAATAATATATATAAACTAATTTTCTCGTTAAGATGAATATGGTATTAATTGCCATTTAATGGGAATTGGCACTATATATTAGGCCATGAAACGCGAAAGTCAGTTTGTCGGGGAATCGGGCGCTTTTCTCGATGCCGTGGAGAAAGCCAGCCGGGCGGCGCCATTGGACCGTCCGGTGCTTGTAGTCGGTGAACGTGGAACCGGCAAGGAACTGATCGCGGAGCGCCTTCACCGGCTCAGCTTGCGCTGGGATGGACCGTTCATCACGCTCAACTGTGCGGCCATGCCGGAGACCCTGATCGAGGCGGAACTATTCGGTCACGAAGCCGGTGCCTTTACTGGCGCAACCAAGGCGAGGGCAGGGCGGTTCGAGGAAGCGGATGGCGGAACCTTGTTCCTCGATGAACTGGGAACATTGTCAACCGGGGCGCAGGAGCGCCTGCTAAGGGCGGTGGAATATGGCGAGATCACGAGAATCGGATCGTCGCGACCACAGCGCGTGGATGTTCGCATCGTCGCGGCGACCAATGCCGATTTGCCAAAAATGGCACTGGAAAAAACATTTAGGGCTGACTTGCTCGACCGTCTGTCTTTCGAAGTTGTCACATTGCCGCCGCTACGCTTTCGGGAAGGCGATATTCCGGTGCTGGTGGACTATTTTGGCCGTCGGATGGCAGCGGAACTGGAATGGCCATCATGGCCCGGCTTTGGACGCCTCGCATCCGAGGCGCTGAACCGGCACGAATGGCCGGGCAATGTCCGGGAGTTGCGCAATGTGATCGAACGCGCGGTCTATCAATGGAATGACCATTCGAAATCCGTTGATCATGTCGTGTTTGATCCCTTTGAATCTCCCTGGAAACCCAGGGAGAACAGGATCGCCCGCGAAGCCGAAGCGACGGCGCCGCCGTTCGGAGACGTTTCGCAAGCGCGCGCCGAACCAGTTTCGACCGCACCGGCCTTCCAGGACATCGACGATATGAAAGCGGCTGTCGAAGCCTATGAAAAATGCATATTGGAAGCCGCGCTGGCCAAATCGCGTTACAATCAGCGGCAGACGGCCAAGGCACTCAACCTCACCTATGATCAGCTGCGCCATTCGCTGAAAAGGCACGACCTGCTAGGGACATAAAAAAAGAGGGCCGCGAAGCCCTCTTTTATGCTTCCAATTCTTCCAATCCTATCCGGCGTTGGCGTTTACCATTGCGTAGAACATCGGCAGCGAAAGCAGGACATTGGTCCGCGAAGCTATTAACGCGATCTTTCCTGCCGCTGCTTTCTCGTCTGCTGTGGCTTCAACAATGCCGAGAACCCTTTTCTGCTTGGGCCAGATGATGAACCAGACATTGGCGGCCATGACGATGGCGATCCACATTCCGACGCCAATCATTGCAAGCGGTGGTTGCAGGGTCATTGCTTCATGAAGCCAGCCGCTCGCCCAGGCGACGTAGAGGCCGGTTACCACCGTAAGTAAAGCAGCCCAGCGGAAATAAAACAGCACTTTTGGCGCGATATGTTTGCCGACCGCGGGTTTCAGCTCGTCCGGGATGCTGGGCATCAGCGGCACCTGAACAAAGTTCAGATAGTAAAGCAGCCCTATCCACAGCACGCCAAAGAACAGGTGGAGCCAGCGGCCGATGGTATTGCCGGTCACCATATCGCCGTGCATGCCGAACATCAGCGCGATTGTAGCAATCAGCCCGACGATCAGCACTGCATTCAGATTTCCAAAAAACTTCGCCATTGTTCATCCCCCAAAGATTTATTTTATGATTAGGTCACAACTTTATGCCCGCACCTTCAGGATGTCACGGAAAAATAGATTTTTGACAGCGCCAGCCAATCAAAGGGACAATTGTGCTTGCATCTTTTTCTCTATTGATGCGTTGACATAACGTCTCTCAAAAAAAGGAGAAAAGAGATTATGGCTTTTGAACTTCCCCCGCTCCCCTATGCAAAAACCGCATTTGGAGATTTGATCTCCGAGGAAACATTCAACTATCATCACGGCAAGCACCATAATGCCTATGTCAGCAAGACCAATGACGCGATCAAAGGTACCGAACACGAAGGTAAAAAACTGTCGCAAATCATTGAAGCCGCAGATGGCGGCTTGTTCAACAATGCTGCGCAGGTCTGGAACCACAGCTTCTACTGGCTATGCCTGTCGCCCGAGAAAAAGGAAATTTCCGGCGAACTCAAAGACCGTCTTGAAAGCAGCTTCGGTTCAGTCGATGCATTCAAGTCCAAGTTCAAAGATGAGGCGACCGGCCATTTCGCCAGTGGCTGGGCATGGCTGGTGCTTGACGGTGATGAGTTGAAAATCACCTCCTATCATGATGCGGATTCACCAGTGGCACATGGCGTCAAACCTGTGCTGACGCTCGATGTCTGGGAACATGCTTATTATCTGGATTACCAGAATGCGCGCCCGGACTATGTTTCGGCGCTACTCGACAATGCGATCGACTGGGACTTTGTGGCGCTGAATCTTGACGGAGACGGCGTCAGCCGCGCCGATCAAGGCTAGACACATGCAGGCTAAGCCGCGTCCTGACCGTCAGGGCGCGGCTTTTCTTCGACCGAGAACCCATGTTTCATCAACATCGGGATATTGGCCATCGCGAACAGGAAGGAGATGGCAGGTACGCCCCAAACCTTGAGGGTGAGCCACCAGTCGAAACTCATTGTCGCCACCATCAACTCGTTGATTACCGCCATTGCCAGGAAAAAGAGCGCCCAGTTACGGGATAATTTGAGCCAGCCTTCATCGGTCAGGCCTTCGAAAGCCGCCTGCAGCAGGTTTTTTAACATCGCTTTGCCGCGCAGCAATCCACCAAATAATATGGCCGCAAATCCGGCATAGATAATCGTTGGCTTATGCTGGATGAAGCGCGGGTCGTTGAAATAAATCGTCAGGGCACCGAATCCCAGGATGAGAATGGCAGACATCCACATCATCGGTGAAACCTTGCCCAATTTCCATTTGGCAACGATCATCGCAATGACAATCGCGATCATGAAGGCGACTGTACCATAAATGGCCGAGGTGATCGGATTGCCTTCCGGCGCACCAAATTTGTAAACCAGAAAGAATATCAGCAGCGGCCCAAAATCGAGCGCGAAACTCAGGCCTCTGTGTTCTTTCGGAATTTCTTCAATTGCTGATGCTTCGGTCATGTTTCTATCCCGGCTATGGCTGCGGCCAAATCGTCGGCCTTGAACGGTCTCAAGTCATCGACAGTTTCTCCGATTCCGATGGCATGGATCGGTAAACCAAATTGCTTGGCTGCTGCCACCAGCACCCCGCCGCGCGCTGTGCCATCCAATTTGGTCATGATAAGGCCAGTGACCTTGGCCACTTCCTGAAACACTTCTATCTGCGACAAGGCATTTTGTCCGGTCGTCGCATCCAGCACCAGCACAACATTATGTGGCGCTTCCGGATTGAGACGTCCGAGCACCCGTCGGATCTTGTCCAGTTCGTCCATCAACTCGGTGCGGTTCTGCAGCCGTCCGGCTGTATCCACGATTAATACGTCGATTCCGGTGGCGGTGGCCTGTTTGACGCCTTCATAAACGATGCTGGCACTGTCACCACCTTGCGGACCGCTGATAATCGGCACGCCCAGTCGTTCGGCCCAGATTTTGAGCTGACCAATGGCCGCTGCCCGGAACGTATCGCCTGCGGCCAGCATGACACCGTAATCCTGTTCGAGAAAAAGATGGGCCAGCTTGGCAATCGTGGTGGTTTTGCCCGAGCCGTTGACGCCGATGACCAATATGACCTGCGGGCGCGGAAAGGCATCGATTTCCAGAGGAATGGCTACCGGTTCCAATATCGCGGCTATTTCGCGCTGGATAATCTCCTTCACGGCATGTTCGCTCAGGCCTTTTTCAAATCGCTCGACCGCAAGCTTGTCCCGGATCGACGCGGCGGTAGCCGGGCCGAGATCGGACATGATCAGCGCGTCCTCGATGTCATCGAGCGTGGCCTCATCCAGCTTGGCCTTGGTTACCAGACCCGCGAGGTTTTCGGTCAGCCGCGAAGATGTTTTGCCGAAGCCGCCAAACAGGCGGTCTTTCCAACTGTTTTTTTCGGTCACGCCGTCACCCTGCCGATCAATTGCTTCTCCTGCATACCCGTAATCTCGACCGGAACAATCTGGCCTTTGCTTGCGGAGCCATCCAGCTGAACGCGGACAAAATTCTCGGAATATCCGGCGTCGCCCGACATTTCTGCGAGTATCGACTGTCTCGACCCAATCAAAGACCGGCGCCATGATTGAGCACGTAGTGCTACTGTTTCGCGCAATATCTTTGCTCTGCTCTTGATCACCTGTCCGTCAACCTGCGGCATTTTCGCTGCGGGCGTACCTTGTTTCGGTGAATAGGGAAAAATATGGCCATGAACGACATCGCATTGTTCGATGATCGACTGGCTATTGGCAAACATCGCATCATCTTCCGTAGGAAAACCGGCGATGATATCCGCACCAATGGCAATTTCCGGTCGCTTGGCTTTCAGCCTCTCGACCAGATCGATTGCCTGTTCCCGGCTGTGCCGCCGCTTCATTCGTTTCAGGATCATATTGTCGCCGGACTGCAGCGACAAATGCACATGAGGCATGAGCCGTTGTTCTCCGGTCAGCAAGTCAAACATGCGGTCATCAATCTCGATGCCATCGAGAGATGAGAGCCGGAGCCTCGGCAGACCGGGCACATGTTTCAATATACGTTCGATCAGCATACCCAATGTCGGCTCACCGGGCAGGTCAGGACCATAGCTGGTCACGTCCACACCCGTCAGAACGACTTCCTGAAAGCCTTTGTCGACCAGCGCCTGAACCTGATCGACAACCAAGCCGGCAGGCACCGAACGGCTGTTGCCCCGACCGAATGGGATGATGCAAAAAGTGCAGCGATGATCACAGCCGTTCTGGATTTCTACAAAGGCGCGTGACCGGTCGGCGAAAGCGCTGACCATATGCGGAGCGGTTTCCGTGATCTGCATGATATCGGAAACCCGGATATCCGAGCGATTGCTTTGCAAGCCGAGTTTGAAATTGGCCGCGTCATATTTATCGAAATTGCCGACCACCGCGCTGGTTTCCGGCATGGCCGCGAACATCGCGGGATCAATTTGCGCAGCGCAGCCGGTGACAATGATATTTTTCTCGGGATTGTCCTTTTTAACCCGGCGGATGGTTTGCCGGGTTTGCCGGACGGCTTCGTTGGTCACTGCACAACTGTTGACGATGACCAGATTGTCACCATCGATATTGCTGGTGGCCAGATTCTGCCGCAATGTCTCGCTTTCCGCGATATTGAGCCGACACCCCATACTGATCATTTCCGGAGCGCTCATCCGAACTGACTCCAGTCTGCTTCGCCCGAAAAGACATAGGCCGTCGGTCCCTGCATCTGAATTGTCTCGCTGTCTTCCCATCGAATCACGAGCGATCCGCCCGGCAAATTTACCTTAACAGGACTGCTCGCCAATCCGCGCTTGATCGCCGCGACAGCAGTAGCACAGGCTCCGGTACCGCAAGCTTGGGTCAGGCCGGCACCGCGTTCCCAAACGCGCAAATGGATTTCGCCGTCCCTGATATGGGCAATATTGACGTTCACTTTGTCGGGAAACAACGGATCGACCTCGATCATCGGACCGAGCCGGGCCAGTTCCACGATCACGCTATCATCGACGAAAAAAATCACATGCGGATTGCCGACATTGACGGCGGCAGGATTTTGCAAACCCTCCCAGCCAACTGGCATATTGATTGTATCCATCGCATAGGCGAGGGGAATGGACTGCCACTCGAACCGGGGCTGGCCCATATCGACGATCGCGCCATCTGCGGTGGCATTGCCAATGATGATACCGCCTTCGGTTTCGATCCGGGTTTTGTCGCCGATTAGCTTGGCGACGCATCTGGCCGCATTGCCACAGGCTTCGACTTCACTGCCGTCGGCATTGAATATCTGCATCCTGACGTCGGCATTCTCCGAGGGTCGCAAGATGATCAATTGATCGCAGCCAATCCCGCTGTGCCGGTTTGCAATGGCAGCGGCCTTTGCGCCTGACAATTTTAATTCATTGTCGCGCGCATCGATAATGACAAAATCGTTGCCCAAACCGTGCATTTTATGAAAGCGTCCCGTCGTCATGACAGGCGATTTAGGGATGCCTTCAGCGGGAGTCCAGCAATTCGGCTAGCGATGAGCGTCTGCAGGCCGGGCTAGCCGGTTTTTTGCTGGAGACTTTCGGTGGCTAACGGAGCGCGCGCTTGCGAAACCACGGCTTCTTCGACTTGTCTGCCGGACAGCAAATTGCGTGCGGCCAAAATCTCGCGTGTCTGCTCGGCCGACAGAGGGTGGCCGTAATGCCAGCCCTGACCTTTGCCACAGCCGATGTTGCGCAGTTCGCTCTCGGTTTCCTTGTCCTCGACGCCTTCCGCGGTGATTGCCATTCCCAGGCTTTCACCGAGACCGGTGATTGCCTTGACGATCGCCTTGCTCTCCGAATTTTGGCGTATTGAAGTTACGAAGCTCCGGTCGATCTTTATTCGGTCAAACGGCAGGGCGCGCAAGTGAGCGAGTGAACTATAGCCGGTGCCAAAATCATCCAGCGCAATTTTGATGCCCTGATTTTTCAGGCTACCGACGATGGACTGCGCCAGGCTGAGATTTTCAAACAGCGAACTCTCGGTAATTTCGATTTCCAGCCGGTTTGCCGGAAATCCTGTTTCGACGAGTAGCTTGACGATCTTCTGCGCTAACCACGGATCAAGCAGTTGGACCGGTGAAATATTCACGGAAATGGAAAGGCCGGGATCCCAATGTTTCGCGTCATCGAACGTCTGACGCAAGACGCATAGCGATAGTTCCCCAATCATGCCGGTCTCTTCGGCAATCGGGATAAATACTTCTGGTGATATCAAGCCCTGTGTCCGCGAATCCCAACGGCAGAGCATCTCGAACCCGGTTAACTTGCCGGTCGCGAGGTCGATCTGTTGTTCATAATAAGGCACAAATTCACCCTTTGGAATGCCCGTGAGCATTTCTGTTTCGAGTGAATTGCGGGTTTGCAGTTCCTTTTCCATGATCTCGTCAAACCAGCAATGGCGGTTCCGCCCCTGCTTTTTCGCGCTGTACATTGCGATATCAGCTTGGCGCATCAGGGTGTCGACATCCCCCGTCTCAGGCAGGTAGCACGACATTCCGATAGAAGTGGTCACGACAAGATGGGTGCCATTTTCGATGATCGGCAAAGCGATCGCGTCGATCAGATCATCCGCAATTCTTTCAACCATTTCCGGCTGCTCGGGATCGAAAATAAAGGCGCAGGCAAATTCATCACCGCCCAGTCGCGCTAAAAGGTTTTTCGGCGGTACGATACTGGCGATACGGGTCGCCACTTGTTTCAGGACAACGTCACCAGCGCTGTGACCGTGCACATCATTGATAGTCTTGAAATTGTCAAGATCCAGCATCAAGAAAGCGATGCTTTTTTGCTTCCGTCGCGCCGCGTCGATCAAGTCCGCTGTTTCTTCTCCAATCGTCCGACGATTGAGCAGTCCGGTCAACGGATCGGTAACTGCGAGCGAATGGGCAAGTGTCTCGGCGACGGCCCTTTCCTCGATTTCATCGGACAGATCCTTGTACCGGCGCCAACCAAACAGGATCAGTGCGATATTGAGCAAGAAGGCCGAAGCCAGCATATTGTCACCACTGCGAGCTCGGCCGGATAGCGAAGCTATAGCGTCTGACACCACAGTGCCGCCGGTGCCAATAAACATGAGGATAGCGAAAATTACAATGATCCCGGTCACGACGTCACGGCCGATAGACATTCTATATCGTTTCTTTCTTAAATTGACGTCCCGGTCGGCTTCTGGTCGAGCCATAATATTTCCCCACTGCTATTGTTCAGTGCTATGGCGCAAAAATTCTCAATTTATCGTTAATATCAACCTAATATGAGCAAAAATGCGGGCTTGCGATAAGTTGGGAACTGGACTAATAGACCGCCAATCGAGGCAATATTTGTATTGCCGACCCAGTTTAGAGTTAGAAAAACTCACACGTCGATCAGCGAGGTTTCGCCCATCGGCGTTTTTTGCGTTGGCCGGGAAACTGGCCGTTTGGAAGAAGAAAGGGCGGGAACATGTTTGATAAGTTAAGCGACCGCCTTGGCGGAGTTTTTGACAAGCTACGCGGCCGCGGCGCGCTGCGGGAAGAAGATGTCCGTGGCGCGATGCGTGAAGTGCGGATCGCTTTGCTCGAAGCCGATGTCGCGCTCCCGGTGGTCAAGGAGTTCGTCGAAAAAGTTACCGAAAAGGCCGTCGGCCAGTCGGTCCTCAAATCAGTGACTCCGGGCCAGCAAGTGGTCAAAATTGTCAACGACGGTCTGACCGAAATGTTGGGTTCGGAAGTCAGCGCGCTTGATCTGTCGGTCGCCCCGCCCGCCATTATCATGATGGTCGGCCTTCAGGGTTCGGGTAAAACGACCACGACAGCCAAAATAGCCAAGCGGCTGAAAGACAAAGACAATAAAAAGGTCATGATGGCCTCGCTCGACGTCAATCGTCCGGCCGCACAGGAACAATTGGCGGTATTGGGCGAGCAGATTAACGCCGCCACCTTGCCTGTTGTTGCAGGGCAGCAGCCGGTCGAAATCGCCCGACGCGCTCTACAGGCAGCCAAATTGCAGGGTTTTGACGTTTTGCTGCTGGATACTGCCGGACGGCTCCATGTCGATCAGCAATTGATGGACGAGATGAAGGCGGTAGCCGATATCTCCCAGCCTCAGGAAATCCTGCTGGTTGTTGATGCGCTGACCGGTCAGGACGCTGTCAATGTTGCCCAGAACTTCTCCGATCAGGTCAATCTGAGCGGCGTCGTGCTGACGAGGATGGACGGCGATGCGCGCGGCGGCGCTGCCCTGTCAATGCGGGCGGTTACCGGCAAGCCGATCAAATTTGTCGGTGTCGGCGAGAAAATCGATGCATTGGAGGAATTCCATCCGGAGCGCGTTGCGGGCCGGATACTGGGCATGGGCGATGTCGTCAGCCTGGTCGAAAAAGCGGCTCAGGTCGTCGACAAGGAAGAATCCGAAGCGCTCGCCGAGAAGATGCTCAAGGGGCAGTTCGATCTCAACGATCTGCGGTCCCAGCTCAACCAGATGACCAAAATGGGTGGCCTGGGTGCTCTCGCCTCGATGATGCCGGGCATGAAAAAGGCCAAGGCGGCGATGGCCGGCGGGGCCATGGACGACAAGGTTTTGTTGCGCATGGATGCGATTATTGGCTCGATGACCAAGGAAGAACGGGTGCGGCCCGGCCTGCTCAACGCCAAGCGCAAGCGACGGGTCGCCATTGGCTCCGGCACAACCGTGCAGGATGTCAACAAGCTGCTCAAGATGCATCAGGAAATGGCCAAGGCGATGAAGCGTATCCGCAAGATGGGTGGAATCAAGGGGCTGATGTCGATGTTTGGCGGTGGTGGCGGCGCAGCCGGTGCCGGAATGGGCGGTCAGGGCGGCGGCATGGCTGGTATGCCCGGACTTCCGGACATGTCCCCCGGTGACCTTCCTCCCGATCTCGCAAATCTATTGAACAAAAAGAAATAACAGTAACAATTTGAATTTATGTATTTTTAGAAAGGTCTATTACAATGTCAGTAGCAATCAGAATGTCCCGTGGCGGATCCAAGAAACGTCCTTATTATAAAATCGTCGTCGCCGATGTCCGCGCACCACGCGATGGCAAATTCATCGAACGGATCGGCAGCTACAACCCGCTCCTCGCAAAAGACGACGAGAAGCGGGTTGTGCTCGACACCGAGCGCGCAAAGCATTGGCTCGAAATGGGAGCAAAGCCTTCGGATCGCGTTGCCCGTTTTCTCGATGTGGCCGGTTTGCTGAAGCGCGAAGCGCGCAATAACCCGAACAAAGCCAAGCCCGGTGAAAAAGCCACCGAGCGTCTGGAAGAGAAAGCTGAAAAAGCGGCTGCTGCAGAAGAAGCCGCCAAGGAAGCCGCTGCGGCTCCTGCGCCGGTAGAAGAAGCTGCCGCCGAAACGCCAGCGGAAGAAACACCTGCCGCTGAAGAAGCTGCTCCGGAAGCTGCAGCAGAAGCAGCTCCAGCTGCTGAAGAGGCCAAGCCGGTAGAAGCCAAAGCTGAAGAGGCTCCCGCCGAGGAAGCCAAGACAGAAGCGGTTCCTGCTGCCGACGCTGAAAAGGCTGAAGGCTAATGTCTTGGCCCCTCCCTTTTAAGGGAGGGGTTGGGGTGGGATTTGGCGAAGCCAATTCTTCGCTATGCGAGCGATGTTCACACATCGCCACCACCCTAACCCCTCCTCTGAAGAGGAGGGGCTTATGACGTCCACACCCGACAAACCCATCCCGCTTGCCGTGATCATCGGCGCGCACGGGATAACGGGCGAGGTCCGGCTGAAGCTGTTCTGTGACAGCCTGAACAGCCTGACTGTCCATAAAAGTTTCAACGACGGCGCATTGACACTGAAATCCGTCAAACCCCATAAAATGGGCGCGATAGCGCGAATATCCGAGATTGCCGACCGCAACCGCGCCGAAGCCGCGCGCGGCACCGAACTAACCGTCCCGCGCTCTGCCTTGCCGGAACTGGAAGAGGATGAATTCTACCATATCGACATCATCGGCCTGCGCTGCGTCTCCGACGCGGGCGAGGAACTGGGTAAAATATTCGCGATCTACGAATTTGGTGCCGGCGATGTCATCGAGATCGAGCGCGCAAACGGCAATAAATTCATGGTTCCGGTAATCGCGATTGATATGGGTAGCGACCCGGCAATTGTGCAGGCGGAGTTTGTGGAGCCGCAATGATGCTGATTGTCATCATCATCCTGATAGCTGGTCTTACCATCGCGATCATTGAGATTGCGAAACGGCTCAAGCCGGACGTAAGTCTTGGCTGGCTGCCGTTTTGGGCTAGCCTGCCGATACCCGGATTGTTCGTTATCTACTGGTTGTTCAACCTCTGGTGGCTGCAATCTGATCACTGCCTGGATGTTCGGGTTTGTGGCCGCGAAGGGATGGTGTACATGTCCGTTGGGGCCGCCGTGGGTCTGTTTGGCAGTTTCTTCGTCAGCATGACAACCGCCATTCTCTGGATTAACTGGCGCAAAAAGAAATGACCTTCCCCGTTCAAATCCTCACTCTTTACCCGGAAATGTTCCCCGGTCCGCTCGGCACGTCGCTGGCGGGCAGGGCGCTTGAGGAGGGCAAATGGGCGCTCGACACCATCAACCCCCGCGATTTTACCACCGACAAGCATCGCAGCGTCGATGATACCCCGGCGGGCGGCGGTGCCGGCATGCTGCTCCGCGCGGACGTCTTGGCGGCCGCGGTGGATCACGCGGTGGCGCGGATGGCTGAGCAAATTGCGGCAAGCAATACCGTTCGTCCTGAGCCTGTCGAAGGACCTGCTTCTCCCGCCCTTCATGCTTCGACAAACTCAGCACCAACGGTCTCCTCCGCAAACGTCCCCATAATCGCCATGACCCCGCGCGGAAAACCGCTTACGCAGGCGCGCGTCCGCGAAATTGCTTCCGGTCCTGGCGTCACCATAATCTGCGGTCGTTTTGAAGGATTTGACGAGCGCCTGTTCGATGCCCGCCCGATCGAGGAAATCTCCATCGGCGACTATGTTCTGTCTGGCGGAGAAATGGGCGCTTTGGTGCTTTTAGACGCTTGCATTCGGCTGCTTCCCGGGGTAATGGGCGCGTCTTCTAGCGGAGATGACGAGAGTTTCGAGCACGGAATACTTGAATATCCGCAATATACCCGACCTCAGAAATGGGAAGGGCGCATAATCCCTGAAGTCTTGCGATCGGGGGATCATGCGAAAATAGCTGCTTGGCGGAAACAAAGGGCAGAGGAAGATACACGGCTAAGGCGGCCGGATTTATGGGAGCGTCACAGGGATGCTCCGGATCAGTCGCCCTCTGGTGCGCAGGAAAAAGATAAAGATAAGGAATAGGTCATGAACCTGATTCAAACATTAGAAAAAGAAGCTGTAGACGCATTTGTAGCTTCCAAGGAAATTCCCGAATTTCGCGCCGGCGATACGCTGCGCATCGGTGTTCGCGTCGTTGAAGGCGAGCGCGTTCGTACCCAGAATTTTGAAGGTGTGTGCATCGCACGGACCAATCGCGGCATGGGCTCCAACTTCACCGTACGCAAAATGTCGTTTGGTGAAGGCGTCGAGCGTGTGTTCCCGCTATACTCCCCGAACATCGACAGCATCACCGTGGTTCGCCGCGGTATCGTGCGTCGCGCCAAGCTTTACTATCTGCGCGGCCGTACCGGTAAGCGGGCCCGTATTGCGGAACGCCGTTTGAATCAGCCAGCGAAAGGCACGGAAGCAAAATAATCATCGCTTCATAAAAGTTTCAAACAGCCGGTTCTCCCCATCAGGAAAACCGGCTGTTTTAATATTGGAAACAGGAAAAGTTTCATGGGTTACAAAATTGTTGTTGTCGGTGCCACGGGCAATGTCGGGCGCGAAATGCTCAACGTTCTGGTAGAACGTGAATTTCCTTATGACGAGATTGCTGCCGTAGCCTCATCACGGTCGAATGGCAGCGAGATTGAGATTGGCGATACCGGCAAGATGCTCAGGGTCCAGAATATCGAGCATTTCGATTTTGCTGGCTGGGACATGGCTTTGTTCGCCGCCGGTTCGGGGGCGACAAAGGAATATGCACCCAAGGCTGCGGCAGCCGGCTGCGTGGTGATCGACAATAGCTCGCTCTACCGGATGGATCCGGACGTGCCGTTGATCGTGCCCGAAGTGAACCCGGAGGCGATCAGCGGCTATACCAAGCGCAATATCATCGCCAATCCCAATTGCTCGACCGCACAGATGGTTGTGGCGTTGAAGCCGCTGCATGATGCGGCGACGATCAAGCGTGTTGTTGTCTCCACCTACCAATCCGTCTCCGGCGCGGGCAAAGGCGGCATGGATGAGCTGTTCGAACAGTCTCGTGCGATTTTTGTCGGTGATCCCAAGGAAAATCACGTCTTTACCAAGCAGATCGCCTTCAACGTGATCCCGCATATCGACGTGTTCCTCGATGACGGTTCGACCAAGGAAGAATGGAAGATGGTGGTCGAGACCAAGAAAATCCTCGACCCCAAGATCAAGGTCACCGCGACCTGCGTCCGCGTTCCGGTATTTGTCGGCCACAGCGAATCGATCAACATCGAGTTCGAAAAGGAACTCTCTGCGAAAGATGCGCAGAAAATCCTCCGCGACGCGCCCGGCATCATGTTGATCGATAAGCGCGAGGATGAAGGCTATGTCACCCCGGTCGAATGTGTCGGCGATGGTGCTACTTTCATCAGCCGCGTCCGTGAGGACCCGACTGTCGAAAACGGCCTGAACATCTGGTGTGTCAGCGATAATCTGCGCAAGGGGGCGGCGCTCAATGCCGTGCAGATCGCGGAATTACTGGGTCGCAAGCATTTGAAAAAAGGCTAGTCGGCGGAACTGGCGGCTTGGTCGCTTGCTATCTTCCTTCATCACCAAATGAGACAAAAATATATATGCAGAAAATAATCAAAATTTCTGACGATTTTTGGAATATTCGCGGGACGTTTCGTCTCGGGGGGGTGCTCAATATCGGTACCCATGCCTCGCTGGTTAGAATGGCGGACGGCAAGTTTGTTTTTCTGGATAGTTACGCGTTTTCTGGCCAGGTTGCGCGCGATTTGAACGAAATAACTGGGGACGGTAGCAAAGTAGAAGCCGTGCTCAATCTGCATCCCTTCCATACTGTGCATGTAGAAGCGATGCACCGGCAATATCCACAAGCAAAAAAATACGGAACCGCGAGACATTTGTCGAAGTTCCCGAAACTGCCTTGGGAAAAACTGCGGACAGAGGACGACGCGTTGCACGCCCGATTTGCGGATGGCTTTGAATTTTCCGTACCAAAGGGTGTCGACTTTATCTCCGACGACGAGAACGTGCATTTTTCATCGGTGCTGGCCTATCATCGGGCCTCGAAATCCATCCATGTTGACGATACCTATATGTACGCGCAATTGCCTCTGCCGCTTCGTTTGATTGGAGTTGATGGTGTCACCAGATTTCACCCGACCCTTAGCAAAGCGCTACAGCCGCGTGCTGGAGCTGCACAGGAGTTTCGGAAATGGGCGGAAGGATTAAATGCGGATTGGGGCGATGCCCGAAATCTGTGTACGGCGCATTTGGCTACATTGGCCGCAGACAAAAATAACGGAGTGTCGATTCAGGAACGCCTGCGAGATGCGCTGTCCGGCGTGAAACACGCGCTTGAGGATCACGAGAAAATATTCGGCTAGTGTCGCGATCTAGCAATCGCTCACTACAAATCTGGTTAGTGAGCCATTGCAAAAGGGCTAATGCGCCGCGCTGGCGGCTTCGGCTGAATCCAGTTTGATCCGCTGGGGTTTCTTCATCAGGAACACCAGCGGAATACACAAAGCAGTGACAACAGCCATCAGCCAGAAATCGCCAAGATAGGCGATCATCAACGCTTGCCGGTTCACCTCCCCGTCGATCATCATCATCGCCTGTTCGCCATATTGCCCCAGTCGGCTGATGCTGGTCGGGCTCAGCGGAGACAGCCGGGCTTCGGTCACATTGCCCGCGATATCGGCGTGGCTGATTTGCCAGTTGCGGCTAAGCAGACCGACAAACACGGCTATGCCTATTGAAGCTCCAATGGTGCGCGCCAGATTGAGCAAACTGGCACCATCGGTCCGCAAGGCCGGGGAGAGCGTGGAAAATGCCAGGATATTCATGGTAACGAACAGCCCGCCCATACCGAGACCCTGGACCACGCCGCTGGTGATGATCGGCCAGCGGTCCATTTCGAGGCTCCACCCGGTCATCATCCAGGCCGAATAGGAAGCAAGCGCCATTCCCGCCGCGACAATAAACCGGGCATCGACAAGTGTCGTCAGACGACTGCCGATCGCCATACCGAGAAAAACCCCGACACCGCGCGGCGCCAGCAATATGCCGGCATCAATTGGTGAATAATGGTAAATATTCTGAAGCATCGGCGGCAACAGCGCCATCGTCGAAAACATGGCAACACCGGCGACAGCCATCAACAGCATCGAGGTGACCAGGTTGCGATCCCTGAACAAATCTCTCGAAAGAAAGGTGTTTTTCGCCGTCGCCATGTGAATGCAGAATACCCATAAAGCGCCGGCCGCTATCCCGAATTCGATTATGATTTCCCAGCTTTCAAACCAGTCTTCACTGTTTCCCCGATCGAGCATGAGTTGGAAGGCGGCGATAAAGGCGGCGAACAGGGCAAATCCGAACAGGTCGAATTTGCGGCGGGCGATGGGCCGCGACGGCAACAGGGTCCAAAGCATTATGAACGCGATGATGCCAATCGGGACGTTGATCAGAAAAATCCATTGCCAGCTGTAATTCTCGGTCAGATAGCCGCCAATTATCGGTCCCATTATTGGTGCAATCATGATGCCCATGCCCCAGATTGCCATGGCTCGCGGGTGGTTTTTCGGCGGATTGATGTCGAGCATCACGGTTTGCGACAGGGGCATGATAAACGCCCCGGACAGCCCCTGTACGATGCGATAGAATACGAGCAATTCGAGACTTGTTGCCGTCGCGCACAGCAGGGACGAAAGGGTAAAGCCCGCAATCGACCACAGGAACAGGTTTCGCGAGCCGATGCGGTCCGCAATCCAGCCGGTGATCGGAATCGCGATGGCGGTGGCGAGAATATAACTGGTCAGGACCCATGTCACCGTATCCAGCGTTGCCCCGAGACCCGACTGCATATGCGGCAAGGCGACATTGGCAATCGTCGAATCCAGTATCTGCATGATATTGCCCAGCATGACGGCAATTGTCAGCAGAAGCCGGTTGTTTACCGGCAGTGCGGCTTTGTCAGGATCGTCGGAAATCACTCGCTACTATTGCGCAGATCGACGGTCACTTCTGCGGAAATACCGGCGATCAGTTGCCGTGGCGACTTGTCGATAATTTTGATCCGCACAGGAACCCGCTGGGTGACCTTGACCCAATTGCCATTGGCATTTTGTGCGGGCAGCACGGAAAACTCCGATCCGGTACCGGCTCCGATACTGTCGACCCGGCCGTTCAGTTCCAGCCCGGGATAGGCGTCAAAGGTTATTTTTGCTTTCTGTCCGACCTTCATTCTCGCCAGATCGGTTTCCTTGAAATTGCCCTCTATCCAACTGTTGCCATCATTCACGATCGATACCATCGGCAAGCCGGACACCATCATCTGTCCGATTTGCAATCGGTTCGACTGGGCTATGCGCCCCCCGACAGGGGCAAGAACCCGTGTGCGTTCAAGGTTGAGCTGCGCTTGTTCCCGCGCGACCTTGGCATCGGCAACCGCTGGATTTTCGCCAGGCGCGGCTGATCCGGTTGACAGGCGGGCCTTCGCCGCAAGTACGTCGGCTTGTGCGGATTTCAACTTTGCCCGGGCCAGATCGACTTCATGCTGCGCGGCGTCCAGGCGGGCCCGCGTGGTGAAGCCTTTTTCCATCAAGGCCGCCTGTCGCTGATAGTTGGACTGGGCAAAGGCAATGTCCTGACGCGCAACCTCGATATCGACGCCGCTGACCTGATAGTCGGTCTGGAGATTCTGCACTGCTACTTGCGCGGCTGCGATACGGGCGTTGCTCTGGGCAATTGCCAGCTCAAACGGAACCGGATCAATCGCAAAAAGCAGATCACCTTCCGCAACTTTCTGGTTTTCGGTCACGCCCACTTCGACGATTTTTCCGCCGATTTCCGGAGAGACAGAGACAATATCCTGCTGGACATAAGCATTGTCGGTAGATGCATAGCGATCACTGGTAATCCAGTAAAAAAGCCCGAAGCCAGCCAGTATCAAGGGAACCGATAGCATCAATATCCACCGGCCAACCCGTCGCCCGAGCGAACGCTTCGGCGCGGCAGGCGGGTCTTGCATGCCTTGGCTTTCCGATGTTTCTATTTCCGGGTTGGGATTATCAGCCATTGGCGGCCCGCTTCCCTTGTGCATCTTCATCATCAATGGATTGTAAATTCGAGCGGAACTGTTCGAGAAGAGCTTGGAGCGCTTGCTGATCTTTGCTCGGCACATTGTGCAGTGCCTCTTGCAACAATTGCTCCCCGATCGGTTTCAGCTGCTCGGTCAATGCAACGCCTTTGGGTGTCAGAAAAAGCAGCCATGCCCGGCGGTCGCCGGGATCGGGGCGGCGTTCCACAAGCTCTGCAGATTGCAGACGGTCCACCATCCGGCACAGCGTCATCGCGTCCAGCTCCAGCATGTCGGCGAGCGCGCTCTGGTTGATCCCTTCGTGACGTTGCAGCCACGTCAATACCCGCCATTGTGGCCGGGTCACGCCGATCGCCTTGGCCCGCTGGTCAAACGTCCGGCGGATCAGGCGCGAAATGTCACCAATCAGGAATCCAATATTGTCGCTCATCAGGGCAATTTAATAACATATTTTATTATATGCAATGATTAGGTTTGAAAATCGTGGATGATGGCAGACGATTGTGTCATATAGTGCGCATGACATTAAAAGCAGACGTATATTGGTCCTTCCGCTCGCCCTATAGCTATCTCGCTACGCGGCGGTACGTTGCTCTGACACAGGAATATGATCTTCAGATCAACCAGCGCTTCGTTTACCCGCTGGCGATCCGCGAACCGGATTTTTTCGAGAAGAACCATCCCAACTGGCTGGGTTATGTGTTCAAGGATATATTCCGGGTGGCGCAATATATGAATATCCCGTTGGCACCGCCCAATCCCGATCCGATTGTGCAGGATATCGCAACGCGCAAAATCGCCGACGAACAGCCCTATATTTTTGAACTGACCCGGATGGGGCAGGCCGCTTCACGGCGCGGCAAGGGACTGGAATTTGCCGACGAGGTTTCGCAGTTGGTCTGGGGCGGGACCGCTGGCTGGCATCAAGGCGATCACCTGGAAAAGGCAGCGGAGCGTGCTGGTCTGGATCTGGCGAAACTGAAAGCCGAAGCGCTAGCGCAGCCCGACGAAATCGATACCGAAATCGCGGAAAACCAAAAAGCGCTGGAAGTCGCTGGCCACTGGGGCGTGCCGACACTGGTGTTTGAAGGCGAGCCGTTTTTCGGGCAGGATCGAATTGAACTGGCGGTTTGGCGGATGAAACAGAAGGGGCTTTCCAAGCGCTAGCTTTTGGAGCTTTCCTACATGGGGCAGACACGTTAGGCTGAACCCATGGTCCGTATTATGTCTTGATCGAAACGAACAATTCCAAAGCTGTAGGATCGAATGCCTATGAACTTCACCAAAAACTGTTCCTTGGCCCAAACTTTGACAAACTTTGGAATATGAGAGCCAATTGATGACCGCCAAAAACTGGGATTTTTCTTCTTTTGACGGGGTGATCCTCAAAATCCATGAAATGGGGGAGGCCGAAGACGGAAACCGTCCCGTCATCCTGCTCCACGGGCTTTTTTCCAACGCCAACACCAACTGGATCAAATTTGGTCACGCGCAAGCTCTGGCCGAAGCCGGTTTCCGTGTGATCATGCCAGACTTGCGCGCCCATGGCGACAGCGCGGCACCCCATGATCCGGTCGCCTATCCCGATGATGTGCTGGTCACGGACGCGCAAGCGCTGATCGCGCATCTGCAACTGGACGACTATGATCTGGGCGGGTTTTCGCTCGGAGCCCGGACGACCGCGCGGTTACTGGTGACCGGCGCGAAGCCTGCCAGGGCGATGCTTATCGGCATGGGTCTGGAAGGTCTGTCCGGATGGGAACGGCGTCAGGAGTTTTTTCAGGAGGCTATCCGGCTCAAAGATGTGGTCAAGCGCGGCGATCCGCACTGGCTGGCGGTCCAGTTCATGAAGAGCCAGAAGGTGGATCCGGTCGCCGCATCGCAACTTCTCCGGACCTTTTCGGATTTGGAACCGGACCAACTGGCGGCTATAGATACCCCCACATTAGTGCTCTGCGGATCCGATGATCGCGACAATGGCGATCCGGTGAAGCTGGCAGAGCTATTGCCTGCGGGTCGGCATGTTGCCGTCCCCGGAACCCATATGAGCAGTGTGACAAAACCGGAACTGGGTCAGGAAATGATACGCTTTCTGGCCGGATAGGAGGAACGATGTCGAGTCTTTATAACTGGCGAAATTTCTGGATATTGTGGGGCGGCGGGATGGCATTGTTCCTGTACCTCGTTGCATCGAGCGGGGCGCTCGAAACTGTGGCTGCGCCCGGAGGCATATTGGATCATCAAGGCGCCGTAACGGCGGAGAGGGTCGACGCGATCCAGCAAAGCTGGGCCGACGCAGGGGTGCTCGAAATCGCCCGATGGAGCATGATCACCGACCTTGTTTTCATCACTCTCTATATGTCCGGTGGCATCATGGGGGGGCGTCTGATCTGGCAACAGGCGGAATCGCCCACACTGAAAAAGGTCGGTCTGCTATGCGTATTGGCCTATTTCCTCTTTGGTCTTACCGATTATGTCGAAACCATTAGCCAGCTGGTTCAGCTCGTCCGCGAACAGGGCAGCGACCTGCTCGCGGGAACAGCGGCACTGGCCCAGCCGGTAAAGATATTGGCCTGGATCACCGGCACGATTGCGATGATAGTCGCGCTAATCTGGCGATGGCGTGAAACACGGGCTTGACCGGCCGCCAAGAAAGTTTCAATTCCAACCAAAATCATAATAGTTGAGGATGACAATATGAAAACCGCCGCTTCGATCGTCGCAATCGCCACCATGGCGCTGACAACACCAGCACTTGCCAAACATCACGAAAATGATGCGATGGAAGAAACAGCTCCACCAACCGCTGCAGATGCCAAGCAATTTGTCGATGAAACCGAAAAGGAGCTGTTCGACTTCTCGATCGATGCCGCGCGCACCTACTGGATCAACTCGAACTTCATCACCGACGATACGGACGCCTTGGCCGCAAAGGCCGGGGCAGAAGGAACGACGATGTCGGTGGAGGCAGCCATTGAAGCCGCCAGGTTCAACAATGTCGCAGGGCTCGATGCCGTTACAAGACGAAAACTGGACAAATTGCGCGGCGGGATTGTGCTCCCTGCGCCAACCACAGAAGGCGCCTCGACCGAACTGAACGAGATTGCCACCAAGCTGAACTCGGCATACGGCAAGGGCAAGGGCACGCTGAACGGCAAGGAAATCAACGGTTCCGACATCGAAGCCGCAATGGGTACCAACCGCAACCCCGAAGAACTCTCCGAAATGTGGGAAAGCTGGCATAGCAATGTCGGCGCGCCGATGAAGGATGATTATGCCCGCATGGTCGAAATCGCCAATGAAGGCGCCAGGGAACTCGGCTTCGCCGACGTTGGCGCGATGTGGCGCTCCGGCTATGACATGCCGGCTGATGATTTTGCCAGGCTGACCGACAAATTATGGGCCCAGGTCAAGCCGCTTTATGACCAGCTGCATTGCTACACGCGCGACAAGCTCAACGAAAAATATGGCGATGCGGTGCAGGCCGAAACAGGACCGATCCGTGCTGACCTACTGGGCAATATGTGGGCCCAGGAATGGGGCAATATCTATGACATCGTTGCACCGGAAGGGGCTGGCGACATTGGTTTTGATACCACCGAGCTGTTGAAGGCGAAGGATTATGACGCGCTGAAGATGGTCAAGGCTGGCGAAGGGTTTTTCTCCTCGCTCGGCTTCGAACCACTCCCCGAAACCTTCTATCAAAGATCATTGTTCACCAAGCCGGCCGACCGCGAAGTTGTCTGCCACGCCAGCGCCTGGGATATCGACAATAAGGATGATATCCGGATCAAGATGTGCATCAAGGTGAATGGTGATGATTTCACCACAATCCATCACGAGCTTGGCCACAATTATTACCAGCGCGCCTATAACAAGCAGAGCTATCTGCATCTCGACGGTGCCAATGACGGTTTTCATGAAGCAATCGGCGACGCGGTTGCTCTGTCGATCACGCCGGAATATCTGGTGCAGGTCGGGTTGCTGGACAAGAGCAAGGTTCCGAGCGCTGACAAGGATATCGGCCTGCTCCTTCGTCAGGCAATGGACAAGGTGGCGTTCCTGCCATTCGGTCTGCTGGTCGACAAATGGCGTTGGCAGGTTTTCTCGGGCGATATCCAGCCGGCAAACTACACCCGGGCTTGGCACAATCTGAAGCTGCAATATCAAGGCATCACGCCTCCGGTTGAGCGCCCTGCCGATGCTTTTGATCCCGGCGCAAAATACCACATCCCGGGCAACACGCCATACTCGCGCTATTTCCTCGCCCGGATTTTGCAGTTCCAGTTCTACAAGGCCGCTTGCGATGCCGCCGGATGGAAGGGGCCGCTGCACCGCTGTTCCTTCTACGGCAACAAGCAAGTCGGAGCGAAGCTCAACGCGATGCTGGAAATGGGCGCATCCAAGCCCTGGCCCGACGCGCTGGAAGCCTTCACCGGGAACCGGGAAATGGATGGCAAGGCAATGATCAGCTATTTCGCGCCGCTGATGGATTGGCTGAAGACAGAGAATAAGGGCAAGTCCTGCGGATGGTAGACACTAAAAAGCCGGCGGAAGCTTGAACTTCCGCCGGCTCTTATATTCGTTCGTTTCAGCTTAGAGCTGATCGAGCATATATTCCGCCGCACTGACCTTAAAGTCGCCCGGCGCTTCGACGTTCACTTCTTCTACGACTCCATCATTGACGATCATCGAGAAACGTTGGCCGCGCTTGCCCATGCCGAACCCTGATCCGTCCATTTCGAGACCAACCGCCTTGGCAAAATCGCCATTGCCATCGGCCAGCATGGTGACGTCTTCGGAGCCATCGCGCTCATTCCACGCGTTCATGACAAACGCATCATTCACAGCGGTACAGGCAATTTCATCAACGCCTTTTGCTTTCAGGTCGGCGGCTTTTTCAACATAGCCGGGCAGATGCTTCGCGGAGCAAGTAGGCGTGAACGCGCCGGGAACCGAGAACAGTGCTACTTTCTTGCCAGCGAAATATTCGCTGGAGCTCACTTGCTGCGGGCCTTCTGCGGTCGCCTTGACCAGATTCACTTCGGGAATTTTGTCGCCTTTGTTGATCATCATTCGCTCCTTGTCTTGTTTGGTTCTGAACACTTGCCTCGATTAATGAACGTGGTGACCGAAGCATGAAATTGCAAGCAAGCCAGTCAAACAAATCACCTGTGAATTTTGCCATGGGCAGTTGATAATTGCCTTGCTATGCTGCCTGCAATGGATGAACCTGTATTCTTCTCCGGACAATTTCTTCTCGCCACCCCGGGAATGGCTGATCCCCGGTTTGCACGATCGGTAGTGGCCATCTGCTCCCATGATGAAAACGGGACTTTGGGCATCAATATCGGTGAAACGGTCGAAGAGATAGGTTTCCACGATATTCTTCGGCAGTTTGATATCGACCCGGCCGAAGCGCCTGATTGCCCGGTATTTCTCGGTGGCCCCATGGAGACCCAGCGCGGCTTCATCATCCACAGTCTCGATATCAACATGTCGGACACGCTCCAGGTGGGGGACCGCTGGGGGCTCAGCAGCTCGATCGATATGCTCGGCGCGATCGCCAAGGGGCGCGGCCCGGAAAAATGGATTATCGCGCTTGGCTATTCCGGATGGGGGGAAGGGCAACTGGAAAGCGAATTGACCCAGAACGGCTGGTCGGTCGCTCAGGGCTCTCCGGACTGGCTATATGACAACCCGTCAGGCGATAAATGGACGATGGCCTGGCAGGCACAGGGCATTGATCCGACAAAGCTCTCTGGTGGATTTGGCAGCGCCTGACATATCGAATCACTATGTCATTTTTCCCACACTTTCATGCTGAATATTGCTTAACCAGCGACTTTTAGGTTTCGAAAAGTGCGATGGCCCATGGTCTGAATCCTCACAGTTTAGGGGATCAGGGATATGTCGAAACTTGGAAAATTAATTGCTGTTGCATCGGTCGTAAGCATGGCTGTTGCAGGAACCGCGAATGCGGCATGCTGGTCGCCGACAGAGGTCGAGGCCGCAACATTGCGGGAACTGCAATCGCGATTGATGGTTGCATCGCTGCGATGTGCGAAATCCAGTCATGACGTGCTGCCGCATTATAATGCTTTTGTGAGAAGCAAGCGCCACTTGCTGATTAACGGCAACACCACTTTGAAAGCCTATTTTGCCAAAGATCATCGCGGCAAGGAGGCCGCCCGTGCCTATGATCGTTTTGCGGTTTCACTAGCCAATCGCTATGGAGCGGGTTCGGGCGATCTGTCTGAATGCGAGGCTATGAAAGAACTGGCTTTTTCAGCCGCATCGAGCGAGCCAAGTCATGCTGCACTGGTTCGTATCGCTCGGGAAAATGCTCTCGAACCGAAATTGCCTGGCGGACGATGCGGAATTGTTATCGCTTCCAGGGCCGGTGGCTAATAATATTGCAAATATAAAGACTTCTTTATATTTGCTTTTCAAGCCACATGTCGTTAATGAAAACGAATATTGCCGCACCGGATTACCTGTGCGGCATTTCGCTTTTCAAGGAGATAAGAAGTGGCAACCGCAGCGGATACCGCAACCCAGGATTTTCTAGTCAAAGACATAAGCCTCGCCGATTTCGGTCGCAAAGAGATTGAAATTGCTGAAACCGAAATGCCAGGATTGATGGCGCTTCGCGAAGAATTTGGTACAGACAAGCCACTCAAGGGAGCCCGGATTACCGGTTCCCTTCACATGACGATCCAGACCGCGGTCTTGATCGAAACGCTGATCGAACTGGGCGCAGAGGTCCGCTGGGCATCGTGCAATATCTATTCGACGCAGGATCATGCAGCGGCAGCAATCGCAGCGGGCGGCACGCCGGTATTCGCAACCAAGGGTGAAACACTCGAAGAATATTGGGACTATGTCGACAGAATTTTTGACTGGAGCGCTGGCACAACCGGTCATGATACCTGCAACCTGATCCTCGACGATGGCGGCGATGCCACCATGTTCGCGCTTTGGGGCGCACGCGTTGAGGCTGGCGAAGAATTGTTCGTACCATCCAATGAAGAGGAAGAAGTGTTCGTCAAGGTCCTGAAACGCCGTCTCGAACAGTCTCCCGGTTTTCTGACCAAGACGGTTGCAGCCATCAAGGGTGTTTCGGAAGAAACCACGACGGGCGTTCATCGTCTTTATGAACTGGCGAAACAGGGCAAGCTGCCTTTCCCCGCGATCAACGTGAACGACAGCGTTACCAAGTCGAAATTCGACAATCTCTACGGTTGCAAAGAATCGCTGGTTGACGCCATCCGTCGTGCCACCGATGTCATGCTGGCCGGCAAAGTCGCAGCTGTTGCAGGATTCGGCGATGTCGGCAAAGGTTCGGCACAATCGCTCCGCAACGGCGGCGCACGTGTGCTTGTAACGGAAATCGATCCCATTTGTGCGCTTCAGGCGGCAATGGAGGGCTTTGAAGTCGTGACGATGGAAGAAGCCACGCAGAGGGCTGACATTTTCGTGACCACAACTGGTAACAAGGACGTCATCACCGTTGATCACATGCGGGCGATGAAGGATCGTGCGATTGTTTGTAACATCGGTCACTTCGACAGCGAGATCCAGATCAGCGGACTCAAGAACATGCAATGGACCGAAATCAAGCCTCAGGTTGATGAAGTCAAATTCCCGGACGGAAAGAAGCTCATCATTCTTGCTCAAGGTCGCTTGGTCAATCTTGGCTGTGCAACCGGCCATCCAAGTTTTGTTATGTCCGCAAGTTTCACCAATCAGGTGCTGGCGCAGATCGAATTGTGGATGCGGCCGGAGCAATATCAGAATGATGTCTATGTTCTGCCGAAACATCTCGATGAGAAAGTGGCCGAACTGCATCTGGCGAAACTCGGCGTGAAATTGACCAAGCTTAGCCAGGAACAGGCTGATTATATTGGCGTGCCGACAGAAGGCCCGTTCAAACCGGACCATTATCGCTACTAAGCGGACAATTATACTGGAATTGGAAGCCGGGCAGTGCGCTAAGCACTGTCCGGCTTTTTATATTCAGCGGGACGTAAACTGCGTTTTTCGTCCATCCGGATTTCCGGGAAATTGCGGCCACTGATTTTGCGACAGTGCACGCGCGCTGACAGACTGTATCCCGGCCTGTTTCTCGTACATCCAGTAGTTGCGCAGGATTATCGAGACATAGCCCCGTGTTTCGACATAGGGAATGCTTTCCATGAACAGCAGCGGGTCATCATTGTCCTGTATTTCGCTGTTCCAGCGCTGCACCGCGCCGGGTCCGGCATTATAGGCCGCCGCGATTTTGGGCAGCTTGCCGCCGGTGATCGACGATCTTCCGAGATATTCGAGATAGGATTGGCCATATTCCAGATTGGTCGAAGGCCGGTAGAGATCCGCTTCATTGAAATGCAGGCCATTGGCTTTTGCAATATCGCCGGCTGTTCCTGGGCGTACTTGCATCAATCCGATGGCGTTGGCCGGACTGACAACCTGGCTGCGGAACGCGGATTCCTGCAATGTATGTGCATAGATGAGAGCCGGATCAACCCGCCAACCACCATCGGGTTTCCATTTCGGTGCCGGGAAACGGGCCTGAACATCAGGCGTCATACCGCGCGGTGCATTATGAGCCAGCCACAGCTGGGTTCGTGGTAAGTTCAGTTCGCGGGCCAGTTTGATCAAGGCCGGGTGGTCATTGTCCGCGCCAATCGTGGCCTGGTGCCGCAGCACTTCATCTGCCAGCTGCTCTTCGCCAATCTCTACCAGTGCGATGGCCGCTCGGACATTTTCGTGGCGCTCGAGCGCCCGCCAGTCCGATTTCTCGAATGTTTCCATGGTTTCCGACTTGCCCGGTTCCATTCCAAGGGTCTGGGCGGCTAGCATACCGTAAAAACTGTCATCAAGACGTGCAGCAGTCTGCAATTTACCCTGCACTTTTTCCGGTTGACCACATTTCAGATCAGAACGCGCGCCCCAGTACAGACCGGCTGCCTTCAGATCGACATTGGCGGCAGACCGCCCGGCTTTTTCAAATGCGGTGCTCGCTGACCGGCAATCGTTCAGGCGCCACGCCGCCAATCCGGCAACCCAGTCGGCGTGGCCGACCCATTCGCCGGCGCCATTTTGTGCCTGCCGGGCCAGACGCAAGGCGGAAGCGTCGTCATTCTCGATATAATAGGACCAGGCTACCCGTTGCTCCAGTTCCGTGCGTCCCTCGGACGACATGTTCATCGCGCTGGCGTTGAGCAATGCCTCTGCGCCCTGTGGATTGTCATTCTTGATAAAATCGATGATCTGGCCGCGCAAGCCATTGGCCGTGCTGTCCGAATTCACATCTTTTGGTTTTGAACGAATGGGGGAGCCGGGAACCCACGACAGGTTTCGCCGCTGTGGCAAGTTGGGCAGCAATTGCGCGCCGCGTTTCTCTGCGAGACGGCCCAATTGAGCTGCTTGCGGTATCTGTGGAGCCTCATTGACCAGAATCAGCAGCGGACCCAATTCGGCCCGCGGGGAATTGGCGGCCAGAAAATATTCCGCTTGCGCAATCGATTTGAGCGGACCGGACGGCGCCGTGTCCATCAGATTTTTCGCGGTGTCCCACTGATTGGCACTCATCGCCGAGAACAGGGCGCGATAATGGTCGGACTGTTGCCGCTTTAATTGTGAAGGGATATCCTTGGCGATTGATGCGCTGTTGTAGAGGACCGCCCCGTCATCGGCGAGCGCAGGCGTTGCCAGAAGGGTAAAAAAAGAAGCGGCCAGTGCAAGTTTCAGTTTCACGAGGCAGAAATCCTTGTCAGCATTTGCAAATCCTTCCACGCTTCGGCCTTGAACAATGGCCGCTCGATCAGGATCCGCGGATGAAACGTTACGATAGCCTCTGTTTTGGATGATCCATGGTTAATAAATTGCTTATTTTTGCGGGCGGACAGCAGATCTTCACCAAAAATAATCTTCGCGGCGAGGTCGCCGAAGCAGATTACCCGCTTCGGGCGGACCAATCCGATGTGATGGAAAAGCCGCGTTTTCAGGGCCGCCCAATGTCGTTCGTCTATTCTACCATCTACCGATGCTGATACCGCAATGGTCGCCAAATAGGATTGTTGCGAATCGCATCCGATCGCGGTCAACATCTTGTTCAGCAGCTTCTGATTGTTCGAATTGAACAATTGCAGGTCACCATTGCGGTTTTTTTCGGGGAGCGCGGAAATAGTCATGATTTCCGGTTCCAGAGCGCCATGGGGCAGCACTCTGTGCTTTGACCAACTCGCTTCGATAAGATCATTGCCATTTGCCAGCCAATCGAGAAAATCATCATATGTCGCTGGTAGCGGTTCGTCCTGAACCGGCGTATTGATCTCTTCCGGCACGGCTTTCGTAACGGAATTTGTTAGGGGGCTTGCCGTCGGCTGCGTCGTCAAGTCCGAGGTCAGAAGCGCTGCCGGTTGATCCGCATAATCCAGCTCGACACCAGCGAGCGACCACCAGTTCTGCAAGCTGTGGATCATCGACTCAGGAGAAGGATTTGCCGTTGGTGGGTTGATTAAATTCATTTATGCATAGAGTCATGAGTTGACGAATAGGTCAATTGGCGGGAAAGCAGGTTCCTGCCCAGAGGGTTGCGGTTTGCGACAGACCGAATGTAGACGAGAATAAAAGCACGAACTGTAGGAAAAGCGACATGAGTGAACGAGAGTCAATGCCTTATGACCTGGTGATAGTCGGGGGTGGCCCCGCCGGTCTCAGTGCGGCCATAAGGTTCAAGCAACTGGCTGACGAGGCAGGCAAAGACCTCTCGGTATGCATCCTGGAGAAAGGTTCCGAAATCGGCGCGCATATACTGTCCGGCGCGGTCGTCGATCCAAAGGCTCTCGATGAACTGCTTCCGTCTTGGCGAGACGAGGACTGTCCGTTGGCTCAGACACCGGTCACCGAGAATCATCACTGGATTCTGACGAAGAACAAGAAATTTTCCATACCCCATTTTGTGACGCCGTCGTTCATGCACAACAAGGGAACCTACACCGGTTCGCTTGGCAACCTGTGCCGCTGGCTCGGCGAGCGGGCCGAGAATATGGGCATTGAGATATTCCCCGGATTTGCGGCTGCCGAGATTTTGTACAATGATGATGGCTCGGTAAAAGGCGTCGCCACCGGCGACATGGGCGTCGCGCGCGATGGCAGCCACAAGCCGGATTACCAGCCGGGCCTCGAATTGCACGCCAAATATACCTTCTTCGCCGAAGGCGCCCACGGGCATCTCACCAAGATACTGAAAAACCAGTTTGCGCTGACTGCAGAGAGCCAGCCCCAGATTTATGGCCTCGGCGTGAAGGAATTGTGGGATATTGATCCGGCCAAGCACAAGGCGGGCCGCGTCATCCACTCGCAAGGCTGGCCGCTCAGCGATGGAGCAAATGGCGGCGGGTTCCTCTATCATCAGGTAGATAATCAGGTCGCGCTCGGTTTCGTAACCTGGCTCAACTATGAAAATCCCTATCTCTCGCCGTTCGAAGAGATGCAGCGCTGGAAGCAGCATCCGGAAATTCGCAAGATATTGGAAGGCGGAAAACGCGTTTCCTACGGCGCGCGGGCGATTAATGACGGCGGTTTCCAGGCCGTGCCGAAATTATATTTCCCCGGCGGTGCGCTAATCGGTTGTTCTGCCGGTTTCGTGAACGTGCCACGGATCAAGGGTACGCACACCGCGATGAAGACCGGCATGATGGCTGCAGAGGCAGCTTACGAAGCGATTGTCGCCGAGCGTACGAGCGACGAGCTCGATGCCTATGGAGCCGCTTACGAGAATAGCTGGGTGCGCGAAGAATTGCGCGTGGTCCGCAATGTTCTTCCCGCGGTCGAGAAATATGGTGATTTCCTGGGTACAATATTGTCCGGAATGAATATGTGGGTCGAGCATCTCAAAATCAAAATGCCGTTCACGATGAAATTGCACCCCGACTGGTCGCGGCTGAAACGGGCCGAAGATTGTCAGCCCATCGCATATCCCAAACCGGATGGAGTCATCAGTTTTGACCGTCTGTCTTCGGTGTTCTTGTCCAACACCAATCACGAAGAAGACCAGCCGGTGCATTTGCAGCTGAAAGACCCGAACATTCCGGTCGACGTGAACTTACCGGTGTTCGCCGGTCCATCGGCACGATATTGCCCGGCAGGTGTTTACGAATTTATTGAAGACGAGGCCGGAAAACCAAAGTTCCAGATCAACGCGCAAAATTGCGTTCATTGCAAAACCTGTGATATCAAGGACCCGTCCCAGAATATCAACTGGGTTGTTCCGGAAGGTGGCGGAGGTCCAAATTACCCGAATATGTAACCTCGGTTTGTGCGCGCTGGTCGTCGCTGGGCTAGCTGTTTCACCGGCGCTGGCCAATCGCGGCGATAGTGCATCAGCCCTGAACCGCTTTGTCGAAGCGCGGCTCGCTGAATCGTCCAATGCATTGCAAACAGCTGCGGCGATCTATGCCGAGAGTCTCAAGGAGCAGCCGGATAACACGCTGCTGGCCGGGAAAGCCTATGTAAGCGCTATTGAAGTAGGGGATTTCGATCTGGCGGTGAAAGCCGTTCGCACCTTGCAATTGCGCAACAAAGCAGATCCGGAAATGCCGCTGTTGCTTTATGCAGAGGCTTTCGCGCAGCGCGACTGGAACGGAGCTGATCTCGCGATTGTCGAACTGGAAGTGCTCAAGAATTTTGCCTTCATGCAACCCTTTTTGGAGGCGTGGCTCGCAACCGCAAGAGGACGGAGCGCTGCCGCCGCCCTTTCGCCCACACAGACCAATACGACCACCAAATACTATCTTGAAGAGCAGCTCATATTGAACAAATTGGCGAACCGACAGGAAAGCGAAGCGGTCGGTCTGTTGGCCGGGCTTGTTCAACGCGATGAACACCGCATGGGGCCAATAAGGATGATCGCGGCTCGGCACTTCTGGGCGATTAGCGACCCGGTAACGGCGAAAGAAATCCTGAGATCACGATCATCGGGACCCGAGCAGAAATTGTTGCAGCAGATTGAGGCCGGTCAAAAAAAAGGCGTTGCGCAAAAGGTCAATGCAGCGATCGGTCTTGCGTTTCTTTTTCAGAGATTGTCGAACGATCTGGCGGCGCAGCGGGCCCGGTTCCCGTCGCAGGTGATGGCGCAGGCCGGCGCAAGGGTGGCAGGCAAATCGGACTATGCATATCTGACGCTTGGGCGAGCTTACGCTGCTGCAGAAAGCCACGATCTGGCAGTCACCGAATTTGCCAGGATAGGGGTGGAAAGCCCTTATTATCTGGTTGGCCTAAGTTCGGAGATCGCCAGTCTCGTCACCAATGACAAATATGATCAGGCCATTGCCCGGCTGGATATCGCGCTGGAATCCAATCCGGATGCACCCGAGCTGCATATATTGAAAGGCCAGTCGCTGCAGGCGAGGGGCGACAATGTCGCTGCGGCGAGATCCTTTGAATCTGCCATCAAACTGGGTGAGAAACGAGAACTATCTGATATGCTCATGGCCAGTTACTGGCTGGCACTGGGCGGTGCTCAGGAACAGGCAGGAATTTGGCCAGCGGGATTGGAATCACTGCAAAGAGCCAATCAATTGCTGCCCAATTCACCGACGATTCTGAACTATCTCGGTTACGCGCAACTTGAACGCCGTGAAAACAAGGAAGAGGCGATCGCAGCCATCAAGCAAGCGCATGAACTGCGCTCGACTTCACCAGCGATCACCGATTCTCTAGGATGGGCTTATTTCATCATTGGCGACCATGAACGGGCTGTCACCTATCTGGAGAGCGCCCTGGAAGGCGAGCCACAGGATCCCACGATCAACGAACATCTCGGCGATGCCTATTGGACCGTTGGCCGGCAATATGAAGCGCGCTATGCTTGGAAATCGGCTAAGTTATTCGCAGAGGGTGAGGATCTGCAACGTCTCGCCAGCAAAATAGACATGGGCTTGCAACCCGATCTCGTATCGCCCTGATGTCCGAACCAGTTCTGGGTGTGATGCACAGTGAAACGGCCTATGCAAAGATAAATCTGGCCCTCCATGTCCGCAAGCGGCTGCCGGATGGCTATCATCAGATTGAAACGATATTCAGTTTTCTGGATCAGGGTGATCTGCTGTCTGTTCAGCCAGGTGACGGCCTAAGTCTGGAGATAAGCGGCCCTTTCGCCGAAGGATTGAGCAAAACTGACAATCTCGTGTTGCAGGCGGCTCGGCGACTTGGGAACCTGTCGAATGTAAAGCGGGGCGCCCGTCTCCATCTCGAAAAGCGGCTGCCCGTTGCGTCGGGAATCGGCGGAGGTTCGGCCGATGCCGCTGCTGCGCTGCGGTTGCTTAACCGGTTCTGGGGGCAGGATCATTCCATCGCCGAACTGGCCGATATCGCAAGGCCGCTTGGCGCGGATGTCCCGGCCTGTGTGCATAGCCAGACCTGCCGTGGCATGGGCATTGGTCATGACCTGGATATCATGCCCGACGATGATCTGCGGGATTGCACCGCACTTTTGATCAATCCCATGGTTCCTGTTTCGACGGCTGACATATTCGCCGCATGGGATGGCGTTGATCGCGGCGCGCTCGAAGAGGGGCCGGTCATGCCGACCGCCATAAACGGAAGAAACGACCTGCAGAAACCTGCTGTCGCGCTGCTGCCGATATTGACGGACGTGCTGCAAATGTTGGAAGAGTGCCAACCTGTCGTGGCCCGAATGTCCGGATCCGGCGCTACATGTTTTGCGCTGTTTGACACTCCGGCGGCGGCTGAAAAGGCCGAGCGTCACTGTCAGCAGACGATGGACAGGATATGGACGATGATTGGAAAATTTCGATGACTGAAGCTTTTGAAATATCCGGCGTTCCCTCCGAAGGAGGCGTGTTGATCGTGGTTGACCATGCTTCCAACCATGTCCCGGACAATATCGACCTGGGAATTTCACCGCAATTTGTAGAGGACCATATCGCGTTCGACCGGGACACTGCGCCGATTGCGCGCATGATGACGGAAAATGCCGATTATCTGGCGGTCCTCAGCACGGTTTCCCGGCTGGTTGTGGATATCAACCGCTATCCTGATGAAATTGCCGTCATACCGCAACGCAGCGACGGTGTTGAAATTCCGGGCAATCATATTTCCGCCGAGGAAAAACAGGCCAGGCTCGATAGCTATTTCACCCCTTATCACGACCGGGTCCGTGCGCTTGTTTCGGATCTCAAGCCGTCACTGGTGGTTTCGCTCCACAGCTTCTCGCCAACACTCCGTTCCAACCTGCAGTTGCAGCGCCCGTGGGATATTGGCATTTTGTACAATGAATATGAGACAGCTTCCCGGTTTGCGATCCAGTTTCTGGAAGAAGATACGGTTCTCAACGTCGGTGATCAGCTTCCCTATTCGGGAAAAGAGCTGAACGCGACCATGAACCGCCACTGCGAAGCCATAGGCCAGCCCTATATTGGCGTTGAAATACGGCAGGACCTGATCATGGAGGAAGTCGGGCAGCGCCGATTTGCCGATATTTTATTGCGTACCTGCGATAAAATCAGAACGGCTCTTGCTTAACAGCTGGAGTTTTGGAAGGACGATCCGGAAATTGCCATATTGGAAGCCAGAATGACCCAAAGATTCGATAAGTCCCGTTTGCCGAGCCGCCATGTCAGCGTCGGTCCGGAGCGCGCACCCCAGCGCAGCTATTATTATGCGATGGGAATGACGGAAGAGGATATTGCCAAACCCTTCGTCGGTATCGCCTCCGCGGGCAATGACAGCGCCCCGTGCAACACATTGCTCGATGGGCAGGCCGATATGGCGCGCGAAGGCGTGATTGAAGCAGGCGGCACGCCCAGACGGTTCAACACGATCACGGTCACCGACGGCATTGCGATGGGCCATCAGGGCATGAAAGCCTCGCTGGTTTCCCGCGAAGTCATCGCGGATAGCGTGGAACTGAGTGTCCGGGGCCACTGCTATGACGCGGTTATCGGCTATGCTGGTTGTGACAAGAGCTTGCCCGGCATGATGATGGCGATGCTGCGGCTCAATGTGCCGTCGATTTTTGTCTATGGCGGTTCTATTCTTCCCGGACGTTTCCATGGCCAGGACGTAACGGTTGTCGACGTATTCGAAGCAGTGGGACAGCATAGTGCTGGCAATTGTCCCTTGCAGGAACTGATCGAACTCGAAAAAGTCGCCTGTCCCGGCCACGGTGCCTGCGGCGGCCAGTTTACTGCCAATACCATGGCCTGCGTCGCCGAGGCGATCGGGCTGTCGCTGCCGAACAGCAACATGGCACCAGCACCCTATGAAACGCGCGACGATATGGCGAGAGCCGCGGGCCGGCAGATCATGAACCTGATCGAACTCAATTTACGGCCGCGCGATATTTGCACCAGAGATGCCTTCATCAACGCCGCTCGTGTAGTAGCCGCCACCGGCGGATCGACAAATGCCGCCTTGCACCTGCCCGCGATGGCCAGCGAAGCCGGTATCGAATTTGATCTGTTCGATGTCGCTGAAATCTTCAAGACCACGCCTTATCTGGCCGATCTGAAACCGGGCGGCAAATATGTCGCCAAGGATATGCACGATGCCGGCGGTGTCTACATGCTGATGAAGACGATGATGGATAACGGCCTGATCAACGGCGACTGCATAACGGTCACCGGCAAAACACTGGGCGAGAATATCGAGGAAATCGTCTGGAACCCGGATCAGAAGGTTATCTATGATGTCCAGCACGCGATAACCGCAACCGGCGGCGTCGTCGGGCTGAGAGGCTCGCTGGCGCCAGAGGGCGCGATTGTCAAAGTGGCCGGGATGGCGCGCCTGCAATTCCGCGGACCGGCCCAGGTGTTCGAGTGCGAGGAAGATGCATTTGCCGCCGTCAAGCAGAAGCAGATCAACGAAGGATCGGTCGTCGTCATTCGCAATGAAGGACCCAAGGGCGGTCCCGGCATGCGCGAAATGCTGGCTACCACCGCTGCGCTCTACGGACAGGGAATGGGCGAAAAAGTGGCGCTTATCACCGATGGCCGCTTCTCCGGCGCGACACGGGGATTCTGTATCGGGCATGTCGGTCCGGAAGCCGCCGATGGCGGACCTATCGGCCTGATCGAGGAAGGCGATATGATCAATATCGATGCCGAAGCGGGCATCATTGATCTGGAAGTGGATGAGGCCGAACTTGCAGAGCGCCGGAAAAAATTTACGCAGCGCGAAACGGATTATGGTTCCGGGGCCTTGTGGCGTTATGCACAGAATGTCGGGCCGGCCTATCGGGGCGCAGTGACCCATCCGGGAGCAAAAGCAGAAAAACATGTCTATGCGGATATCTAGCATCCTCGCCTTGACCCTGTTGCTGACTGCCTGCGAGAACCGGCCTGACAATGCTGTGCTTGCGGAAGCAGAACAGCGCGCAACGGATCAGGCTGGCGATGACGGCAAGATCGAATGCGCGATCGATGGTGATAGCGATTTTACCCGTGGGTGCTTCACTGAACGGTTGAGCGGCGAGGGCGGTGTGACGATGATCATCCGTCACCCCGACGGCGGGTTTCGCCGGTTTAATGTCCTGACCGATGGCCACGGTCTGGAAGCCGCCGATGGATTTGACAAGGCGAAGATCTCGATCGTCGAGGATGGCAAGATTCTGGTCAGCGTCGGCCCCGACAAATATCTGCTGCCGGCACAGATTAAATCCGCTGCAAAGCCTCAAGCATCGGTAGCGATTCCTCCCGCCACAAGCAAAGATCCGGCGCGAGCCGGAAACTAGAGGCAAATTTGCTCAACCATGGAAATATACTGACCGCCGCTGAAATGCAGCTGGCGGAACAGACGCTGATCGACAGCGGGATTTCGGTCCAGGAATTGATGTGCCGCGCCGGGGAGGGAGCCGCGCAAATGATCTGGCGCATTTCGGCTGATCTGCCGACCCTGGTGCTCTGCGGTCCCGGCAATAATGGCGGTGATGGCTATGTCATCGCGCAGTGGCTGCTCGACAAGGGCGTCGATATCTGTGTCGCAGCACCGGTCGAACCGAAAACCGAAGCGGCTAAACATGCGAAATCATTGTGGCGCGGCAAAACGCTCACATTGGCCGATGCGCAGCCCGCAACGCAATTTGTCGATTGTCTCTTCGGCACCGGATTGACCCGCGCCGTCGATGACGACTGGTTCAACCATTTCGCGCGCTTGTTTGCTGGCGCAAAACGGCGGGTGGCGATCGATCTGCCGAGCGGCGTCGAATCCGATCATGGGACATGTCTCAACCAGATAGCCGAATTTGATACAACTATAGCCCTGGGCGCTTTTAAACCATCACACTTTCTCGAACCTGCACGGGCAAAAATGGGCAATCTGGTCGGGATTGATATCGGTATAGCCGCCGAGAGCAAGCTTGAGATATTGTCCAAGCCCCGGCTTTCCGGCCCAACCGCGCAGGATCACAAATATAGCCGTGGTCTGGTCGCTGTGGTGGCTGGCGCGATGGCCGGTGCCGCGCAACTTACCGCACTCGCGGCCCAGAAGTCGGGTGCTGGCTATGTTAAAATCTTTGCATCCCCGGGCTTTGAAGCGCCGCATCCCAGCATCGTGGTCGAGACAGTCCAGGATATTGGAGACCTTCAGCAAAATCTCGCCGACGACCGCATTTCCGCGCTTGTTGTCGGACCCGGCCTGGGGCGGGATGAGCGGGCGGAAGCGTTGCTCGCCGCCGCGCTGTCCGTGGATGCTCCGCTTGTGCTGGACGCCGATGCGCTGGTGGTTGCAGGATCGCGGTTCACCGAGCTTGTTAAAGAACGCGCCGCAGAAACGATCGCAACGCCCCATACGGGAGAATTTGCAGGTCTGGCACCGGACGCTTTGCAACATAAGATCGAAGACGTCCGCAAACTGGCCGCGCAATCAGGAGGTAATATTCTTCTGAAGGGCTCCGATACCGTGATTGCCAGTCCAAGCGGTCAGGCATCGATATCAGCGCAATCCTGTCCATGGCTGTCCACAGCGGGAACCGGCGATGTGTTGGCCGGGATCATCGCAAGCCGCTTGGCAATCGGTGTGAGTGGCTATAGCGCTGCGTGCGAGGGTCAATGGTTGCACAGCCGGGCGGCACGTTTGGCCGGCCCCGCTTTCACGCCGGAAATGCTCATCGACCAACTCCCCGCCACATTGCAGGAATGCTTATGACCGCGACTCCCGATCCCGACCTGATCATTCGTGTTGCCGCAAAAGGGGACGGAGTGACCTCGGATGGTCGCCATGTCGCCTTTTCCGCTCCGCTCGATCGCCTGAATGACGACGGCGGGCTTATCAAGGGGCCACATCATGTCGAGCCCCCGTGCCAGCATTTTCAGTCCTGTGGCGGCTGCACGCTGCAACATCTCGATGAGGAGAGCTACACACAGTTCCTCACCGACCGGGTGGCCTACGCGCTGGAGGGGCAGGGGTTGCAGGCAGAGATGATGCACCCGCCCCAGATATCGCAACCGAAAACCCGGATCCGCGCCAGCTTGCGGGCGGCTAAACTGGGCGATCAATTCAAGCTTGGCTTCAGCGGTGCGGGTAGCCACCGTATTGTCGATCTCCAGCAATGCGAGATTATGGCGCCAGAGTTGTTTTCCCTGATCGCCCCCTTGCGGAAATTTCTCAAAAGCACGTCCCGCCGCAAGCATGATATGAATATCGAAATGACACTGGTGGATCAGGGTATTGATCTGTTGATCAGCAATTATGAACCAGAGGGCCTGGAACAGCGCGAAGCCTTGTCAGACTTCGCCAAGGCCAATGGCCTGGCGCGCCTGTCGGTTGATGGCGGCTATGGTCCGGAAACCCAGTGGGAACCGGAACCGGTGACCGTCACGCTCAACGGAACCGCGATCAACTTCCCCCACAGCGGCTTTCTGCAACCAACGCGCGATGGCCAGCAGGTGCTGGTTGCTGCGATGCTTGAGTCGGTGGGTGAGGCGCGGCTTGTTGCGGATCTGTTCGCTGGGCTTGGAACATTCACTCTGGCTCTCGCCGAGGATCAGAAAGTCTATGCCGCAGAAGGTGCGCGCGACGCAATCGGCGCGCTGAAACTGGCAGCCAATCATTCCACCCGACAGATATTTTGCGAGCATCGAGATCTGTTCAGACGGCCGCTTAGTGTCGAGGAAATCAACCGGTTTGACGCCGTGATCCTCGATCCGCCGCGCGCCGGTGCGCGCGACCAGATCATGCAACTGGCGCAATCGGACGTCGCAAAAATCTGTTATATCAGCTGCAACCCGGCAAGCTTTGCGCGCGATGCCAAACAGCTCTGCGACGCTGGATACAAGCTCCGGCAAGTCTGGCCGGTGGGGCAGTTTCTATGGTCAACCCATGTCGAGATCGTCTCCAGCTTCAGCCGCTAATCGCGTTCCACTGTCCTTCGTTCGGCCCTTGGCTACTGGAACACCGCGATGGCGGCGTGAATTGCCAGAGCAATGATGCACAGGCTGGACAACACGAAGACCGCAAAGCGAAACAGCACCCGGTTGACGGTGACCTGGATCAGACTGTGCAGGACCCGCAGTCCAACGTAAATCCAGGCGATTGTCACGTTCAATCCATTGCCCTGTCCGGACAGGATCAAAACGACACAGATCGCGTAAAACAGGGTCGGTTCGGCGAGCAAATGGTTATAGTTATGCGCCTTCCACTGGACTTGCGGTGGCAGCAGATCGTCGAGATCGCCGCCCTTGGCACCAACAAGATTGGCTGAGTCGATATTGGCTTTGTTCATCGCGGGAATGCGCGTGACATACATCCACAGCCACATGAGCATTGTCCATAAAATGAGCGCAACCATCGGTTGCAGTAATGGGCTATTTTCCATCATTATACCTTCCGTCAAATTGTTGTGATCTTAGAAAAGCGTAACCCACAAGGCGTTGATTGCCATTATCAGCAGGCAGACAGTCGACGCCAGAAAGAGCATGAAGCGGACATTGACCAGATTGACGGTCGCTTGCCAGATGCTGTGAACGATCCGGATGCCGGCATAGGCCCAGGCTAGATAGAGATTGAGACCATGGCCCGCATCCGCAATCGCGAGGATCGCGACCGTGGCATAAAACAGCGTCGGCTGTTCCATCAAATGGGTATAATTATGGGATTTCCAGTTGACCTTGTCGGGGACGACACCCTCCAGGTCACTTCCGCGTCCGCCGGGTGGGGACTTGCTCAGGTCGGCTCCGGTTTTGGCCATCGCCGGGAATCTCGTCCCCGCCATCCAGAACAGCATGATGAGCGACCATATCACCAGTATGGCCGCCGGTGCCAATATTGCAGTATTCATGATCTTCGTTCCCCCAAAAGCTCAGGGGAAACTGCGTCAGATGTAACCGATTGTCAATTGCAACCTAAACGGCTGGTCAAACCCGGGGGAAAGACACGACATTGTCGCGGTCGGACCGATCCAGATTCTCGCCGACATAGAGGCTGGCCATAGGTTCGTCGGCGACATCATATTCTTCGCTGCTGCCATAGCCGTTGAATTTTGTCCGCATGGCCGAGCCATAGGCACCGAGCATGCCAATCTCGATATAATCGCCGGCCTTGATGCTGTCGGGCAGGACAAACGGCCCCGCCATGAAATCCATATCATCGCAGGTCGGGCCGTAGAAACTGAACCCGGTGGTTATCCCGTCGTCCTCATCGGTGCCAATCTGGCGTACCGGAAACCGCCACCCGATATGGGCGGCATCAAACAACGTGCCATAGGCTCCGTCGTTGATAAACAGTTCGTTGCCGCGGCGACGTTCTACCTTGACCACCAGCGAGCTATATTCGGCCGACAAAGCGCGGCCCGGCTCACACCAGAGCTCGGCGGAATAACTGATCGGCAAATCCTCGAATGTGCGGTCGATGGCGGTGAAATAATGGTTGAGAGAAACCGGTTTTAGATCCGGGTAAATCGACGGAAATCCGCCGCCGACATTGACGATATCGACGGTCACCGACGCACCGACAATGGCCGTGCGAACCCGCTCCAGCGCGTGGACGAAAGCAAGCGGCGTCATTGCCTGGCTGCCGACATGGAAGCAAACCCCTAGGCTGTCTGCGGTCTGCCGGGCGCGTTGCAACAATTCTGCCGATTCATCGACATCTATGCCGAACTTGGATGCCAGGCTGATTTCGGCAAATTCCGATGCGACCCTGATCCGGACACAAAGCGTCAGGTCGTCCGCAAGCTCGGTACCCAGTTCGATTTTTTCCAGTTCTTCGAGACTGTCGAGCGAAAAAATCCGCACACCATGGTCGCGATAGGCTTCGCGGATCGACGACAGCTGTTTGACCGGGTTCATGTAGCAGAGAATAGCGTCGGGCAATGCCGCGCGGACGATGCGGACTTCGTCGATAGAAGCCACATCGAAATGGGTCACTCCTTCTTCCCACAACAGCCGCAGCAATGCAGGCGACGGATTCGCCTTCACCGCATAGAGCGACTTGCCGGGAAATTGCTCGACAAAATACCGCGCAGCGCGGCGGGCCGCGTGCGGCCGGTTAAGCAAAACTGGAATATCGGGGCTGAGAGCCCTCGTTAGCTCCTCAGCATCATGGTAATGGTGCAACTCAAGGGACCCCCTAGCGGTTTAGATCGATTGAGCTGCCTTGCGGATTCGCAAGCGGCCATGGGGCAGCGAAGCGCGGATATATGGCCGCTTTCATAATCTGTAAAGGCCTGCATTTAGAGAAAATGTAGCAATAGGTCAATTTTCTAGCTCAATCGGTCCTGAAATGTAGTCCAATCGAAGCTTTTAACACATTTCAGAGCGTCATTTTCACTATTCCAAAGCCAGATAGAGGGCAGCGGAACGCCGTTAAACGTGTTGGTCTTGACCATCGAATAATGGGCCTGATCAAGAAAGGCGATACGCTGCCCGATATGAGCGGGTTCCGGCAGAACATAGTCGCCGATAATATCGCCCGCCAGGCAGCTCGGCCCGCCGAGACGAATGGCGGTGCCTTCGCTACGTTCGCCGAGCATCGCGGGGCGATAGGGCGCTTCGATAACGTCCGGCATATGGCAGGTTGCCGAAATATCGGTGATAGCAACCGGCATGCCATTGTCGAAGATATCGAGGATCTCTCCCACCAAGATACCGGCATCGAGTGCCACGGCTTCACCCGGCTCGAGATAGATTTCACAACCGGACCTGGCTTTTAGTTCGACAAGAAAGCGAACCAGAGCCTCCCGGTCATAATCATCGCGCGTAATATGATGGCCACCGCCGAGATTGATCCATCGCAGCCGGTCATAATGCGGAGCAATGATCGGCTCGATCTTCTCCCAGGTCTGCTGGAGGGCCTCGAACCCCTGTTCACACAGATTGTGGATGTGGATTCCGGACAAATGCCGGAAATGTTCAGCCTTCAACTGACTGATCGGAAAGCCCAGCCGGCTATGCGGTTGACTAGGGTCATATTTCTCCGTCTCACCGAGCGCGATTTCCGGATTAATTCTTAAACCAAGTTCATAACTATTAAGCGCAAGATTATGATTAGAATCACTTTTCGATTTCTCGATCTGCTCCGGATTATTGAACGTGATATGCTGGGAAATCTGGCATATTTCCGCCAGATCTTCTACTTTATAGGCCGGAGAATAGGTGCTGACAGGCCCGCGAAAATGCTCCTTGGCAAGACGCGCCTCCCACAGACCCGACGCACAACAGCCATCAAGATATTCGTCGATCAGGGATGCCAGCGACCACATCGAAAAGGCCTTCAGCGCCAGCAGGATCTTGGCTCCGGAACGTTCCTTGATGTCGGCCAAAACCTCGAGATTCCGGCGTACTACAGCTTCATCCACAACAAAAGCAGGCGATGGCACCCGGCTCAGGTCAAAATGCGCAAACGCGCCGGGATCGCCTGCCTTGGTCTCCATTATCCGCCTGTCTCGAGAGCAGCTTGAAAGACGTTCAGGGTCGACTCATCGAAGCATACCAATGTTATGCAGTCGAAAGCTGCAGGATTTTCTCCTACCATTTCGGAAACAACCCTAACCGCAACTTTCGCTGCCAGATCAACCGGATACCCATATATTCCGGTCGATATTGCTGGGATCCCAACAGTCTTCGCGCCAATTTCGATGGCGCAATTGAGCGAGTTCCTATAACAATCTGCCAGCAATTCAGGTTCGCCATTGTCGCCTCCGCGCCAAACAGGTCCCACCGTATGGATAATATGTCCAGATGGAAGCTTATACCCTTTGGTCGTTTTCGCCTGTCCCGTTTTGCATCCTGCAAGCATCCGACATTCGAAGACGAGGTCTGGCCCGGCGGCACGATGAATAGCTCCATCAACTCCACCGCCGCCCAAAAGCGAGCTATTGGCAGCATTGACAATTGCATCGAACTGCATCTTGGTAATGTTGCCCTGCTCGGCAACTATCTTGGTTTGGCCAATAATCATTTTGCTAGAAGGCCAAAGGTCCTTCCATTTCTTCCAATGTCCATGGCAGACCATGCTGGTTCAGCATTTCCATGAACGGGTCGGGATCGAATTGTTCCATGTTGAACACGCCGTCGCCGCGCCATTTCCCAGACAACATCATCGCCGCGCCAATCATTGCCGGGACCCCGGTTGTATAACTCACACCCTGATTGCCGGTCTCCTCGAACGCAGCTTCATGGCTGCAGATATTCTTGACATAAAGCGTCTTCTGAACGCCGTCCTTTTCGCCAGTGGCGATCACGCCGATATTGGTATTGCCCTTGGTCGTTTCGCCAAGGCTCGACGGTTCCGGCAGCACGGCTTTCAGAAATTGCAGCGGGATGATCTTGCGGCCTTCGTACATAACAGGATCAATCCGGGTCATGCCGACATTCTGCAGCACTTCGAGATGGGTGAGATAGGCATCGCCAAAGGTCATCCAGAAGCGGATACGCTGGATTTCGGGGAGATGGGTTTTGAGCGATTCAATCTCCTCGTGATACATCAGATACATGTTCTTCGGGCCGACCGCTTCAAAGTCGAATTCCTGTTTGTGGGTCAGAGGCGGTCCTTCAACCCATTCGCCATTTTCCCAGTGCCGGGAATTGGCGGTGACTTCCCGGATATTGATCTCGGGATTGAAATTGGTGGCGAAATGCTGGCCATGGTCGCCGCCATTGCAATCCAGAATGTCGAGCGTGTCAATCCGGTCGAAATGATGTTTCTTCAGCCAGCAGGTGAACACGCTCGTGACACCGGGGTCAAAGCCGGAACCGAGCAGCGCCATGATCCCCGCAGCCTTGAAACGCTCATGATAATCCCACTGCCATTTATATTCGAACTTGGCCTCGTCGCGCGGTTCGTAGTTGGCTGTGTCGAGATAGTCGGTCTTGGTCGCGAGGCAGGCATCCATGATCGGCAGATCCTGATAGGGCAGCGCCAGATTGACCACCAGATCGGGTTTTTCCTGCTCGATCAGCGCTGTCAGCGCTGGCACATCGTCGGCGTCAATCTGTGCAGTCCTGATGGTCACACTGGTGCGTTGCTTGACCGAGTCGGCAATCGCTTCGCATTTCGACACAGTGCGGCTGGCGAGTAATATCTCGGAAAAAGGCCCGCTACCCGCCGCTATCATCTGTGCCATCTTGTGCACCGCCACCGAACTGACGCCGCCGGCGCCGATCACCAATATTTTGCCCATGATATCCACTCTAAACGCTGGAGAAATGTGAGTCCCGCATATAGGGAGAGAGTATGACAGAGCAATACCTCTTGGACCCGGACCGGCAACCAACCTTCGCGGGAGTGGAAAGAGCGACTGAGAAAATCGCTGCAATCTTGCCAGCCACACCGCTGTTGCCGCTCGAAGTCGACGGTACGACCATCTGGTGCAAGGCAGAATGCCTCCAGCCGATTGGTGCGTTCAAAATTCGCGGGGGCTGGCATCGTCTGACCGACCTGACCGACGATCAGAGAAAACGCGGCGTCGTCGCCTTTTCCAGCGGCAATCACGCGCAGGGCGTCGCCTGGGCGGCACGCAGGCTTGGTGTGCCCGCGACGATCATCATGCCCGACGATGCGCCCAAGGCAAAACTGGACAACACAAGAGCCCTCGGCGCTGACATCATCACCTATGACCGGATGAGCGGTTCCCGTGAAAAATTGGCCGATGATATTGCACAGAAAACTGGCGCGGTTGTGGTTCCCAGCTTCGATGATCCCTGGATTGTCGAAGGGCAGGGCAGTTGCGGCATCGAAATACGGGAGCAGATGCTGGCGCGAACCGGATCAGAACCCGACCAGATCGTCGCTTGCTGCGGTGGCGGCGGCCTGGCAAGCGGGTCAGCGGTTGCCAACCCAGAGGCACGGATCGTGACCGTCGAGCCGGAAGGCTGGGATGATATGAAACGATCACTAGAAGGCGGAACCATCGTGCCGGTTGGAAAGGATCCACCGGCAACCGAATGCGACGCGCTGCAAACGCTCAGGGTTTCATCTATTACGTTTGATATATTGAGGGATCGTGGGGCCACGGGTGTGGCCGTTTCCGCCGATGAAGTGCATCACGCCATGCGCGTTGCCTTCGAGAAATTGCATCTGGTGGTCGAACCGGGTGGCGCGGTTGCGCTGGCGGCAATATTGGCTGGCAAGGTGAAGGCAACGGATCGCACGGCGATCACGCTGTCCGGCGGGAATGTCGACAATCAACTATATGCGAAAATCATCGCGGGTGGTTAGAGCCTGATTGTTCTTTCCTACATCCATCCTGATCGCGTATCTTTCTCCACCGTCTTGCGGCAATTTCGGGACAGGCTCTTTGACAGTTTGGATAAAATATAGCGATACCTCACGCCCGCCCGCAAAATTTCTTGAATTTGCATAGCCGTGCGGAAGGTCACACTCGGAACGGTGCTGGCGGTCGAAAAGGACAGGAAATCTGCCGGTTTGCAGCAAAGGTCACGGAAATAAAAAAGCGCGTCTTGGTGTGAACGTCCAAAGACGCCAGAGAAAGATCGCCGAATAGCCCTGCCTAGGCGGCGATTGCCAGCTCCAGATCCATTCGGCTCCAGATTTCGACGAGCGCTTTGGACAGATCTTTCATCATCGCTTCGGTATGCGCCGGGCCTGGTGTAAACCGCAGGCGTTCGGTGCCGCGCGGTACGGTAGGATAGTTGATCGGCTGCACATAGACCCCATATTCGGCGAGTAATATATCGCTGATTTTCTTGGCTTTAACCGGATCGCCGACCAGCAACGGAACAATATGGGTCGATGAATCCATCACTGGCAGTCCGGCATCTGCAAATAGATTCTTGAGCGTCTGCGCTGCGGCCTGTTGACCATCACGCTCTGCGCTGGACTGTTTGAGGTGGCGAATGCTGGCCAGTGCGCCAGCAACGAGCACGGGTGACAGGCTAGTCGTGAAAATGAAGCCAGGTGCATAGGACCGGATCACATCAACGATTTTCTGATCAGCGGCGATATAGCCACCCATGACGCCGACGGCCTTGGCCAACGTCCCCTCGATGATCGTTATCCGGTCGGCGGCGGCGTCGCGCTCGGAAATGCCTCCACCGCGTTTACCGTACATGCCGACGGCGTGGACTTCATCGCAATAGGTCAGCGCGTTATATTGGTCCGCCAGATCGCAAATTGCGTGCAGTGGCGCGATATCGCCATCCATCGAATAGATGCTTTCAAAGGCGATCAGCTTGGGCACTTCCGGATCTTCGGCGGCCAGCAATTCTTCCAGATGGTCCAGATCATTGTGCCGGAAAACCCGTTTTTCGCAGCCGCTATTCTTGATCCCGGCAATCATCGATGCATGATTCAGTTCGTCGGAAAAGATAATGCATCCCGGCAGGATCTTGGTGAGTGTCGAAAGAGTCGCTTCGTTCGATACATAGCCGGACGTGAAAAGCAGCGCGCCGGACTTGCTGTGCCAGTCGGCCAGTTCGCGTTCGAGCTGGATATGATAGTGCGTATTGCCGCCGATATTGCGTGTTCCGCCGGAACCGGCGCCGACATCGTGCAACGCATCTTCCATCGCGACGATCACATCGGGATGCTGGCCCATCGCCAGATAATCGTTCGAACACCAGACGGTAACCGGTTGCGGGCCGTTGTGATGCGCGAAACAGCGCGCATTGGGAAACGAACCCTTGTTGCGCAAAATGTCGATGAATACCCGATAGCGTCCTTCGGCATGCAGCCGGTCAATCGCTTGCGAAAAAATCTTGTCGTAATCCACTGTGCACCAAATCCTGCGTCAAATCTGTTCTTGCGGTCGTTCTGAAATGGCCCTTAGCTGCCTTTCCCGAAAATTTCCAGCGCAAACCACTCGCAATAAGATATGTTCGCCATAGGCTTAGAGGATTTCGAACTGTCTTATGCCATATTGGCCGATCGCCGGTCGATAGCGTTCGATATCGGCAAGGTCTCCTGTGGTAACAAATATTCCGTCCCGCTTTTCACTTGGCCATGCTGCATTTTTTGTGAGGTAAGCGATCCGCCGGGCAATGCCCTGCGCGCCGTCGATAAACTGAATTGGCCTTTGTGCCGCCTCGGACAATTCGTCCTGCAACAGCGGAAAATGGGTGCAGGCCAGAATGATTGTGTCTATTTTCTCGCCTCCCGCCTGATTGATCAATCCCGATATCGCCTCTTCGATCATGCGCGCATCGGGTGTTTCCCCTCGCAATTTGGCTTCCGCAGCATAGACGAGTTCGGGAGCGGCATGGCGAAGCAATAGCTTGTCCGATGCAAAATCAGCGGCAAGCCTGTCGACATAGGGTTGGCGGATGGTTGCCCGGGTCCCCAGAAGCCCGATCACTCCGGTTTTGGTCAACATGCTTGCTGGTTTGATCGCCGGCACGGTCCCGACGACCGGGATATTCAAAGCTGACCGGACATGATCGAGAGCAATTGTCGAGGCGGTGTTACAGGCAATGGTTGCCAATATCGGCTTGTAGCGTTCGACGAGTCGTCCAAGAAGCGCCGGAACGCGCGATGCCAACTCGGCTTCGGACTTCATTCCATAGGGGAGTCCGGCATAATCTGCAGCGTAGACAATCGGCGCATGGGGCAGCAGTTTTATGGTCTCGCGCAATACCGAAAGCCCCCCGACTCCAGTGTCGAAAAATAGCAGGGGAGAGCATTCGGGAATCTGTCCGTCGGTCATGCTTTGCCCATAGCCATTATTATATAGCAACGGCAACCGCTTCGGTTCGTCTGACAGGCGTTTGACCTTGGCCGTTTTTCCAGATGAAATACTTGCTCCTGAACGACTGTGAATATAGCGCGAACGAGACAAGGGGTAATTTCAGTGCAGTCTATGTGGATAGAACCAATATTGGCGTTATTGTCCGGCTATTTGCTGGGCTCAGTCCCGTTTGGGCTGCTATTGACACGCCTGACCGGTGGCGGTGATCTACGCAAAACGGGATCCGGTAATATCGGGGCTACCAATGTATTGCGTTCGGGCAACAAGTCCCTTGCTGCCCTCACCCTGTTGCTCGATATCGGGAAGGGCTATGCTGCGGTCTATCTCGCCCTGCAGATTTCTGACGGACTTGGCGTTCTGGCCGGGCTGGGGGCCTTTCTCGGCCATCTCTACCCCGTCTGGCTCAGGTTTATTGGCGGCAAAGGCGTGGCGACCTTGCTTGGTGTGGTAACAGCCCTGATCCCAACCGCAGGGTTGATATTTGCGGTCACCTGGCTCGGTTCGCTTGCACTGTGGCGCTATTCGTCCGTAGGAGGAATGCTTGCCGCGATATCGGTGCCGATAGCGGCCTTCGTATTGGGAGAATATGCCATGATGCCCATGTTCATCGGTCTGGCTCTGCTGGTCTTGTGGAAACATCGTTCCAATATCGAGCGGCTGATTGCGGGTGAAGAACCGAAAATCGGGGCATCGAAAAGGGCTTGAAGTGAATGGGAGAAAGCCAGGAAGCGTTTGACCGGCTTCGGCTTATCCGATCCGAAAATATCGGGCCTGTTACCTATCAGCAGATGATCAGAAGATTTGGTTCTGCAGCGCGTGCGCTGGAGGCTATTCCCGATATGGCCAAACGGGGCGGCGGTAGGTCACCACGAATCGCCGACCCGAAGCAAATCGACTCTGAAATGAAGACGGTTCACAATCTGGGTGCCCGGTTTCTTTTCCTCGGCGACCCCGGATATCCAGCCTTGTTGACGGAGCTTGGCAATCCACCACCGGCATTGCTCTGGCAAGGGCGGCTGGAGCTTCTGGAAAAGCCGATGGTTGCCATGGTCGGCGCACGAAATGCCTCGGCTGCTGCCTGTCGTTTTGCCCGTGATCTGGCCAACAGCCTGGTTGAGGCGGGTGTCTCCATTGTGTCCGGGCTAGCGAAAGGTATTGATACCGCTGCTCATCAAGGTTCGGTGGGAAAGGCGACAATTGCCGTTATTGCGGGTGGGCTGGATGTTTTTTATCCACCAGAAAACGAAAAAATCCAGCGGATGATAGCAGAGCGCGGATTGCTGCTGGCAGAACAGCCGCCGGGAACAGAACCCCGCGCGAGGCATTTTCCCTATCGCAACCGAATTATTGCCGGATTGGCGAGAGGCACAGTGGTTGTCGAAGCAGCGCCGCGTTCCGGTTCGCTGATCACGGCGAGGCTGGCCGCAGAAGCCGGGCGACAGGTCATGGCCATACCTGGCTCTCCGCTCGATCCCCGATCACGGGGCTGCAACATACTGATCCGCGAAGGGGCAAATCTGGTCCAGTCGGCCGACGATGTTCTGGAATTGATCCGTCATTTCGATGACCGGGCAGAAGGTACGAATCGTAGCGATGAAATTCGTGGCAATTGTAAATTCTCGGATATTCGCGAATCCGATCATGCGGATATCAACGACCTGGATCGCACCCCGCTCTTGAACTTGCTCAGCGTCACTCCCGTGGCCATTGACGAACTGGTCCGGCAATCCGGTCTGCCCGCAGCGTCGGTGCAGTTTGCGCTGCTCGAACTGGAACTCGCTGGACGTTTGGCGCGCCATGCTGGTGCTCGCGTCAGTCTGTCAAACTGAGTGCTGCACGATGGACTAAATTTTCATCGCCATTGACAAAAAACTTCAATCAGGGCCTTGACCTATACCCAATCCCTGTCACAGCCTCGCGCGTATACGTGAGAACAATGAAAATCGGAACATATGCAGCTAGTTATTGTCGAGTCACCCGCCAAAGCCAAAACCATCGAAAAATATCTGGGACCGGATTTCAAGGTATTGGCCTCCTATGGCCATATCCGCGACCTTCCGCCCAAGGATGGCTCGGTCGATCCGGACGATGGTTTTTCCATGACCTGGCAGAATTATCCCGACAAGGCCAAGCAGCTCAAGGCGATCGCCGACGAATCAAAAAAAGCCACGCGCCTGATCCTCGCGACCGACCCTGACCGCGAAGGGGAAGCGATCAGCTGGCATGTCCAGGAAGTATTGCGAAAGAAAAAGGCGCTTCCCGACAAGGTCGACCGCGTAACCTTCAACGCGATTACCAAGGCTGCCGTAACCGAAGCCATGGCCCATCCCCGGGCGCTGGATGAGGATCTGATCGACGCCTATCGCGCACGCCGGGCACTCGACTATCTGGTCGGCTTCACCTTGTCGCCGGTATTATGGCGCAAGCTTCCGGGCGCGAAATCAGCGGGCCGTGTACAATCGGTCTCACTCAGGCTGATCGTCGAGCGGGAACGCGAGATAGAGATATTCAAACCACAGGAATATTGGTCAGTCACAGCGCAAATGGAGCAGGATGGCCAAGCCTTTGTGGCGCGGTTGACGATCCATGACAGCAAGAAACTGGGCAAAATGGACCTGACGAATGAAGGTCAGGCGATGCTCGCCAAGGCAGCCGTCGAAAATGGTCTGTTCACGGTTGAATCGATTGAGACCAAGCCGCTTACCCGCAACCCGCCGCCGCCCTTTACCACTTCGACTTTGCAGCAGGAAGCCGCGCGCAAGCTCGGCTATTCCGCCAGTCATACGATGCGGATCGCCCAGCAGCTTTATGAAGATGGCGCAATTACTTATATGCGGACCGACGGTGTGCAGATGGACGGCAGCGCCATTTCTGCCGCGCGCAAGGCGATCGCGGATCGCTACGACGCCAGCTATGTTCCGGACAGCCCGAGGGTCTACAAGACCAAGGCAAAAAATGCCCAGGAGGCGCATGAAGCCATCCGGCCGACCAGTTTCACCAAAAGAACTGTCGGTAGCGGAGATCATGCGAAGCTCTACGATCTCGTCCTGAAGCGGGCGATGGCCAGCCAGATGGCGTCCGCCCGGCTCGAGCGTACCACAGTGGACATGCTTGATGGCACCGGAAAAACCGGTCTGAGAGCAAACGGACAGGTCGTAAAATTCCCCGGATTTTTGGCGCTTTACGAAGAAGGCCGGGATGATGACAAGGATGACGACGGCGGTTTGCTGCCGGCCATGTCCAAGGGCGACAGTCCGGCCAAGAAGTCCGTTGACGCAACCCAGCATTTTACCCAGCCACCGCCGCGTTACAGCGAAGCCAGTCTAGTCAAGAAGATGGAAGAATTGGGGATCGGACGCCCTTCTACCTATGCGTCGATCATCAAGACGCTGAAAGACCGTGCCTATGTCCGGATCGAGAAGAACCGCTTCTTTGCGGAAGAGAGCGGACGGCTGCTGACCGGATTTCTCGAGCGGTTTTTCGATCGCTATGTCGCTTATGACTATACCGCCGGTCTGGAAGACGAACTCGACGAAGTCAGCGGCGGTCGGGCGCAGTGGCAAGCCATTCTCGAGGCCTTCTGGCACGACTTCAAACCCAAAACCGTTGAAGTGATGGAAAAAATGCCATCAGAAGTGACGGCGGAACTGGATATATTTCTCGCAGACTATCTTTTCCCCGAAAAGGAAGATGGTAGCGATCCCCGGCTTTGCCCTCGTTGTAGCGAAGGCAAGCTGGCCTTGCGCGGAGGCCGTTTTGGCGCTTTTGTCGCCTGCTCCAACTATCCGGAATGCAAGTTCACCCGGCGCTTTGCGCAAGGGGGAGGGGCCAATGCTGACGCCGATGAAGGGCCGGAGGAACTGGGCATCGATCCCGACAGCGGTGAAAAAATAACCAAAAAAGTGGGCCGCTTCGGACCCTATGTTGAAAAAGGCGAGGGTAAAGAGGCCAAACGCTCTTCTATCCCCAAGGATATTCCGGCAGAAGATTTCGGGCTCGAATGGGCCGTGAAGCTGCTTTCCCTTCCACGCGAGGTCGGCATCCATCCGGAAACCAGCGAAGTCGTGATGGCTCAAATCGGCCGCTATGGCCCCTATCTCAGCCACAATGGTAAATCGGCGCGACTTGAGAATACCTTGGAAGTTTTCGAAATCGGCATGAACGCTGCCGTCGCCAAATTGGCGGATGCCGCGAAAAACGGCGGTGGTCGAGGCCGCGGCAAGATGGAGCCGCTCAAGATCATGGGCAAGCATCCGCGCACCGAGGAAGAGATCAAGCTGATGGATGGCCGCTTTGGCCCTTATGTAACCGACGGCACGACCAATGCGTCCTTGCCAAAGACCCTCGACAAGGACCAGCTGACTCTGGAAGAGGCGGCTCAGCTCATCGATGACCGCGCTGCCAAAGGGCCGGCCAAGAAGCGCAAGAAAAAAGCGGCTCCGAAGAAAAAGCCCGCAGCCAAGAAAAAACCGGCAGCAAAAAAGAAAACTGCAGCCAAGAAAGCACCTGCAAAGGCCAAAGCGGAATAGAATGGATATTGTCGGCGCCAGCATGGGCGCTGACAATCCGCTCTTTTCGGTGTCCATCCCAGGGTGAACAAGCAAAATTCGCCACACGGATTGTTAGCGATGTTAATGTGCTTTTTCTTTGGTACCGGCAAAAGCGCCGAGCATCAGCCAATCGGGAAATTTGCGGAGCGGAGTGGACATGACGCCGTCGTCCGATATGGGCCGCCCATCAACAAAAGTTAATGCGATTGACATGATCTGTGAATTTACGCTCGCATCCGGCAAGCTTTTTCGCAACCGAAATGAGTCAAATAGCGTTCACCGGAACTTACCGAAAATGATAGCTTGTTCAGGCAAGTAACAGGAGTAGTTCTGATGAATGACAATGAAAACCTTTTATTGAGAGACAGTGAACCTTCAATCACGAGCAACCCGGAGCCAGCCATGGATCATCAAATCGATGCGCCATCAGCGATGGTTGATAATCCGCCTGAAGATCGAACAAATGAAGCATCCGACGGTTTTGAATCTCTTACATATGTGAGCTCACAAGGCTTTTTCTTCCAATAGGCTGGAGGCGATTCCCGACGCGCGCGACAATTGCAACTACCGACATGTTCTTAATTGGTTCGCAATCTGACCGTTCTCAGTTACTCTCGGAAGGCGCGGAAAGAAATCTTATGGCGATGCACATGAAAGGCTTGTTTTTCCAATTGGCTTTAGTCAGCTTGGCGGTATCATTTCCAGCATTCGCACAGGACGAAGTTCCCGCGCCTTCTCAGGAGATTTATGACGATGTTGGTCGAGGGTTAGGAATGGAATGGAGTTTTCAGACTCAAAATGGCGAACCCATGCTGGAATTCGGAGTGAAAGAAACCGACCATCGACTTGATCGATTGTGGGAATTTTCATGTGCGAGCGTTGAGAGTGGTCACGCCACAATTTCAAACACGATATTTGCGACAGCGCCCGGCGTGCAAAATGACGATCAATTCGGCTTTTCTATCCGCGTCGATAATGGAAAGTCATTGGGACTGATCGGCCGTAAAGACCCGTTTCAAATTCAAGGCAATAGCGCCTATTTCCCTCGCTTTGATATCTCCGACACGCATAAACTTTGGGATGCGTTGCGCCGCGGAGAACGAGCCTTTGTAAACCTGAATGGAAACAGATTTTCGTTCCATCTGGAAGGATCGGGGGATGCAATAAATGGGTTCCTCAACGCATGCAGAAAAAGCGCTAGCTGACGGTCCAATAAAAAGCTCGAGCCGCAAATCTGACGAAAATCAGTTAGCTGTTTACGCGGTGCCGACCAATCCAACCAATGGTCGCTCTCGGGATAGAACGGCGATCAGCCGGCGATCGGGATTTACTTAACCCAGTCCAGTCCCATATCCTGATAGAGGCTTCGATCTTCATCCCAGTTCGCGCTGACTTTGACGTGGAGATAGAGATGGACGGGTTTGCCTAATATGCTGGCAAGCTCTGCACGGGCTTTGGCACCGATTTCCTTGATCTGGTGACCGCCCTTGCCGAGGATGATCGCTTTCTGACTGGCCTTCTCGACCAGGATCTGCTGGTGGATTTCGAGCGAGCCATCGGGCCGTTCCTTATATTGTTCCATCGCGATCGCCGTCGCATAAGGCAATTCCGCATGCAGCTGCCGGAAAACCTGCTCGCGGGTAATTTCCGCAGCCAATATGCGCTCGCTGGCATCCGAAACCTGGTCAGCAGGAAAATGCCAAGGGCCTTCGGGCATCGCTTGTACCAGATAGGATCTCAGCTCTTCCAGTCCGTCACCGGTTTTCGCACTGACAAAGAATGTCTCGTCGAAATCGGCCAGTTCGTGCAGCTTGACGACATGGCCGAGCATCTTGTCTTTCGCGGCAATGTCGACCTTGTTCATAACGAGAATCGTTTTTTCCGAGCGATGCTTGATCCGCTCCACAATCGACGTGACCTTTGCACCGAGTCCCGCCCGTGCATCGACCAGCATCACGATAATATCGGCATCTTCGGCGCCTTCCCAGGCGGCGGACACCATCGCGCGGTCGAGACGGCGGTGCGGTTCGAAAATACCCGGAGTGTCAACCAGCAACAGCTGAGTCTCGGCTTCGAGCGCGATGCCCAGTAGCCGCGTCCGGGTGGTTTGCGGTTTGGAACTGGTGATCGCCACCTTCTGCCCGACCAGTGCGTTGATCAGGGTTGATTTCCCCGCATTGGGCGCGCCAATCAATGCTACAACGCCGCATTTTTGAGTCATGTGAATTTTTCCAGAAATTTCTTGGCGGCTTCGGTCTCGGCTGCCTGAATAGCAGAAGCGGTAGCTTCGACCTCGCCAATGTTGCGAACACTCAAACGAACAGTGAATTTTAAATCGTGATGCGGCCCGGCTTTTTCGATCAGTTCATATTCCGGGATCTTGCGGTTATTGGCGGCGGCCCACTCCTGCAACGCAGATTTCGGATGCCTGACATCAGCGACCGTTGCCGAAACCCGACTCTCCCAGTGGCGCAGTATAAAGCTGCGAGCGGCCTCCATGCCATGGTCGAGATAGACCGCACCGATCAGGGATTCCATGACGTCGCCCAAAACCTTCACACTCTGCCGCGCGCCATCATCCCGTGCCTGTTTACCGAGCAGGATATGATCGCCAACGCCGATATACCTTGCGACTTCGCCGCACACCGGGCCGGATACCAGTCCGTTGAGACGCTGTGACAATTGTCCTTCCGGCTCTTCCGGGAACTGGTGATAGAGATGGTCTGCGATAACCAGCCCCAACACCCGGTCACCCAGAAATTCGAGGCGCTGATAGTCGTTTTCCCCGTGGCTGCCGTGGGTTGCTGCCCTGATATAGAGCTCTGGTGTCAATGGCTGCTCGCGGGTGATTTCAGCAATCCAGTCAAGGAAGTCCGGACGATTCAAAACCCTTCTCCGATCCGTTCCCAGCGCGCTGCGGTAACCCATGTCCAGGGCTTGATCCATTCCGCCGAGCCATCGGTTGAAAAAACCGAAACCAGAGCCCGGCCCACGAGATTTTCTTGAGGCACCATGCCGATCGCCTGACCGTCTGCTGCGGGAAACCGGCTGTCGGCGCTGCGGTCCCGGTTGTCGCCCATCAGGAACATATGGCCATCCGGCACAATGAAAGCTTCTGTACTGTCGCCTTCGGAATCTTCGTAAATGTCCAAAATGCGATAGGTCACTCCGTTTGGCAGTGTTTCCTGAAACTGTGGATAGCGGCAGATGGTTTCGCCGTTTTGTCCCGGCGATTCAAACTCGTCGCGGTAACAGGGGCTATTGGGCGTCACAAGATGCTCAAAGTCCTCAATTCTTTTACGCTCGACGGCTGTTCCGTTGATCAAGACAACGCCCTTGGTGACCTGAACGATGTCACCCGACAGGGCAATCACCCGCTTGATATAGTCATCGCGCGCGCGCGGTGGAGCCTTGAATACTACAACATCGCCCGGCTTCGGCGAATGGGCTAACACGCGTCCGGGAAACAAGGACACATTAAACGGCAGGCTGTAGTTAGAGAAGCCATAGGGCCATTTTGCAACCAGCAGATAATCCCCGACAATCAGACGCGGTTGCATCGACTCCGATGGAATATTGAATGGCGAGATGATGAAACTGCGCAAGATCAGGATGAACAATGCAAGTTTTACAAGGAACGCGACAAAGTCCCGCGTTTCAGATCGTTCTGCTTTATCTCGCGCCATGGCGCCCCTTCGCCGACATTGGCGGTGGCGTCAAGATTTCTTGCGTTCTCATGACGGGGCGATTTTCAACTTGAGACCGGCCTGTCCGACAGATAGGGCAGAGCCGGTCAGCGGGTGCATGTAATTTAGAATCTAAAGATCGGATGATTGAATGACTTCAGACCTATGGCGGACCATCAAAGCGCTTCCGCAAGTTTCGCTAACCAGACTCTTCAATGATGATGGCAATCGGCTTGCCACGCTCGGTTTGGAGCGGGCGGGCATTTATTTTGATTTTTCGAAAACCCATCTGGACAAGGCCGCGGTGCGGGCATTTGAAAAACTGGCTGATGATATCGGACTGTCCGTAAAAGTGAAGGCGTTGCTGACCGGAGAACCGATTAATATCAGCGAGGGCAGGGCAGCCGAACATAGCGCGGAGCGCGGTACGGGAAACCCCGCAAGCGTAGAGAATGCACATGCGTTGCACCAGCGCATGAAAAGCCTGATTGAGGTGATTGATACCGGCGTCCTGGGGGAATTTACACAGATCATCCATTTGGGTATTGGCGGCTCGGCGCTGGGGCCGAAAATGCTGCACCAGGCGCTGAAACTCGGTGATGAGAAATATGAACTAGCCGTTGTTTCGAATATCGACGGCTCCGCTCTTGAGCCGGTGCTCGAGCGTTTCACCGCGAGCAAGACCCTTCTGGTGATTGCATCCAAGACATTCACTACGGCAGAGACGTTGCTTAACGCGCACTCGGTGCTCGACTGGATGCGGGAGCAGGGCGTCGCCGATCCGCTCGGACAAGTGGTCGCTTTGACGGCCGCTCCCGAACAGGCGGTGCAATGGGGCGTGGATGAAACCCGCATTCTGCCGTTTTCCGAGACGGTCGGTGGACGCTATTCCTTATGGTCCTCGATTGGTTTCAGCGTTGCACTGGCGCTTGGATATGAAATGTTCGAAGATCTGCTGGCCGGGGCCGCCGCAATGGACCAGCATTTTCAAAATACTCCCTGGGACAGGAATATTCCGGTGCTCGCGGCCTTTGCCGATCAATATTATACGCAGGTTCGCGGCTGTGAAACGCGCGCCGTGTTCGCCTATGATGAGCGCTTGAGCCTGCTGCCCGATTATCTCCAGCAGCTCGAAATGGAGAGCAACGGCAAATCCGTGACGCTCGACGGCGAGCCGCTTGAACTGCAGTCGAGCCCGATCGTCTGGGGCGGCGTCGGCACCGATGCGCAACATGCGGTGTTCCAGCTGCTCCATCAAGGGACTCATCTGGTGCCGGTCGAGTTTCTCGCCGTCATCGAACCGGGCGATTCACTGGACCCGGCCCATCATCAAGGCCTGTTACTGAACTGCTTTGCACAAGGCGCAGCGCTTATGGCCGGTAAGAAATCCGATGACAGTCATCGAAATTATCCGGGTGACAGACCCTCGGTGACCATCTTACTGGAAGACTTGGAAGCACGAACACTGGGTGCGCTGCTGGCTTTTTACGAGCATCGGACTTTTGTGAACGCGGCTTTGCTGAACATCAATCCGTTCGATCAATTTGGCGTGGAGCTCGGTAAGCAAATGGCGAACAATCTAGCGGCCGACGATGGTAACCAATTGGACGCTTCGACCGAAGAACTGAAAAAGCGGGCTTTCGGTCCCTGACAACAAGGAAATTTACATGGTAGAATATGACTATGACCTGTTCGTTATCGGCGCAGGTTCCGGGGGAACGCGGGCCGCGCGGGTTTCATCTTCCTATGGCGCAAAAGTGGCAGTTGCCGAAGAATATCGCGTCGGCGGGACCTGCGTTATCCGCGGCTGCGTGCCCAAGAAGCTGCTGGTCTACGGTTCCCATTTTTCCGAAGAACTGAAAGACGGCAAAATTTTTGGCTGGACTTGGGAAAATGCCAAATTTGACTGGCCGACCTTGCGCGACCATATCCTCAAGGACGTTGATCGCCTGAACAATGCCTATACCGACACGTTGAAAAATCACGGCGTCGAGATCATTCTCGAACGCGCCGAACTAACGGGGCCGCACGAGATCAAGCTGGCCAGCGGCAAGACCGTGACCGCAAAATATATATTGATTGCTGTCGGGGCTTGGCCCGCCGTAGCCGAATTCCCGGGCAGCGAGCATATGTCGACTTCGAACGAGATGTTCCATCTCGAGAAACTGCCAGAAACGATCATCATCGCGGGCGGCGGATATATCGCCAATGAATTTGCCGGTATTTTTAACGGGCTGGGCAGTGATGTCACCATTGTGAACCGGTCCGATATCATCCTGCGTGGCTATGACGAGAGCGTGCGTGATCGTCTGATCCAGATCTCTCTCGCCAAGGGCATCAGTTTCAAGTTTAACTGCACATTCGACAAGATAGAAAAGCGCGAGGATGGCGCTCTGGATGTCTATATGGATGGTAAGGACGAACCGGTCCGTGCCGACGTTGTTCTGGCAGCGACCGGACGACGGCCGAAAATCGACGGCCTCGGCCTGGAAAACGCCGACGTCAAAACCAATGACAGGGACGCGATCATAGTCGACGACTATAGCCAGACCAATGTCGAGAATATCTACGCCGTCGGGGATGTAACCGACCGCGTCCAGCTGACCCCGATTGCCATCCGCGAGGGGCAGGCGTTTGCCGATACTGTATTTGGCGACAACCCGCGCACGGTAGATTACGACAATATACCGTCGGCGGTATTCTCCCAGCCACCGATAGCGTCGGTTGGCCTGACCGAAAGCGAGGCGCGCAACCAATATGGCAATATCAGGGTCTATTCTTCCGACTTTCGGGCCATGCGCAATGTTTTCGCGGATCGCCCAGAGCGCAGCCTGTACAAGATGATCGTCGAGGACCCGAGCGGAAAAATTCTGGGTCTGCACATGATCGGCCCCGATGCTCCCGAAATATTGCAAGCAGCAGCGATTGCGGTAAAAGCCGGACTCACCAAACAGGCGTTTGACGACACGGTCGCGTTACATCCCAGCATGGCCGAGGAGCTGGTGCTGCTCAAATAGGCTAACGCTACGGCACGCGGAGCCAAAGCCCGGGTTTAATCGCGCGATTAATTACTATTGACGATTGCCTAACCGGCTGTGCATTGACTAGGGCATATCGCACCAAGTGATTCACAGCCGGGGGTTGAATGTCAGACATTATCGCACAATTGGAAGCCAAGCGCGCGGAAGCCATGCTTGGCGGCGGACAGAAGCGGATCGATAGCCAGCATGCCAAAGGCAAGCTGACGGCGCGCGAACGGATCGAGATTTTGCTCGACGAGGGCTCGTTCGAAGAAATCGACATGTATGTCGAACATAATTGTGTCGATTTCGGGATGGATCAGCAGCATATTCCCGGCGATGGTGTGGTGACCGGTTCCGGTACCATCAACGGCCGTCTGGTCTTTGTCTTCTCGCAGGATTTTACGGTATTCGGCGGTTCGCTCTCCGAACGCCATGCCGAGAAAATCTGCAAGATTCTCGATAATGCGATGAAAGTCGGTGCTCCGGTAATCGGCATCAACGATAGCGGCGGCGCGCGCATTCAGGAAGGCGTGGCATCGCTCGGCGGCTATGCCGATGTATTCCAGAGAAATGTCCTCGCCAGCGGCGTCATCCCTCAGCTCAGCCTGATCATGGGACCCTGTGCGGGCGGTGCGGTCTATTCACCGGCGATGACCGACTTCATCTTCATGGTGAAGGACAGCAGCTATATGTTCGTCACAGGACCCGATGTGGTCAAGACCGTGACCAACGAGATTGTAACCCAGGAAGAACTCGGCGGAGCGGTGACCCACACGACCAAGACCAGCGTTGCCGATGTCGCTTATGAAAATGACATTGAAGCACTGCTGGCGGCACGTGATTTTATCGATTTCATGCCGCTGTCCAACCGCGAGGAAGTTCCGGAACGGCCGACCGCTGATCCGTGGGACCGGCTCGAGGACAGCCTCGATACGCTGATCCCCGACAATGCCAACCAGCCTTATGATATGCACGAAGTCATCCGCAAGATGGTCGACGAAGGCGATTTCTTTGAAGTCCAGCCGGCCCATGCCGGGAATATCATCTGCGGCTTTGGCCGCATGGAGGGCTCCACCGTCGGCGTGGTCGCGAACCAGCCAATGGTGCTCGCCGGTTGCCTCGACATCAACGCCTCCAAGAAAGCGGCACGCTTTGTCCGCTATTGCGATGCGTTCAACATTCCGATTGTCACGCTGGTTGACGTTCCCGGCTTTCTGCCCGGCACCAGCCAGGAGCATAACGGCATTATCAAACACGGTGCGAAGCTGCTCTTTGCCTATGCCGAAGCGACGGTACCGAAAATCACCATCATCACCCGCAAGGCCTATGGCGGTGCCTATGACGTGATGGCTTCCAAGCATCTGCGGGGCGATCTCAACTATGCCTGGCCAACCGCCGAAATTGCGGTGATGGGCGCGAAAGGCGCAGTCGAGATCATCTTCCGCGGCAAAACGCCGGAAGAAATTGCCGAGCACACCGCTGAATATGAAGCCCGCTTCGCCAACCCGTTTATCGCGGCGCAAAAGGGTTTTATCGACGAGGTGATCAAGCCGCATTCCACCCGGCGCAGGGTGGCTCTGGGGTTACGGAAGCTTCGGAACAAGCAGCTGGAGAATCCGTGGAAGAAGCATGATAATATTCCATTGTGATTGCTCCAAGGTGACGGGGTTCATCCGTCATTGCGAGCGCAGCGAAGCAATCCAGTGCAGCGCGTGTGGCACTGGATTGCCGCGTTGTTTCGCTCCTCGCAATGACGAGATTAACTAATGCCAACAGGCCTGGTAGCCCTCCTCGACGACGTCGCGGCCATTGCGAGAGTCGCTGCTGCATCGCTTGATGATATCGGTGCTGCCGCCGCGCGTGCCGGAACAAAATCCGCTGGTGTGGTGATCGACGACGCGGCCGTCACCCCGACCTATGTGACCGGTTTCTCTCCAGCCCGCGAATTGCCGATGATCTGGAAAATCACCAAGGGCTCGTTCAGGAACAAACTGCTCTTCCTGCTCCCCGCTGCGGTGCTGCTTGGACAATTTGCACCGTTTCTGATCCCCGCTATTCTTGTCTTCGGCGGCCTGTTTCTCTGTTACGAAGCCGCAGAAAAAGTGCTGGAATGGTGTCGCATCGACAAATCCACCAAGCACGAGGAGCCGGCAATCGTCGAGGGCCATGGCCGCGAAGATTCAATGGTTTCGGGAGCAATCCGTACCGACCTGATCCTCTCGGGAGAAATCATGGCCATCGCCTTGTCGGAGATCACCAGTCAAAACTGGTGGCAGCAGGCGATCATCTTGGCGTTGATCGGAATCGTGATTACGATCGCCGTTTATGGCACGGTCGCGCTGATTGTGAAGATGGACGATATCGGCCTCCATCTGGTCAGAGAACATGACGGACCAATCGAAACCTTGGGGCGCGGACTGGTAAAATTCATGCCGTTATTGCTGAGCAGCCTCTCGATCATCGGCACGCTGGCCATGGCCTGGGTGGGCGGTGGCTTGCTGGTGCACAATCTGGCTGAACTGGGGTGCCACGGGCCGGAGCATTTGATCGACTTGATTTCGCATCCACTGGTCGGCCTGTTCCCGGCCTCGGCAAAGCTGATGGTCAGCGGGATTGCCTTTGCCATCCTGTCCGGGGTACTTGGCGTGGTCGTTGGAGCCGGAATTGCGCCGCTGGTACACAGATTTATTCCACATGGGGAGAAGCACTAAATGAAACTGGGACGAATGAACCATATCGGCGTTGCAACACCTGATCTCGATGCCTCGATCGTCTTTTACCGGGATGTTTTGGGCGCGACCGACATCACCGAGCCGTTCGTGCTGGAATCACAGAAAGTGCGGGTCTGTTTCGTGAATACGCCGGGAGAAGGCAACACAGCCGGTACACAGATCGAATTGCTGCAACCCACGGAAGCCGACAGCGCGGTTGGCAAGTGGCTGGAGAAAAACCCGCTAGGCGGTCAGCATCACGTCTGCTTCGAAGTTCCGGACATTCATGCCGCCAAGGCGGAATTTGAAGTGATAGGAAAAAGGGTGCTCGGCGAGCCGCGTATCGGTGCGCACGGCACGCTTATCTTTTTTGTGCATCCCAAGGATATGGGCGGGATACTAACCGAGATTATGGAAGTGCCAAAGGGGCATTAATTACTGCCGTTAGTGGTGAGCCTGTCGAACCACGCCTCTCGTCGATAGGCGCCCTTCGACAAGCTCAGGACTAACGGACGAATGGAGAATAGAACAATATGGAATTCGAGAACATCAAGCTGGCGATCAAGGATCAGATCGCAACCATCACGCTCAACAAGCCGGAACGGCTCAATGCCTGTTCGCTCGATATGGCCGATGATATCTTCATTGCCCTGGACAAGCTGGAAGACGCGCGCGCTGTGGTGATCACCGGGGAAGGCCGTGCTTTCTGTGCGGGTGCCGATTTGCAGGCGAAGAATGAAAGCGCCTTGTCGGGCGGTCAGGGCAGCTATGCAGCACTCAACCAGCACTATAACCCGTTGATGCTGAAGCTGGCCAAGCTTGACATACCGACGATTACAGCTGTGAATGGCCCGGCAGCGGGTGTGGGATGTTCGATAGCTCTGGCCAGTGATTTCGCAATCGCAGGCAAGTCCGCTTATTTTCTGCAAGCGTTCGTCAATATCGGTCTGGTTCCGGATGGCGGCGCATCATGGATGCTGACCCGTCTTGTCGGCAAGGCCCGGGCAACGGAAATGATGTTGCTGGGCGAGAAAATCCCTGGCGAGAAAGCCGCGGATTGGGGCCTTGTGTATAAATGTGTCGAAGATGATGCGTTGATGGATGAAGCCAACAAGCTGGCGACTCGATTGGCGGGCGGGCCTACGGTGGCCTTGGGTGTGATGCGCCAAAATCTGGCGGCTGCGCTCGAAAGCGATTATGCTTCGGCGCTGGTTCGGGAAGCCGAGGGACAGCGGATCGCCGGAGACAGCAAGGATGCTCGCGAAGGGGCGATTGCATTTCTGCAAAAGCGCAAGGCAGAGTTCAAGGGCGAATGATGACCGTAAGTCCTGAGCTTGTCGAAGGGCGCCTCTCGTCCGGGCGGCGTGGTTCGACAGGCTCACCACTAATGGCTATTATACTTGAATATTTCTATACAGGGCAGATATGACCGACAAACCAACGCTCAAAGACTGGCAGAACCTGGCCGAGAAAGAAGTCAAAGGCCGCGACCTGACGTGGCAAACACCGGAAGGCATTGCCGTCAAGCCGCTCTATACAGCGGAAGACGCCGGCGACCCGGGACTGCCCGGCTTTGGTCCGTTCACCCGTGGCGTCAAGGCGTCGATGTACGCCGGACGTCCATGGACAATCCGCCAATATGCCGGTTTTTCAACCGCCGAGGAATCCAACGCCTTCTATCGTCGCAATCTCGCTGCAGGACAAAAGGGCCTTTCGGTGGCCTTCGATCTGGCTACGCACCGCGGCTACGACAGCGACCATCCGCGCGTTGTCGGTGACGTCGGCAAGGCTGGCGTCGCGATCGACAGTGTCGAGGATATGAAAATCCTGTTCGACCAGATTCCGCTCGACGAAATGTCGGTGTCGATGACGATGAACGGCGCGGTGATTCCGTGTCTCGCTTTCTATATCATCGCGGCGGAAGAGCAGGGAGTTTCGCAGGAGAAACTTTCCGGCACGATCCAGAATGATATTCTCAAGGAATTCATGGTCCGCAACACCTATATCTATCCGCCCGCACCGAGCATGCGGATCGTCTCGGACATCATCGCCTATACGTCCGAGCATATGCCCAAATTCAACAGCATTTCAATCTCCGGCTATCACATGCACGAAGCAGGCGCGACGGCGGTTCAGGAACTCGCCTTCACCATTGCCGATGGCAAGGAATATGCCAAATCGGCGATGGAAACCGGGCTAGATATTGACGCTTTTGCAGGACGTTTGAGCTTCTTCTTCGGAATCGGCATGAACTTTTTCATGGAAGTGGCCAAGCTCCGCGCTGCGCGGACATTATGGTATCGTGTGATGGACGAACTGGGCGCGAAGTCGGAGCGCTCCAAGATGTTGCGGACCCATTGCCAGACCTCGGGCGTATCGCTGACCGAACAGGATCCTTATAACAACGTGATCCGCACCACAATCGAAGCGATGGCCGCGACATTGGGCGGAACCCAGTCGCTGCACACCAACGCGCTCGATGAAGCGATTGCTCTGCCCACCGATTTCTCCGCCCGCATCGCCCGCAACACCCAGATCGTGTTGCAGGAAGAGGCCGGGATTACCAAAGTCGTCGATCCTCTGGGCGGCAGTTATTATGTCGAGGCGCTGACCGATGAACTGGTCGAGAAGGCCTTGGAGATTATCGAACGCGTTGATGCCGAAGGTGGCATGGCCAAGGCGGTTGCCGATGGCTGGCCGAAGGCGATGATCGAGGAAGCCGCCGCCGGTCGCCAAGCCGCTGTCGACAAGGGCGACGCCGTCATTGTCGGGGTGAACAAATATCGTCGCGAAGAAGAAGATGCGATGGAAACACTCGATATTGACAATGCGATGGTTCGCGACGGTCAGATCAAGCGGCTCGAAAAAATGCGGGCTGAACGCGACGAAGCGGCCTGTCGGGCTGCGCTCAAAGCACTGACTGACGGCGCGAAGGGCGAAGGCAATGTGCTGGCGCTCGCGGTCGATGCTGCGCGCAAACGGGCTTCGCTGGGCGAGATATCCGACGCCATGGAAGTGGTTTTTGGCCGCTATGAAACCCGCCCGACGCCGGTCAAAGGCATTTACGGCAAGGCCTACGAAGGCGATGCCCGCTATGCGATGGTGATCGAAGGCGTGGACGCCGTGTCGCAGCGTCTTGGCCGCAAACCCAAGATTCTCGTCGCAAAAATGGGTCAGGACGGTCATGATCGCGGTGCCAATGTTGTGTCCAGCGCCTTTACCGACATGGGCTTTGACGTGATTTCCGGCCCATTGTTCCAGACTCCCGGAGAAACCCGCGATCTGGCGCTGGCGGAAAATGTCGATGCCGTCGGCGCATCCAGCCTGGCGGCAGGCCACAAGACTTTGATCCCCGAATTAATCAACCTACTGAAAGAGGCGGGACGCAGCGATATCAAGATTTTTGCCGGCGGCGTTATCCCTGCCAAGGATTACGAATTTCTCCGCAAATCCGGTGTCGTAGGAATCTATGGACCGGGCAGCAATATTGTGGAATGTGCCGCAGACATATTGAGATTGCTGGGACATAATATGCCCCCCGAAGAGGATGCTGCGGAATGAGTTTAGACGAAACAGTGAGTTCCCCGGCGAAGGCCGGGGCCCAGACGATTGCTCGGGACCATTCTGGACCCGGCTCTGCAGCAGGGAACGAAGTCCGCAACGACTGGACCCGCGAAGAAATAGCCGCCCTGTTCGACCTCCCGTTCGACGATCTCGTCTTCCAGGCTGCAACAATCCACCGCGCCAATCACACACCGGGCCAGGTGCAACTCTCGACCCTGCTCTCGATCAAAACCGGCGGCTGCCCGGAAGATTGCGGCTATTGCAACCAGTCCGCGGGCGCAAAATCTGGTCTCAAGGCGGAAAAGCTGCTCGATGTGCGCACCGTGCTGCAATCCGCAGCCCAGGCCAAGGATCGCGGCTCCTCGCGCTTCTGCATGGGCGCGGCCTGGCGCAATCCCAAGGACCGCGATATGCCGGCGATCATCGAGATGGTGCAGGGCGTCCGCCAGATGGGTATGGAAACCTGCATGACTTTGGGTATGCTGACGGAGAAACAGTCCCAGATGCTCGCCGAGGCGGGGCTGGATTATTATAATCACAATATCGATACCTCGCCCGAACATTACGAAAAAGTGATCACCACGCGGACCTTCGGTGACCGGCTCGAAACGCTGGAGAATGTCCGGAACAGTAGGATCAACGTCTGCTCCGGCGGCATCATCGGCATGGGCGAAACCCGCGAAGATCGGGTTGGCTTTGTCCATGCACTGGCGACCTTGCCGAGGCATCCGGAGAGCGTTCCGGTGAACGCACTGGTCCCGGTCAAGGGCACCGTGCTCGGGGATATGCTTGCCGATACGCCGTTGGCGAAGATCGACGATATCGAATTTGTCCGCACCATCGCGGTGGCCCGGATCACCATGCCCGCCTCGATGGTACGCCTGTCCGCTGGCCGCGAAAGCATGAGCGAAAGCACACAGGCTTTGTGTTTCCTCGCTGGTGCTAACAGTATCTTCACCGGCGACAAATTGCTGACCACCGGCAATGCTGGTGATGATGCGGATGAAACATTGTTTGCGAAGCTAGGGCTGGTGCCGATGGAAGCAGAGCCGAGAGAAATTCAACTAGAGGCAGCCGAATAAAAAATGTTCAAAAAAATCCTGATCGCAAACCGCGGCGAAATCGCTTGCCGTGTCATCCGCACCGCCCAGAAAATGGGCATCAAGACGGTTGCCGTCTATTCTGATGCCGATGCGCGCTCGCCCCATGTCAAAATGGCCGACGAAGCGGTGCATATCGGTCCATCGCCCGCAGCGGAATCTTATCTGGTCGCGGACAAGATTATCGCCGCCTGCAAGGAAACCGGCGCCGAAGCAGTCCATCCGGGCTATGGTTTTCTGTCCGAACGGACCAGCTTTGCCCAGCAACTGGACGACAACGGCATCGCCTTCATCGGCCCGCCAATCAACGCCATCGCCGCGATGGGCGACAAGATCGAGTCCAAGAAACTCGCCGAGAAGGCAGGGGTCAGCGTTGTCCCCGGCCATATTGGCGAGATTGACGATACCGAACATGCGGTGAAAATCGCCGGTGAGATCGGCTATCCCGTGATGATGAAAGCCAGCGCCGGCGGTGGCGGCAAGGGCATGCGGCTCGCGTGGAACGAAAAGGACGTCCGCGAAGGCTTTGAAGCGACCAAGCGCGAAGGGCTCGCCAGTTTCGGTGATGACCGCGTGTTTATCGAGAAATTCATCGAACAACCGCGCCATATCGAAATCCAGGTGCTCGGCGACAAACATGGCAATGTCATCTATCTCGGCGAGCGCGAATGTTCGATCCAGCGCCGCCACCAGAAGGTCGTCGAGGAAGCGCCATCACCCTTCGTCGGCCCCGAAATGCGCAAGAAAATGGGCGAACAGGCTGTCGCTCTGTCGCAGGCCGTGGGCTATTATAGCGCCGGTACGGTCGAGCTGATCGTCGGGGCCGACAAGAGCTTCTATTTCCTCGAAATGAACACACGTCTGCAGGTCGAACATCCGGTCACCGAATATATTACCGGTCTTGATCTGGTCGAACAGATGATCCGCGTCGCTTATGGCGAGAAACTGCCGCTAACCCAGGACGAGGTGAAACTCACAGGCTGGGCGGTTGAAAACCGCGTCTATGCCGAAGACCCTTATCGTGGTTTCCTGCCTTCCAGCGGTCGCCTAGTCAAATATCGGCCACCGGAAGCGGAAGACGGCATCCGCGTTGACGATGGCGTGGCAGAAGGCGGTGAAGTCTCGATCTTTTACGATCCGATGATTGCCAAGCTGATCACCTATGGCGAAACCCGCATCGAAGCCATTGACCGCCAGATCGACGCGCTCAATCGTTTTGAGCTACAGGGCCCTGGCCATAATATCGATTTCCTCTCGGCGCTGATGCAGCACGAGCGCTTTCGGGGCGGCAATATCACAACGAATTTTATCGCCGAGGAATATCCCGACGGTTTTCAGGGCGCGCCGGCGTCCGACGAACTGCTGAGCAATCTCGCTGCGATCGGTGCCTTTGCCGCGACTGCCCATGCCGACCGCGCGCGCCGGGTCGACAATCAACTCGGCAAGCGCCTTGATCCGCCATCGGAATGGCAGGTCAAGATAGGTGACAAGATCATGGACGTTTCGATATCCGAGGAGGAAATTACCGTTGATGGCGTGGAAGTCGATCTGTCTACCGAATATACACCGGGTGACAGCCTGATCCTCGCCGAGGTGGCAGGAAAGCCGCTGTCGGTGAAGATCGCCAAGACCGCCGATGGTTTCGCGCTCAACAGCCATGGTGCGACCCACAAGGCCCGCATCCTGCCCGCCCATGTCGCGCAGCATGCCGTGCACATGATCGAGAAGATCCCGCCCGATCTGTCGAGATTTCTGCTCTGCCCGATGCCGGGCCTTTTGGTTGCACTCCATGTGGGTGAAGGCGACAATGTTGTCGAAGGTCAGCCGCTGGCGGTTGTCGAGGCGATGAAGATGGAAAATATCCTGCGGGCGGCAAAAAATGGCGTGGTGAAGTCTTTGGAAGCCGCGCAAGGCGATAGCCTTGCGGTCGACGCCGTGATACTCGAGCTGGAATAAACAAGTCGCCTTGGGGAGGGCAATCTATGGCCAGTGAAGCGGCAACCGCCGGACAACGCGAACCGACGGCGAAAGAAATCCGCTTGGTCATCGCGGCATCATCCGCGGGTACGATATTCGAATGGTATGATTTTTTCATCTACGGCACTTTATTTTATATTATCGGGCCGACATTTTTTCCTAGCGGGAACCCCACGCTTGAAATTTTGATGGTATGGGCGACGTTCGCCATCGGGTTCGGCTTCCGTCCTGTCGGTGCAATCCTTTTTGGTTTTCTTGGCGACAAGCTGGGACGCAAATATACATTCCTTGTTACGGTTACCTTGATGGGCATTGCGACCGCAGGTGTCGGTTTTATTCCGAGCGCAGAAACAATCGGGCTGGCGGCTCCCCTGATTGTGATCTTCCTGCGGATATTGCAGGGCCTTGCACTCGGCGGTGAATATGGAGGCGCAGCCATCTATGTTGCGGAACATGCTCCAACCGAAAAGCGCGGATATTACACAAGTTTTATCCAGGCGAGTGTTGCTGGCGGATTTGTCCTGTCTATCGGCGTTATATTGGCCTGCCGCTTCCTGATTCCGGAACAGGCATTTAACGACTGGGGCTGGCGGGTACCGTTTCTCCTTTCGATCATCCTGCTTGTAATATCGCTCTGGATGCGACTGAAACTCAATGAAAGCCCGGTCTTTCAGGCCATGAAAGCGGCGGGTGAGACTGCGGGTAATCCCTTTGTCGAAAGCTTTACCTATCCCGGAAACAAGAAGCGCATTTTCGTGGCTCTTTTCGGGATCACAGGCGTTCTGACAACCATCTGGTACACGGCCTTTTTCTCCGGCATGTCGTTCCTGCGCGGCCCGATGAACATGGAGGCCCGGACGGTTGACATCATATTGTTTGTCGCAGGTTTGATTGCCATGTCATTCTATCTTGTTGTGGGCAAATGGTCCGACAAGGTCGGACGCAAAAAACCGATTATCGTGGGCGCCCTTCTTTCGCTGCTATTGTTATTCCCGGCATTCTGGGGACTGGGCCACTTTGCCAATCCCGGACTGACGGAAGCAGCCCGGGCGAATCCGGTTCGGGTCGAGGGCAGTGCCTGCAGTACAGACCCTTTTGCCGAACTATTCAGCCGGGAGCAGAGCGATTGCGGCAAGGTTCTGGAAACTCTGACATCCGCCGGCGTATCTTACACGCTTACCGACGCCGGTGAATTGAGCCTGAGCGCCGGTAACAACGCGATCGCCATTGATCCGGCATGGCTGGAGGATGGCGATGCCCGGGGTAGCGGTATTCGCGATTCGCTTGCCATGTACGGTTATGACTTTGCCAAACAGCAACCGGGCATGATGAGCATATTGGGGATTGTCGCAATTTTGCTGGTCTTGGGTGGCTTGAGCGCTTTGACCTACGGATCCGTCGCAGCGCTGCTGTCCGAAATGTTTCCGGCTAAAATCCGTTACAGTTCAATGTCGATACCCTATCATATCGGGGCAGGTTATCTGGGTGGCTTCCTGCCTCTGATCGCCGGGTATATTGTTGCGCGATCAGGCGATATCTATGCCGGCCTCTGGTACACATGGGTGGTCGTCGCGTTTGGGGTCATCGTTGCATGGTGGGGCATACCCAATGACCCCGAAGCGGCACTCGACGAAACGCCATAAAGGCCGTATCGCCCGGGTCATGAGTGACGCAAAACCGATCATACCACCCACCGCGATAATGAAGCTCGATTCAGACGCGCTGGTGGCCAACTGGCGCAATCTCGACCGTATGTCGGGACCAGCGAAAGCGGGTGCAGCGGTAAAGGCCAATGCTTATGGTCTTGGCGTGCGCGATGTTGTGCGAAGACTGATCACGGCAGGATGCGCTGACTTCATTGTCGCCAACTGGCAGGAAGCGCAGGAAATCGAAGATCTGACCGCCGGCAGGGCATCGGTGTCGGTGCTCAACGGCGTTCGACTGCTGGACATGCCCTTTGCACTGCGATCCCCCGCCAAGCCGGTGATCAACAGCCTAGGGCAACTGGCTCGCTGGAAGACATCGGGCAAACCCTGCGATATCATGATCAACAGCGGGATGAACCGCCTCGGGATCAATCTCGAAGATCTTGGCACCGATCTTTTTACCGGAATCGCGATTGATATCGCCATGAGCCACTTGGCTTCCGCAGACGAGGACGGACCGCAGAATCAAGATCAACTCGTCCGATATAGAGCTGCGCTGGAAATCGTCCCCGGCAAGCGGACCAGCCTGGCCAATAGCGCTGGCATTGCGCTGGGCAGCGATTATCATTTCGATGTCACCCGCCCCGGCCTATCGCTCTATGGCGGAATTCAGCGCCCGACGCTGGAAGGCATCATCAAGCAGGTGGCCGTTCCGCAAGCGGAAATCCTTCAGATTCGTTCGCTGCTCACGGGGGACAAGCTTGGCTATAATGCCCAATATGTTGCAAACCGCTCGCATGATATTGGCATATTGGCGATGGGCTATGCTGACGGATATCTGCGCGGTTTTTCCAATAGTGGCGCTTTCCTGCATCGGGGGCAAAAACTACCGGTGCTCGGCCGCGTCTCGATGGACCTGATCGCGATCGATCTTGCATGCGCGCCTGACCTTGAAGAAGGGGACTGGGTCGATTGCGAATATGATCTTGTAGCGGCCTCTGAACAATCTGGCCTTTCGCAATATGAACTGATCACCGGCCTTGGCAATCGACTGGCGCGACAATGGACATAGGGTTGTAAAAGCACGCCCCGGCGACGCAGTTGCACAAAACACAAATATTGCGCAAAAATGCTGGATAACAACAGAAGTTGCGGCATTGCACAAATAGGTTTAGTGCTTGTGCAACATGCAAATAAAGGACGGTTAGAAATCCCGGCAACCTTCGGTGTTTCTAACCCCTCGGGAGCTACTATGGCCAAGTCGAAGAAAAAGATTCAGGACGGTCCGATAATCATAAAAAAATATGCCAATCGACGCCTCTATAATACCCAGACATCCAATTATATCACCCTAGACTTTCTCGCCGACATGACCCGCAAGGACCAGGATTTTGTCGTTGTCGATGCCAAAACAGGTGATGATATTACCCACAATGTTCTGACCCAGATCATTGTCGACGAGGAAAGCAGCGGCAAGCATATGCTGCCGGTCAATTTCCTGCGCCAGCTGATATCGATGTATGGTAATAGCATGCAATCCTTGATGCCATCCTATCTGGAAGCGTCGATGGATAATTTCCGCAAAAATCAGAAGCAGTTTCAGGAGGCGGTTGAAGGGGCACTCAACAAGAACCCGTTGGGCCAGATGGCTGTTAAAAATCAGAAGCAGTTTCAGGAAGCGGTTGAAAATGCTTTGAAGGCGAGCCCCCTGGCCGGCGTGTTTGAAAAGGCATTGAGCATCGGTCAAAATGATCGAGTTGAAGCCGACGAAGAGCCTGAAGAAGGGCCTTCCGAAAAAGATCTAGAAATCGTGGACCTGAAAAAGCAATTGGCCGACATCCAGTCCAAGATTGACAAGCTCGACATCTGATCACTGGAAACCAATAATCCGCAGGAAAATCTATTGAAGAAAAATGCTCTTTCGATCACCCGCGAAGATGATTTCGCGGGATGGTATCAGCAAGTGATTGCCGAAGCCGACCTTGCCGAAGAATCCGGCGTCCGCGGCAGTATGGTCATGCGCCCCTGGGGCTATGGTATCTGGGAACGGGTGCAATTTTTGATGGATCAGCGGATCAAGGCCGCCGGTCATGAAAATTGCTATTTTCCCTTGTTCATTCCGCTCAGCTATTTCGAGAAAGAAGCGGAGCATGTCGAGGGCTTTGCCAAGGAAATGGCGGTCGTTACTCATCACCGGCTGATGAAGGGCAAAGACGGCGGACTGGTCGTTGATCCCGATGCAAAGCTTGAAGAGCCGCTGGTGGTTCGGCCGACTTCCGAAACCGTTATCGGCACCGCCTTTGCCCGCTGGGTACAAAGCTGGCGCGATCTTCCAGTCATGATCAACCAATGGGCGAATGTCGTGCGTTGGGAAATGCGGACCAGAATGTTTCTGCGGACCACCGAATTTCTCTGGCAGGAAGGCCACACCGCCCACGCCACCAAAGCGGAGGCGATGGATGAAACGCTGACCATATTGGAATTATACCGTAATTTTTCCGAAGACGTGCTGGCGATGCCGGTTGTTGCCGGCGAAAAGCCCGAGAACGAGCGCTTTCCCGGCGCCGATGCGACTTATTCGATCGAAGCGATGATGCAGGATGGCAAGGCCCTGCAAGCCGGAACCAGCCATTTCCTCGGCCAGACCTTCAGCAAGGCCCAGAATATCCGTTTTCAGGACAAGGAGGGCGAATTCCAGTTCGCCTATACCACCAGCTGGGGAACGTCGACGCGGCTGATTGGCGGTGTTATCATGACCCATGGCGACGATGACGGGTTGCGCGTGCCACCGCTGATTGCGCCTTATCAGGTGGTGATCGTACCGATGCTCCGCGACAAGCCGGAAGATAAAGAGGTGCTGGACTATTGCAAGGCGCTGGCCAAGGATATCGCTAAGCTCAAAGCTTTTGACGAGCCGGTTAGGGTGAAGCTGGATATCAGCGGAGCGAAAACACAGACCAAACGCTGGTCATGGATCAAGAAAGGTGCGCCGATCATACTGGAAATTGGTCCGCGTGATATGGCCGAAAACAAGGTCGCGATGATCCGCCGGGATGCGCTCTATCAAGACAGCGGCAAACTGAACACGCAGTTTCTCACCAAGGATGATTTCATACCTGAAATTCCTGCGTTGCTAACCGGTATCCAGTCTCAGCTGCACGCCGATGCCGATGCGCGCCTCCAATCCAATATTACCCGCGGTTTTGTGGAATGGTCGGAGGTCGAGCGTTTCTACAAAGAAAATAAGAAATATCCGGGATGGCTGGAAGTGCAATGGAGCAAGGTGACCGGTGATGAACTGGAAGCTATTGAAGAACGGCTCAAAAAACTGAAGCTGACCTTCCGCAATGTACCGGTTGATGCTGCGCCCGTGGACGGCCTGTGCATCTTCACCGGCAAGCCGGCGGTAGAGCGGATCATCATTGGTAAAGCTTATTAATGGCCGGTCGCAAAAAGCCTCACAAACCGAAACAGGTTCCCTCTCGCCAGCAGATACTGGATTTTATCGAGCGTTCGGAGCAGTCGGTCGGCAAGCGCGAGATCTCAAAAGCATTCGGATTGCGGGGATCGGACAAAATTGCGCTCAAGTCCTTGCTCAAGGACATGACCAAAGAAGGACTTCTCGCCGGCGAACCGGGCCGGGCGTTGCATAAGGTGGGCGGCCTTCCCAAAGTTACCGTCCTCAAGATTGTCGAGATTGACGGCAACGAAGCGATTGGCATTCCGGAACGCTGGGAAGCCGAAAGCGCGCCGGCGCCAAAGCTGAGGATCAAGGAAAAAGGTCGGCGTGCCGCTCTGGCGATCGGAGACCGCATTCTCGCGCGGACCGAAGAGCGCGGACAAGGACATGTCGCCTTTCTGATGAAGAAACTGGCCCAGAGCAGTGAAATGCTCCTGGGTATTGTCGAAAAGGACGAGCGCGACCGTTACTGGCTGAAGCCGGTCGATCGCAAAATCCGGCGCAGCACTCCTATATCGGAACTGGGTGAGGCGCAGCCGGGTAATCTGGTGCTGGCCGAACCGCTCAAGCGCGGCTCCGAGATCAAGGCACGGGTGAAGGAAATTTTGGGCGATCCCTTCGCTCCCAAATCTTTCAGCCTGATCGCGATTCACAAATTTGAAATTCCGCTGCATTTCCCCGATGCGGTGAAGCAGGAAGCCGAGCAGGCGACCAAGCTGGAAATTTCGAAAGAGAAGCGCGAAGACCTGCGGCATCTCCCGATTGTCGCCATCGATCCGGCCGATGCCCGCGACCATGATGACGCAATCTGGGCTGCGCCGGATGACAGTCCGGACAACAAGGGCGGTTTCAAGGCGCTTATTGCGATCGCCGATGTCTCTTTTTATGTCCGCTCGGGAACCAAGCTCGACCGGGAAGCCTACAAGCGCGGCAATAGCGTCTATTTCCCCGACCGGGTGGTTCCCATGTTGCCTGAAGCGCTGTCCACCGACGTCTGTTCACTGAAACAGGGCGTCGAGCGGGCGGCTCTGGTCTGTCATGTCACGATAGATGCAAAAGGGCAGGTCATAGCTTCACGCTTCACGCGGGCCATTGTGAAACTGGTCGGAAATATCGCCTATGAAGATGCCCAGGCAGCGATGGACAGGAAATTGGACCATCCGCTAAAGAATAGTGCGCTGGAACCTTTATGGGCCTGCTGGAAGCTACTCGCGAAGGCGCGCGACGAGCGCGAGCCACTCAATCTCGATCTTCCCGAAAAACGGGTGGTGCTGGATGATCAGGGCAAGATTGTAGAGATTGCGATCCGCGAACGACTCGACGCCCACAGACTGGTCGAGGACTATATGATCGTCGCCAATGTTGCGGCAGCGCGGATGCTGGAATCGAAAAAATCTCCGGTGATCTATCGCGTCCACGAAACACCTTCCCGCGAGAAGCTGATCGCGCTGAAAGACTATCTCAAGAGCTTCGATATGAGCTTTGCGATGGGCCAGGTGATCAAGCCGTCGGTATTCAACAATTTGATCGAACAGGTCGATGACGAATTGCTGCTGCCGCTGGTCATGGAACAGATATTGCGCAGCCAGACCCAGGCCTATTATGGCCATACCAACATGGGCCATTTCGGACTTTCTCTGGGAAGCTATGCCCATTTTACCAGTCCGATCCGGCGCTATGCCGACCTTATCGTCCACCGCGCCTTGGTCAACGCCTGCAAGCTTGAACAGCGGGCGCCACAAAACAGCGCTATCCCGGAGTTTTCGGGGTTGAGCAATGAAGAAGCGGGTCGTCTCGAACTGATCTCGGAAAAAATCTCCATGCTCGAGCGCCGCGCAATGAAGGCGGAATGGGAAACCATTGACCGCTATATTTCGGCGCATCTGGCGGACAGAATCGGCGAGGTCGTGAAATGCCGGATCACCGGTGTCCAGAATTTCGGCTTTTTCGCCACCGTCGAGGAATTGGGCGGCGATGGTCTGGTTCCGGTGCGCACCCTTGGTGCCGAACGGTTCGATTATGACGAGTCAAAGCAACAGCTAACGGGCTCGGATAGCGGCGTCACCTATAATATCGGTCAGAAAATCGAGCTGCGTCTGGTCGAGGCCAATGCCGCCACCGGCAGCCTGTTGTTCGAACTGACCGAGGGCGCCAACCACATGGCGTCCCGACCGGCTCCCCATCGCGCTGGCAAGGGCAAACCCCATCGCAAGGGCAAGCCCGGTCGTCCCGCCAATCTCCGCAGCAATAAAGGCAAGCCCCGCCGGAAGTGATAATCGGTTGTGCTATGATAGCCGTCGGTGAACTGGCGCGAAAGCGCGCTAGCTTAGCCGGTCAATTTCTTCCTTGGTAAGAGAGCCAGGGACGACCATCACCGGGCAGGGCAATGACCCTGCCTCGGTGGCGGCGAAATGGCTGACCAGGGGCCCCGGCGAGCCGGTTGCTGCCGCCCCCAGCACCAGCGCGGCCAGTCCGTCGACCTCGTCCATCATCTTGCGGACAACTTTCGGTCCCTTGCCCGGCTTGACGGTGATCGAAGGTCGGATACCGGTTTCATCGAACAAGGTGCCGGCGGCGCTGGATACCAGCGCTTCGGCCCGGCTTTTTGACTCTTCCTCGAGCGTAGCCTGAACCCCGCCCCAGGCGACAAAGCCCTCGCTTTCCACGAGCGCAAGAATGTGCAGCGCGCTATTTGTCTTCATCGCCCGGCGAGAGGCAAAGCGCAGCGCAATGCTCGCCTCGTCAGTCTCGTCGATCACCACCAGATACGTACGCATGAACCCTCCTCGCCCCGTCAGAAACACCTGTTGCGATAAAATCGCATACAAGGCAAGCTACTGCCCTTGACGATATTGCCGCAATGTTGGACAGATCGACGTAATAACAGGACTTCTTCAGGAAAGATAACCGGCCATGCCCATCAATCTCCAAATGCCTGCGCTCTCCCCGACAATGGAAGAAGGGACGCTTGCCAAATGGCTGGTGAAGGAGGGAGACAGCGTGTCATCCGGCGATTTGCTGGCCGAGATTGAAACCGACAAGGCGACGATGGAATTCGAGGCGATTGACGAAGGCGTGATTGCCAAGATCGTGGTCGCCGAAGGAACCGAAAATGTGAAGGTGGGGGCCGTCATCGCGATAATCGCCGAAGAAGGCGAAGATGCGGGCGATGTGGAAGCCGCGCCTGCTCCGAAAGCGGAAAAGGAAAGTTCGAAACCAAAAGTTGAAGCCAAAGAAGATCTCCGGACAAGTGATCGCCGTGCGGAAGACAAGGGCGGCGATGAGGATGGCGTAGACAAGCGGGAAGCGGACCGGCGTGAAACCGCGGCAGCCCCAACTCCCGCAACAGACTCGAGTGGAGACCGTTTGAAGGTCAGTCCCCTCGCACGGCGTCTGGCCGCGCAAAAGGGCGTCGAGCTGACGGCGTTGTCCGGCTCCGGACCCGGCGGTCGAATTATCAAGGCGGATATTGATGCGGCCGAAGGCGGAACGGCTCCGGTTAAAGCAGACGCTGCAACACCGGCACCCGGCGCAGCGCCTACGCCAACTGCCACCAGCGATTTCGATATCCCGCACACCGCTGAAAAACTCACCAGCATGCGCAAGACCATCGCGCGCCGCCTGACCGAAGCCAAGCAGACGATCCCGCATTACCGGGTCAGCATCGACGTCAATATCGACAAACTGCTGAAGCTGCGCGCCGAGCTCAACGCTTCGCTGGAAGCGCGCGGTGTCAAATTATCGATCAATGACCTGATGATCAAGGCGCAGGCGGTTGCGTTGATGCAGGTTCCGGACAGCAATGTCAGCTACACCGAGGAAAATATGATCCGCTACCAGCGTGCCGATATCTCGGTGGCGGTAGCCATCCCCGGCGGTCTGATCACCCCGATCATCACCAGCGCCGACAGCAAATCGCTCAGCACGATTGCCACCGAGATGAAAGACCTCGCCGAGCGCGCCAAGGACGGCAAGCTCAAGATGCACGAATATCAGGGTGGCACCGCAAGCCTTTCCAACATGGGCATGTTCGGCGTGACCACATTCGATGCGGTGATCAATCCGCCGCAGGCCATGATCCTGGCGATCAGCGCCGGCATCAAGAAACCCGTCGTCATCGACGACAGCGTCCAGATCGCCACGATCATGGCCGCCACCGGCAGCTTTGACCACCGCGCGATCGACGGCGCCACCGGGGCGGCGTTTATGAAAGCGTTTAAAGAGATTGTGGAGAACCCGTTGGGAATGTTGGCTTGAGCAACTTTATTCAGCGTGTCAAACTTGGACTAGTGATAGCTTTTTTCGGGGCTGCCGTTGTTTCAGTGCTTATCAAAGCTCAAGACACTGCGTTGCAAACGGATTGGACAATGTCTGTCCCAGCATATTTTCTGGTCCTGTTTTTGCCAGTGCTTGTTGTGACAATTGTTTCGACTGAATTGATAATATTCACCGGCAAAAAGATACGGACAACCAAATGACAAAGCAATACGACCTCATCGTTCTCGGTTCCGGTCCCGGCGGCTATGTCGCCGCGATCCGCGCATCGCAACTCGGTCTGAAAACCGCGATTGTCGAACGCGAAAGTCTCGGCGGGATTTGTCTCAACTGGGGTTGCATTCCGACCAAGGCATTGCTGCGCTCGGCAGAAGTGTTTCACAATATGAAACATGCGGCCGACTATGGCCTGGTCGCGGAGAAGATCAGCGCTGATCTCGACGCCATCGTCAAGCGCTCGCGCGGGGTGGCCAAACAGCTCAATCAGGGCGTCACCGGCCTGATGAAGAAGAACAAGATCGACGTTCATATGGGCGACGGCAAATTGACTGCGAAGGACAAGATTGTCGTGACCGGCGAGAGCGGGGATACCGAACTCACCGCCAAGAATATCATCATCGCCACCGGTGCCCGCGCTCGCGATCTGCCCTTTGCCAAAGCGGACGGCAAGCGCATCTGGACCTATCGCCATGCCATGACGCCAGACGAAATACCGACCAAATTGCTGGTCATCGGCTCCGGCGCGATCGGCATCGAATTTGCCAGTTTCTATAATGATATCGGTGTGGATGTAACGGTCGTTGAAATGCTCGACCGGATCGTGCCCGTGGAAGATAAAGATATCTCAGCTTTCCTCGAGAAGTCTCTGAAAAAACAGGGCATGACGATCATGACCGGCGCGGGTGTGAAGAGCATTGATGCCAGTGTCAAAGGCGTCAAGGCAGAGATTGAGGACAGCAAGGGCAAGAAGCAAAATCATGACTTCAGCCATGTTATCGTCGCCGTAGGCATCATGCCCAATCTCGAGAATATTGGCCTGGAACAACTTGGCGTCACTCCGGACGAGCGGTCGCATATCAAGACCGATGACCATTGCCGAACCAATGTCGACGGCATTTACGCGATCGGCGACTGTACCGCAGGCCCGTGGCTGGCCCACAAGGCAAGCCACGAAGGCGTCATAGCGGCAGAAACCATCGCTGCCAGCATGGGCAAAGACGCCCATCCGCACACGATGGACGTCAACAAAATCCCCGGTTGCACCTATTGCCATCCTCAGATCGCCAGCGTCGGCCTGACCGAAGCCAGCGCCAAAGAAGCAGGCCATGACGTCAAGATCGGCAAATTCCCGTTTATCGGCAATGGCAAGGCGATTGCGCTGGGCGAGACCGAAGGATTCATCAAGACCGTGTTTGACGCCAAGACGGGCGAATTGCTGGGCGCGCACATGATCGGCGCGGAAGTGACCGAACTGATCCAGGGCTATACCATCGGCAAGACGCTGGAGACCACCGAGGCTGAACTGATGAACACCGTCTTCCCGCATCCGACATTGAGCGAAATGATGCACGAGAGCGTGCTCGATGCTTATGGCCGTGTTTTGCATATGTGACTCCTTCTCCCGTGAGGGAGAAGGATACGAAGGCTTATCCGACAGGATTAGCCGCAGTTGGATGAGGGCGTTCTGAACTCCGAAGCAAAGCACACCCTCACCCAGCTCCGGCTAGGCAGCAAGCTGCCAAGCCTGCGCAACCCTCTCCCGCACGGGAGAGGGAGTCAGGGTTCACCTAGATGTTCCCCGCCGAAGGGCGGGGTCCAGACGATCGTGCAGGACAGTTCTGGGCCCCGCCCTTCGGCGGGGAACAAAAGCTTTCCTACATACCCCTAATTGCGCTAACTTGCGCACCATGAATCATGCCGTTTCTGGAACAAATTTACCCCCAAAACAGCCTCTCCGCGCGGCGGAGCGCTTCTTTTCTTTAGACTGTGTAAAGTTTGTAAAGTTCACCTCACTTATTATATAATTCAGAAGGTTAAAATCCATGGCTAAGGGCACTCATGACTTCACCGCCGATCCCCGCAACGAGACTATTTTAATCAATGTCAACGGCGTGATGACGCCGCGCGCCGAGGCGGTGGTTTCCGTTTTCGACAGCGGCTTCATGCTTGGTGACGGCGTCTGGGAAGGGCTGCGCGTGCACAAGGGCAGGGTTGCCTTTCTCGACGCCCATCTCGATCGCCTGTTCGAGGGCGCGAAGGCGATTACGATGGATATCGGCATCACGCGGGAAGCGTTAGTTGAGCGGCTTTACGAAACGATCAGCGCCAACAACATGAGCGATCAGGAAGGCGTCCATATCCGCCTGATGGTCACCCGCGGTATTCGTTCTACGCCCTATCAGGATCCGCGCGTGGTGATTTCACCGGCGACGATCGTGATCATCCCGGAATATAAGGAAGCGCTGCCGAGCACGGTCGAGAATGGCATCCGCCTGTTCACCGTCCATGTCCGGCGCGGCGATCCTGCGGTGCAGGATCAGAAGCTCAATTCGCACAGCAAGCTCAACTGCATCACCGCTTGTATACAGGCCACACAAGCCGGGGCGGACGAGGCGCTGATGCTCGACCCGCACGGCTTTGTCGCAACCTGCAACAGCACCCATTTCTTCATTGTCCGCAAAGGCGAGGTCTGGACGTCGAGCGGCGATTATTGCCTCGGCGGGATTACGCGGGCCAGTGTCATCCGGATTTGCCGGGAGAATGATATCCCGGTGTTCGAAAAGAATTTCTCGCTCACCGATGTTTACGGCGCGGACGAGGCCTTCGTCACCGGAACCTTCGCCGGGGTTGTGCCTGCCACCGAAGTCGATGGCCGGATATTGACCGAGGGCAGGGGACCGATGGTGGAGCGCCTGCAGGGGCTCTACAAGGCGCTGATCGACCGTGATGTCGCCTAATCCCGTTCGTGTCGAGCGCAGTCGAGACACCGCTTGCGTTCAGAGGCATCTCGACTGCGCTCGATGCGAACGGACTGAGAAGATAACATGGCGGCATGGTCTATTCGCAAAACCAAGCCGACAGCAGGTCATTCTTGTAATGTTTCTCGCGCGAAGCCACGAAGCCACGAAGAATGCTGTCAAAGCGGCGAAATCTTTGCGCCTTCGCGTCTTCGCGCGAGTCCATAATGGACTGAAATATAAACGCTTCGCGGATAACAAGGAGACACAGGTGATACAGACATGACCATCCATATTGCCATGTGGTCGGGCCCACGCAATATTTCGACCGCGATGATGCGCAGCTTTGGTGGGCGGAGTGATTGCGCCGTAAGCGACGAGCCTTTTTACGGAGCATTTCTGAAAACCACCGGCCAGCGCCAGCCGATGGCCGACGAAGTGATCGCGTCGATGGACTGCGATTGGCAATCGGTTGCGGAAACGATGCGCGGGCCGGTACCTGACGGAAAAGCTGTCTGGTACCAGAAACATATGCCGCACCATATGGTTACCGATGTTTCGATTGCCAATTTTCCCCACCATCGTCACGCCTTCCTGATCCGTGACCCGGAGCGGGTGGTGGCGAGCTATGCCACCAAACGGGTCGAAGTAACAGCCGACGACCTCGGCTATGAACGGCAGTTGGAATATGCCGACCGCGCAGCTCAAATGACTGGCAAAGCAGCAATCGTGCTCGATAGCGCCGATATTTTGCGCGACCCCGAAGCGCATCTGCGTGCTTTGTGTGCAGCGCTGGATATCCCCTGGGATGCGGGCATGCTTTCCTGGGAAGCAGGGACGCGCGACAGCGATGGTATATGGGCGAGCCACTGGTACGGCCGTGTCATCGATACGACCGGATTTGGACAGCCGGAAAGTGCGGCGCCTCAACTAAATGGCGAGCAAAGAGGCATCGCGGAACAGTGCCGCGATGCCTATGCGAAGCTCTCGGCTTTGCGGATCAGACTATAGCGGTCAGCCCTGCGGAGTTGCTTGCTTGCCTATCCGTCCGAAAACAGTGCCGTAAAGCACCATGTAAAGAAGACCCAGGCCAAGGAACCACAAGATGTCATTCTGCGCGATCATCCAGATGATCGACGGAACAAAATTCTGGACACCGCCGAGGAACAGCGCCGCGACCAGCAAGAGCGCTTCAAAGGCGACGAACGCCGCGCCAAAGGCCAGTCCCAGCGACACGAAGGAACGATCGGACCGCATATCCAGTACCGTCTTCGCGACCCACAAAGTCGCCATAGCAGTCGCCCCGATGGCGAGACCATGACCAAAACTGTTCGCGGTCTGAGGATAGCCGAGAAGCAGATAGCCGATCAACTGATTGGTCAGCCAAGCCGCGCCCATCCAGAGCATCGCCTTGCGAAAGGGCAGGGTCGCCGCCAGCAGAGTAGCAAAGGCAGCAAATGGGAAGATGCAGGCCAGTGCTAGGCTGCCCAGAACGGAAGAAGTCGCCAATACGCCGGCCCAGATATTCTGGACGGATGATGAAGATTGAAGGAGTTGCATGTCGTCATATTCCCTTTTGCTAGTGGATTTCAGAATCGTGCCCGCGCACCGATGGAGGCCGAACGGCCCGGAGTGCCAAAATCGCTGGCGGTTTCATAGGTGACATCAAACAGATTGTCGATACGTCCGAACAACTCGATCTTCTCCGTCACCGGCATGGTGGCCCGCACGCCGGCCAGTGTGTAGCCGTCGATGCGGCGACTGTTGGCAAGATCATCAAAACTGTCACCCACCATCTGCATATCGACTGCAAATCTCAATCCGAAGCTGGTTTGGTAATTAGCATTGAGATACAGGCTGCTTGCCGGACGCCGTGCCAGCTCATTGCCAAAATTGGCTCCGGACGAACGGTTTTCGGTGTCGAGCCAGGTGTAGTTGGCATCTATCCGGAACCGCTCAGCCGGGATGATCGACAGGATGGCTTCCACGCCCCGGGTGCGGTTGCGCTCGATGTTCAGCGTGGTTCCGAACGGGCGATTGCCGCTGACGCACACAGCGGGCGCCGGATCAGGCGCCACCGGACAGGCTGCGAAGGCAATTTGATTGTGGGTGTCGCGCTGAAACAGGGTCAGGGATATCGCGACAGCATTCTCGATAAACGATTGATCGACGCCAATTTCATAGGATTTCGCCGTTTCCGGCAGCAGATCCGGCGTCCCGAAGCCAAACGGGCGATCATCCAGATCGATCAGCGATGGCGCCCGAAAACCCTCGGCGTAGCTCGCGCGGAACAACGGGCCGTCATCACTGGGCCGATAGGCTACGTTACCGGCCAGGCTGGTATTGCCGCCAAAATCGTCATGTTCGTCATGCCGGACTCCGCCGGTCAGCGTCAGCCCATCCGCAGGCTTGAAGACCGTCTGGAAAAAGAGGGAATCAATGCCAGTAGAGTCACTTACACCAACATTCTCATATCGGCTGTCTTCCATCTCCGTGCCGAAAACGAAACGCAATTGCTCGACAACCGTGAAATCGCCCCGATATTCGAACCGTTCCGACCGGCCCCGGGGGAGCGAGGTGAAGAACGGACTGATAATGTCGCGATTGATATCCGCAAGGCTGAAGGCAAAACGGTTCTGGAACCGTCCGTCAAAGGCCTCGGCATGGACACTGGCGTTGCCGTAAAACTCCTGGGTCAGCGAATATTGACTGGTATCCGCACTGAATGGCGGGAAGACATTGTCATTGTCTATCCGGCTGTCGGCATAATAGCCGCTGGCTTCAAAACGGATCGTGTCGGAAACATCGACCATAATCTGTCCGGACGCCGAATATTGGCGATAGCCGTCCGCTTCTGTACCACGAGAAAAAGCACTGATACCATCGGTGCGGACATAGCCGCCGCCGAGGCTGAGTCCGACGGGGCCGAGCTTGCCCGAAGCATTGCTGACCAGTCGCACCGTATCGCGCGCGCCATATTCTCCCTGAACAAAGAGCGTAGGATCATCGGTCGGGCGTTTGGTGATCACGTTGACCACGCCGCCGACGGCCTGGCTGCCCCATGTAACGCCGTTTGCGCCGCGGAGCACTTCCACGCGCTCGATATTGCCCGCTGTCAAATTGCCGAAATCAAAACCGCCGTCGGGTGTCGACGGATCATTAACCCGGATGCCATTGATCAGCACCAATGTCTGATCGCTTTCGGCGCCCCTAATCCGAACCGAGGTCTGCGCACCCAGCCCGCCGCTTTGGGTGACGTTGACACCAGGCAGCTCCTGCAGAATCTCGGCGAGAACAATCGATTGCTGATCGAGGATTTCCGCTTCTGTGATGACCGATATGGCGGCCCCGGTTTCCTCGATATCCTGTGCGATGCCGGTGGCGGTGACAATGATCTCTCGATCATCGGCGGCCAGAGCGGGCACAGCGCTGCAATAAGCGGAAGTCGCCATGAGCATGGCAACGGACTGAAATTTGTACATTAGGATTCCCTTTCGCAAACGACATCAATTGCCGTTACGCAGGGGAAAACCCCGTTCACCCGACACACCCCGTCCGGCTGAAGAACGACGATATGGGGCAGGTCTCCTGACTTGCGGATCGCTGCTGAATATGCCGCCTTCCCAGATCCGGAGATCCAGTGGCCTTTGGCATATCAGCTAGCCGCATACAGTTGCGGGGGCAGTACCGGAATTGAATTGGGCGCAAACCCTTTTCGCACCGGTTTCCCATTGAATTCTCGACTAAGAGAAACCCGATATCTGGTGCCCTTTTCCTCCGATATCGATCTGGTTGCAAGCCCAAATTGTGTTTTTGATCGCGAGTCGAATCCGGTTGCATTCCCCGCATCCAGAAAATCGCGATTAGATTCCTGTAATTTGCGACTATTTCATTGATTTAACACAGTATTTTCTATTCCGAAAAATCGTTGAATCCGTTTAGCTCCCGGAATCCAAATATGCTATAGGAAGTGCTCATTTAAGGGATGATAGTCATGATTGCATTTTTGAGTATTGCCTTGTTTAGTACCGTATCGGCCGCCACAATCGCCGACGCCGAAACCGCGCGCGTCGCCTACTCCAACTGTCTCGTTGATTATACATCAACCCAGCTGGATGAAAAAACTGGCACAAGCGCTTTCAAGAGGGCCGCCCCGACCGCTTGCCCTGACGAGCGCACTGCCATGATCGCTGCTATAAAAAAAGATGAACTGGATTTTGGAAGTTCGGAGAGCGAAGCGACGGGCTTTGCCACGGAAGAAGCCGACGGCGTGCTATTTGCCTTCACCGATGGTTATGCGGGATTTGCCAGTTCCAATACGCGACCAGTCAAAGAGGAATGATCGAGTAATCCATGGACCAACGAAACGTAACGTGGATCGCTTTCAGCAATCCGACGTCTCGTTACCCATAAGTTTGGTGGAACCAGCTGAATGATGTCGCCTACGTCACATGGACAACTCATCCATCATTGATTGCCAATCCCCAACGTGATGTTCGGCGCGCTATTGTCCATGTCCCGCCAGACACGCCACATTCCATCGATGCCCCTGCGATAGACCAGAAATGTGCGCCCTTATGGTCGCTCAACTTGCCGTCCGGTGATTTTATCCGCATTCAATATTGGGTTACCAGATAACCGCGGTCACCTTCTATCACCAGATTTTCCTATCACCAGATTTTCAGGTTCAGACCGGAATGTCACTTCATTCCCAGACCGCCGGTTGCGAGCGAAGAAAGCGATGGTCTCGTCTACACCCCGAAGCAGAGTGGAGCCATTTGGCATGACCCAAGCATCATCCTCGTAGAGGTCCCGCATTTTTTCTATCTCTCCGGCTTGATAGAAGGTAATCCAGCGCTCGCCATTGAAGAGAATTGCAGCGCGATCTGCATTGAGTGATTGAGTTATGGCATTGCTTTGGTCGAGGGGGGCGACAACACATGCGGTAAGGCACGTCCAATTGTCACCAGAACAATTCCCTTGAGAACTGCGCGTATGGTGAGTGGTCGACCGTCGTAAATGCTCACCATAGCGTTAGACATAAGCTTAGCCTCCTGAGCTAGAAAGCAATATCCGAATCTGTTTGCACTTTGTCCAACAAATACTAGTCAGTATCCACAACCAAGACGTTACTATCGAACTAGATTAGCTGTTAGCGAACTGGGTTGTCAGTCCGAAAATAATGGCCCGCATTATCGATCACCTCACCCAAAGCGACCAATGGTTTGGATGTTAGCTGCTTACGTTTGATCTCGTTCAAGGGCGAGACCAACTAGAGAGCATGTTGGAATCCACAATATGGTAGCGGAAAGGCAGTTGGGTCTACAAACGCAAAACTAACGTCCGACAGGGGCGTAAAATTGGGCAATCCATCTTTCGTGTCGATCAATTCACTAGGGCTGCTGATCAATAGACTCCATGACGTAAGGCCGCATCGCTGAAGCCGTTGCGGACATCTCGAAGGGCCCATTTGCGAAACTAGGAACCAGCACCTGATTTGAAGCTTTTTGATAAGAATGCCCTACCTGCAATACGGTCGAATCATCCCATTTGGCCCCCATTATCATAAGCCCGAGAGGCAAGCCGAGATGCTCACCCATCGGCACAGTGAGCGCCGGATATCCTGCCATCGCCGCCAGCCATCCAGCCCCCAGCGGGCTGCCCGCGCCTTTGGTGGTAAACGCAGTATCAATCGGCGACGGCGGCGGAGCGCTAGGCATAATCAGAACTTTGACATTATTTTCAGAAAGCAGGCGATCAATACCATTTTTACCCGCAGCAAGCTTGATAGCCCGAGCCATCTCGATATATTCAGGGTCTTCTACGCTCTTCGACTTCTCGGATTGTGTCAGAAGGGATTGACCGAACAGAGCCATTTCTCTTTCGGCATGCTCTTCGTTGAATGCGATAAGATCGCTTAACGAACGGACCTGCACAGCCTTTGCTGCGTCCGATAGATATTGATTGAGCATATGTTTGAATTCAGTACGAAGAAGTGTTTCACCGCTGTTCCACAAGATCGGATGCGGTTGAAAATCTGATATTTCCACAAGTACAGCCCCTTGCGCTTTCAGCACCTCAAGCGCTTTTGCAAATGCAGCAGATACATCGGGATTGCTGCCCTCCGCCCACCGGAAAACTCCGATCCGCATGCCATCGATACCGCCATCCAGAGCCAGAGAATAGTCGCTGCGGTGCTTGTCGGCATCGACCGGAGCAGTGTCATCAGGATCAGACCCCGCCATGATCGTCAACATCATCGCAGCATCGGCGACTGTGCGAGCAATTGGACCAGCACTGTCCTGAGACGAAGAAATCGGTATGATGTATTCTTGCGACAAAAGGCCCACGGTTGGTTTGAAGCCAACGACGCCGTTCATAGCAGCAGGGCAAGTGATTGAGCCGTTGGTCTCTGTGCCGATGGCAAGCGGCGCAAATAGGGCTGCCACAGCGGCGGCTGATCCCGAAGATGAACCACAGGGCGTGCGATCCAGGCTATGAGGGTTTCGGGTTTGACCCCCAATACCACTCCAGCCGCTGATGGATTTTCCCGAGCGAAAATTTGCCCATTCCGACAAGTTTGTCTTTCCCAGGATAATCGCACCCTGAGCCCGCAATCGGGCAACAATGGGTGCATCACGTCCGGTCTCATTCATCGCAAGCGCCAGTGATCCGGCGGTAGTCGGTAACTCCATCGTCTCGATATTATCTTTGATAAGCACCGGTACACCGTGCAGCGGTCCTCTGAATTTGCCGTGCTTGGCTTCTTGATCCAGATTGCGCGCATCCTGCAATGCCGTAGGATTGAGTGCGATCACACTTTGGATCATAGGCCCCTGACGATCCAGCGCTCTAATGCGCTCGAGATATCCCAATACCGCCGCTTCGGCCGAAATGTTGCCTGATTGAATGTTCCTAGACAGTTCCATAGCTGTCATCGCCGGTGGCGGTGCTGCTTCGTATATTTGGGCGATTGCCTCTTGGTTACCCGGCCCTACGGCTATGATAGTTAGCGCGATCAAAAACCTCATACGAATTTCCCCAACGATTTGGGCACACCAGAAGCGATCCAGCGAATGTTACTATGAGAAATCGACCAACGGCAGACTTAACCCTATTAACACCCAACCCTGAAAGCAGCCAGTCCGCCAACGGCCCGGTTGCTGCCGGTCCGGAATGCACCAAAGCCCTGAGAGCAGCCGTTCCACCGCCGGTGATCGGCAGGCTTTGGCTGCCTATCTGCTCTAGGGCAGTTCACCTTCAGCTTCGGCGACAAATATGTGGCGGTTCGTAACGTCGGGAGCCACGAGATCTCGATCTAGTGGCCTGTCAGCGCTGTTCGCGATCGACGAGAAGCTCGGTGGCTGGCTTGCGCCGAAGGGCTACGATCAGCACGCCGCCAATCGCTAGTGCCGCGCCGAGCCCCATCCGGAAATCGAAATTGTCATGCGTGATCAGAACTCCCAGGACGATCGTCGCCAGCGGCGTCATCAGGGTAAGCGGGGCGAGAAGATTCGCTTCATAATGATGGATCAGGTAATAATATGCCGAGTGGGCACCGACCGATACGATCAGTGCGGTAAAAAGCACGGCCGCGACGAGCGGCCAACCGATAGCGATAGCGGCGGACCATTGTCCCTGCTCGATTAGTGACGAGGACAGTGTCAAGGCGATCAAGGACACCAATCCGACCCAAGCTTGGAAGTGGAGCGGGGTAACATCATCAACCCGCTTCATTAGCACCGCACCTGCGGCGCCTGAAAAGGCGGCTGCAGCGACAAACCAGAGGCCAGCAGAAAGGGAGATGCCGTTGGGCCGCCAGATAACGATCAATACCCCCAGCAAGGTCAGCCCGATCCCTAGACCGCGGCGCCAATGAATGCGCTCGCCGAGCATCAGCACCGACAACAGGATCGTAAAGGGAACCCCAAGTTGTAATATGATTGCGGCCGACGACGGCGACGTCGTTTGCAGACCGATAAACAGCAGTGCGAAATTTCCGCCGCCCATCAGCAAGGCGATCAATATGATGCGCCAAGCCGGTCTGGGCATTGGCAGAAGCCATGGCAGCATCACAAACGCGACCACAGCAAAGCGGAGCGCCGCGTAGAAGAGCGGTGGAATTGCCCAATCATCGACGATGATCTTGCTCAGAACATTATTAAAGGCCCAGATCAGGCAGATTAAGACGAGAAGTAGGAAATCGCGCGCGCGCATAAATATGTTCCTTGATGGCTGGTCGAGCTTCCCCGCTTCGTTGTGCGCAGAACGTAGCCGAAAGCGGGTGGATTGATGCGTTTCGCCAAGTCCCATTTGGTGATGCAGTATTTTTTAACCGTTCGCTATCGCCCGCAAGCCACTTATGTCGCAAAGCTCGATCCGGCCGTAACCTAAACGGATAAGACCATCCCGCTCAAACGCCGACAGGTGGAAATTTATGGTCTTGCGCGTAACGCCCATCATTTCGCCAAGCATTTCCTGGCTGATCTTGATGACTGGAGCCTCGTCAATTTGATCATCCCTGGCGGTTGCCAACAGGCGCGCAGCGATGCGTTCACGTGGGCGAAGGGAGATAACCTCCGCCGCCATGCGCAACGTACTGCGCATATGGGCATAAGCGAAACCGGCAATTGCGCGCCAGATTTCGGGCGACTGAGTGGCTACCCGGTCGAGCGCGCTTTCGGAAATTTCCAACAATATGCTCGGCTCTGCACAGACAGCGGTCACGAGCCGCGGCCCGCCACTATAGCGCGTAGCATGACCAAGCACCGATCCAGGTTCGGCAAAACCGATCATTACCAGCCGATCACCCGGTGCGGCACAATAAGAGTGCAGCAAGCCATCAATTACGACGAAAAGGCCATTTCGATCATCACCTTCGGTCTGCGCCCATTTGCCAACATTCAAACGCATCAACCGCCCTTCTGTCACTAGCCTTTCTGTCAGTTCGGCCGGATAGTCTTTCAGCCATTCAGTCTCCCGCAACACCTGCAGCGCCAGATTTCGCTCATCTCTTTTCATCACTGAACTGTAACTATCGTGACAGTTTGTCGCAAGCAGATACGGTATTCATGCCCGATAAGAAATTGAGAGGATAGGCTATGGCTGCGATCGCAGGCGATGAAAGGGTGATACGCATCGGGGGGGCGACAGCGTCTTTCTCCGACACTGCGCTCTCCGTGCCCCAGTTGCTCGTCGGAGGGCAACTCGATTATCTGGTCTTCGATTATCTTGCCGAAGGATCGATGGGTATTTTTGGCCGGATGCAGGCTGCGGATCCAGCTGCCGGTTTCGGCACCGACTTTCTGACGGTACATGTCGGGCCGCATCTTCACGAAATCGCGGCGCAAGGTTTGAAAGTCGTGGCCAATGCCGGCGGCGTCAATCCCGCAGGGCTGGCATCCGCGCTTGAGCAAATGATTCAAGATAAGGGGCTATCGCTCAGTGTGGCCTATATAGAGGGCGACGATCTGCGGGATCAGGTCACCGAACTGCGCGCGGCCGGACATCGCGACATGTTCGTCGGCACATCCTTTCCTGATAATGTAGTGAGCGCCAACGCCTATCTGGGTGCTTTCCCGATCGCCGCTGCGCTGGCCAAGGGCGCGGATATCGTCATTACCGGACGGGTCGTCGATAGTGCCGTGGTACTGGGGCCGCTTATCCACGAATTCGGCTGGGGCATAGACGATCTGGATTTGCTCGCGGCGGGAACGCTGGCGGGTCATTTGCTGGAATGCGGAGCACAAGTTACCGGAGGGACTTTCACCGATTGGCGTGACGTACCCGATTGGGCGAATATGGGTTTCCCAATCGGTGAATGCCATGCCGATGGCAGCGTAGTGATTACCAAACCGGAAGGAACCGGCGGGTTGGTCTCGATCGGAACGGTCGCCGAGCAAATCCTATACGAAGTGAGCGACCCCGCTGACTATATAGTCGCCGACGTGCGATGCGATTTCAGCAAGGTTCGACTGGAACAGATCGCAGATAATAGAGTTCGTGCAAGTGGCGCAAAAGGGCGGGCGCCGACCAACACCTATAAAGCGTGCATCACTTTTGACGGCGGCTGGCGCACGATCGCCTATCAGCCGATCATTGGCGAAGACGCCGCCGAGAAGGCCGCGCGCCAGGCGGATGCCCTGTTCGCCCGCGGGCGGGCATTGCTGCGGGCGCGCAATCTTCCCGATTTCACGCTGACCGAAAATGTGCTGATCGGCGGCGAAGCCAGTTTTGGCGCGCATGCCAACCATCGGGGATCACGCGAGGTGATCAGCAAGCTGGTTGTCGATCATCCTGACCAGGAAGGCGCGGGCATATTTGCGCGCGAGCAATGGGCGGGCATTTCGGGGATGTCGGTCGGCACTTCGATCAATCTGGCAACCCATGTCATACCGATGACCGGCGTATTCCTGTTTCTGCTGGACAAGCAGGGAATAACACCAACGATGACCATCGACGGGGCCACGCACGATTTGCCAGCGGCCGAAGGCGTGCCGGCGTCGGACAGCGCCCCCCCGATCGTGGCGCGGACGTCCGAGCCTCCGCAGGACGGCGACGTACCGGTCGATCTGGTCCGGCTCGCGTGGGCGCGTAGCGGCGACAAGGGTCATTTGTTCAACGTCGCGGTGATCGCGCGAAAGCCAGAATATTTGCCCTATCTGCAGGCAGCGCTGACGCCCGAGTCAGTGGCCGAGTGGTATCGTCATCTGGGGCCGGATGGAGAACCTCCGCGGGTCGATGACTATGATGTTCCGAGCCTCCACGCGCTGAATTTCGTGATCCACGACGCACTCAAAGGCGGAATCAACGCGAGCACCCAGCTCGATCCCGCCGCCAAGGGAATGGCGCAAATGCTGCTGCGCTTCCCGATCCCGGTTCCATCCCCGCTGGCGGCCGAACTTACCGAAAGCACCCCGTCCCATGACCAATGAAGCGCCCGACTATTCCTATCTCATGCAGGGAATCAAAAAGGTTCCGACCGAGAGCAGCGTTCTTGTCAGTTCGTCCAAATATCTCAACGATGCGCGCGTGCGCGACTGGGTGGCGACGCATCTGCTGCGGCGGAACGGACCGGATGTGCCGACGCCATCGGATTCCATCCAGCTCGTGCAGATTTTGCGCGAAGTGCAGGACATCGATCATATCAACGCGCTGATCGCTGCCGAACGTAAGAAGAATCCGGAGCTCGACGCGTGGTTTGCCGAGGGCTTTATATCGGACTTCAGTCTTGAGGATCTGAAAGACTATGGACCCGAAACGGTTGGCGGAACTTTTTATACCCAGCTAAGCGACAACGCGCTCGACGTGAACATCGTTCCGCCGTTCACGCCCCGGAACGACTATGAATATTTCCAGCTACGCGCCGGGCAGACACACGATCTGGAGCATATTCTGGGCGGCGGCGGCTTCGATTTTATCGGCGAGCTGGTGCCTTATTATATGCGGCTGACCAATTTGTTCGTCCATATGAGCCCGGAACTGGCAGGGGAACTGTCCGCTTTCTCGATCTTTGGATCGACCCGCATCATCACTCGCGCGGTACTGCATTATCCGCAGACCTGGTTGATTACCCAGAATGCGATGGAGCGCGGCGCGAAAGTCGGCCGGGAATCGGCACCGCTCTACATGATGCGCTTCGAGGATGTCTTTGCGATGACACCCGAAGCCGCCCGCGAGGCGCTTGGGGTCCACGGCGTCGAAATGGTGGATACTGCCGCAGCTTCGGCTGAGTGGAACTGAAACAAGGAATATTGCAATGGACGCTCCGAAAAGAACCAACCCCATGCTCCAAAAGCTCGCTCCGCGGCCCGGACGCTATCCGCTAATTCCAGAATTGACGACGCGTCAGGAACTGGCAATCTTGTGCCGGGCGCTGCACCGCGAAGGATATGACGACCACATCGCCGGGCATATCACCATAGCAGAGCCGGACGGCACCTATCTGGTCAATCCGTGGGAACTGGCGTGGGATGAACTGACGGCCTCAGACATCATCCGGGTGGATAGCAGCGGAGCGGTGGTCGAGGGCGAGTGGAACGTCACTCCGGCGATCGGGCTGCATCTGGCGGTGCACAAGCGCCGCCACGATCTGAAGGTGGTGATTCACAACCATTCACGCTGGGGGCTGGTGTGGTCAGCTTCGGGGCGTGTGCCGCCGGTTTATGACCAGACATCGGGCCAGGTTGAGGGCGATCCGGTTTTCTATGACGAATATGCCGGGACGGTCGACGGGGCTTCGGAGGCCGAGGCCGCTGCCGAAGCACTGGGTGAGGCAAAATGGGCCATCCTGAAAAATCACGGTGTCTTTGTCGTCGCCAAGGATATTCGCCAAGCACATTTGCGTGCGATTACGCTGGAGCATCGCTGCCGGCTGGCGTGGCAGGTCGAAACGCTGGGCGAAGGGCAGCCGATCACGGATCCCGAAACCTTGCGCGTGGCGCAAATGTCGGATGACCTGGGTTTTCCCTTTCTCTGGGAAGCCATGGCGCGCCGCGAAGTCCGGCTCGACCCGAAGGTGCTTGGCGAGGATGGAGCTTCGGATAAAGTATCTGCGGTCAAGTAGAGTGGAATAAGAATGGACAGCACTGCCCGTTCTGCATTCGGTTGATTCGTAATATATTAGCTTGATTCTTACGCAATCGAATGACTAAATGATAATCAATTCGATAAACGCGTTAAATAGTGAAATGGAAATTATGATTATGACCTATTTCTTGTTGCGTCAAATATGACTGTCGCAGTGATCACGGGCGCGGCAAGCGGCATTGGAGCGGGCTTGGCTCGCCATGCAGCATCCCTTGGCATGAAACTGGTGCTGGCGGATTGGGATGAAGCAGCGCTAAAAGAAACTGCTGATAGCCTGTCATCCGAAGTAATTGCGGTTCCAACCGATGTCCGCGATGAAGCGGCGGTTCAATCGCTTGCCGAGGCCGCCTATGAACGGTTTGGTGAAATCGATCTCTTGTTCAACAATGCTGGCGTGCTTTCCAGCGGCATAAGTTGGGAAATTGACAGCGCAACCTGGCAACGCTCGGTCGACATTAATATCGGCGGCGTAGTCAATGTTATGCGCTCTTTTGTCCCGCGCCTGATTGCTGCGGATCGTCCGGCTCGGATCATCAACACATCCTCTGTGGGGGGATTTCTGACGTCGCCGTTCATGGCTCCTTATTCAGCGACCAAATTTGCGATTGTCGCCATCACGGAAGCAATGACAGGCGAGCTGGCAGCGCTGGGCAGCAAAGTTCAGGTTTCGCTGCTGGCACCCGGCCCGGTGAAGAGCGCGATTATGGATGAACACGCGCCGGCCAAAACCGCTGAATTCATGACCGTGATGCGCGGTATGAATGACGAGCACGGCATGACGCCCGATGAGTTCGCTCCGCTGGTTTTCGAGGCTATTGAACGCGGCGAGTACTGGATCATTCCACAGCCGGAAATACTGGATTCGGCGCTCCAGGACCGGACGGAAATGATACTGGAAAGAAGGCCACCGACAAGTTTCGACTTCACAAGCGGGGATGGAGAATAGAATGGCAAAATCTCCGGAACATCTCGATATCGCTATCATTGGGGCCGGATTTTCCGGACTCTACGCGGTTCACAGGCTTCGCGACAAATATAAGGTGGTGTGCTTTGAGGCCGGCGACGGCGTTGGCGGGACCTGGTACTGGAACCGCTATCCCGGCGCGCGCGTCGACATCGAGAGCGTCGAATATTCATACGGCTTTGATGAGGAACTTCAGCAGGAATGGAAGTGGCCGGAATATTTCTCCGCCCAGCCCGATCTCGAGCGATACGCGAATCACGTTGCGGACCGTTTCAGCCTGCGCAAGGATATCCGTCTGTCGAATGCGGTGAAGTCTCTCCGTTTCGATAAAGACGCAAATCGCTGGCACGTGCATTCCGCAAACGGTGATCACGTCATCTGCAAATATGTCATTGCCGCGACGGGAGCCCTTTCGGCGCCGAACATGCCGGATTGGCCGGGCCGCGAAAAATATCGGGGCGAGATTTACCATACGACGCAATGGCCAAGCGAACCGCTGGATTTGAAGGACAAGCGCGTCGGTATCATCGGCACCGGCTCGACCGCCATTCAGGCGGCGCCGATCCTGGCCGAATGCAGCAAACATCTCACGGTCTTCCAGCGCACACCCGCGTTCAGCATGCCATCCGGCAACCGCCCTCTGGACGAAGAACATGAGCGGGAATGGAAAGAGAATTACGGCGAACGGCGCGCCCAAATGCTCGATTCTTACGGCGTGTCTCTGATTGAATATCCGACTAAATCTGCTCATGAATGTACGCCCGAAGAACAACAGAAAATCCTTGAAGAAGGATGGGCTTCCAAGAGCGCCTTTCAGATGATGGTCGCCTTTACCGACGTGATGATTGACCGGGAAGCCAATGAGGTGGTCAGCGAATTTGTGCGCGGCAAGATACGCGATATCGTCAAAGATCCGGAAACGGCCGAAAAGCTTTGTCCGACGAGCTATCCGATAGGTGCCAAGAGGCTGTGCATCGATAACGGCTATTTCGACATGTATAATCGCGATAACGTGTCGCTGGTGGATGTGAAGAGCGCCCCAATCACCGAGTTTACCGAAACCGGTCTCAAGACGACCGATGCGGCTTATGATCTGGACGTGATCGTCACGGCCACAGGCTTCGATGCGGTCACAGGCGCGCTTTCACGGATCGATGTTGAGGGCGTGGATGGGCTGAAGCTTAAGGACAAGTGGCGGGAAGGGCCTACCTGCACTTTCGGATTCATGGTGGCGGGGTTTCCAAATCTCTTCATGATTCACGGACCGCTTTCACCCGGCGCGCTTTCGCAGATGATCACAGCGGGTGAGTGGCAGGTTGATTTTGTTGCGGGTGTTATCGATGATCTGGAAAAGGACGGTTATTCGCGGATCGACACGACCGAGGAGGCGGAGCAGAATTGGGCGGCGGAAGTCAATGGCGCTGCGTCCCAAACCGTCCACAACCTCGCTGACTCTTGGTATAATGGTAAGAATATCGAAGGGAAAAAAGGCGGCTTCATGATTTATGTCGGCGGTTTCCCGAGATATCGCGAACTCAGCGAAACCGCTGTACGCAACGATTACGAAGGCTTTTTGAGAAGCTGATCACCTTGGCATTTGCGCATCATCACCGGTGCAGCGCTGACCGGTTGAAATTCGATCAGGCGCACGCTGTCGGCGCGTCGCTGAGCCGCAAGAAACACCGCTTCGCCCATAAGAGGACAATTTCATGATCGATCCCCATATCCAGGCCCTGCTAACCGCGATGACGGAGGGCGGCATTCAACTGCCGGACCCGCTCGATGCAGCATCGCTGCGTGCCATGCTCGACGCACCGATTCCCGCACCACCGGTCGATATAGCCGAGCGGCGCGACATATCGATTGAGGCGAGCGGCTCTACACTAGCCGGGCGGCTATACCACCCGGCATCCGGCGAAATACTACCGGTGGTGCTGTTCTTTCATGGCGGGGGCTGGGTTCACGGGACGCTCGATACCCATGACCGGCTGGCCGCCATTCTCGCAGTGCAGTCGCAATGCGCGGTGGTTTCGGTCGACTACCGGCTGGCACCCGAGAACCCGTTTCCGGCGGCGTGGGAAGACGCTCTGACGTCGCTCCGCTGGATCAAGGATCATCACAGCGAGCTTGATGTCGACGCAAGCCGTATCGCGCTCGCCGGCGACAGTGCCGGCGGCAATCTCGCCGCAGCATTGGCACAGGCAGTGGCGGATGATCCGACCATTGTTCACCAGCTGCTATTCTATCCCGCACTCGACGGAAAATGTGCAGCGCCGTCTTTCGGTGTGGATCATCCCGGGTTTCTGTCTGCCGCGCAAATGCGGTGGTATTGGGATCAATATGCGCCGGGCGATATGCGCTCCGATCCGCGCGCCTCCCCGTCTGCGGCATCGATCGCGCCTGGCACTGCTCCGGCGACGATCATAGTCGCTGGCAACGATCCGCTTCACGACGAAGGGGTCGCCTTTGCTGCCACGTTGCAAGCCGCTGGCGTGCCCGCCGCGCTGCATGACTATCTCGGCGCAATCCACGGATTTGCAAGTCTGTTCGGGATGGTGCCGCTGGCCGATGAGGCGGTTTCAACCGCAGCGGCTGCGCTGTCCGCCGCTTTCGCCGATTAAGGCCGGCCAGCAAGCACAGAAACACAAGTAAACAGAAAGTTGGGAGATAAATCATGAACTATGAAATTGATGGAAAAGTAGCAATCGTTACTGGCGCCAGTGGAGGTATTGGCCGTGCGACAGCATTGGCTTTTGCGGAATCGGGAGCATATGTTGTCGTGTCCGACGTACAGGAGGATAAAGGCGAAGAGACCGTCAAGCTGATCACCGATCAAGGTGGCAAGGCCGTCTTCCAGCGATGCAATGTCGCAAACGAAGCCGACGTAAAAGCAATGATCAACAGGGCTGTTTCAGAATATGGCCGACTGGATTATGCCTGCAACAACGCCGGTATCAATGATATCCGGAAAGACGAATATGATCTGGATGTCTGGCAGCAAAGCCTCGGTGTTAATCTGACCGGCGTCATGTTGTGCATGAAGGCCGAGGCGGAAGCGATGCTGGCCAATGGCGGCGGCGCGATCGTCAACACATCATCTATGAACGGTTTGGTCGGCAACCCGATGCAGCCCGCTTATACTGCCGCTAAACATGGTGTTGTTGGTCTGACTCGTCATGGTGCGCTGCGATGGGCAGAAGCCGGCATCCGGGTTAATTGCGTTTGCCCCGGTGTGATTGAAACGCCGATGACGGAGGTGGTGTCGCAGAATCCCGAGATCAAAAAGACTATGGAGTCAATCACTCCGATGAAACGTTTGGGGCGGCCCGAGGAAATAGCCAGTGCGATTGTCTGGCTCTGCTCGGACCAGGCCAGTTTTGTTACCGGCCATCCGCTGGTGATCGATGGTGGTGCGACGGCTGTTTAAAATCGCTGGCACAAAAAAGGGCCGGAGAGTTTTCACTCTCCGGCCCTTTTTTGTGATCAAACGGGAGGCTGATCAGAATTCGAATTCCAGACTGAGACCGTAAGTTGCCGGTTCGCCGTAAATGACCGAACCAAAGCCGAGTTGGCCAAAGTCAATGCCGCGCGAGACATATTCCTTATCAAGAATATTCTTTCCCCAAAGCTGCAGGGAAAATTCTGCGCCCCCAAGATTGATGTCATCCAGCCTCAATTGTGCATCCACCAGTGTGCGTGCTCCGCCGCTGGTTGACTGTGCGAAAGGAGCGGTCAGCGGATTGCCGAAAAATGTGACAGATGAAACATGGGTAACGCCCACACGGGCGGTCAGGCGCGTGTCACTACCCCCGACAGGAGCGCTATAGGCTATACCCCCACTCGCTGTAGTTGATGGGGAATTGCCCGGTGTATAGGCGGATCCGATATTTTGCTGCACCCCATTGATATCAGTGCCCGGGAATTGTTTGATCTTTTGATCAATATACCCAAATGATCCATCGATTGTGAAGGCGTCGGTGATCTGCCAGCGCGCTTCCAGTTCGCCGCCAAGATATTTGGTCTTGCCAGCATTCACAACCTGCGTACCAAAGCTTCCTCCACCCTGAATTGGAATGGGGACGGTAGATTGCTGGTCCTCGTAGATGTTATAGAATATCGCACCGTTCAGGGTGAGTCCGTCAATCAACTGCGTTTTTGCGCCAAATTCGTACGAGGTAATTTTTTCCTCGTTGAATGGAATCAGGCCGATATTATTGGCAACGCTGGTGGATTGCCGCGCGTTGAATCCGCCTGACCGATAACCACGAGCCGCTCTGGCATAGAGATTGACATCGTCATTTGCACGGTAATCAACGGTAACATGACCAGTCGGCTCGGAAAATTTGGCAGATTGCTGATTGAGCGCTATTTCAGCCGGCGTCGCAAATGGTGCTGCGCCATTTTGAGTGCGGTCTATCTCTTTCTTGTCCCAAGTATAACGAAGGCCAAGAGTGATACCCAGAGCTCCATCTTCCCCGCCTGGACGGAACGTCCCTTGCCCATAAATTGCGTAGGATTCGCCCTTCACGGTATATCCCAAAGTAGAATTCTGAACCACCGCGCGATATTGCGTTCCATTTGCGGTATTTGCCGCTCTCAAACCAGGGCCAAAAGCTGGGCCGAAGTTGGCATCGCTGAATACTGCCTGGTTGGTATCAAGAATGAAAGCAAAGCTTTGTGGATTGAATTCCCTGCCTTTTTCACTGAAATAGAAACCGCCCAATACCCATTCAAAATTTGTTCCCGAGCCGCCGACAATTTCGAGTTCCTGACTAAACTGGGTTTGCCCCCGATCGGCGGTAGCCTGAAACAGCGGCTGCGTCGTGGTCGGAACTGACTGACTCTGTAAAAACAGAGCCGTCGGGTTCATAGGTCCGCTGAAAGGTGGTACCAGAAAGCCTGTAATCGAGGCCGGCAAACCATTGAATGTGCTTGTTTGGGAAAAAAGCGGACCCTGGATTGTGCCAAGTCCATCAAGGTCATTTATGCTTGTATTACTCCATCCACGAAATGCCGTCGTGGAACGAACCGTGACGGTATCAAGGTCGAGTTCCAGACGCGTCATGTTTCCGCGAATCGTGTCGGTGGACAGGCCTGCACTTTCCAGACAAATAGGATCAAGCCGCGCGCGCTGCACATTGGCCAGCGGTGCACCGCATTGTGGTTCCAGAGCGGTTGCATTGGCTAGATAGCCGCCAACATTGGCAGGCTGTACCTGAGAAAATGTATTTCCGTCAATCGTGAGATTGGGCCGGAACACACCGTCGCCGACCTCGACCAGCTGAGCGGCATGAGGTACGCCAGTGATTTTTGTCCAATCCGTAACGTTGGTCAGTTTCAGATTATCAGTTATGTCGACTTCGAATGCAAGCCGGGCCGAGTGCGTTTCATTCCCGCCCGGATCGAGGCTTTTATCGGGCTGCAAAAGGTTATCGACCACCCCATTCCGCTTCTTGTACAGATAACCCAGAGAGATACGGCCCGCATCGAAAATTGTACCACTGTTCAAGATAAAGCGGGCTTGTTTTTGATTATAATTGCCATAGCCCAACTTCACTTTGGCGCTCGCTTCTTCACTCGGCGCCTTGCTGATGAAGTTGATTGCACCACCGGTGGTGTTCCGCCCGAACAGCGTGCCCTGTGGGCCGCGCAGCACTTCGATCCGCTCGATGTCGGCGACTTCAAAGGAAGATGCCGATGAACGCGCCAGATAAACACCATCAAGATAAAGACCAATCGGCGAATCGTAACCCTGCGTTTCATCCGCGCTCGTTGGAATGCCGCGAATGGTGATAACCGCTGCGGTCGCATTGGTTACGCCGCCATTGATGGCGACGTTCGGGGCCAGACCGCTCAAGTCTTGAGCTTCGCTGATACCCTGCAACTCGATTTGCTCATTTGAAAGGGCAGATACAGCGACCGGTATTTCTTGAAGGTTTTGTTCGCGTTTGTTGGCTGTCACAATGATGACATTATCCCTCGCGCCATCTTCATCCTGTGCATAGGCAGGTGAGTATAATGCCCCCAGCGCCGCACCTGCCATAAGAGTTTTTGTAATCCGATATTTTGCCATTGATATAATCCTCCCAGATTTTCGAAACTGCGTATTATTATTAGCTATTGCAAATCCCGTCCCAAAATTCGTAATGATTGTCAATATCAATTCCGCAATTCATTAGCCAATAACGGATCGAACGCCTATGTGCGTAACATATATATCACATTAATCCGCATTCTGGAGAGATATCCTAATCTTGCTAGAAGTTTCTGATCTACCAATATTTTTCAATATTGACCTGGATTTGCGGAAACAGCAGGATTGCTTTCTATACCAACGACACATTGGAGAACAAAATGGACGACACCCCTTATCTCGCACGCGGCGTGGAACTGCTTGGGACCGATTCCTCGATTTTGGTTTCTTCGTCGAAATATCTCAATGATCCGCGACTGCGCGAATGGGTCGCCAAAATAGCCCTCAAGAAAAATGGGCCTGACTATCCACCTGCCGCCGAGATGCATGAGCTGATCAATATTCTCGGTGATCTACGCGATTACGATCGGCTGGAGGCACTGTTCACTGAAGAGCGAAAGAATAATGCCGCTCTCGATCGATGGTTTGAGGAATGGCATTGCTCCGAATACACAATCGATGATTTGAAAGACTGCGCAGCGGGAACCGTGGGCGGTATCTATTACAAGGCTGCAACGGAAGGCAGCTATGAGATACAGATTGTCCCCAATTTCAAACCACAAAACCAGTGGCAATTCTACTCGCTGCGCGCCGGACAGACGCATGATTACGAACATATCCTGACCGGCGCTGGCTTTAATTACATGGGTGAGCTCATCCCCTACTGGTTTCGTCTCGCGACTATCGACACGCATATTCAGAACAAGGAATTGGCCGGTGAGATGAACGCCATGGGGATATTGGGCACTATGCGCTACGTCGTTCGTACGGTGCTGCACTGTCCCGAAACTTGGGGAACTGCCCTGAAATGTATCCAGCAAGGCATATCAATCGGCCGCAATTCCGATCCATTCTGGATGGCGAAGATGGAAGATTTTTGGAATGTGCCGCTCGAACAGGCACGCGAACAACTGGGCATTCGCGGTGCAGTGGACTTGGACACCGCAGCCGAAGGTGATATCTGGTCGGGAGTGAAAAGCATATGAGCGACTATGATCTGATCATTCGTGGCGGCACGATTGCCGACGGTACCGGCGGCCCGTTGATCACCGGCGACCTGGCTATTTCAAATGGCAAGATTGCGGCTATCGGACAGGTGACAGGAAGCGGCTCGGAAGAAATTGACGCGGCCGACCGCATAGTCACGCCCGGCTTTGTTGATGTGCACACCCATTATGATGGGCAGTGTATCTGGTCCGAAGAGCTCAGCCCCTCGTCCTCGCATGGTGTCACCACCGTGGTAATGGGCAATTGCGGCGTCGGTTTTGCTCCGTGCCGTGCCGGTGACCAGAATATGCTGATCAACGTCATGGAAGGGGTCGAGGATATTCCCGGCGTGGTGATGGCTGAAGGTCTGCCATGGGACTGGGAGAGCTTTCCCGAATATCTTGACCGGGTGGACGCCGGGCGGCGTGATATCGACGTCGCGGCCTATTTGCCCCATTCACCTTTGCGGGTGTTTGTCATGGGTAAAAGGGGAGCGGCGCAGGAAGCTGCTACCGCAGAGGACCTCAAACAGATGCGCGCTCTGGCAAAGGAAGCTGTCGAGGCCGGCGCGCTCGGCTTTGCGACATCGCGACTCTCGATCCATAAGACCGCCGATGGCGGCAGCATCCCGACATTCGAAGCCGACGTGAAGGAGCTTAGCGAAATTTGTGCGGGCATGAGCGACGCTGGATCGGGCACGTTTCAGATTGTACTCGATGCCTTTGTCGGATGGGATGAAGAATATCGGATCATTGAGGAGGTGATGGCAGCCACTGGCCGACCGGCGACTTTTACGCTGGCATCTGGCAATGAAGGCCCGCCCCGTTGGCGCAATGTCCTCGATTTGATCGAGCAGTCGAAAAGCGCCGGACATCAGGTTACCGGACAGGTGATGCCGCGGCCGATCGGATTGATCGCGGGGTTGGAGCTGACCGTACATCCTTTTGTGTTGTGCCCCAGCTGGAAGAAGATTGCGGACCTGCCGATATCTGGACAGATCGAAGCAATGCGCGATCCGCAATTACGCGCTGCCTTGCTAAGTGAAGATTTCGAAGAGGGTCATCCGTTCAATGCGCTTGCCAGAAACTGGGACTGGATGTTCCCGCTCGATGATCCCCCGGATTATGCCCCGCCAAGGGAAATGAGCATGGCCGCGCAGGCCGCTGCACGCGGCTGTACGCCACAAGAAATTGCTTATGACCGGATATTGGAAACCAAGGGTAAAGGACTGTTTCTGGCAGCGTTGGGCAATTATGAAAATGGCAGCCTTGCAAGCGCCCATGAAATGTTGAGCCACCCGCAATGTGTGCCGGCTTTGGGAGATGGCGGCGCGCATTACGGCGCAATCTGTGATGCAAGCTATTCGACTTACCTGCTCACCCACTATGTTCGCGATGACAATGAGCAGGCCTTTGATCTGGCTCAGGCAGTTCACATGTTGTCTGCCAAAGCGGCACAAGCCGTGGGCCTCAATGATCGCGGGATATTGAAAGTTGGCGCGAAAGCCGATATCAATGTGATCGATTTCAGCGGGCTCAAATTGCATTTGCCGGAAATTGTCCGCGATCTACCTGCGGGCGGCAGGCGGCTGCATCAGCGTGCGTCCGGTTACGACGCGACAATAGTATCGGGCGAAGTGATCCGGCGATTTGACAAGAGCACGGGCGCAAGGCCGGGTCAGCTGGTCAGAGGTGCTCAGGCGGCTTAGAAACAGGAAATTTCATCAGCAGCGGTGAATTTGATTTAGCTGCGGGATCAAGCAGCTCACTTTGGTTTATTCCGCCCAGCAACGTGCCATCGGGAGTTCTGTTGATTGGATTGTTTCCGGGGACATCGTGAGTCATTATGTAAACCAACTAGTTCGAACGAAAATAGCACAACTGCTTAGCGACCAATCTCGGTCGTTGCCGTTTTAACGATCCACACCCAATAGTGGCTGTTCTCTGGCAGCAGACCATATGGCCGCAGTGAGCGGACCTGCTTTTCCTTTCCGCTATCTAAGGACAAGTCGCAACGTGAGGCGCGGCCTCTATCCAGCGGCAACCGAGCTGTAATCTATGGCTTTCAGGCTGCCACTTGGGCGTGCCGAAGCCATGACCTAGTCTTTCGACAAGTGACCGGGAACCTTGATGCAGTAAGTGCGTTGTAGGTTTGAGTAAAAAATTGGAGATAAATCGATGCGAGTTTTTAACAATGCTGCCGCGCTTGCCGCCGGATTGGCACTTACCGCGTGTGTCACAACCGCCGAAAATCAGTCCGAATCGACAGCCCTGCTTATGGATGAAGAATGGGTGGTCGAAGACATTGCTGATCGCGGAGTGATTGACTATGCCCGCACCACCATAATGTTTGGGCAAGATGGCCGCTTGTCAGGCGACGCAGCGTGCAATCGCTACTTCGCCGATTATCAGGCGGACGGAACAGAGTTGCAGATCGAAAAAGCCGGAGTTACCAAGCGAGCCTGTGCCCCCGCTGTTATGGATCAGGAGAGTCGCTTTCTGAACGTGTTTAACGCAGTGAACGGCTACCGTATCGACGATACGGGCGCGCTAGTGCTTTCTACGCCAATGGGCACCACAATCACGGCACGCCGGGTCTCCGGTACAATGCCAAAGACAACATACCAGTGCACCGACGGTTCGATCATCGAAGCGTGGTATCCGACCACTGATACCGCGAGGATCGTCTATCAGGGGCGGTCAATCGAAATGACTTCCGCAGTTTCGGCGAGCGGCGCACGCTATGTCGGTGATGGCTGGCAATGGTGGACCAAAGGGATGACAGAAGGCATGCTTTCGCCGCTCGCCGAAGGCGAAAGCATCGCCTCGGCTCGCGGGATCGACTGCACCACGCGCTAAAATTGCACTTCAGCGTGATGTTGTCTCGTCTCCTGAAGGCATCTGGTGTCAGGGGGGTGGCCTAGGGATAGGCCACTCCTCCAACCGGCTTTTGCATTTCCTTTGCATTGTCGGGCAACGGAATAATCTTGTCTTCGTCACCGGGAACAGTGTCGAAACGCCTCATCCTCCAGTCTTCTTTAGCCTGCTCGATACGTTCAAGCCTTGAGGATACGAAATTCCACCATAGATAGCGCGGTCCTTCCATCGCTCCACCACCTATAGCGACAAAGTGGGCATTGGACGTCGCTTTGACCAAGGATGGTACTTTGGAACTAAGGATTATCAGTTGGCCCGGCTCGAAACTTGTCTCGGCCGGCTAACGCCAGGAGAGCAAGCAAAAAGGGATCACGGTCACGGTGCGCTGGCGCGACGCCAATATTTCACGCCTCGATAAATTCTTGATTAATATTTCATACAACGCACTGGAATTTGCGAGTGACTAATCCCGTTGTCATCACGTACGAGGCTTCTCTTGAAGCGAAATCAGCGCATTCTCAATCTTCTTGAGAAAATCTGCTCGGAAATCGCCCTCCATCCCTTCATCTGCGGCGCGCATGATGGCTTCCTTATCGTCGCGCCATTGCTCAAGCATTTCAACTTTCGCATCATCACTCAAACTGTTGTCATGCAATAATTCCATCGGTGTCTTATATTTTCCGGTATATGCCAAAATAATTCTCCTACGGGTAAATACCCCAATAAATACCTGAGATTCAATATCCTAACAAGAGTAGCCTGACAATGGCATTTGGTACAGATTGGTCTTGCGGTGTCCTGTCGCACGTAAGTATGCCTGTTCCCTCGAATACGCCTTTCAAGCCAGCGTCTGCCCGCTATCGCCCGTTGCATATCTTGCGCTAATATGTTCTCGTCCGCTGGATGACACAAAACGTGCGCGAGGTTCTTACCTCGGTGAAATCCCTTCTGGGCGGCACTGCCGGCTTCATGCTCGGCAATAGTCTGCTCGGCGTTATCCTGCCGCTTCGTATGGAGGCAGCAGGCTATCCTATCGTACTGACCGGGACGATCATGGCGGCTTACTATTTCGGTCTGGCGCTCGGTGGTCTGCGCGGCAAACACGTGATCTTCCGGATCGGTCATATTCGCGCCTTCGCTGTTTTCGCGGCGCTAACAGCTGCGACCACATTGGCATATGAAGCTTTTTCCCATCCGGCTGCGTGGCTGATTTTCCGGATTATCAACGGATTCTGCATCGCCGGAATGACTGCTACAATCGAAAGCTGGTTGAACACCCGAAGCAGCAATGAAACGCGCGGACGTGTCCTCAGCTATTACATGTTGACCTTCTACCTTGCGATTGCTGCGGGTCAAACTCTGGTCAACGTCGCCGACGTCGCTGCTCCCGATCTCTTCATGTTGGCCGCATCGCTGATCGGGCTTTCGCTGATCCCGGTCGCAATGACGAGCCTGGGCGAGCCGAATCTCAGCGATAGCCGCGTGCTGAACGTCAGGGAGCTTTATTCGGCGTCCAAGGTCGGCGTGGTCGGCGCTGGTGTCGCGGGTTTGATTGTCGGCTCCTTCTATGCTCTGGGCGTCGTTTTCGCGCGCAGGATTGGGCTTAGCGTATCCGAAGCCGCCCTGTTCATGAGCGTCGTCGTGCTCGGCGGTTTAGCCGCTCAGCTTCCCATAGGCGTGCTGGCGGATCGGTATGACCGGCGCCTTGTCATGGCAGGCACTTTGATAGCAGTCGGCACTGCCTGGGGAATGCTGGCAGGCTTCGTCGCCTCAGGATTGTCGTTTGTTGCCTTGCTGATCATAGCATCCGCGTTCGGAGGTGCGATAAGCAGCGTCTATCCGCTCTGTGTCGCTCAGACTTTCGACCGCCTGGAGCGCAGATACTATATCGCGGCGTCGGGGCGTTTGCTAATGGTCTATTCCATCGGCGCAACGATCGGTCCGCTGCTCGCTGCGGCGCTTATGTCAATCTACGGTCCATCCAGCTTCTTCCTGTTCGAATCAACTGTGGCCATACTCTATGCCCTGTTTGTTCTTGTCCAAGTCTCGCGGCGGCCTGGTGTACTTGCGGATCAACGGGAAAAATATGTGCCGCTTCCTGACGTTACGCCGATCGCAATGGCTCTCGATCCCCGCACAGATCCGGATCGTCAAAACGGAGGCGAGGATGCTAAGCGGTGAGGCCGCTAGCGGATAGGGTGGGGATAAAACATAAGAATTTAGCTATTGTAATTAAGTGCGATCGAAGTCGTGAAGCTATTAAACGAAATTGAGTTCAGCGATAGTGTTCGGATAAGAGAAACGCCCCCTGATCTAATGTCCGTTGGTGATGCATTGGAGGGGATCCAATCAATTGCTTAGAGTGGGAAGCAGGATACCATCAACGCTTTTGGAAAGCGCCACACCGACAGGCCAACCACAAAATATTATCTAACTCAGCTTAAGTCGCTCAAAGCAATCCTTGCAAAATAGGAGCCGTCCACACAGGAAGATATTGTGAAAAAATACTCTAACAGGACCACGTCCTCGCTTCTTTTTGTTGCGTTGATAAATAGCGGCTGCGCAGGCTTTACGCCTGCATCGACGGGGTCAGAATTCGCTGCGGGTATCCCGGCGCAATTTGCAAAGTTCGATGACGATGGCGTTTATCAACCGATACACTGGTGGGGGTCGTTTCAGGATCCTGTCCTGGACGCTCTGCTGGAAGAGGCATTAGCGAAGAATTTAGATCTGGCCGAAGCTTCTGCAAGACTGAGAGCAGCGGAAGCGCGGGCAAAAATTTCAAAGAGCGGCCTTTTCCCTCAGATCAATGCCGGATTGAAAAGCAGCTATGCTGACTCTCCCACTGCGGGAACAAGCTTTGGATCGATACCGGGTGCCGAAACAAAGCGTATTCAGAATGAGACCTATTCTTCAAGTCTTGCCTTTTCCTACGAGCTCGACATCTGGGGAAAGCTACGCAATGATGCGCGTGCCGGACGGGCTGATGCAGTTGCTACTGCGGCGGACTTGCAATCAGTACGTCTTGCCGTTTTGGCCGAAACAATCACAAGCTATTTCGATATTGTTGATGCGCGCCATCAAATTGGTATCACAATCAAGATTATAGACGTGCTTGGTGATCGTCTGGAGCAGACTGAAAATCGGTATCGTCGCGGTCTGGTGACTTCTTTTGAGCTTTATCAAGTGCGACAGGAATTTCGTAATATTCAGGCCAGTTTGCCACAGCGAGAGAGCCAACTGGCCGCTATGGAGGGGCAACTCGCTGTGCTTGTCGGCCGATATTCCGACAGTATGGATGAACTCATCGGCAAGAAACTTGCGCCAAAATTGATATTCCAATCCGTTCCCGCTGGCCTGCCCATTGATCTGCTAGCTCAGCGGCCAGACATATATGCCGAAGGTCAGCGGCTGGAATCCGCGAGATATAATCTCGGCGCACGCCGCGCCGAACGATTCCCTTCACTCAGCCTGTCCGCTGGCACGGGCACGCAAAGCGGCAGTCCTTCCGCAGCGTTTGATATATTTGACAATTGGGTGTTGAACCTTGGGGCAAATCTCACCGCACCGCTTTTCCAAGGGGGGCGCATCCGGGCGAATATCGAAATTGCGGATGCTCAATATGCCCAGCAAACCGCTGTCTATGCCCGCGCCGTATTGACCGCTTATCAAGAGGTTACCTCCGCGATCGAACGCTATGAAGAAGAACGGCAACGTTACCGTTTTCTATTCTCGCAACTGGACGAAGCCAAAGCTGCGGCGGCGCTACAATCGCGACGTTTTTTCAACGGGGTGGGTAGCTATGTCGACTATCTCGATGGCCTGCGCGGGCAATATCAGGTCCAGTCCGCTTTATCATCGGCTGGCCGGGATGTAGCCTTGTCGCGGCTTGCTATCCACCGGGCGCTGGGAGGCAGTTGGGATGAAGCGCCCCGCGCATCAGCTGTACCACCGCAATCCATTGGTGACAGTGCAGCTTCAGCCATTCTAGGAGACAAATAGGTGCATCGGCAACGCATTTTAGGCGGCTTGATCCTGCTTGCGGCAATATTGATTGCTGCGGCTTTGATCTTGCTCCGGTCTGATCCGGAAGAAAAGCCGCAGGTCGAACAGATTCCGTTGGTGCAAGCCGAACCTCTGGAAATCCGTTCCGGAAATTTGATGGTCGCGGGTGCGGGTACGGTGCGTGCGCGCGAGGAACTGACACTGGCCGCCGAGGTCGCAGGCAAGCTGGTCTATGTAAATCCCGGCCTTCGCGAAGGTCAGCTCATAGCGCGCGGCGCAACCCTGTTCCGGATCGACACGTCCGACTATCACAACGCCGTGCAGACCGCGAAGGCCGATGTCGCGTTGCAAGGTGTCTCGGTGATGCAAGCGCGCGAAGAAGTAGCCCTGGCAAAGGCGGAACTAGCCCGTTTCCAGCAACGTGGCAGCAACGGTGGCAATGCTTTTGCCAGCGTCGACAGCAGCGATTATGCGGCGCAAATATTGCCACCGGATGCGTTGGTCGGGAAAGCAGAAGCCCGCAGCCCGCAAACCGAACAGAGCATAAGCTCCAACGGTTTGGCGACGCGCGAACCACAGTTAAAATCCGCGCAAGCCGGCCTGCGCAGAGCCCATGCAAAATTGGCTGATGCCCAGACCGCATTAAAACGAACGGTTGTTCATGCTCCCTTTTCAGGGGTTGTCAAAACCAAACAAATTGCACTGGGAAGTTATGTCCAGCCCGGACAATCACTGGGCTCGATAGTTGGTACGGCGGATTTCGAAGCCGTCATCCCCTTATCTGGAAAAGAAGCCGCATTAATTCCCGAGCTATTCCGAACCGGAACGGGAAACAGGATCGAAGCATCTGTCTATTCCGATTATGGCGGCACGCGCTATCGGTGGTCGGCCTATGTTGACCGCGTAAATCGCGTGCTCAATCCGCAAACGCGGACGATTGATATATTCTTGCGTATCCCAAATCCGTTGCGGGGCGGCTCCCCCGCTGCAAAGCAGAATGCTGGCGGAAAGACTGCTACGACGTCCAGCGCGCCGCCATTATTTGTCGGCAGTTTTGTCGACGCCGAGATTAGCGGCAGAGCAATGAAAGAATATGCAGTGCTTCCGCTTGCGGCTCTCAAAGCGGGTAACAAAGTCTGGCTGGTTCGCGACGACAAACTTCATATCGTCACGGTGGATATATTGCAGCGTACCGATAAAACGGCGCGCATCAGCACAACCGGTCTTGGTAATAAGCCGATAGTTATTACCGGAAGCCTTAAGATTGCAACGGAAGGACTGCGTGTCAGAACCGCGAAATCGAGTCTGGAAGAGACGGCTTCAAAGTCCACCGAATCCAAGGAAAAACCTGCCGCGAAAGCAACCGCAGCTAAATGACGACCCCGCCTGATCCTGACCAGTTCCCGACGGACGGACCTATGCCCGAGCAGCCTAGCAAGGAGATCATGGAACAACGCGGCGTGGTTGCGTTTATGGCCCGCAACGGTGTCGCGGCGAACCTTTTGATGATTTTCTTCTTCGTGGCCGGAATTTCGTCATATGGCACGATTGTTCAGGAGGTCTTCGCGGAAAACAGTCTGGATACGGTTCAGATAAGCGTCGCCTACCCCGGCGCTACACCGGATGAAGTCGAAGAAACGATTGTCCAGAAGATCGAGGAAGCGGTCGAAGCGGTCGAGAATGTCAAAGAAATTAAATCCACTGCGGCCGAAAATATTGGTGCGGTTTCGGTCGCCCTGGAATTGGGCACGGATATCGACCGCGCTCTGGATGACATCAAGGCCGAGATAGATCAGATCCAGACGTTCCCCGACGACGCCGAGGAACCTGATGTCCGGGAGCTGACAACCCGGCAAAGCGTCCTGCGGATTGCCATTTTCGGGAATGTTCCCGAAATTGCCTTGAAGGAAACAGCCAATCGGCTTGAGGAATCGCTGTCATCATTGCCGGAAATATCGTTCGTCGATACCAGTTCGATTCGCGACTATGAAGTCTCCATAGAAGTCCCGCAAAACACGTTGCAAGCATTTGGCCTCTCGCTCAATGATATATCACGCACTGTCGCCGCCAGCAGTCTGGACAGTCCGGCCGGATCGATAGATACCGACAGCGAGGAAGTTCGTGTCCGGACGATCGGCCAGAATTACAACCAGCAGAATTTTGAAGATATCGTTCTGGTGAGCAACGAGGATGGTGCGCTGGTCCGGCTGGGCCAGGTCGCAAATATCCGGGACGGTTTCGAGGATTCCGATCTGGTGGCGCTGTACAATGGCCAGCCTGTTGCCTTTGTAGAAGTTTTCCGCACCAGCGACGAGCGGGTATTGGATGTCGCACGCGCGGCCAAGGAATATCTGAATTCCGAATTCACGCAGACGCTGCCCGAAGGCATATCCTATGCAATATGGGACGATGACAGTGAATTGCTCAATGATCGTTTGAGTCTGCTGCTGAAAAATGCTGCCATTGGCCTGTTTCTCGTACTGCTCGCCCTGACCTTGTTCCTCGATATCCGCCTTGCCGGGTGGACGGCGCTGGGCATCGGCGTAACATTTGTCGGCGCGATTTTTCTGCTGGATCTGATGGGATCCAGCCTCAATATGTTCTCTCTGTTCGGCTTCATCCTGGCATTGGGTCTGGTGGTCGACGACGCGATTGTTGTCGGCGAGAATGTTTATGCGCAGCGCGGCTTCGGTCGAACCGGACTGGGCGCTGCGATCAGCGGCACCCGGCGGGTCACCGTACCGGTCATCTTCGCGGTATTGACGACCGTCGCAGCCTTTTCTCCTCTCTTTGCAATCGGTGGCGTCATCGGAAAAATATTGTTCGATATCCCGTTGGTGGTCGTGGCCGTGCTGGCTTTATCACTGATCGAATGCCTGCTGATCCTGCCCAATCACCTGAGTCGTTTGCCTGCACCCGGGACGCCGACGCACAGTCCCGTCACCCGCTTTTTCGAGCGGGTACAAGCCAGTGTGGACGTCTATTTTCAGGCCTTCGTCAACGGCCCTCTCGATCGGGCGTTAAATTTTTCCGTTCGCATGCCCTTGGTTATAATTTCCGGTGGTGTTGCCCTGCTTATCGTCGTCGGTGCGTTGGTACCGGCTGGAATTATCAAAAGTTCCTTTTTCCCCGCCATTGAAGCAGACATTGTCACCGCCAGCTTGGAGATGCCTGCTGGAACGACAATCGGTGATACTGAAAAAATTGCACGCTTGATTGAGCAGCGGGGCCGCGAGACTTTTGCGAAATTCGAGGCCGAGCAGGACGACGATGAATCTTCTCCGTTGCGCGGGATATTCACCTTGGTGGGGCAGGGGCCCCGGGTAAATGGGCCAGATGCTGCCGCGAGCCGAGGCTTTTCATCCAATATTGCCAGTGTGCAGTTCAGCTTCATCCCGGGTGATCAGCGGGCACTCGCGTCAAAAGATTTCGAAAATGCGTGGAGAGAAGCGGTTGGTCCGGTTGTGGAAGCGCGCTCGGTCGTGTTTGCCTCCGATCTCCTGTCAATCGGCGCACCGGTGGATGTGCAACTCTCTGATCCCGATCCGGCCGTGGTCGAGGCTGCGTCGGTCAAATTGATGAAAAAACTGAGCCGCTTCTCCGGCCTTTTCGATATCGAAACCGATCAGGACGAGGGTCTGAAGGAAATCCAGCTTCGATTAAAACCCGAGGCTCGATCGCTGGGTGTAACGCTCCAGGATGTTGCGCTTCAGGTGCGCGCCGCGTTCTTCGGCAGCGAGGCGTTGAGAGTGCAGCGCGGCCAGGAAGATCTGCGGGTATATATCCGGCTGCCGGAAGAGGAACGCAACTCGATCGTGGACGTAGAGCGTTTCCGGGTCCGCGTGCCGGGAGGAGAAGTGCCTCTTTCCACACTGGCCGACGTCTCATTTGGCCAGGCTCCGACGGTCATCCGCCGCACTGACGGGCGACGGGTGACGACGGTTACCGCCGATCTCGACGACAATGTCGTGACCAGCCAGGAAATTGCAGACGCCCTGTCCAATGAAATCATGCCTGAACTGCAAGCAGACTATCCCCAATTGCTGTACACATTTGGCGGCGAACAAAAGGAACAGCAGGAATCTTTCGGTGATCTGGGCATCGCATTCCTGGCCGCACTGCTGATGATCTATACCCTGCTGGCAATTCCGTTCCGTTCCTATGTGCAACCGCTGATCATCATGGCAGTAATCCCCTTTGGCATTATTGGGGCGCTTATCGGCCACCTGATATTGGGCCTGCCATTGGGCGTGCTCAGTATTTTCGGAATTATCGCACTGTCCGGCGTGATTGTGAACGGATCGCTCGTCTTGATCGATTTCATCAACGAAAATCTTGATAACGGCATGGAGATAGAAGAAGCCATCATCAGTGGGGCCAAATCACGCTTCAGGCCGATCATGCTAACCTCGTTAACAACATTCCTGGGCGTGGCACCTATTACTTTTGAGACGAGCCTTCAGGCACAATTTCTCATTCCAATGTCGGCCAGCCTTGGCTTTGGGGTGTTGTTCGGAGCCGTAATTCTCCAACTTTTGATTCCTGCGCTCGCAGTGCTGGAATATCGTGGGAAGCGACGGGTACAAAATTTATGGCGGGCGAGGTCAACCAAAGCGCAGCCAATGAGATCGAGAGGGTAGTATCCGTAATTTGACGGAGAGCAGCTTTTAAAGTTGATCAGTAGGCATCGTCCGTTTTTCTGGGGGCCAACCTTGAAAGCCGCCTTGCCGCTGCCGGCCCATTTGCGGCCGAGTGAGTTAACCGTTCCTCGCGAGATCGAATAAAGTTCAATTATTCTGTCGTATCTGAATAGGCATCATGCACGCTAGATGCGTTAATCATATAATTCATTGATTCTAATATTATGGCGGACAGGGTGGGATTCGAACCCACGGAGAGCTTGCACCCTCGGCGGTTTTCAAGACCGCTGCATTCGACCACTCTGCCACCTGTCCGCATAGCCCTTAAGGCCGGGTCGCACGCGTCCTAGCGTTCCCGATTTGAAAGCGCAAAACATTTTGCAAGCGGGTGGGAATTGAAAGCGAATTTCTGGCGCATCACGGCTTTCGCGCCGAGTGGTTGCATCTGTGGGTTATTTAGGGATTCCCCTCTGACGGGCTTTGTGCGACAAAGGGATTACGAAAGGGAAGTATTCATGCGTATCATGACCGCTATCGCCTGCAGCGCTCTTGCACTTGTCAGCATGAGCACCGCAACACCGATGCAAGACGCCAAAGCACAAGCCAATTCCAGTTTTGAATCCTACCTCCAGCAAGTGCGCCAGAAAGCCCTGCAGGAGGGTGTCCGTGCGCAGACCCTGGATCAGGTTCTTCCCGGCCTGACCTATAATCCACGGGTTATCGAGCTGGATCAGTCTCAACCGGGTGGGAGCACCAATAGCGCAATACCGCCCTTCGCTCCTTATCAGAAGCGGCATATCACGCCCCAGCGGATAGAAAACGGGAAGGCGGCCTATCGTCGCCTGATTGCCAAGCTGATCGATGTAGAACGCGAAACCGGTGTGCCCGGCCCGATCATCATGGCGATATATGGCAAAGAAACAAATTACGGCTCTTATACTGGAAATTTCGATATCCCTCGTTCTCTGGCTACATTGGCATATGAAGGAAGACGTCGCTCGCTGTTCGAAGGCGAATTGGTCGCCGTATTGAAGCTTATCGATCAGGGCGTTCCGCAATCTGCGCTCAAAGGCAGCTGGGCCGGGGCGATGGGCAAGCCCCAGTTTCTACCTTCGGTTTACCTGAGACTGGCAAAAGATGGCAGCGGAGATGGATATGCGGATATCTGGGAAAACGAATATGATGCGGTCGCTTCAATCGCCAATTATTTTGTGAACTCGGGATGGCGCAGGGGGGAGCCTTGGGGTATCGCAGTCAACGCCCCATCGTCGCTCGATCGTTCTGCGATAAGAAGCAGAATAACGCCCACTCGCTGTCCGCGTGTGTTCAATCGCCATAGTCAATGGAAAAGCATGGCGGAATGGCGGATGCTCGGTGTAGTGCCTGCGACCGGAATGCGGCTCGATGAGAATACGATGGCAACGCTACTCGAACCCGACGGGATCGGGAACAGGGCATATTTATTGACTGGCAATTACCGCGTCATCCTAGACTATAATTGTTCGAATTTTTACGGGCTAGCAGTGGGGTTATTGGCGGATGAAATACGCAGTTAAACTTGGAATATTTTCGACCGCAACCCTTGCCTTGGTCGGTTGCAGCGGGTCGCGCGATTTTGGTGCTTTTCCAGATGGTTCACCCGCTTCCCGCGGTGCGGGCCTGCCAACCGGATCAGCGACGGTTTCCGACTATCCGCAGAAAATTGGCGATCCTTATAAAGTGGGTGGCAGCACCTACGCACCTGAGGATGTGCATAGTTACGATGAAGTCGGCTATGCGAGCTGGTATGGCGACGAACTGTCGGGCAATCCGACGGCCAACGGCGAAGCGTTCAATCCGCAGGGTATCTCGGCCGCGCACAAGACGTTGCCGCTCCCTACTTATGTCGAGGTAACCGCTCTGGATACCGGACGGACGATTTTGGTGCGGGTCAATGATCGCGGCCCTTTCGCAAACGACCGGCTAATCGACTTGTCCCACGGAGCAGCAAAGCAGCTGGGGATTGATCAAGGTGGTATCGCGGGAGTCCGGGTCCGCAAGGTCAATCCCAACGAGCAGGAGCGTGCGGTGCTCCGCGCGGGTGCACCGGCTGCCGAACGCATTGCTACGCCGGATTCGCTTCTATCGATTTTACGCAAAAACCTAGCCCAGCTTCCACGGCCCGCTGCGGTGGTCCGGCAGGCTGCTGCGCCAGCCTATATACCTCCGGTATCCGGGAAGGTCGGCGGGGCGTCATCCAATCGCCCAGAGATTACCCAAGGTGAAGGAACCCGCGACGGACGCTTCATCGTCGAGGGAGGTGGACGCCCGGTTGCCGTCGAAAATAGCGTCGGAAACAATTATGTCGGCGGTTTGCCCGGATCCTATGTCGTGCAGGTCGCCGCATTCAGCAGCAAATCGCGGGCAGATGCGCTCGCGAGAAAGATCGGAGCCAAGGTCATGTCAGATGGAACGCGATCCATTTGGCGCGTGCGATACGGGCCTTATCCGAGTGAAAAAGATGCACAAGCAGGGCTGGCACAGGCGCAGCAGCGGGGCTATAGCGGAGCCCGAATCTTGCGGGCGGACAAATAGCTTTTGTGCCACTAAATATTAACCGGGAACCCTTGGCCTCCATGAAAAAATATCTTTTGGCGTCACTGCCTTTCATCGCTGTATCGTCTGTTGTATTCGCGGCACCCAGTTTTGATACTGAAGCACCAATCGCCTATATGACGGACTTGTCTTCCGGCGCGGTGCTGTTCGAGAAAAATGCGGACAAACAGATACCTCCGGCTTCAATGGCGAAGATGATGACCGTATATGTAGCATTCGATTTGTTAAAGAAGGGCAAGCTCAAGCTGGATGACAAGTTTCGCGTCAATGAAGAAACCTGGAAGAAGTGGAATAATCAGGGTTCTACAATGTTCCTAGGTGTGGGCGATCAGGTCAGTGTCAGAGATTTGTTGCACGGTATCGTGACCTTGTCGGGAAATGATGCCTGTGTGGTGCTGGCAGAAGGAATTGCCGGCACCGAAGAAGCCTTTGTCGGGCTGATGAACAAGCGCGCTAAAGAACTGGGAATGTCGAAGAGCCGCTTTGGGAACAGCAACGGCTGGCCGGATGAAGGGCGAACAACGGTTACCGCCCGGGATCTGGCCGCCTTGGGTGCCGCGACCGCGAACAATTTTCCGAAATTATATGATGATTTTTACGGCCAGAAAGAATTTGCCTGGAATGGCATCAAGCAACCGAACCGCAATCCACTGATCGGGAAAGTGGCTGGATCTGACGGACTGAAAACCGGCCATACCGAAGAAGCAGGCTATGGTTTTACCGGTTCGGCCGAACAAAAGGGTCGGCGACTGGTGTCGGTGCTCGCTGGGCTTGATAGCTATAGCGGCCGCACGGAGGAGTCGGTCAAATTTATGAACTGGGGATTCAATGCTTGGGAGCCCAAAAAGCTGTTCAACAAAGGCACCCGGATCCAGAATGCCGAAGTGCAATTGGGAAATAGTTCAACCGTATCGCTTGTCGCTGCGAGAGATCTCTTTGCAACCCTGCCAAAAGGATCAGACGGCGAATTGTCTATGAAGGTGACCTATGATGGTCCGATCAAGGCGCCGATTGTCAAAGGCCAGCCTATCGCAACGTTGATAGTCACCACAGCGGATGCCGGACAGCAGGCCGTGCCTCTGGTCGCAGGCGAAGATATCGGCGAAGCCGGCTTTTTCGATCGTGTCTGGGCCGGTTTTAAATCTTTAGTGGGATTGGCATGAGCAAGAAAATAGGCCGTTTCATCAGCCTCGAAGGCGGGGAGGGGGCTGGAAAGTCAACCCAGGCGAGAGAGCTTGCGTTCGCCCTCGAAGCCAAGGGTTATAATGTCACTCTGACTCGAGAACCGGGAGGAACCTCCAGTGCAGAAATCATCCGCGAATTATTGCTGAACGGTGCAGAGGAAAAATGGCATATTCGAACCGAAGCATTGCTGTTCGCGGCTTCACGCGCGGAACATTGTGCGAAATTGATCCGTCCTGCACTGGCGCGGGGACAATGGGTGATCAGTGACCGGTTCATTGATAGCAACAGAGCCTATCAGAGCGTGAACGGTGAACTCACCGACGAGGACATTCTCGACCTGCATCGCATCGGAAGCGGCAACCTTCTACCCGATCGGACTTTTGTTCTGGATGTTCCCGAAGAAGTATCGGCCAAAAGAGCAGCGGCGCGAGATCGCGGCGGTAGCGACAGAATCGGACGCAGAAGCACCACATATCATCGAATGGTAATGGAAAATTTCCGCAAATTCGCGGCGGCTGACCCCGAACGCATCCGGCTAATAGATGCATCTCAGACTCCGAACATCGTCACCGATTCCCTCGTGGAAAATCTGAGCGACTTGATGAAATGATTCAATGACATCATATCTGGGCCACGACAAACCACAGCAGATATTCTGCCAGTCCCTTGCCAAAGATATGCTTCATCATGCCTGGATTTTGGCTGGTGACAAGGGGTTGGGAAAAGCCGCCTTTGCGCAGCAGGCCGCCCATTTTCTGCTTAATTCCCGCAATCAGCCAGCCACATTCAGCGAAATCCAGGACGATGAAGCCGGCCATCTTCTGGCAGCCGGTTCGCATCCGGACTTTCGACTGCTCCGCCGCGGACCAAAGGGCGACAAAGAAGAAAAGAAGGTGCGGGATTACGGTCTCGATTCGCTAGACGAGCATGAACTGGCCCGCAATATCAAGGTTGATCAGATCCGTGCCTTGCAGCCCTTGTTTCAAAACCAGCCTTCGATTTCCGAATATCGGGTTGTCGTCATAGATGCAGCCGATGATCTCGAGCGCGGTGGTGCCAATGCTATATTGAAAAACCTGGAAGAACCACCAAAAAAGACCATATTCTTTCTGATCAGTCATATGCCTGACCGGTTGTTGCCAACGATCCGTTCGCGGTGTCAGATGCTACGCTTCGATCCGCTACACGACGATGAAATGCGTGTTCTGCTTAAAAAAGCCGCGCCAAAACTGCGGGAGGCAGATTTGGAGGCGCTTGTTTTGGCCGGCGCGGGCTCACCGGGTCGCGCCCTGCAGTATATCGAAGTAGGTCTTGCTGAACTGGAAGCCCTGGCACGCGAAATCATCAAGACCGGTGATAAGGATAATAGACTGAAGAGCGAACTGGCACGGAAGCTGGCATTAAAGGCAGCGACACCACGATATCGCGCGTTTCTCGAACGAGCCCCTAGCCTGATTGCTGAGGAGATTAAATCCGCCCGGCTTCCTAGTTCGATGGAAACGATTGAAAAATGGCGGGAAGCCAGTGAACTGGCCGCGGTAGCGCTCCCAAAAGCCTTGGACAATCAGGCCGTAATCTTCCGGCTTGGAAGCTTGATGGGGGATATCGCTCCGGCTGGACAAGTAAAATAGAGATTTTGGCTGTTTACAAGCGTCGCCAATCCATCAAGAGAGATGGCCATGTCTGAACCTTTCTATATTACCACCGCGATAAGCTATCCCAATGGTCGTCCCCACATTGGCCATGCCTATGAGGCTATTTGCGCCGATGCCATTGCACGATTCTATCGGTTGAATGGCCGCGATGTCCGCTTGATAACCGGAACCGATGAACATGGCTTGAAAATGGTCCAGACGGCCCGCAGTGCTGGACGCGAGACTATTGAACTTGCAGACGAAATGTCCTCTTATTTCATAGAGATGTGCGATATGCTTAATATCCAACATGATGGATTTAGAAGAACAAGCGAGCCCGCTCATCATGAAGCCAGCAAGGCATTGTGGAAAGCAATGGAGGCTAATGGCGATCTCTATCTCGACCGTTATGAAGGCTGGTATTCGGTGCGCGACGAAGCCTTTTATGCAGAAGACGAGGTCGAAACAGGCGAGGGCGGTGAAAAACTCTCTCCGCAGGGTACGCCCGTCGAATGGACCGCGGAAGAAACGTGGTTCTTCAAACTCTCGGAATATCAGGAAAAATTGCTGAGACTCTACAACGAGCATCCCGAATTCATCCAACCCGAAAGTCGTCGTAATGAAGTCATGCGCTTCGTCGAAGGTGGACTGCGGGATTTAAGCGTTTCGCGGACCAGCTTTGATTGGGGAGTTCCCGTGCCAGGATCACCAGGTCATGTGATGTATGTCTGGGTTGATGCGCTGACAACCTATATGACCGGCGTCGGCTATCCGGATACTGAGGGCATGTTTGCCAAATATTGGCCAGCAGACTTGCATCTGATCGGCAAGGATATCGTCCGCTTTCACGCTGTTTACTGGCCTGCCTTTCTAATGAGTGCCGGACTGCCGCTACCGAAACAGGTGTTCGGGCACGGATTTTTGCTGAACCGTGGCGAAAAAATGTCGAAATCAGTGGGCAATGTAGTCGATCCGATCGAATTGGCACAGCGTTTTGGCGTCGATCAGTTGCGCTATTTCCTGCTTGCAGACGTCGTGTTTGGCAAGGATGGCACCTATTCTGCCGATGCGATCGTCACCAAAACCAACGCCGATCTCGCCAATAATTTCGGCAATCTGGCGCAGCGCAGCTTATCGATGATCGCCAAAAATTGCGATGGCAAGGTGCCGCCTCCCGGTGTGCCAAGTGAAGCCGAGCAGCTGCTGCTTAACCAGTTGGAAAATTGTTTTACCGATGTGGAAGCGGCGATGACGGGCGGTCTGTTCAAGATAGACCTGGCGATCGATACAATCCGTGAACGACTTAGCGCCACCAATCAATATTTCGCTGATCAGGCGCCGTGGGCGTTGCGAAAGACCGATCCTGCACGGGCAGATTGCGTGTTATACCATACGGCCGAAGCGATCCGGCAACTGGCGATCATGCTTCACTGGGCAATGCCGGAAAGCTGCGACAAGATGCTCGATCTTCTCGCCCAGCCTGCAGCCTCACGCGATTTTGAGCATTTGACCACGTCAATCGAGCCAGGAATCGCGCTGCCTGAGCCCATAGGCATTTTCCCACGCCTTGAACTACTAAAAGATGAAGCGAACGCTTGATATGCTGATCGATAGTCACTGTCATCTCAACTACAAAGGCCTGATAGAAGATCAGGATGCAGTTCTCGAACGCGCCCGGCAAAGCGGTGTAACCGCCATGCTCAATATCTCTACCCGTGAAAGTGAATGGCGGGATATTGTGGAAACGGCGGAGCGCGAAAAAGATGTCTGGGCCAGTATCGGGATCCACCCGCATGAAGCCGACGCTCATCCCGATGTTGATCTGGCCAAACTAGTCGAAGAGGCAGCTCATCCTCGGGTAATCGCGATAGGCGAAAGCGGGCTGGACTATTATTATGATCATAGCGATCGCGAACGCCAGAGACAGAGCTTTCGCACCCATATTCACGCAGCGCGCGAAACTGGCTTGCCGATCATTGTCCACACACGGGATGCCGAAGCAGACACGGCCGAAATTTTGGCCGAAGAAATGGAGCAGGGTGCCTATTCCGGTGTCATCCACTGTTTCACTGCAAGCGAAGATTTTGCACAAAAGGCGCTAGCCCTTGGGCTCTACATATCCATCTCTGGCATCGTGACTTTCAAGAATGCTAAAGATCTGCAGGAAACGGCGGCAAAAATACCGGCAAACCGTCTTCTCGTCGAAACCGATGCGCCCTTCCTTGCACCGGTGCCACATCGAGGAAAACTCGGCGAACCAGCGTTCGTCGCCGACACCACCCGATATCTGGCGGTACTACGCAACGAGGAGTATGCGGCGCTTTGTGACACGACCAGTCAGAATTTCTATCAGCTATTCTCCAAGGCTCGACCCTGAATGTGGCTTTGAAACTCACGATATTGGGATGCGGGACATCTGCGGGCGTCCCCCGTATCGGCCATGACTGGGGCGATTGCGACCCGAATGAAACGAAAAACCGGAGAAGCCGGGTATCAATAATAGTGGAAAGTCCGACCACGCGAATATTGGTCGATACGTCCCCCGATTTGCGCAGCCAGTTTCTCGATAATGACATAGATCAGATCGACGCGGTGATCTGGACGCATGATCACGCCGATCATTGTCACGGTATTGATGATTTGAGGGCAGTGTTTCAGCAAAAGCGCGAACCGATCGCGAGCTATGCGCGGCCATTTGCGCTTCAAAGCCTGAAACAGCGCTTTGCCTACGCATTTAAGGGACATAAATATTATCCGTCCATTTGCGATGGTATGCCACTCGAGAGCGATTCCAAAATTGGTGATATTTCAGTCCGTTCTGTCGACCAGCCGCATGGTGGCATAACGTCGGCGGGGCTCCGCTTCGAACATCAGGGCAATTCCATCTGCTACGCAACCGATTTTGGTGATGTGACGGCGGAAATGCAGGCTTTGTACCGCCATTGCGACCTGTTTGTTGTGGATGCTTTGCGCGATAAGCCCCATCCGACGCACGCGCATCTGAAAATGACACTGGATCTCATCGACGCCGTGAAGCCTGAATTGAGTCTACTGACACATATGGACAATTCGATGGATTATAACCATCTTGTTACCATATTACCGGTACATGTCCGGCCCGCTTATGATGGCTATGTGAAAGAAATTTGACCATTGACCGAAAATCAAAATATCAATCTGGTTTTCGCGATTGGCGCGCTCGTTCTGGTAGCGAGTGCGTTGTTTTCGCGTCGGATTGGCTTCGGCGAGATCATTCGAACCGCATTGGCGTGGGTCGCCATATTCGCAGTCTTCATAGTCGGGTTTTCCTATCAGAATGAAATATTGGCCGTCTGGAACCGGGTTTCCGGAGAAGTCACTGGTGCAAATGAACAACTCGTGGTCGGTGATACATTGCGCATTCAACAATCAGCCGACGGTCATTTCTGGGTAAATGCAACGGTCAATGAACAACCGGTACGGTTTCTGATCGACAGCGGGGCAACCACCACCGCCATGACATTGCGAACAGCCCGGAGCACCGGGATTGAAATCAGCGAAAGCCCATTTCCGATCATCCTAACGACAGCGAACGGACCGGTCAAAGCGCAGCGAGGAACGATTCAATCGCTCCAAATTGGTCCGATGATTGCGCGGGAACTACCGGTTGTTGTCGCGGAAGAATTTGGAGATTCCAATGTGATTGGTATGAACTTTCTTTCAAAACTCAAGGGTTGGCGGGTTGAAGGCACTGAAATGATATTGGAACCACCGGCGGCAAACCTGATAAACTGAATTTATTTAACATAATATATATTATCAACCTTATTGATGGGTTAGAACGGAAACTCAATTGATCGATCCCCTGCTTGAAATCATGCGGCGTTTGCGAGACCAGTCTAGCGGTTGTGATTGGGACAAGGTGCAGACGTTTAAAACGATTGCACCTTACACCATTGAGGAAGCCTATGAAGTCGCCGATGCCATCGACCGCGATGATATGGATGCACTGAAAGACGAACTTGGCGATCTCCTGCTCCAAGTTGTGTTTCACAGCCAGATCGCAGCAGATTCCGACAAATTTGGCTTTCAGGATGTCGTTAATACAATCTGCGACAAGATGACTCGTCGTCATCCGCATATATTCGGCGAAGCTGACGAGAGCCCCGGTTGGGAACAGATAAAGGCGGATGAACGCCAGGAATCAGGCCAATCGAGCGCACTGGATGGCGTGGCCGTTGCCCTGCCGGCTTTGTTACGAGCCCAAAAAATACAGAAACGGGCTGCCCGTGTCGGGTTTGACTGGCCCGACAAAGCACCGGTGAAGGACAAGCTACTCGAAGAGCTAGACGAGGTCGCGGCCGCCACTAGCGACGAAGAAGTACATGAGGAAATAGGCGACTTACTATTTGCTGCGGTCAACCTTTCCCGTCATTACGAGGTGGATGCCGAGCGCGCCTTGATCGATGCTACCGCCAAATTTTCAAAAAGATTCAAAATGATAGAATCAAATCTTACCAAAGACATGCAAGAAATGTCGCTCGAAGAACTGGAAGTGGAATGGCAAAAAGCCAAGGCAAACCTGGCCGCTACCTGAGAACTCAATGAAGCGCGTGATATCTGCCCCAGTTGCGCGGAGACATTTCCACCGCCAATATTAGATTATCCGACTGCTGCTCGCTGCTCAGAATACGGCCATTTTCGTGCAGCCAAGCCATTCGTTTTCCATCCGACACCGCGACTGTCACCTGTTCGGACTTATAACCTTCGGACAATGTTTTAGCGATCAGGCTGACCAGCGCTTCGACTCCTGCTCCGGTCTCCGCCGAGATCGTGCAGACATTTTCCGGCAAGGGCGATGATATCCTTGCATATTGGGCGTCATCGGCGTCGATTTTATCGATTTTGTTCCACGCTTCGATGACCGGCGGCCCCTCGCCCGCTTCCTCTGATACGCCCAGATCGACCAGTATTTGCCTGACATCGCGGGCCTGTGCATCACTTGCCTCATGCGAAATATCACGAACATGGACGACGATGTCAGCAGCACTAACTTCTTCCAGAGTCGCCCGGAAAGCGGCAACCAATTGCGTCGGTAGATCGGATACAAATCCTACCGTGTCCGACAAAATAGCCTTGTCATATCCCGGCAACGGGAATTCCCGCATAGTCGGGTCGAGGGTTGCAAACAGCAAATCCTCGGCAAAGACATCGGCGCCGGTGAGTCGGTTGAATAATGTCGATTTTCCGGCATTTGTGTAGCCCACTAGCGCGATGACCGGCCACGGAGCCCGCTTGCGCCGTTCGCGATGCAGTGCGCGGGTCTTTCGCAAATGGGCGAGGTCCTTCCGTAACTTGGCCATGCGATCGCGAATCATCCGGCGATCAGATTCGATCTGGGTTTCGCCCGGCCCTCCCAGAAAGCCAAAACCGCCGCGCTGCCGTTCAAGATGGGTCCAACTACGCACCAGGCGGCCCGCCTGATAATCTAGGTGCGCGAGCTCGACCTGCAAACGACCTTCCGCCGTGGCCGCTCGAGCACCGAATATCTCCAGAATAAGGCCGGTTCGATCGATGACTTTGACATCGAGTTTTTCTTCGAGATTACGTTGCTGAATCGCGCTCAAACTGCCATCCACAATCAATATTGTGGCCTCATGTTCAGTCATCATCGCTCGGATTTGGTCGACTTGGCCCGACCCGAATAAGGTGGCGGGCTTGGGTTTGCGAACCGAAAAATAATGGGAGGCCGTCGCAACCAATCCGATTGCCAAAGCCAGGCCCATGGCTTCGTCTAGCCGATGCTCGAGCGCGGACTGGCTCAGAGACACCATGTCGGGATGTACGATAAGTGCTCGACGGCTCTTACTGTCGAGACTTTCCTTTTCAAATGGTATCAATGCGCACCATCGTCTGTTTGGTTATAGTCCGCCAGATTGAGTGGTCCGCCCGGTTGTACTGTAGATATGGCATGTTTGTAGACCAGCTGCGATAATCCTTCACGCTCGAGCAAAATACAAAACAGATCATAGGCCGAAACTTCGCCCTGCAACATCACGCCGTTGACCAGAAACATTGTTACCGGATCGTTGCTGTCCCGTACCGCTGTTAAAAACACTTCTTGCAGCACCCCTGCTCTGCTTTTGGCATTCTCCATCAACTCAGCAAATGGTTTTGTATCGAGCGCTTCAGAAGGCATAATCGTTGAAATGGCATGTTTATATACCAACTGAGATTGACCGTCGCGGCGGAGCAGCACCGAAAAATTATCGAACCAGGTGACAATGCCTTGGAGTTTGACGCCTTTGACCAGGAACATGGTCACCGGGGTTTTTGACTTTCGAAGGGAGTTGAGAAACAAATCCTGTAAGTTATTCGACTTATCGGTCATTTTTGACTCCAATTATTGGCCATCTTTTCGATGGCATTTTATGATTTGCACGACGATATCTTGCGTATTTGGGGGGATCGCCAGTTTCCATATATGGGATTCGCGTGTTCACGACAACCGCTTAACGGTGCAACTCATTCGACCTCCGGCTTCTTTCGCGAAGCCAGGCCCAATATCTTCAATTTTCGGTGCAGCGCAGATCGCTCCATGCCGATGAAATTTGCGGTTTTAGAAATATTACCGGAAAAGCGCCTGATCTGTACCTTCAGATATTCACGTTCGAAGCTCTCCCTTGCCTCTCTCAACGGCGATCCCATCAACGAAGCAACCCCTTGATCGATATCGTCATCATTACCCAAAATTTCAGGAGGCAACATCTCGACTTCGATTTTTGTAAATTTGTCTTTGGGAGCCAAAATTATTGTCCGCTCGATAACATTGCGCAATTGTCTGACATTACCTGGCCAATCGCAAGCCTGTAGTGCGGCCATCGCTTCGTCGGAGACTTCAGGAGGATGCAAGCGTTGCTCAGCAGCAAACCGCGCCGCATAATGTTCGACCAGAACCGGAATATCTTCACGCCTCTGGTTCAGCGGCGGCAATATTACTGGCACGACATTGAGGCGGTAGAACAGATCTTCTCGAAACCTTTTTTCGCGTATCTCGACGTCAAGATCACGTGACGTCGCTGACACCACTCGGACATCGACATTTACTTTTTGGGAGCCGCCGAGCCGATTGAAACTTTGCTCTGTCAAAACCCGCAATATCTTGCCTTGAGTGTCGAGCGGCATGTCGGCGACTTCATCGATGAACAAGGTCCCTCCATGAGCCTCTTCCATCAAACCGGTCTTTTCGATTTTCCCGTTGCGTTCGGTACCGAAAAGTTCTTCTTCGACACTTTCTGGCGAAAGTCTGGCTGCGCTGATCGTCACAAAGGCAGCGTTGGAACGAGAGCTCCAATTATGCATCAATCGGGCGGCAACTTCTTTGCCAACTCCGGCCGGACCAGAGATCAACAGCCGGCTGCCGGTGCCCGCCACGCGCTTCAATGTGGCTCTCACGTTGTTAACCGCGGCCGAATTTCCGGTCAGCTCATCTGCGAAACCAACCCGTGCCTTGAGAATTTCATTCTCGCGGCGAAGCCGCTCAGTCTCGGTCGCTCTTGCTACCAGATGCAAGAGATGCTCGGCCTCAAAAGGTTTTTCAATGAAATCGACAGCGCCTTGCGAAATGGCGGCGACCGCGGTGTCGATATTGCCGTGACCAGAGATCACTATAATCGGTAATTTTGCATCGAGTTGCTTCAACTCGGTCAGCAATTCCAACCCATCCAATCGCGAGCCTCTCAGCCATACGTCGAGCAGTACCAGAGAAGGGCGACGCTCGTTGACCGCAGCAAGGGCCGCGTCACTGTTAGCGGCCACCCGGGACGTATAGCCCTCGTCTTCCAGTACACCGGATATTAAATCACGAATATCGGGTTCGTCGTCGACAACCAAAATATCTAACGCCATGCTGAACCTCTAATCCCTATTTCTCAATTTCTGCTATTTGATCGTCACTCTCGGCGGAGCCGATTCGCGTCGGTACAGAATTCACTGCGGTTCCATGAGACAATCTTGCCAATTTGGATGGACTGAACCTGATTGTCACCTTCGTGCCGCCATTTTGCGCATCGTCGAATTTCATTTCGCCAAAATGCTCCTCGACTATCTTCTTGACGATCGCCAAACCCAATCCTGTGCCACTGGCGCGTGTCGTCATATAGGGTTCAACTATCCGATCCCGTTCGATTGGCAGGCCGATGCCATTGTCTGTCAAATCAATGACGATAATCTGATTTTCCGTTCGAATCGCAAGTTCTATTTCACCGTTAGAAACCTGAAAATCCGGACTAGTTTCGGCTTTTTGCAAAATTGCTTCCGCAGCATTTTTTATGATGTTGGTCAACGCCTGACCCAATTGTCGACGATCACAAACAAGCGATATCGGCTGATCGTCAGAAACAAAGCTGAACGCGATGGACGAATAGGCCACGCCCTGCATGAACAATGCCTGCTTCAGAATATCGACAAGGTTTTCCTCGCGAAAAACTGGTTTGGGCATGCGTGCGAAGGAAGAAAATTCATCGACAATATTCCTTAGGTCTCCGACCTGACGCACAATCGTATTTGTGAGATTATCAAACACGGCGGCATCGTCAGTAATATACGCGCCAAACCTGCGTTGAAGTCGCTCCGCAGCCAACTGAATGGGAGTCAGAGGATTCTTGATTTCATGAGCAATGCGCCTCGCGACATCGGACCAAGCGGCCCGCCGTTGATCAAGCAGTTGCTGGGTTATATCTTCAAAGGTGATTACGTGCCCGGTTGAACCGCCAACAATTTTTACTGCCAGAGTTCGCATGTCAGAATCGGAGGCAAATTCGATGATACTGTTTTCCACACCGTCATGGATGAGTTCGGCAAATTGTGGCGCAGCCTTCACAATATCGACATCGAGCAACTCATCGACCGATTTGGAAAGCAGCGACTGGGCTTGCGAATTGACCAGCTTGATCTCTCCTTTCTCGTCAAGGCTGATAATACCGGCCGTGACCGATTCCAGCACGGCCTCGATAAATGCCCGCCTGCTTCCCAATTGCTCATTTGCTGTAATCAGGGCCGTTGTCTGCGTTTCCAGCCTTTCGGTCATGCGGTTAAACGCCCGCCCCAACGTACCGATCTCGTCGTTTTCAAACGTCCCGGGAACCCGCGTCGCAAGATCCCCTTCGGTGACCCGCTTCGCAGCGTGAACCAGGTCGCTAACCGGCTTAACCATCCGGTCCGCAACCACCAGCGCAATCCATAATACCAGCCCGACGATGAGCAGGGAGATAACGAACAAGGCAATGTTGAACTGCAATTGCAGACTTCTGGATCGTGAAAAAAGCTCTTCATAATCGGCCAGGACAGATTGCGCCCTCTCCCACTGACTCAACGCCAGCATGTCAGAATCTCGCGCTGCGTATAGGAATATGCGTGATTCCAGATCAAGCGGGGTCACTGCTTCAATCTTGTTCGGTCTAGCGGTCACAACATAGCTTTTCCCTTGCTCGAGTTGCTTCAGAACAGCATCGGTTATCTTGGGGCGCGAATCTCCGTCATCGGGATCAACTGCCGCCGCTGTCCGTGCAACACCGTCAGGCCCAATTTCGATAATAGCAGATTCATTGAGCTTTCGAGACAGCACCTGGAAGACATAGCCTTCGGCAAATTCAGGGCTTTCCAGATTTGCCTGCTGCAAGTAGTTGCGCAAATCATTGGCCATGGTGATCGTTTCTTCGCCAACTTCGCGCTGATTTTGCTCGTAATAACCGCGCGCCAGATCATTGGCGTTTTCCAGCATGCCCCGAGCGCGATCGGAAAACCAGAATTCAACCCCATATTGAAAAAGCAATGAAGCAAAAATCACCACAAGCAACATCGGGATGCTGGCCACAAGCGAGAATAATGCAACCAGCCGTACATGCAGCCGGCCCTTGCTGCCAATCGAAGATTTGGCTGCCCGCCCCTTTGCAATCCGTCGACCGAAGAGGACAAGTAATGTCATGGCGGGAATCAAGTTCGCAACCAGCAAGGCAGCCGTCAACGGAGGTGAAATAAAATCAGTCTGATCCGATTGCCTGCTCAGGAGAAAGTAGGTGCCAACCATTATTACTCCGAACAGGAGCAATACAATCCATTCGATCCGCCTCATCACGGCATCCTGCTCGGCAATGAGCGAAAGACGCCGTAGCCAGTTGGGAATACGTTGTCCCGCTATATGGGTGGAAACCGTCATTGTGCTTTCAATACAACAGATTCGTTGCAGGAAAAGCACTAATATTGCAAAAATATCACGGTTCGGCGAGCCAAACCGTCACTTCATCGTAGACAGCTATTTGGATTGTGCCGGATCAATTCGATATTCGTTGAGTTTCTTACGCAGCGTATTGCGATTTATTCCGAGAATTCTTGCCGCTTTTATCTGATTCCCATGCGAGTGGTGCATCATCTCGATTAGCAAGGGCTTTTCAAATTTTTCCAGCGCCTTGGCATATAGATTTTCCTTCTCTGGATTGGCCATCAAGCGCAGGACAATCGACTTGATGTGACTTTCGAACTCCAGACTTTCTGATTCAACCCGATCCCCGCCGCGCTCCGCCGCAAGAATTTGACGAATTGCATCCTCGGAAAGCGTATCCTCCCTCCCGGTCACGACAAGGCGATAGATGAGATTCTTGAGCTCGCGAACATTCCCGCGCCAATAGTGATGGCAGAGCAAGTCCATCCCTCCCTGGGAAATCTGCTTGTGAGGTAATCCTTCTGTAACAGCGAGTTTGAGAAAATGGATGGCGAGCGCCGGAATGTCACTGGCGCGCTCCCTGAGAGGAGGCAATTCAATCGGCACAACGTTAATCCGATAATATAGGTCTTCCCGAAATTTGCCCTGTTCGATCAATTCCAGAAAATTATGATTGGTGGCAGCGATGATCCGGACATCCACCTTGACCAATTCCTTGCCACCCACTCGATTAATTTCTCCCGACTGGAGTGCCCGCAAAAGTCGTGTTTGAGCATGCATCGGCATGTCCCCGATCTCGTCCAGAAATAGAGTCCCTCCCTGCGCCTGTTCAAATTTTCCCGGGGCACTTGCCACGGCGCCCGTAAAGGCACCTTTTTCATGGCCAAAAAGCTCGGCCTCAATCAGATCCGAGGGAATCGCGGCCATATTCACTGCTATAAAAGGGCCGGATTTTCTGTGTCCCAGACCATGAATAGCCTCAGCGACCAGTTCCTTGCCTGTCCCCGATTCTCCCAAGACAAGGACCGACAGATCATTTTTCAAGAGCCGGGCGATCATTCGGTATACCTCCTGCATCGCCGGGCTTCGTCCGACAAGCGGCAGAGATTCTTCGTCTATCGACGGCTTGATTGGTTGTGTGGTTTTCGGCTTCAACGCTTGCCCGACAACCGCTACCAATTCATCAAGATCGAATGGTTTGGGCAAATATTCGAAAGCCCCGGTCTCCGAGGCCCGCACGGCAGTATTGAGGGTGTTCTGTGCAGAAATGATAATGATAGGTATGTTCGGATGGCTGGCTTTCACGCTATCCAAAGAAGAAATCCCATCGCCCTCCCCCAACCCGACATCGGTTAGCAGTAAATCATATGTGCTGCTCGCCATAAGGGCGTCACGCTCGGCTATGGATTTGCAGCTTTCCACCTCGTAGCCATCCGCGCGCAACGCGGTTATGATGACGTGACTGACTGACAAATCGTCTTCGACTAATATGATTTTTTCGTTGGCCATGATTTGTCCTGACGTCAGTTTTTCGGTGCGACCGGTAGAAACAGGGTGAATCTGCTCATGTCGTTCTGATTTTCCCGATCATAGCGGATGCGCCCGTTCATATCGCGCATGAGCTTCTTGACCAGAGCGAGCCCCAGCCCCTGCCCTTCTTTCTTGGTAGAGACGAACGGCGAGAATATTTCTCGTTCCAGTTCCGGCGGAACGCCGGGACCATTGTCGCACACCATTATCTGAATGGGCAATCGAATCGCCTCCGTCTTGCCCTGTGCAGACAAGGATGCTCCGACGCTATAACGCGTGACGACGCGTATTTCCGGGTCTGGTAGATGTTTGGTCGCGTCGATCGCATTGGCGAACAAATTCGTCAAAACCTGCATCATTGCATCAGGATCAATCAGCACATCCGGTAGAGATGGATCAAATTTATCGCTGATTTTTACGGCTTGACCAGCGGCCGCTTCGATGGATTTCCGCGAGCTATCTATCAACGTGTGGATGTTGACGGCCTTGGTTTGCGCCGGCTGATTGGACGACAGAGTCTGCATTCTGTCGAGCAAGCTGACCACTCGCTCCACCTCTGCGGTGATCATCTGGGTCAACGTTTTTTGTGAGTCATCGAGCTGCCGATCAAGCAATTGTGCAGCGCCTCTTATCGCTGCGAGTGGATTCTTGATTTCGTGACTGAGAATGTCCGGAGCCCGAATCGCGAGATTGGACGGATCGCTGTTTTCATTCTCGATGATCGGGCCGTCTTGGGGCACCATTGACAAGGATATCAACCGCCATTCGGAATCAGATACCAGAGGATGAATGTCAAAATCGACAATACCCAGTTTGCGGCCATCGCTTGAGACCATCACGCTACGAGCGGTAAGGCTAATTTCCTGCTCGGTCAAAGACGCATCCAGTCTTTGGCTGGAAAATTGCAGTACATGATTGATCTTGCGACCGAGCAAGTTTTTGGAGCTGGTGCCGAAGAGAGCTTCGCCTGCGGGGTTGACCCAGGCTACAAGATGGCCGGAATCCACCACCATCAAAGCATGGTTGAGCCCGGCCAGAATTTGTTCTGCCGACGGTAGGCCATCCATCAAGCCGCAGCTTTATTCAGCCAAGGCGTATAAAAATCCTCCAGCATTTGCAGTACGATGTGTGGATTCGGCTCTTTGTTCGCCTGATTTCGAAATTCCGCCGAACCAGGCAGCCCCTTGGTATACCAACCAACATGTTTGCGTGCGACTTTGACACCGACATCCTCGCCATAGAGCTTCAGCATGTCACGATAATGTTCATCGAGAATGGCGTATTGCGTTGTAATATCCGGATCCGGCAGGCTATCGCCGGTTTTAAACCAATGCATGAACTGACCCAATAACCAAGGTTTGCCATACGCTCCGCGACCGATCATCAAACCGTCTGCTCCACTTTGTTCGAGCGCTGTTTTGCCATCTTCGATGGCGCAAATGTCGCCGTTGACGATTACTGGCAGGGAAACCGCTTGTTTGACTTTGCTTACAAAAGTCCAGTCCGCGCTATCCCTGTACATCTGGCAACGAGTTCTGCCGTGTACGACGATCATTTTGGCGCCGAGGTCTTCTGCGATATGAGCCAGTTCCGGCGCGTTCAGGCTTTGATGATCCCAACCCATCCGCATTTTGACCGTAACCGGTACATTGACCGCAGCAACAGTTGCCTTGATTAGCGAGGCAGCCAACGGAAGATCGCGCATCAGGGCCGATCCCGCATCGCCGTTCACAACCTTTTTCACCGGGCAGCCCATGTTGATATCGATAATTTGCGCGCCGCGATCCTCATTGAGCTTGGCGGCCTCGGCCATTGTCACGGGATCACAGCCTGCCAGCTGCATCGAGACCGGCTCCTCAGTCGGATCCCATGCGCATTTCTGCAAGGACTGGCGCGTTTCCCGGATCATTGCCTGGCTGGCAATCATTTCAGTCACGTTGAGCCCGGAACCAAAGCGCCGGACCAATTTGCGAAAGGGCAAATCGGTAACGCCGGTCATCGGCGCCAGCAATACCGGACTTTCTATTTCAATATTGCCTATCGTGATGGGGAGAAGTTTCATTTGCACTGCCTAATATTTAAGCACCCCCTATCGACAAATCTATTTTGAGGCAAGAATTGCTTCATGAGAGTTCAGAGCGTAGATCGCGATCCATGGTTGAAGCCAGTGATCCCTCCGAGAAAACTCATGCGTTGATCGTCGCGGCGGGTATCGGTGCCCGGGCCGGATTGAATGTTCCCAAGCAGTTCGAACCGATTTTCGGAAAGCCAATGGTTCGCCATAGTGTCGATAGCTTTTTGTCTCACTATGCCATTGATCAAATCTGGATCGTGATTGCCGAAGGACAGAAAGAGCAACTGAGCAAGGCTCTTGGCTCCATTTCGCCGCACAAGCTCGTTATCGGCGGTGCAACGCGTCAGCAGTCGGTGTTCAACGGTCTGGCTGCGATCCAGAATGAAGGCGGCGCGAGAAACATTCTCGTCCATGATGCGGCGCGGCCTTTTTTGCCGCATCGGGTGATTGATCGTCTGCTCGACCGGCTAGAAACTGCATCGGCAGCAATCCCGGTTTTGCCCAGTGTTGATACCATGGTCCAACTCCGCAACGACCAACTCGATCAGACCGTAGACCGGGACAGTCTGTGGCGCGTGCAAACCCCGCAGGCCTTTGACTTTTCGAAACTTCTGGCTGCTCACGAACGGTTTCCCACCGACCAAAATGCCAGTGATGATGCACAAATTTTCAAAGCCGCCGGCCATGTAGTGACCATCGTCGATGGTGATGAGGCTCTGAAAAAATACACTTTACCAGCCGATTTCGTCGGGGATAGGAAACAGCATATGCGCCAGATACGCACCGGAATGGGTTATGATGTTCACCGGCTGGCCACTGGCGAAGACTTGTGGCTCGGCGGTGTGAAAATCGACCATGACAAGGGCCTTGCCGGACACAGCGATGCCGATGTGTTGCTGCACGCTCTGACCGACGCCTTGCTGGGGGCGGTGGCGGCCGGTGACATCGGCGACCATTTTCCACCCTCGGACCCGCAGTGGCGCGGCGCGGCTTCCGTCAGGTTTGTCGAACATGCCGCTTCGCTCATCGCAGAGAAAGGTGGCATCATCCATAATGTGGATATGACGATCATCTGCGAAGCTCCCAAGATCAAACCACACCGCGAAGCCATCCGGCGCAATATCGCTGAAATATTGTCGCTCGGAACGGATCGGGTCAACATCAAGGCGACGACCACCGAGGGACTGGGCTTTACCGGGCGAAAGGAAGGGATCGCCGCACAGGCAATTGCCACAATTTCATTGGAGGAAAAGTGATGAACAAAAATTATATGATTGGATTGGCGCTTTTTGGTCTTACCCATTCTGCAGCAGTGCAAGCAGTCCAAGCCGAAAAATGTTTGAGTGTCGCACAAGCCGAAGCGCTGGTGACCTATCTTCTGCCAACAGCGGTGCAAGCCAGTCGTGACAAATGCGCGACAAACCTGCCGGCGACGACACCCTTGTTGAAAGAAAATTCCGAACAGCTTGCGAAATATCGAGCGGCGTCGGAAGGTGCTTGGCCGCAAGCCAAGAGCGCGGTTTCGGTGCTAGCTGGTGAGAAGCTTCCGCCCGAAATTGACGACGCGCTCTTGCGACCGATTGCCGACGCCATGTTCACCAAACTTATCGGCGAAGAAATCAAACCCAAAGATTGCACTCTGATCGCCAAAATATATCATGATCTGGAGCCAATGCCCTCCTCAAACCTTGCCAGTCTGGCGATCTCGATAGTGCAGGCCGCGACAAAGGATGACGTCAAGCAGGACATTCCCATTTGCAAAGCACCGGCATGATGCGCTAACCGCGCCGGTATATGAAAAACCTCCTCCCCCGCGAACTTGTTGTACTGGCGACAACGGTCATCGAGAAAAATCGCGCCGCCGGACGACGGATAACTGTTGCGGAAAGCTGCACCGGTGGCCTGGTCGCCGCGGCCCTTACCGAAGTTCCAGGAAGCAGTGACGTGTTCGACTGCGGTTTCAACACCTATTCCGACAGTGCCAAACAAAAAATGCTGGGTGTCAGTAACGACTTGCTAGAGACATTCGGCGCAGTTTCGATCGCGGTGGCGTGGGAAATGGCACAGGGCGCACTGGAAAATTCGGGTTGTGATGTCGCGGTGGCTATTACCGGCGTAGCGGGTCCGGACGGCGGCTCCGAGAAAAAGCCGGTTGGCACGGTGGTGTTCGCCAAGGCCGAAAAGGGCAAAGATACGGATGATGTGGTCGCCGACCGGAAAATGTTTGGCGAAGACAAAAGCCGCGCAGATATACGGTTTCAGGCCGTGCTCGTCGCGCTGGAATTGTTGCTGCCGGAAGATAACGAGTAGCTGTTTCCATAGACTTCGCCAGCGCGTTCAACAAATGCACTGGTCATCTTGTGCAACGCCTTTGCAAACATTTGACCCGCCAGTTTCTCGAACATCCGGTTCTTGAACGTGAATTCGACATAAAAATCAACATGGCATCCACCCCCGTCGCGCGGCCTGAACCGCCATTCATTGTGGAGCTGCTTCAGCGGACCATCGAGATAGTCCACATCAATTGACCGGTTGTACGATTTGATCACCCGTGATGAAAACTGCTCCCGCAGACCTTTGAAACCGACCAGAACATCGGCCAGCATTTCCGTTTCGCTGTCGGACCTGACGCGCGTTCCCACAACCCAGGGCAGAAATTCCTGATAGCGCCCGACATCCGCCACCAGCGCGTACATTTGCGCGGTGCTGTAGGGCAGATCGCGGGTTTCCTTATGCGCTGGCATTTGGTGCACCCGAACGCGCCAGTTTTTCCTCCCGGGCCTGCCGCATTTTGGCAAAATCTTCACCGGCATGATAGCTCGACCGGGTCAGCGGGCTGGAGGCGACCAGCAGAAAGCCTTTTGCGCGGGCAACCGAAGCATAAGCGTCAAAGGCCTGCGGCGTGACGAATTCGCTGACCTTCACATGCTTGGTCGTCGGCTGCAGATATTGCCCCATCGTCAGGAAGTCGACATCGGCACTGCGCATGTCATCCATCACCTGATGCACTTCCAGTCGCTGTTCGCTCAGGCCAAGCATGACCCCCGACTTGGTGAAGATCGACGGATCAAGCCGCTTGACCTGTTCGAGCAGACGCAGCGATGCGTAGTAGCGCGCGCCGGGCCGGATTGTCGGGTAGAGCCGCGGCACCGTTTCGAGATTGTGATTATAGACATCGGGCCGGGCCGCGACGATCGCCTCGACCGCAGCTTCCGTCTTGTTGCGGAAGTCCGGCGTCAATATTTCGATCGTTGTATTCGGTGTCGTCCGGCGCAGTGCCTCGATCACCTTGACAAACTGGCTCGCCCCGCCATCGGCAAGATCATCACGGTCGACTGACGTCACGACGATATGCTCCAGTCCCAGCTTGGCGGCGGCATCGGCGGTATGCTGCGGTTCCAGTGCGTCAACCGCCATCGGCATACCGGTCTTGACGTTGCAGAAGGCGCAGGCCCGGGTGCACACATCACCCAGAATCATGACCGTCGCATGTTTCTTGGTCCAACATTCGCCAATATTCGGGCAAGCGGCTTCTTCGCATACCGTGTTCAGCTTATGCTCCCGCATCAATGCACGGGTTTTTTCAAACTCGGCACCCATCGGGGCTTTTACGCGAATCCAGTCAGGCTTGCGCAGACGTTCAGGGCGCGGTTCGGGCGGAGTGATCTTGGTGATTTCGTTCATTTCTATCAAATAGGGAAAGAAAACCACTCTTGCCACCCCTTTAGTCGGTGATAAGGACGGAATCATGACAGATTTTTCAGACTTGCTCGATGGCTATCGCCGCTTCCGTTCCGAACAATGGCCGCAGGAACGGGAACGATGGGCTGAGCTCAAGGATGGCCAGCGTCCGAAGGTGATGATCATCGCCTGCAGCGACAGCCGTGTCGATCCAACCCAGATTTTCGACACCCACCCAGGTGAAACATTCGTCGTGCGCAACGTGGCGGCGCTGGTGCCGCCGTTTGAAACAACACCCGGTCAGCATGGCGTGTCCGCCGCTCTCGAATTCGCTGTCCAGTTTCTGAAGGTCGACGAAGTGGTCGTCATGGGCCATGGCAGTTGCGGGGGTTGTGCGGCAGCGCTCTCCGAGCAGATGAAAGACATGCCCCCCGGGAAAGGCGGCTTTATCGCCGAGTGGATAACCTTGCTCGATGATGCCCGGGCAAAGGTCGCCCATGACCATGGCGATCTGACCAGCGCTGCAGCGCAACTGGCGATGGAACATGAAGGTATCAGGACCAGCCTCGCCAATTTGCGCACGTTCCCCTGCATGCAGGAGAAAGAAGCCGATGGATCGATTCGCCTGATTGGTGCCTGGTTCGCCATTGCCGAAGGCAAGTTGCATGTGCTGGACGAAAAAAGCGATACTTTCTCGGCTGTGGACTGAAATAAATAAATAATATAATTATTTCAATATGTTAAGTTCGCTTCTTAAGAATATATGGAATGTTATTGAAATCGATTTTCGATGCCATCGGCAGGTGATCTTTACAAACTTTACAGTGTTATAAAAAGAAATTCCTGGTCATCCCGTTTTGGCAAAACCGGACAGTGCGCACGACGGATGATCGCACGATCCTGCAATTCTGAATGTCAAAGAGCCGCCCAAAGCATAATCCATACGGCACGCTGTAGGACAGCATTTTTCCTCTTGAACGCCCTTCCCTCGCGGTCCATCTAGGCTTGATGAATCAACATAATGACAATATCGCCCTGCTGATCGATTCCGACAACGCCAGCCCCAATGGTCTCGATCCCGTGCTAACCGCGCTGGCCGAATTGGGCACGGTCAATATCCGCCGTGCTTATGGCAACTGGACCAAAAGCGCGTTGAAAGGCTGGGAGAAAATTCTCCACAAATATGGCATCGAGCCGCAACAGCAGTTCGACATGACCAAAGGCAAGAATGCCACCGACATGAAGATGACCATCGATGCGATGGACCTGCTGTTCCGCGGCAATGTGACCGGTTTCGGCATCATGAGCAGCGATAGCGACTTCATGCCGCTGGCCATGCGGATCCGGCAGGAAGGTCTGCCCGTCTATGGTTTCGGTAGCGCCAAGACGCCGGAAGCGTTCAAACAGGCGTGCACCCGGTTTATCGACGTCGATGCGTTGATCCAGGTCGACAAGCGCAATCGGGCTGGCACCAAGAGTGGCGTCAAGACGGCAGCCAAGCCGGAATCCGCAAGCGAAGCGAGTGAGGGCAGCGGTAAGCTGGACGATGAACTGCTCAACCTGCTGATCGACGCCTATCAGGCGACCAAGCGCGACGCCGAAGGCTATGCCAGCCTGAGCGAAGTCGGCAAGATTGCAGGGAACCGGTCGAGTTTTGACGTGCGGAACTATGGTTTTTCCCGGCTGTCGGAAATGTTCGAAGTGGTCCCAAATTTCCAGACCAAGCGCGATGAGAACGGGCAATTGTTCGTGAAACGGTTGCGGTAGTTTTTTGTATCCTTCTCCCGTGAGGGAGAAGGATACAGAGCCTTATGAGCAAAGCGAATTAGGCGGCGTTGGATGAGGGTGTTCTACACTCTGAAGCGCAGTACACCCTCATCCAGCTTCGACTAGGCAGCAAGCTGCCAAGTCTGTACATCCTTCTCCCGCACGGGAGAAGGGTCTCCCCAAAACGCAGCGGGTGACTCGCGGGTCAAAATCGCTATGACCGTCTGATGCAAACCGGAGCCCTGATTACACTCGCCCTTTATTTCGTCGGCATGCTCGCCATCGGCTTTTACGCATGGCGTAAATCCACCGATAGCAGCGAAGGCTATCTGCTCGGTGGCCGCAACCTCCATCCGGCAGTGGCCGCGCTTTCGGCGGGGGCTTCCGATATGTCGGGCTGGCTGCTTCTTGGCCTGCCCGGCGCACTCTATGCAGCAGGACTTGTCGAAGTGTGGATCGGGATCGGCCTCTTCGCCGGCGCTCTGGTCAACTGGATTGTGGTTGCGCCGCGTTTGCGCGAACAGACCGAAAGGCTGGGCAACGCCCTCACCATCCCCGAATTTCTCGCCAACCGTTTCCCCGACAAGGCACTGGCCCTGCGGGTCACGTCGGCAATCATCATCGTCCTGTTCTTCGCGGTCTATACCGCGGCCGGTCTGGTCGGCGGCGGCAAGCTGTTCGAAACCAGCTTTGCCGGGTTGTTCGGCGAAACGGGGATGAGCGATTATATGACCGGCATCTGGCTGACCGCAGGCGTGGTGCTGGCCTACACGATGATTGGGGGCTTTCTGGCGGTCAGCCTGACCGATTTTGTCCAGGGCTGCATCATGGTCGTGGCGCTGGTGCTGATGCCGCTGGTCGTTCTGACCAATGATGGCGGGATCAGCGCTGTCGCATCACAGTTAAACGCGGTTGATCCCGATTTTCTCAGCATGATCGCCGGACTGTCGTTCATCGGTTTTCTCTCCGCCGTAACCTGGGGCCTTGGCTATTTCGGACAGCCGCATATCATCGTCCGGTTTATGGCGATCCGCTCGATCCCGGACGTAGCCAAGGCGCGGACCATCGGGATGAGCTGGATGGGCGTTGCGCTGCTCGGCGCCATCGGCGTCGGCATCACCGGCCGCGCCTATGTCGAGATGAACGGGCTGGTGCTCGAGGATCCGGAAACGATCTTCATCCTGCTGGCCAACACATTATTCCACCCGCTGATCACCGGCTTCCTGCTGGCTGCCCTGCTCGCCGCGATCATGAGCACGATCAGCTCGCAATTGCTGGTGTCGTCCAGCTCGCTGACCGAGGATTTCTACCGCTTGTTCCTGCGGAAAAATGCCAGCGAACGGGAAACCGTCAATGTCGGACGACTATTTGTCGCGCTTGTTGCGCTGGTCGCGATCTATATTGCGCGTGATCCTGACAGCAAGGTTCTGGGACTGGTATCCAACGCCTGGGCGGGTTTTGGCGCGGCGTTCGGACCGTTGATCCTGTTGTCGCTGACCTGGAAGCGGATGACCGGCGCTGGCGCCGTGTCGGGGCTGGTGACGGGTGCGCTGGTGGTCATATTGTGGATTGCGCTGGGCTGGAATAAGGAATTTATGGGCGGTCCGGGGGTTTACGAGATTATTCCCGGGTTTGTTGCTGCGATGACGGCGATTGTTGGGGTTAGTTTGGCGGGCAAGCAAACGGTCGTCGCCTAGCAAAGGTGATACCGGACTTGATCCGGTACCCAGAACCACGAAAAACAGCCCACAACGCTCTGGATGCTGAATCAAGTTCAGCGTGACGAATAGAGGAGCCGGAGCGAAGTCAATCCTCCACACTATCCTCAATCATATGCATATCCGCATCGCTGAGGCCAAAATGATGCCCCACCTCGTGAATCACAACATGCCGGATCAATTTTTCCAGCTCGACACCAGTTTTCTGCATCTCCGCAAGCAACGGGCGGCGGTAGAGGAAAATCCGATCCCCCTCCCCGCTCGGCGGTGCCCATTGCGATTTTTCACCGACTGGTACGCCCTGATAGAGGCCGGATAATTGATACGGGCTGGTCATACCGAAATGATCGAGAATGTCCTGCGGCGGCCAGTCCTCAACGCGCAGCACGATGTCGGAGAGATATTCGGCGAACGGCGGCGGGATGGTTTCAAACACGCGCCAGGCGATGGTTTCAAAGTCGGTAATGGTCGGTGGATTGTTCATCCTAATAACATAGGTACTGCGTTGCTCAGGTGAAAGACGGTTCCGGCCAACCCGCCCCTTCTCCATTGAGGAAGAAGGTGTAGTCACCGCGATCGGGCCGTTGATTTTACTGTGCCTGACATGGAAGCGGATGACCGGCGCGGGCGCGGTGTCGGAACTGGTGACCGGGGCGGTTGTGGTGATTCTCTGGATATCGCTGGGCTGGAATGCCGAATTTATGGGCGGACCTGGTGTTTACGAAATTATTCCCGGGTTTGTCGCCGCACTGGTGGCTATTGTCGGGGTCAGTTTGGCGGGACAGTCGGCCGCCCCCGCTTGATACTGCCGGTCATTTTTTGGAGAAATTATTGCGTCCTAGCCATTCTCCCGTGAGGGAGAAGGATACAGAGCCTTATGAGCAAAGCGAATTAGGCGACGTTGGATGAGGGTGTTTTGTACTCTGAAGCGCAGAACACCCTCATCCAGCTGCGACTAGGCAATAAATTGCCAAGTCTGCGCATCCTTCTCCCTCACGGGAGAAGGTGAAGGAGGTGATCATGGGAGAGGGAAAGCTAACCAACACCGCTCGCAGGCTTCGGCGGGATATGACCGAGGCGGAGCGCAAACTATGGTCGCGGCTGCGAAACCGGCAGCTCGAGAACACTAAATTCGTCAAACAATTTCCCCTCGGCCCTTATATCGCTGACTTTGCCGCGAGAGGCCTCGGTCTGGTAATCGAACTCGATGGTGGTCAGCATAGCGCCAGCAAGGATGCCGAGCGGACACGGGTGATCGAAGCACATGGATATCGGATAGTTCGCTTTTGGAATAATGACGCGATGAGTAATATTGAGGGCGTATTGGAGACGATAGTCAGGGAAATACAGATAGCCAGAGGCCAGTAATTCCCTCTCCCTTAAGGGAGAGGGTTGCGCAGACTTGGCAGCTCTGCTGCCTAGTCGTAGCTGGGTGAGGGTTTACGGACCTCTCGAAAGCAGAACACCCTCATCCAACTCCGGCTAATCCGCTACGCGAATAAGCCTCCATATCCTTGTCCCTCACGGGAGAAGGGACATATCACCTAGTCAACTTCTTATAAGCCACCCGCGTAGGCCGGTCCGCCGCATCGCCCAGTCTGCGGCGCTTATCCTCTTCATAGCTCTCGAAGTTTCCTTCAAACCATTCGACATGGCTGTCGCCTTCAAACGCCAGGATATGGGTGGCGAGCCGGTCGAGGAAGAAGCGGTCATGGGAGATGACCACGGCGCAGCCGGCGAAGTTTTCCAGCGCGTCTTCGAGCGCGCGCAGGGTTTCGACGTCGAGATCGTTGGTCGGCTCATCGAGCAGCAGCACGTTGCCGCCCTCTTTAAGCATCTTGGCGAGATGGACGCGGTTGCGTTCACCGCCGGATAGCTGGCCGACTTTCTTCTGCTGATCGACGCCCTTGAAGTTGAACGCGCCGACATAGGCGCGGGTCTGGACTTCATTCTTGCCGAAGGTGAAAAAGTCGTGGCCGCCGGAAATTTCTTCCCAGATGTTTTTCGATGCATCGAGCGTGTCACGGCTCTGGTCAACATAGCCGAGCTTCACCGTATCGCCGAGTTCGAGCGTGCCGCTATCCGGGGTTTCCTGACCGGTGATGATCCGGAACAGAGTCGTCTTACCGGCACCATTGGGGCCGATAATGCCGACAATACCGCCAGGCGGCAGCGAAAAATCGAGGTTTTCGAAGAGCAGTTTGTCGCCATAAGCCTTGGTCAGGCCGTTGGCCTCGATCACCTTGGAGCCGAGCCGTTCGGGCGTCTGGATCAATATCTGCGCCTTGCCGATCACGCGATTTTCCTGCGAGGCGACGAGATCGTCAAACGACTTGATACGCGCCTTGGATTTGGTCTGCCGCGCCTTGGGGCTTTGCCGCATCCATTGCAGTTCGTTATCAATCGCCTTCTGGCGGCTTTTGTCTTCGCGCTCTTCCTGTGCCAGGCGTTTCGACTTGTTCTCCAGCCAGCTGGAATAATTGCCTTCAAACGGATAGCCGTTGCCGCGATCCAGTTCGAGCACCCAGTTCACGACATTGTCGAGGAAATAGCGGTCATGGGTGACGAGAATGACGTTGCCGGCATAATCGATCAGATGCTTCTCCAGCCACGCGACGCTTTCGGCATCGAGATGGTTGGTAGGCTCATCGAGCATCAGGATTTCCGGTTTGTCGAGCAACAGGCGGCAAAGCGCCACGCGGCGCTTCTCGCCACCGGAGAGATCGGTCACCGGACTATCGCCGGGAGGGCAGCGCAGCGCTTCCATTGCGATTTCGAGCTGGTTGTCGAGTGTCCAGCCATCAACCGCGTCGATTTTTTCCTGCAGTTCGCCCATTTCTTCCATCAGCGCGTCAAAATCCGCATCTTCCGGCGGGTCGCCCATGATATTGGAAATTTCGTTGAAGCGGCCGACCAGATCCGCCACTTCGCGGACACCGTCCATGACGTTTTCCTTGACCGTCTTGCTGTCGTCGAGCTGCGGTTCCTGCGCCAGATAGCCGACGCGGATCCCCTCGCCTGCCCAGGCCTCGCCCTGAAACTCGTCATCCTGCCCCGCCATGATCTTCATCAGAGTCGATTTACCGGCACCGTTCTTGCCGATGATGGCGATCTTCGTGCCCGGCAGGAATTGCAGGTGGATATTGTCGAGCACCGGCTTGGGGGCTCCCGGGAAGGTCTTGGTGAGACCCTTCATGACATAACTATATTGGACGGCCATTTTATATTCTTTCAGTGTTGCTCGTCATTCCAGCGAAAGCTGGAATCTCAGGCGGCTTGGCGCTCGGTTTGAGAAGGTCCCGGCTTCCGCCGGGATGACGGGTTAATTTCAGGGCTTATGTAGCTATTCCCCGGCCCAGTCGCAAGACACCATTGGCAAACCGCAAAAGGCGGGTTAGGCAGCATGGCATGAGAACAATGATCACCCTGCTCGCTGGCGCGTCCGCGCTGTTTCTGTCCACTGCGGCTCTGGCCGACAATCATGACCCGATGGAGCTGCAGGCCAAGGCGCTGCAGGACGATGTCGCCTATGACATTGTCGAGGGCCTGACCACCGAGGTCGGACCGCGACAGGCGGGTACCGAACAGGAAGCCCGGGCGCGGGTCTGGTCGGTGGCAAAGCTGAAATCGCTCGGGTTCCAGAATGTCCGCAGTGAAGCATTCATGATGCCGACCTGGATCCGGGGCGACGAGACAGCGGCGGTTGTCGCGCCCTATCCGCAGAAGCTCCACGTAACCGCTTTGGGCAATAGCGCAAGCACGGGAGCCAAGGGGATCACGGCAGAAGTAGCCTATTTCGATTCTCTCGACGCGATGAAGGCCGTTCCCGATGGCAGTTTGAACGGCAAGATCGCCTTTGTGACGCATAATATGCACCGGACCCAGGATGGCTCCAGCTATAGCGCCTTCGGTCCGGTCCGCTGGGTTGGCCCCTCTATCGCCTCCCAGAATGGCGCGGTGGCTTATGTTATCAAATCGATCGGCACCGATTATCACCGCAATCCCCACACTGGCAGCACCGGTTTTGGCGAAGGCGTCAAACCGATTCCGGCGGGCGCCTTGTCGCTCCCCGACGCGGACAATCTGGAGCGGATGGTCAAACTGGCGCGCAAATCGGGCAAGCCGGTAACGATGAAACTGTTGCTGACGCCCAAGAATATCGGCCAGCAGGAATCGGGCAATGTCATCGCCGAAGTCGTTGGCCGTGACCCTGCCCTGCCAATGATCCTGATTGCCTGCCATCTCGACAGCTGGGATCTGGCGACCGGGGCCTTTGATGACGCGGCGGGATGCGGGATCATCACCGCAGCGGCAAAAAATATCCAGGATCACGGCCAGCCCCTGCGGACGATAAGATTGTTATGGGCGGGCGCAGAGGAAGTCGGCCTTTGGGGCGGCAAAGCCTATCGTGACGCCCATCGCGACAAAAGCCATGCGATCGCGATGGAGTCCGACTTTGGCGCCGACAATATCTGGCGGGTCGAATTTACCTTGCCCGACACCGCCAGGCCTGTCGCGGACGAGATCGCAGCCAGCCTGTTAAATCTCGGCGTTGGTCGCTCTGCTGGCCAGGCCGGCGGCGGCGCGGATATTGGACCGATGATCGCCGACAGCAATCTCGCGATCATCGATCTGCAGCAGGACGGAAGCCGCTATTTCGATCTGCACCACACGCCGGACGACACGCTGGACAAGATCGACCCGAAACAATTGCGACAGAATGTCGCGGCCTGGAGCACGGTGCTTTCGATCATCGCCAACAGCGATGCGGACTTCACCATGCCGGTAAAAAAATGAAGATAGGCAACGTCCTTGTGCCGGCCGTGCTAGTGCTCGCGGCCTGTTCTGAAACCCCGATCGAGGAACAGGGGGAAGAGGCGATCGCGGAAATGGAGAAGCAGATCCAGGAAGACGCGCAATCTCTCGAAAAAGCCGCTGATGAAGCGGTCAAGGCGCTGGAAGAGGATATTGACGCCGAATTGGCCGCCGATGGCATTAGCGGTCCTGAGCCTATGCAATTACCGAATAACTCCGGAAACTAGCGAACGGGTCATTTTACCGTACGGCGATCGAGAAGAATAACGATCAGACCGGCAAGGACAGCGTGGCTCTCAAACCGCCCTTTCCGCGATTCTCAAGGATGATATCACCGCCATGATCCCGGGCAATGGCGCGCGCGAGCGTCAGGCCCAGTCCGGACCCACCGGTTGCACGATTGCGCGATGCTTCGCCCCGCAAGAACGGCTCGAACATCGCATCGATTTTTTCCTCAGGGATTCCCGGACCATCGTCATCCACATTTATCATCAGCTTATCGCCAAACTTTTCCACAGATATATCCGCAGATTTTCCGTACAGAATCGCATTTCCGATCAGGTTCCGCAACGCGCGGCGGACCAGTGTCTCCCGGATGGTCGCGATTTGCTTCTCGCCACGTTGATAGCGGACAGCATGGCCCAGATCAGTGAACTCATCGACGATTGTTTCAATCAGCGAGCGGATATCGACCGGGTCCGATGGCTCTGTGGAGCGACCCAGCCTGGCCAGAGACAGTATATCGTCGAGCATATGGTCCATATCTTCGATGCCGGCGATCATCCTTTCGCGTTCGACGTCGTCTTCGACATTTTCGACGCGAACACGCAGCGCCGCCAGCGGCGTCCGCAGGTCATGGCCAATAGCTCCGAGCATGACGTCTTTTTCGTCGAGCATATTGGTGACGCGGCCACTCATGTCGTTGAAGGCGCGAATCAATTCCCGTGTGTCTGGAGGCCCCTGCTCTGGCAGAGTCCCGGTTTCTCCCGGCTGAAAGGAATGCGCTTTTGCAGTGAGCGACTTCAACGGTCTCGAAATATAGCGCCCCAGAAGGATCAGCGGTATCAACATCAGAAGATAGATAGTGACCGTCTGGAACAGCAAGGTTCGGACCAATAGAGGTGTGCGCCCACGAACGGCAGAGGCGATACTGACCCATTGGCCATCGGCCTGTTGGGCCGAAATAATCACAAAACCCTTGGGTTTTACCGGCGGCGGCCTGCCCCCCATGGATCGGTTGATTGGATTGTTGCGCCACTGGCCTCGATTTGATCCGATCACGTGGCCGGTCATGTCGGTTGGCAGTTGTTTGACGGATGTCGCACGAATGTCGGAAAACCCGATGCCCATATTGGCAAATGCTTGACCTGCGCGCGTTTCAAGCGCCGGCAGACGGTTCATCTCTTCCGTAACCGCGCTCTCGGAACCATATTTCAGCTGTCCCCAGCGCCGGTGATGCATCATTCCTCTTCGGATTACTGGACGATCACCAGTTTGCCGCTCCAGTCCGAATGCAATGCCGGTCACAGCGGAAGTAGAAGCCTCGACCAGATCTTGCGTTTGCGCTCCACGATAGAGCAGAAAACTGTTGATGCCCTGCGCCAGCAACAGGATGAACGCGACGACAAGCAGGAGCTGCCCGACCAGACTTCTGGGCCACAGACGCTTCACAGCGACGTTACCTCACCCGCAAGCACATATCCGCCGCCCCATACTGTCTTTATAATTTCGGGATTTTTGGGATCGGTTTCAATCTTGCGCCGCAGCCGGCTGATCTGGTTGTCAACAGCGCGGTCGAAAGCATGAGCTTCACGGCCTTGCGTAATGTCCAGCAACTGGTCCCGATTTAGCACTTGTCCAGCGCGCGAAACGAGCGCCAGGAGCATCTGATATTCGCCGGTGGACAGCGAAACATTCACGCCTTCTGCATCGACCAAGCTGCGCTTGTCGCATTTGAGTGTCCAGCCCGAGAATTGATAGGCGCCTCCGGTCGTACCAATTTGCCTTGCGCCGCCCTTTTCTGCGCGCCGCAAAATCACCTTGATCCTTGCAACCAGTTCCCGTGGGCTGAAAGGCTTGGTGATATAATCGTCAGCACCGAGTTCCAGCCCGATGATCCGTTCGGTCTCTTCTGTCTTGGCGCTGATGAAAATCACCGGAATATCGGTCTTGTCGGTAACAAAGCGGCACAGGCTGAGGCCATCTTCACCCGGCATCATGATGTCGAGCAGCAATATGTCAAAATCATAGGCATTGAGCAGCGACCTCGCGACGCTGGCATCGCTGGCTTGCTGCACCTTATATCCCTGCTTGATCAGATATTCCGCCAAAGGCTCGCGTAGCGAAGCTTCGTCATCGACCAGCAATATGTGAATCTTGTTCGTCATCGAAACAGCCTATCACAGGATACGCAAAAAGGAACGAACCGCCAGCCAATTTGGGGGAGAGGGGGATGGCTGACGATCCGTTCGCAAAAGAGTGGTTCAGGGATTAACCGCCTCTTTTA